>CAMUJH010000030.1 GCA_947089145.1 uncultured Hungatella sp. | reverse complement strand
CAGCTCCAAGGCCCGTCTTCCGCCGCGGCGGATCGCCTGGTCAGCAATTGCCTGTAAACACATATTCCAGATGCTTTCTGGCTGTCTCTGCCAGGCTGTACACCTGGCCTATGTCTGTGGCGTCCCTGTCTGTCATGCGGTATCTGGGGAAAAACCGGGTCACATGAAGGGGGATTTCCCTGTTCACTGATGCGATCCAACTGGCTTCCGCCTCCATCTCCTCTGCGCTGTCATTTTCGCCGGGCACGATCAGCGTGGTAAGTTCCACATGGCAGTCCTTTGCCGCACGGACGATAAACGCCTTTACTGTCTCCAGACTGCCGCCCAGTTTTCCATAATATTCCTCTGAAAACCCTTTTAAATCAATGTTCATGGCATCTGTAAAAGGCAGCAGCTCCTCCAGCACTTCCAGCGACGCCGTCCCGTTGGTCACCACCACGCTGTCCATGCCGTACTCCTTCACCAGCCTGGCAGTATCCCGGACAAATTCCCAGCCGATCAAAGGTTCATTGTAGGTAAATGCCACCCCTGCATTGCCGTCTTTTTTATGCTGCCATGCCATTTTTGCCAGTTCCCCGGGAGTCATAAATATGGTCTTTAGCATTGGCTGTCCGCTTTTTCTGTCACTGTCACCCTTAAAGTCCCGGCGCGCCTCAAGAGAAATGGCATGATTCTGGCAAAACGGGCACCGTAAATTGCACCCGTAACTGCCTGCTGACAAAATCAGGCTTCCGGGGCGGAATCTTTTCAACGGCTTCTTCTCAATCGGATCGAAAGCCAAAGCAGTAACCTGCCCGTAATTCTCACACGCAATCTCTCCGTTTACATTTTTTCTCGCCCCGCACAGTCCTCGCTGCCCTTCCTCAAGGCGGCAGCAGTGTATACATGTATGGCAAACTGTTGTCATAAAATATGGTCCCTCTCGTCCCGCGGCGGGACTTATTTTCCGTCGTTCTCTCCGGCCAGTGCCTCCAGCACCCCTCTGACGCTTTTTTCCCTTACATGCAGCGACAGTTCCGGCTCATGAATGTGTTCCAGGTAGTGGGCGTCGGAATTGCTGATAATCCTGCACTTTTCCAGATAGGGATTCTCCCTCTTCACCTTGTGCAGCTTTGTCAGGTCCTTCACCTCCGCCACAGTGAACCTGCTGTCCGGCGGAATAAATCCCAGGTTGGCAATAAGGCTGTTGGCGGTTTTATCCACATGGGCAGGGAACATGAGTCCCCCGAATCTCTGCACCAGCTCCCACAGCCCCTCAAAAGAAATATCCGTGGCATTGATCAGCAGATTCGGCACAGTGCCGCACACCTGATCTTCCAAATTATAGATCTGCTGTCTGCCGAAAATCTCTTCTTTATTAGGAAATGGCATCAAATGCTCATATACATAGGCGTCAAAATCCATAGCAGCCGCCAATTCCTCAAACAGGCACACCGCATGGACCTCCTCCGACGTGTTAATCTCCATTCCGGGAATTGCAAGTATCCCGTACTCCCGGGCTGCCGCCAAAACAGCGGGACAGTTTTTACAGGAGTTGTGATCCGTCACTGCAATCACATCCAGACCCTTAACAGCCGCCATGCCTGCAATATTGGCCGGGGTCATGTCGTCGTCTCCGCATGGTGAGAGGCAGGAATGGATGTGCAGGTCATAATATAGTTCAGCCATGAATCAGCTGATGCACTTTCAGGGCCGCCTCGAAAACAGGCTCCTCTGTCGCCAGCAAAGTCACTCCCTGCTGCTGCGCCCTGGCGCGGCACATATCGTCCGGCTGTGCGTTTTCTGCCAGTATCACGCAGGCCACGTCAGCCAGCGTGGCTACTGCGATGGTATTTACATTGCCCATAACCGTCACCCATGCGCTCATTGACGGTGCCCTTCCCATGGCAACGCTTAACAGATCGCAGCAGAAGATTCCTGTTATCTCTCTGGAAAGATCATCCCCCTCCACAACAACCTGAAATATGCCTTTCCCAATCAATTCTTCCACAGTCATATATCCATCTCTCCTATTTATTCCGCCCCTTTTTTGCCCTGCGTCCCGGCTTTTTCATGGGGGCCGTAATCTACTCCTCTTCCGCCCCCACGCTTTCGTCCTTCACCTTGCTGTCCAGAATCGTCATCTCTTCCGAGATCATCTGTATGTATTCCTTCAGGGCATTCATCCTGCCCTTGTCCCCGTTTTCGCTTTCCCTCTCCGCCAAATCCTCAGCCAGGACAGCCACCTCCTGGGACAGCTTGTGGAGGTTTTCCCTCAGATAATAGATGCAGTCCCGCTCACTGGCCTCGCCCCGGACAATATCCTCTGCCAAAGCCTTGCAGGTAGGCGCTCCGCAGGAACCGCAGTCCAGTCCCGGCAGACGTTTGCACAGCCGCTCCACCCGCTCCAGTCTGGAAAAGCTCTCCATCATATTGTCGCCCAGGCGGAACACGGGTTCAAATTCCACTCCTGTAGTCCAGGGCACATATTCCTTTGACCCTTCTTCCATATGGCTTCGGGCCACTGGCATGTACTTGCGCAGACGCTTCAGCTTCACTTCCGCCACGTACGGGTTCTCCACCGTCAGGACGCCGCCTACGCACCCGCCGTTGCAGGCGTTCAGCTCTACAAACTGAAGATTGTCAAACTTCTCGTCCTCCAGATCCTCCAGCACCCGAATCACATTCTCAATGCCGTCTGCCGCCAGGTAGTTCTCTGAAAACAGCCCGCTGGCCTCCCCGCCGCTGCGGCCCCAGCTGATGCCGATCTTCCCGGAAACGCTCAGTTCCTCCGGGTCCTCTCCCACTGCCTTCATGTGGGACAGAAGCTGCGGATAAACCTCTTTAATGGCAAGCACATGATCCACCTGGCTTTTTTCCGTGCCCAAGGGAGCCTTCACATAAGTTACCTTGGACGGACATGGAGAAATAAAGAAGATGCCGATCTTCTCCCTTGGAAGCCCTGTATCCCGGATAGCTTTCTCCGCCGCCATCGCCGCCGCAACCTCAATCGGAGGATTCAGAGGAAGCAGATGGGGAATCAGGTTGGGAAAACGCACCCGAATCAGACGTACCACCGACGGGCAGGCCGTGCTGATAATGGGAACCTGATCCTGATGTCCTGAAATATACTGCCTGGTAGCTTCGGACACGATCTCCGCCGCCCCGCTGACCTCCACCACATCATCAAACCCCATAAATTTCAGCGCATTCAGTACAATGTTCACGTCCTCCAGGTTATTAAACTGGCTGTACAGAGACGGAGCCGGCAAAGCAACCGCATACTCATACTGACGAATGACCTCCAGTTTGTCATAAGTGGCAATCTTTGCATGATGAGGGCAAATGCGGATGCATTCCCCACAGTCAATGCAGAATTTGCCGTTAATCTGCGCCTTTCCGTCCCTGACCCGTATAGCCTGGGTCGGACAGCGCTTAATGCAGTTGATGCATCCCTTGCATAAGGCTGCCTCCAGCCGCACGGAATGATAGAATTTATCCATCTTCCAACCCCTCTCCATTTTTATGATCTGTTACCCGAATCCTTTCTCCTGTCTTACAGCTTCACCACCATGGTAATGGTAGTCCCCACCCCAAGTTCTGTCTCAATACTCATATTGTCCGTATACTTCTTCATATTAGGCAGGCCCATGCCTGCCCCGAAGCCTAGGGATCTTACCTCGTCAGGCGCGGTGGACCACCCTGCCTGCATGGCCTGCTCCACATTGGGAATCCCCGGCCCCCTGTCAGCCAGGATCATCCTGATCTCCTCAGGAGAAATCTCCACTGTGATTTTCCCGCCCTTTGCATGGATCACCATATTGATCTCCCCCTCATACATGGCAATAGCCACCTTCCTGATAGCCGCCGGGGAAACCCCTACCTGTTTCAGCTTGCTCTTTACATCGCTGCTGGCCTCCCCTGCCCTGGTAAAGTCGTCCGGGGAAATCTCGTAAGTCAGAGCAATCACATCCGCCATTACACTGCACCTCCATGAAGTCCTGCCTCATACAGCATTCCGCAGGAAGAAAACATTCTGTGCCCCGTTTCAAGCACTACCAGATCACGCTCTCTCGCCATCTCCAGAATCGTCTCGTCCGGCTTTTTCCCTCTTACGAAAATAATGCACACGATATCCAGCATCTCCGCAGTCCGGATCACCTGCGGATTGCACAGCCCTGTCAGCAAAATCGAGTGATCCTTGGAAAATGCCAGCACATCGCTCATCATATCAGAACCGCAGGCGCTTCTCACTTCCCGATCCAGAAGCTCCTCCCCTACCAGAACTCTTGCGCCAAGAACATTCATCGCATCTCTTACAGTCATAATTCCCCTCCTGATTTAAATAGACTTATGGTAATAATATGTAACCGTCCAGACGTAAGAACCCCTGCACGGACCTGGCAGGCCGCCTCTCCCCTTATGCGCCTGCCTGCGCCTTTCTATCAATAAGAATACCATTCAGCGGAAAGATGTTCAACATATTTCCTATTTTTCCCTGTCTTTTTTCTTCCTTTTTTTGCAAAATCAAGTCTTTTCTTGGATACTTCTCTGTTTTTCTGATATTCTTATGGATTTTTTGTCATTAACATGGTAAGATACTATATGGATTGCATGAATTTTGTAGTAGCTCAGATATTACCAGATTTCAATTATATTTAGTTAGGAGGATATTAACATGGCTTCTAAGAAAGAACATGTTCCTTTCAGCGGTACTCCTGAGCAGGAAGCTGCTTTAAAAAAGGTCATCGCCGAACTGAAAGACACAAAAGGCGCCCTGATGCCCATTATGCAGCAGGCCCAGGAGATATATGGCTATCTCCCCATTGAAGTCCAGACCATGATTTCCGATGAAACCGGAATCCCGCTGGAAAAGATTTACGGAGTATCCACGTTCTACTCCCAGTTCGCCCTGCAGCCTAAGGGCAAATATCAGATCTCCGTCTGCCTTGGCACAGCATGTTACGTAAAAGGATCAGGAGCTATTTTCAGCAAGCTGGAAGAGCTTTTGGGCATAACCAACGGCGAGTGCACCCCTGACGGACGGTTTTCCCTGGATTCCTGCCGCTGCGTAGGCGCCTGCGGACTGGCGCCGGTTATGATGATCAATGACGAGGTTTACGGAAGGCTGACTCCCGACGACGTGCCGGGCATCTTAGCCAAGTACAAATAGCCATGATGCCTGAAATTTCCTTAAACGTATTGGATGTAGCGGAGAATTCCACCCGGGCAGGGGCATCGCTGGTGACTATAACCGTTGACGCCGATTTTTCCGGCGACAGGCTTACCGTAGTGATTGACGACAATGGCTGCGGCATGACTCCGGAACAGGTACAACAGGTCACAGACCCGTTTTTTACCAGCCGCACCACCCGCAAGGTAGGACTTGGAGTCCCTTTTTTTAAGCTTGCTGCAGAAAGCACAGGCGGCAGCTTTGCCATCACGTCAGAACCAGGGGTTGGAACCACGGTAACCGCTGTTTTTGTCCTGTCCCATATTGACAGAATGCCTTTAGGAGATATCAGCACTACCATACATACCCTGGTTGTTTACCATCCTGAAACCGATTTTGTATACCGCTACCAATATAACGGCCGATCCTTTGCTTTGGATACGCGGGAATTTCGTCAGGTCCTTGGGGATATCCCTTTTGACACACCGGATATATCCGCTTATATCATGGATTATCTCAATGAAAATAAACTGGAAACAGACGGCGGCGCCATCTACTGACCGCCAGATTGGAGGAGAAAGCATATGAAATCTCTTGAAGAGTTAAAAGCCATTCGTGAAAGAATGCAGAGCCAGGTAAGCATGCGTGCGGAAGACCACAGCCATACCAGAGTCGTGGTAGGCATGGCCACCTGCGGAATCGCAAGCGGCGCAAGGCCGGTCCTCACCAAATTATCATCCCTGGTTCAGGAAAAGAACCTGACAGACAAGATATCCGTAACCCAGACCGGGTGCATCGGCTTATGCCAGTATGAACCGATTGTAGAGGTTATGGAACCCGGCAAGCAGAAGATCACCTACATTAAGATGACCCCGGAGAAGGCCGAGGAAGTGCTGGAGCGTCACCTCATCGGCGGCCATATTGTAGAAGAATACACCTTAAGCGGTGCAGACATCAAATAAGGAGGAACTCAGATGTATCGTTCACACGTATTGGTTTGCGGCGGAACAGGATGTACTTCCTCCGGAAGCCAGCAGATTATGGAAGCTTTAAAGGCTGAGATCGAAAAAAACGGCCTGACAGAAGAAGTATCCGTTGTCCAGACCGGATGCCACGGCCTTTGCGCATTAGGTCCCATTATGATTATCTATCCGGATGCCACCTTCTACTCCATGGTTAAGGTAGAGGACATTCCGGAGATCGTAAGCGAACATTTATTAAAGGGAAGAGTGGTTACCAGGCTTCTGTACAATGAAACCGTAACCCCCTCGGGCAATGTAAAAGCCCTTATTGACACGGATTTCTATAAAAAACAGCACCGTATCGCCCTCAGGAACTGCGGCATTATCAACCCTGAAGTTATTGAGGAATACATAGGCACCGGCGGCTATGAAGCCCTGGGCAAGGTTCTGACAGAGATGACTCCCGACGACGTTATTCAGTGTCTGCTGGACTCCGGCCTGCGGGGGAGAGGCGGCGGCGGATTCCCTACGGGATTAAAGTGGAAGCTGGCCAAGCAAAATGATGCTGATCAGAAGTATGTGTGCTGCAACGCCGACGAGGGTGATCCGGGTGCGTTTATGGATCGTTCCGTTCTGGAAGGCGACCCCCATGCGGTTCTGGAAGCCATGGCGATTGCAGGCTATGCCATCGGAGCCTCCCAGGGATATATCTACGTCCGTGCCGAGTATCCTATTGCCGTGGAGCGCTTAAAGATTGCCATTGCGCAGGCAAGGGAGATGGAACTTTTAGGCAATAATATTTTTGGTTCCGATTTCTCCTTTGATATTGACCTGCGGCTGGGCGCAGGAGCATTTGTGTGCGGCGAGGAGACCGCCCTTATGACCTCCATCGAGGGCAACCGCGGCGAACCCAGGCCCCGTCCTCCGTTCCCGGCTCAGAAAGGCCTTTTCGGCAAGCCTACCATATTAAACAACGTGGAAACCTATGCCAACATTCCCCAGATCATCCTTCACGGCGCCCAGTGGTTCGCGTCCATGGGTACGGAGAAATCCAAAGGTACCAAGGTATTCGCCCTTGGCGGCAAGATTCACAACACCGGTCTTGTGGAGATTCCCATGGGTACCACCCTTCGGGAGGTTATCGAGGAGATCGGCGGCGGCATCCCAGGCGGCAAGAAATTTAAGGCAGCCCAGACCGGCGGACCTTCCGGCGGCTGCATCCCTGCAGAGCATTTTGATATTCCCATTGACTATGACAATCTGATCTCGATTGGCTCCATGATGGGGTCCGGCGGCCTTATTGTCATGGATGAAGATGACTGTATGGTAGACATCGCAAAATTCTTCCTGGAGTTCACCGTGGAAGAATCCTGCGGCAAATGTACTCCCTGCCGCGTGGGGACAAAGCGCATGCTGGAGATCCTCACCAAGATCACCAAAGGCCAGGCCACCATGGAAGACCTGGATAAGCTGGAAGAACTGTGTTACTACATCAAGGATAACTCCCTATGCGGCCTTGGGCAGACTGCGCCTAACCCGGTTCTCTCCACGCTGCGCTATTTCCGTGACGAGTACGAGGCGCATATTAAGGAGAAACGCTGCCCAGCGGGCGTATGCAAGGCGCTTCTGTCCTACCGGATTGACGCTGACAAGTGCCGCGGATGTACCCTGTGCGCACGCAACTGTCCAAACAACGCCATTTCCGGAACCGTGCGCAATCCTCATGTCATTGACCAGGATAAATGTATTAAGTGCGGCGCCTGTATGGAAAAATGTAAATTCGGCGCAATCTACAAGAAGTAATGGAGGAGAATCGGAATGGAGAATATTACAATTAAAATTAACGGCTTAGAAGTAAGCGCTCCCAAGGGTTCCACCATCCTGGAAGCGGCCCGGCTGGCTCATATCGAGATTCCTACTCTCTGCTTTTTAAAGGAAATCAACGAAATCGGCGCCTGCCGTATCTGTGTAGTTGAAGTCAAAGGGGCAAGAAGTCTGGTGGCCTCCTGCGTATATCCCATTAACGACGGCATGGAAGTATGGACCAATACCCCAAGAGTGCTGGAATCCCGCAAGAAAACCCTGCAGCTTCTGCTGTCCAATCATGAGAGAAAATGCCTCTCCTGCGTAAGGAGCGGCAACTGCGAGCTTCAGCAGCTTGCAAAAGAACTGGGCGTTGAGGACGAATCTTACTACGACGGCGAGAAGACGCCTTCCTGCATCGACGACAGCGCCGCCCATATGTTCAGGGACAACTCCAAATGTATCCTGTGCCGCCGCTGCGCGGCTGTCTGCGAGAAGACTCAGGGCATCGGGGTTATCGGCGCCAATATGAGGGGCTTTGCCACATTTATCGGATCTGCCTTTGACATGGGCCTGGGCGAAACCAGCTGCGTATCCTGCGGTCAGTGTATCGCTGTCTGTCCCACAGGGGCGC
Source organism: uncultured Hungatella sp. (assembly GCA_947089145.1). GTDB lineage: Bacteria > Bacillota > Clostridia > Lachnospirales > Lachnospiraceae > UBA3402. The sequence continues at coordinate 43,257 of CAMUJH010000030.1, read as the reverse complement.
TGCAGGAGAAATCCCAGATTGATGACGTGCTGAAAGCCATTGCCGACCCGGCCAAGCACGTTATCGTACAGACTGCTCCCGCAGTCCGCGCAGGGCTTGGCGAGGAATTCGGCTATCCCATCGGCACCAACGTGGAGGGGAAAATGGCTGCCGCCCTTCGGAGAATCGGCTTTGACAAAGTATTTGACACGAATTTCAGTGCTGACCTTACCATTATGGAAGAGGCAAATGAGTTTATTGACAGGGTTCAGAACAAAGGCGTGCTTCCCATGATCACATCCTGCTCTCCGGGCTGGATTAAATACTGCGAGCACTACTTCCCGGATATGACCGAGAATCTTTCCAGCTGTAAGTCACCTCAGCAGATGTTCGGCGCCATTGCCAAATCCTACTATGCTGAAAAGAGCGGCATTAAGCCGGAAGACATTGTTTCCGTATCCATCATGCCCTGTACAGCCAAGAAGTTTGAGATTGGCAGGCCTGACCAGGCTGCCAACGGCGTTCCGGATGTGGACTACTCCCTGACTACCAGAGAGCTGGCCCGCATGATTAAGAAAGTGGGCATCAAGTTTACTGCGCTTCCTGACGAAGAATTCGATGCGCCTTTGGGCCTTGGCACCGGAGCCGCTGTAATCTTTGGAACCACAGGCGGCGTTATGGAGGCAGCCTTAAGGACTGCTGTGGAAACCCTGACCGGCGCAGAACTTCCCAGCCTTGACTTCACCGACGTAAGAGGAATGGCCGGCATCAAGGAAGCTTCTTACAACGTGGCCGGCATGGAAGTAAAGGTTGCCGTTGCCTCCGGTCTTGGCAATGCCAGAGAACTGCTGAACAAGGTAAAATCCGGTGAGGCTGACTACCACTTTATCGAGATCATGGGCTGCCCAGGAGGATGCATCAACGGCGGCGGCCAGCCGCAGCAGCCGGGATATGTGCGCAATACTGTGGATATCCGTGCCTTAAGGGCAAAAGTGCTGTATGATTCCGATAAGAACAATCCGATCCGCAAGTCTCACGAAAATCCGGCTATTAAGGAACTGTATGATACCTACCTTGGAAAACCGGGAAGTGAGAAAGCCCACCATTTGCTGCATACCACTTATGTTAAGAGAAGCATCAACGGGAATTAATGACCGGCTTTAGATTCATTCTTCTGCCTTTTTGTTTATAATATCAGCCCGCCGGGCACATCGGAAAAAGGGGCGCTGCAGCCAAAATAGCTGCAGCGCCCCTTTTTATTCTGTCTTTGCCTTGGTTTTAGTCTAAATCTTCCCCGTTGCTTGCAATTACCTTCTTGTACCAGAAGAAAGAATCTTTGCGGTAGCGGTCCAGAGTCTTAAGGTCAAATTCCTCTCTGTCCACATAGATAAATCCGTAACGCTTTACCATGCCCTCATGGGTGGAAATCAGATCAACTGCTGACCATGGGCAGTATCCCATCATCTCACAGCCATCGGAGATAGCCAGACGAACCTGCTCAATATGCTTGCGCAGATATTCGATTCTGTATGGATCATGAACCTTGCCATCCTCTGTCAGCTTGTCATAAGCACCCAGGCCGTTTTCTGTTACGATCATGGGCAGACGGTATCTGGAATACATCTCCCGGATAGTAGCTCTAAAGCCCATGGGATCGATCTCCCAGCCAAACTCCGTAGTCGGCAGATGGGGATTGCGGAATCCCTTATAAAAGCCAGCTTCTCCTCTGGCCGTCTGCTGATCTGCACCCGGGTCAATATCTTCCGTGCCGTCGCTGGCTTCTACGGTTGCGGTATTATAGTAGTTAAATCCGATAAAGTCCGGATGGCCGCTCTTAAGCGCCTCTGCGTCTCCAGGAGCAAACTCCGGCGTAGCGTCATGCTCTTCCAGATAGGCCCATACCAGGTTATTGTACACGCCGTATACAGCCATATCCAGATACAGCCAGTTGCGGATAGCATTGAAGTTCTGAGCAGCCAGGTTGTCCTCCGGCTTGCAGCTTGCAGGATATACCAGAGAAATGTTAGGCGCCGGGCCGATCTTTGCCCCAGGCAGCATTTCATGGCACAGTGCCATAGCCTTGGCCTGAGCCACCAGCATATGATGGTTCTGCTGATATGTCTCTTTTAACACATTGGTGCACCCTTCGGGAATAACCAGCGTTCCGATAACCGGGCCTACCATGGTCAGCATATTCTGCTCATTAATAGTCAGCCAGTATTTTACCCTGTCACCAAAGTTCTCGAACATCACTTTTGCAAAATTCAAAAACCAGTCAACAGATTCCCTGTTGGACCAGGACCCCCGCTTGTCCAGCGCCGCCGGCATATCAAAATGGAACATGGTTACAAGAGGCTCGATGCCGTATTTCAGGCACTCATTGATTACATTGTTATAATATTCGATGCCCTTGGGATTTACCTCTCCGGTTCCCTCGGGAAGAATTCTGGACCATGCGATGGAGAAACGGTATGTCTTAAATCCCATCTCTGCCATAAGCGCAATATCTTCTTTATATCTGTGATACTGATCTGCGCAAACTGTCAAATCGGAAGTCCCCTCCGGCACATTCTTTACGTCCTGACAGGACGGTCCCTTGCCGTCTTCCAGATTAGCCCCCTCTACCTGATATGCGGATGTACTTGCCCCCCAAAGAAAGTCCTTCGGAAATGGTTTTAATGTCTTATGCTGCATTTCTTCTCTTCTCCCTTCATGATTTTATATAGTTTTTATGCAAAGTTTATTATACTATGTTTTAGAGGTTTTGAAAAGGGAATTTTGGCGCCTCACAAAATTGTTAAAGAAAAAACTTTTGAAGACAACCCCACTGATCCGGCGTTATAATAAATAGATGGGAGGTGAGCGGGATTAACGCAGATATGCAACTGGAACAGTGGATTGACAAATACCAGAATCTGATTTATTCTATCTGCTTCCAACTGACCAATGATTACTTTGATGCCCAGGATCTGACCCAAGAGACTTTTTTGTCCGCTTACAAAAGCCTGGCTTATTTTGACGGCAGAAATGAGCGGGCCTGGCTTTGCAAAATTGCCTCCCGCAAATGCCTGGATTACTTAAAACATTCTGGAAGAAAACAGATTCCCACCGACAGCCAGTTCCTTATTGCCTGCTCGCCGTCAAAGCCGGCCGCTGAGGAGGAAGTTATGGGCAGCTCGCTGCGGCAGGAGCTTTACGACTGCTGCATGAAGCTGAAAGAGCCTTACCGCCAGGTAGCGCTGGATTATTTTTATTATGAAATGAGTACTGCTGAGATGGCAGAAAAAAGCGGAAAGAATCTGAAGACGGTTCAGACCCAGATCTACCGCGCCAAAGCCATGCTGCGCAAGCTGTACAGAAGGGAGGATTTACTGCATGGATAACGCTTCTTTTGAAATTTTTTCCCTGGAAACTATGGCAAAAGACCAGGCAAAAGCCGAAGAATTTGCAGACTATCTGGAAGAACGAGGACTTCTTTCGGCTCCGGCCAACCTAAAATCCTCCATTCTGGAAAAAAGCAGGCAGCCGGATGTTCAAATCATTGCAGGCAGCAACCATCTCTCAAAAAAGATTCAGCTGCTGCGTTACAGCCTGAAAGTCGGCCTGGCTGCTGCCTGCTCCATTGGTTTCATCATCGCTATGCCCCGGCTTAAAGGCCGGTACGCTCTCTTCCCGCAGACGTTATCGACAGTCCCTGTTTATGTGGGAGCCTACGAAAAAATACAGGAGTGGAACGGAAAAATCAATGAATTTTCCAAATCATTTTTTCATATGGAGGTGCCCTTATATGACGAATAAAAAAAATAAACTAATTACTTTTTTCATTTCCCTGATCCCGGGAGCAGGGGAGATGTATTTGGGATTTTATAAAATGGGCGGAAGCATTATGGCTCTTTTTTTCGTGGGCATAGCTTTGTTTGGCAGCCTGTTTCCTCCCCTGATTTATCTGCTTCCTGTGCTGTGGTTTTACAGTTTTTTCCACACTCACAATCTGAACTCCATGTCCGACGAAGAATTTTATGCGCTGGAAGATGATTACCTTTTTCAGATGCAGCCGGAAGACATACGCCGGTGGGCTCTGAAAAACCGGAAGCCAGTGGCCTTTGTGCTGATCTTTGTGGGGGTAAGCATCATATGGAATCACGTATGGTCAGCCTTCTGGAGATTTTCGGACTGGATCGGGCTTTCCTCTGTCCTGTTTTCCACTCTCCACTACTGGATTCGCTCCATCCCTCAGCTGGCGGCGGCTTTCCTAATTATCTGGATTGGATGGAAGCTGATTCAGGATAAGAAAGAGTCTCTGGATGAGATCCCAAAGCTGGACTCCAAAACCTCCGCCCAGGACCATCAGGATTCTAACGGGATATCTGCGTAATGCGGCCAGCGTAGAAAGGCATCTCAAAAGTCCGAAAGGGACTTAAGAGATGCCTGTTTTTCTTTGCTCTTTTTGTCACATTCCCTGATAAAACACGGCCAGAAGATACCCCAGGGTCAAACACAGTCCGATGCAGAACAGAATAAGCCCAAAGGAAAAGCTCTGTTCCACCAGTACCCCGGTGTGTTTCATCTGCTTCTCTCTCTCAATAAAGTGATGAACCGCAGAAATCCTTACCTGGCCCTCTCTCCGCTTTCCAGACACCTTCTCCCATAAAAGCCTGATTCCGTCTACCATGCCGCCCAATACATGAGCCAGCCAGTTTCCTTCCAAATGGGCTTTTGGTTCCGGCAGCTGTCTGCATACCGTCTTCCGCATAAGGACAACAAGGCCGTCTGTCATGTGATCCATGGCCCGGCACGCGACGGATGACGCTGCCATAAACACTTTCAAAGGCACGGAAATCACATACCTGTCCAGAACCCCGAACACGGCGCCGCAGATCCCCGGCAATGCCACCTGCAGCACCGGACGGTACACCAGGTTCTCCAGATCCAGCCAGGACGGCCAGCGATTTACATAACATCTCCCGCCGTCTTTCTCTGCCCCGGTTTCCGGCTTCATCAGAAACTGCCGGATCACTGCCCCATACAGCACTGCTCCGATGCCAATGGAAATCAGCCCGCCTTTGAGATTTGTCAGGGAAAAGAACGCAATCACATGGGCATGGCCCGTGCCTTGGAAAAATCCCTGCCCCAAATCTGCAATTCTGTCCATGGTCAGATGCGGCGCGGCCCCAAGCACGGGAAGCAGCGCGGCTGCCCCCATCAGGACAAATCTGCTTAACGGCTTCATATAGTGAGAAGACATTTCGTCAAACTCCGCCTGTCTGACAGGATGCCTATCCACAAAAAGCGCCACAAACAATTTCACCATATAGGCAACCGTCATGCCTCCGGTAAACAGAAATACCCACTCAGCCGCCTTCCACACTGCCGGGTTTGTAAGTATCGGCAGCAGCATGGCCGGGACGCCCTGCCCCATCTCTGCGGCCTTGGCCCCTGCCAGGGCTCCCTCCTCCAGCAGATGGGCATACTCTACGATGCTCTCATGGAGCAGTGTCTTGCTCACATATCCATTCCACAGAGGAATGCCGCCGATTCCCAGGGCTCCCATTAAAAAGCAGAAGCACAGGGCCGGTTTTCCACGGCCGAACCCTCTGATATCATTTAACTCCAGCTGGTGCAGATTCATAAACACTGCACCTGCACATAAAAACAGCACCAGTTTAATCAGAGAATGGTTCACCATATGCAGAAACGCCCCCCGCACTGCCAGAAGGTTACCCTCCCCTGCCCAGGAAAGCAGGCAGGACATGCCGATTCCTGTCATGATAAAACCGATCTGGGACACAGAAGAGCAGGCCAGAGTCCTTTTCAAATTAACGGAAAACACCGCCAGAAGAGCTCCCAAAAACATGGTAACCAGGCCAAGCCCTGTAATCAAAAGTCCCCATCCGCCGTCATTTCCAAACATCACGCATGACACCAGAATCACGCCAAATACGCCGGCTTTGGTCAGAATTCCTGACAGCAGCGCACTGGCCGGGGCCGGGGCCACAGGGTGGGCCTTAGGCAGCCAGATGTGGAGGGGAAAGCATCCTGCCTTTGCCCCGAATCCGAAAAGCATAAGGCCCCCCGCCGTATAAAGCTGCACCTTTGGCGACGCAAATCCTCCTGCCCCGCAGATGGCCTGCCCGTTGCCGAAAGTCTCCTTCCCCTCTAAAACCGCCTTTGCCGCCGGTCCTATTTCATCCATGTTCAGGGTTCCCAGAACATTGTGGAGAAGAAACAGCCCCATAAGCATTACCATGCCGCCCAGTACTGCCACTGCCAGATAGGTTTCCGCTGCCCGAAGGCTATCCGTCTTCTCGTCAAATGCCACCCACACATAGGAGGTAAAAGACATGATTTCAAAAAAGATAAATGTGGTATACAGATCCGCTGACAGAAACACGCCTACTGTAGCCAGAAAAGTAGCCCAGAAAAACACATAGTATCTGGCCTTATTCTTATAATGAGCCATGTATTCCCTGGAAAACGCCCCGGCAACGCCCCACATCAAAACCGCAATCAATGTGTACACCAGCCGGAACCCGTCCATTTTCAGATGCATTCCCATGCCGCAGATACCGGGAATCAAAATCTCCATTCCATCCATTATCCCACTTCACCTCCAATCCTCATCAGAAATTCCATCAAAGGAGCCGAATGCACGCCGATAATCAGTATAACCGCCGTGAATACCATAAGGGGCACAAGCATTTTCCAGGTGGGGTCTGTCACCTCCGGGTGATTTTCTTCCTCCTTAACAGGCTTCTCCATTTCCGCCCCATCCTCGGCTGCTTTTGGAAAATAGGCCCTTACTAACACGGTCATCATGTAAATCCCGGTCATCAGCGCCGAGAACAAAATTACCGCCACCCCTGCGCAGGGAAGCCATTGTCCCACAAAGCCGGCAGCGCCTGCATGGTTCGCCCCAGCCCCGCACTCAAACGCCGCCTGGGCCAGATTCCATTTGCTGATAAATCCTGCAAACAGCGGTATTCCCATTAGAGACAGGCTGGCCGCCGTCAGGCACCCGAAGGTTATGGGCATCTTCCGTCCCATGCCGTCCAATTGATAAATATACGTCTTTCCCGACTTATGCATCACTGCGCCGGCACAGAAGAATGCGCTGATCTTCATAAACGCGTGGGCAACCATATGGCTTAAAGCCGCCGCCAGCCCAAAGGGGCTCATAAGAGTTGCCCCGAACAGAATATAGGACAAATTGCTTACTGTAGAATAAGCCAGGCGCCGCTTCCAGTGAACCTCTTTCACGGCCATGGTAGACCCGAATGCGATGGTCACCAGGGCCGCTGTCATGACTGTCCACTGGGCCCAGCTGCCTTTTAAAAATCCGATGCCAAAACTAAAGTAGGTTAGCCGCAGAATGGCAAACGCGCCGGACTTTACCACGGCCACGGCGTGAAGCAGGGCCGTTACAGGGGTAGGCGCCACCGCTGCCTTGGGAAGCCAGCGGTAGCAGGGGAACAGCGCCGCCTTCACGCCAAACCCGAAAAACGCCATTACATAGGCCAGCAGCAGCATATTCCTGCTCTCCCCTGCCCGGGCCAAATCAAGCATTCCCCCTGCCACAAACTCCGAAGTTTCTATGGAGGAGAATCCCAATACAAACACCAGGCCGATAAACGCAAATGCAGCGCCGCCTATAGAATAGTACAGATAGGCCCGGCTGGCACGCACGGCCTCAGGAGTAAGGGGAAACAGTACAAGAGGCAGAGTGACAAACGTAAGCATCTCATAAAACAGATACAAAGTTACCAGGGTTCCCGCCAGGGCAATGCCCATAGTTACCCCATAGGTCATAAGGTAGAAAGCAAAAAAAGTATTTCTCCTCTCCTCATGCTCCATGTATTCAAAAGCATACAGAGTGGCAAGCGGCCACAAAAAGGCCACCAGGCCCGCAAAAACGGCTCCCATCCGGTCCAGCTTAAACATTACCGTCAAAGAGGAATACAATTTAAACACCACCAGCCGGCGTTCTCCGTCAATTCCTCCGGCCAGAATCGCCGCCACAATAAGGCTGTTAAGAAGCACCAGTCCTGCTGCCAGATACGCCCGGTTCCGGCTCCAGCGTATTTCTCCCCCTGAATGGTGAAACAGCATGGCCAGACCGCCGATGATTGGAAGGAGCACCGGCACAGCCAGTATTATATCGCTCATATTCATCCCTCCGTCAAAGCACAATCGCCGCAATTGATTCAATCATGGACACAAGGCTTTGGGGGAAGCACCCCAATAGAAGCGCGGCCGCAGCCAGAACCCCGATAGGGCCAAGCATCCATAAGGACGGTTCCTTTCCTGCCAGTTTCCTTTTTTCAATCTCCTCGTTTTTAAAATCATGTCCCGGGAAAAATCCCTGTATCGTCAGGGGAAGCAGATACCCTGCCGTCAAAAGCGCGCTGACCAGCAGCACTGCCGGCCCTGCCCAGGACCAGATTCCCGTACCGGAGGACAGCGCTCCGGAAGCCAGATACCATTTGCTGACAAAGCCGGAAAACGGCGGAATGCCGATGAGTGCAAGGGATGCCGCCGTGTAGCAGCCAAGTGTTAAGGGCATTACACGCCCCAGACCCCGCATCTGCTCCACCCGGGTCCAGCCTGTGGTTACGATAATCGCTCCCGCCGCCAAAAACAGGGTATGCTTAATAACGGAATGGAACACCACATGGCTTAAAGCGCCCACAAACCCGACAGGGCTTAAAAGGCTCAGTCCGAACATCACATAGCTGACCTGGCTCACCGTGGAATAAGCCAGGCGCTTTTTCAGCACCGGCTCCTTGTATGCCAGCATAGACCCCATAAATACGGTCATAAGCGCCAAAAGTATCCACACGCTCTGCACCCAGGTTCCCCGCAGCCTGTCAGGCCCTATAATAAAGTAAACCACCCGGATAACCGCCAGGACGCCTGCCTTGGTAATAAGTCCGGAGAGCACCGCGCTGGCGCATGCAGGTGCCACCGGATGGGCTGTGGGAAGCCATCCATGGAGAGGGAACATGCCTGCCTTGGCTCCGAATCCCACAATCATACAAAGTGCAGAAGCCAGCAGAAGCCCTTCTTTCCCGGCGATCATCCCGTCAGTTAAAACGCCTCCCGCCGTAAAGGCAAGACTGTCCGCTGTCCCTGCCAGGAAGAAAATTCCAAACAGCGCCAGAAATGCGCCTGCCACTGAATAAAACAGATATTTCAGTCCTGCCATCACCGCCGCCCTGCTGCGCTCATGGAGTACCAGAGGCAGAGACGTAAGGGTCATCAGCTCGAAAAACACGTACATGGTAATCAGGTTGGCTGAGAAATTCAGGCCCATAAGAACACCGACTACGATGAGATAGTACCCAAAAAACCGATGTTCCTCCTCCTCATGGGACATATACGCCACAGAGTAAATTCCCACCAGCAGCCACACTGCCGCCGTCAAAGCCGCAAACAGCCGGCTGATGTCATCCACGTGAAAACTGACATCCATCTGTTTTGTCAGCCTCCACACCAAAAGGCTTCCTCCCGATGTCAAAGCCCATGCAGTCAGCCCGGCCTCAAGCACAAGAACTGCCAGCGAAACCCCTATCAGGCTTTTCCGGTCCTTCCGGAACACCTTTCCTGCCAGTACCAGAATGCCTGCCAAAATAGGGCAGACCACCGGAAGCAGTAAAATCATATTTCCCTCCATAATCTTTACCTCTTTCTACTCGAACATAGCAAGTCCGTCTGTAATGGCCTGGACAATGGGCTGCGAAGCCATGCCCAGTACCAGGTTCAGCCCAATAAAACAAACAATGGCAAACTTAAGCCCCCGGCTGCTTTTTTTCACCGGATTAGGCGGAAGCGGCTTATCCCCCTCCCGCCGCCTGGAATACAGCGTGATTACCAGCCTTAAAAAGTAAATGGCATTTAACGTGGTGCTGACTGCCAGCACAAACAGGGTAGGCAGCATTTTGGTGGGGCTGTCAAAGGCCGACGTGGCAAACAAGAGCTTCGAAATAAAGCCTGACAGCATGGGGAATCCTACCATGGACAATGCGCCTACGGCAAACCCGATGCCTGCCAGAGGGTTTCTGTAAGCTGCGCCCCGCAGGCTGACAAAATCCTTCCTGTCACCTGACACCTCATAAAGCCCCACGGCGCTGATAAACAGAAGCGCCTTCGTGGCGGAATGGGCAAAAATGTGAAACACGGCTGCCACCATTCCCGCTGTGGTTCCCAGGCCGATGCCCATATAGATATAGCCAATCTGGGCCACTGAAGAATAGGCGATCATCCTTCTGGTATCCGTCTCCTGTATGGCGTGGACAGACCCCATAACCATTCCCGCCACGCCAAACAGGTACAGGACATTGATCATCTGGGCTCCTACCAGGTTCTCATACCCGATTACCCGGTAAAAAATCTTTATCAGCAGGAAAATGTATCCTTTTGACACCAGGCCTGACAGTACTGCGCTTCCTGTAGGGGTTGCATACCCATAGGTATCCGGAATCCAGTAGTGAAAGGGGTACAGGCCGCTTTTAATGGCAAGGCCCACGCTGACAACTGCCATGATCACCAGAAGGGGCAGCCTGTAACTTCCGGAAGCCACCAAAAGCTCCACGGATTCTTTGGCCGGACTCATAAGCAGATGCCCTGTTACGTCATACAGAAGGCTTAAGCCGATGAGAAACAGACCAGACCCCAGCTGGCTCATAATCATATAGCGGATGGCTGCTGACATGCTCCGCCCCTTCTGGCGGATCATGATCAAACCGCACCCTGCGATAGTGTTAATCTCCACAAACACATAGGCAGTAAATAAGTCATTGGTGTACACCAATGCCAAAAGGGAGCTTAACATCAAATCGATCATAATATAAAACAGGTTTAACTTGCCATCCTCCACATCCTCAGCCGTGTGAGTCATCCCCCCTGCCACGGACAGGAACATGACCACGCCGAAGAGAACCGCTGTCACGCCTTCCAGCACTCCGGCGCGGATCTCATTTCCCCACGGAGCCGGAAAATGGCCCATCATATACGTATAGCTCTGCCCTGTCTTAAGACAGAAAGCGAGAGTTCCCGCAGACAGCGCCGTGGTCACCACGATCATGGCCAGGCTTAAATTCCTGGCTTTTTTTCCGCTTAAAACCGATGACACGATGCCGGAAAACATGGCGAGGATAATGGAGAAAAACGGAAAATTCTGCACAAAGCTCATGTCTGTTCCTCCTCCTTGGCCAAAATCAGAATCTCATCCAGATCCAGGGAATGATACCTTTCATACAGGCGGATGGTCAAAGCCAGCATCAGCGCCGTGGTACTTACGGACACCACAATGCCGGTAAGCACCAGGCCGCTGGGGACCGGGTTAATGTAGGCGGACACATCCTGAATCCCGTCCACCACGATGGGCACGGCACGCCCTGTAATATAGCCCTTTGACGCCAAAAACAGATAGGTAGCCGTATCCATGATGTTCATTCCCATAATTTTCTTAATCAGGTTCCGGTGCAGCAAAAGTATGGTAAATCCGATGCCGAACAGGACAATGGATACCGTCTCTTCAATATTCAATAAAAGGTGTTCTACCAGACTTACATCCATGGCAATCACATGCCCCCTTTCCTGAACAGGGTATAAAACGCATACATGGTACACGCCACCACCAGGCCCACGCAGATGTTAAGAGGCAGTATAAGGCCGCTGCTCAAGATTGCCCCCGGAGTTCCCAGGGGGATTTTGCTTTCCAGATGGTTGGCCCCTGTAAAGAAGGAATAGCTTTTTGCCAGACAGTAAAATGTTAAAGCACATAATGTAATCCGCTTATACAGCTTTTCTGTAAACATCTTCCCCATCTTCCCATAGCCAAACGCATTTAAGTATAAAATCAAGCCGGAACCCAGGACTGCGCCTCCGGAAAACCCGCCTCCCGGCGACAAATGGCCGTTAAGCACAATGTAAACTCCAAATATCATAATAATGGGAACCAGCACGCAGGCGCACTTCTGAAGAATAATATCATTTTTCGGTTCAAAATGCCTGTCATCGCTTTCTGCTATCATCTTTCTGATGCTCTCATTTTTGCTGTCCCCGTCCAGCCGCAGAAGTACCAGCACGCAGCAGGAGCCGATAAACAGTACGCAGGACTCGCCAAACGTATCAAACGCGCGGTAATCCAGAATCATGCCTGTAACAATGTTGACTGCTCCCGTCTCCTGAAGCCCCTTTTCAATATACCTTGCTGCAACCTCATTGTTGTCCGGGTTGCTGGCATTGCCCGTAATCGGCAGAGACGCAACCGTCCACAAGAGCACCATGATAATCCCTAAGCACAATACGACGGACATGACCTTATAAAATCTCTGAAAATACCGGATTCCTCTGGCTCTCAGCACGGCCTTCCTGTCTTCGCCGTAAATTCTCGACAGCTCCTCCTTTACAGCCTTTTCATGAGCCGGGCTGTCATAGATATCCTCTCTGGGCGGGATGGCCTCATGGGCCTCCATGCCATGGTCTAAGGGGTCCGTTTCCCCGTCCACCCAGCTTTTAAATTTCCTCCACCGGCTTGTTTCGTAATTATCCTTCTTCCTGCTCACTGCCGTCCTCCTTTCGGATTGCCCTGATTTTCTTCAATGTCAGGAAAAACAGGATGCTGGTAACTCCTGCGCCTACGGCCGCCTCGGTGATGGCCAGGTCAGGCGACTGGAGAATCATCCAGATAATGCACATAATCAGACTGTAAGACATGAAAATGATAATTGAAGTCAGCAGATCTTTCGTAAAAGCCACTGACATGGCACACACAATCAAACTAAGCAAAAGAATGCACTCAAACAGCCTCATCTGCCTTTTCCTCCTTTTTTCCGTTTTCCTTTCTTACTGGATGCCTGCACATCCGCCCTCTCCTCATCCGGCATGTCTACCAGAATGCCATTGTTTTTTTCTAATACGGTAATCTCCCCCAGCCTCTCATCAGTCATGGCTTCCAGACGGCTGATCATATGGCCTGACACCGGAGATGCTATCCAGAAAAATATGATGACCATGGAAAGCTTCAAGGAATCCATGGAAATCCCCCGCATGACAATCAGGCTTAATATCACAAACAAAATCCCCAGAGTATCTCCCAGGGCCGCAGCATGCATCCGGTTCAGGGCATGTTTAAACCGGTTTACGCCAAACACCGCTGACACCATAAACACCAGCCCCAGGACCATGCACCCTGCAGAAACCGCAAAACGAATCCATGCACCTGTCATATCTGCGCCTCCTCTTCCTCCAAAGCCTCCTGCTTCTTCAGGTTATCCTCAATAGCCATCAGATCAGCCTTCATGTGCTTTCTCTGCAGGTATACGCCGGTGTAAACCTTGCACAGCACCACCACGCCCAGAAAGCTTATCATGGCATAGATCAGGCATACGTCCACCAGGTAATTTTCATCAAGCAGTACGGAAAAAATCGCAGTTATCATAATGACCATGGTTCCGATCATATTAACTGCAATGATTCTGTCGGAGATTCCCGGCCCCAGGATGGAACGGACGATGCTTAAGATTATCAGCCCGGCCAGAACCACGATTATGGCTGTCATCAACACGTTATACGCCTGCTGTATTAGCTCCATTTTGCTTCCTCCGCCTCCATTTCCTTCAATAATTCTACAAACACCGAATCTTCAACGCCGTCCGCCAGTTCCTGATCCAGACAGTGGACGCAGAACCTGTCTCCCTCCACGGATACTGTGATGGTTCCCGGCGTCAGAGTAATGGAATTGGCCAGCAGCATTTTTGCCGTGCCGGTTTTAAAGTCCGTGTCAAAGTACACAAATCCCGGCTCCGGCTGCAGGTCCGGAGAAAAAATGATTTTTAAGACGCACACGTTGGCCTTAAAAATCTCCTTCACCAGCACCCAGAAATACCTGATGAAAAAGGGTATCAGGCGAAGCAGCAAAATCTCCTTGCGCAAGCTGTAATCCAGAAATCTGCAGGTAAATGCAAACAGCGCCGCCGAGATCACGATGCCGAACAGGAGAATTTCCACTGTCACCTTACCGTTTAAGATCAGCCATACTGCCAAAAATAAAAGATACATAGACATCCCCTTTCATTTATTAAAAAAGTATAAACTAGAATATTGCGAACTGTATTATACTGCTGTTTTGAAATAAATACAAGATTTTATCCTGTTTTTTATGGTTTTGAAACAGGCCGCCCTTCACCGCTTCCCGGCTTCCAGAATTTCCTCGATAATATCCATATAATCACTGCAGTACTCCCCATAAATAGGAAGCATAGCCTCCCGAAACCTGCCCTTTTCCTCTGCCGAAAGCTCCACCACCTGGCATCCGGCACTCCTCACCCGCTCTTCCGATTCCTGAATCCTTTCCGCCCACAGCCTTCTCTCATAGGCTGCCGACTCCCTGGCGCACTGGCGGATAATCTCATGGTACTCCTCAGGAAGTTTTTTCCAGGTCACCTCTGATACCAGCTGCATCTCCGGGACCCGGGTATGTTCATCCACTGTATAGAAAGGCGCCACCTCATAATGTCTCATGGAATCATAGGAAGGCCAGTTGTTTTCCGCTGCATCTATGGAGCCTTTTTCCAGGGCCGAATACACCTCATCATAGGCCATGGGAACTGCAGAAGCTCCCAGCGCCTCCACCACTGCTTTCATCAGCTCTGATTCCTGCACCCGAACCCGCATCCCTTTCATATCCTCCAGCCTTTCAATAGGCTTTGCGGCGCTGTAAAAATTTCTTGCCCCCGCATCATACCAGGACAGGGCTACAAGGCCGAAACCATCCAGAGAATCCAAAAATCTGTCCCCGATCTCTCCCTCCAGAACCTGCCACATATGCTCTGTATCCGTATACAGATACGGCATCTGAAGCACATTCATTCCAGGAACAAAATCCGAAAGGGAAGACAATGACACCCGGGCGAAATCGATTCCGCCAAACCGCATCTGCTCAATCGTACTTTGCTCTTCCCCCAAAACACCTGCTGCGCTGACCTGAATCTCCACCTTCCCCCCAGTCTTCTCATACACCAGTTCCGCAAACCGGTAAGCTCCTTTGGTGGTAGGATAATCCTCCGGCTGATTTTCCGCATAGGTCAGCACAAACTCCGGGGCAGGAGAATCCTGTCGGTTCCTGCCGCAGCCGGCCAAGCCGCAGACTGCGCTTCCTGCAGCCAGCATACCAAACATGCAAAATGCCAATAGCGTCCTTCTCATCATCTGTTCCTTTCTCCTGGCGCCTTTTTGCAGCCTTCAAAGCGGCAGCACGGCCGCCGCAGGCATAAAAATAAGAGGCCAAAGACCATGCGTCCTTGACCTCTCAATCTTATCACAAAATCATTTTGCCAGCAACTGGGGCAGCCACAAACTGATTCCCGGTACAAAGGTAATCAAAAGCAGCGTAATAATCATACACAGGTAAAACGGCAGCGTCGCCTTTACCACCTTCTCCATAGGCACCTTGGCCACTGCTGAACCGATAAACAGCACTGCGCCTACAGGCGGCGTCAGAAGCCCGATACCGCAGTTAAGCACTACCATAATGCCGAACTGAATGGGGTCCAGCCCAATGGAAGTGGCTATGGGAAGCAAAATAGGAGTAGCAATCAAGATAATGGGCGCCATATCCATAATGCATCCCAATACCAGCAGAATCAGATTCAGCATCAGAGCCAGAAGAATCGGGTTTCTGGTAAGCCCTGTAATCGCATTTGCCGCCAGATCCGGCACATGGAGCCTGGTCAGGCAGTAGCCGAAAATGCTGGAAGTGGCAATCAGAATCAGCACGATGGACAATGTATCAACGCAGTCCCCGAGAACTCTCCACACGCCTTTCCAGTCAAGCCCTTTATATACAAATACGCTGACAAACAGGCTGTAGATAACCGCAACAGCCGCTGACTCCGTGGCAGTGAACCACCCTCCCACAACGCCGAACACCACGATGAGAACTGCTGCCAGAGCCCAGAAAGACACGCTCAGCTGCTTAATCAGATTCATAACGCTGAACTTCTCGCCTTTGGGATAGTTGCGCTTTACAGAAATAATATAGGAGCCAACCATCAGGGACAGGGCCAGAAGCGCACCTGGCACATATCCTGCCAAAAACAGGCTTCCCACAGAAATCCCGCCTGCCGTAGTGGCATAAATAACCATATTATGGCTGGGGGGAACCAAAAGGCCCTCACAGGAGGACGTAATGGTTACTGCCGTAGAGAAATCATCATCATACCCCTGATCCACCATCATGGGAATCAAAATAGAGCCAAGAGATGCGGTATCCGCTGATGCCGAACCGGAGATGCCGCCGAAGAAATATGATGCCACAATATTAACCATGGCCATGCCGCCCCGCATCCATCCCACGCAGGCATTGGCCAGGGCAATCAGTTTCTCCGAAATTCCGCCGGAGCCCATAAGGCACCCCATGGTAATGAAAAAGGGAACTGCCATCAGGCTGAAAGAGCTGATTCCCTTAACCATCTGCTGACAAATCGTAGTCAGAGGCAGGCCCTGTGCTAAAAGACAGAACACCGAGGAAAGCGCTACCGCATAGGCAATAGGGAACCGCAAAAATACCATTACAAAAAAGCTGCCAAGCAAAATGCCGATTGCCATTGTATCCACACTCATACTTATGCCTCCTCCTTTACAAAGAATCCCTTAATATGATTATAGATTGCCTCCAGTTCAAAAACCAGCATGGCAACCCCGGCCAGGGGAACCGGGAAATACATCCAGAACCTGGATACATTAGGCATGCTCACATAGCTGCCCTTTGCCCCGAGCCCGCTGGCATACTGCCATCCAACTACGATCATAATCAGGGACAGCGCCAGCACTGCCACATCTGCCAAAATATCCAAAAACTTAACCAGCCCCTTGGGAAGATACCGGTCAAGGGCGGTCATGCGGATATGTGCGTTTCTGCGGATGGCCAAGGCTGCGGAAAGCACCGCCATATAGGACATGCAGGTCAGAACCACTTCTTCGCTCCATGCCGGGTCCGGAACAAACGGAACATACCGTCCAACCACCGCCATGCTGGTAATCAGGATGTCGGCAATCAGCAACAGTTTGCAGATAATCATAACGATCTTGTATGTAAAATCATATGCCGGTTTAATCTTGTCAATGGTTTTAAAAATCTCTGGCATAGAAACCCCTCCTTCATATGAAGCCGGAAAAAAGCCTGCTGAAACTTCCCTCTGGCTTATAAAAGGCACAGAGGCGTGTGACCCCTCTGTGCCCACTTCTTACTCCGTCTTATCCAAGAACCGAGTCTTTACTGGAGATCCAGAATCTGCTGATACAAGTCCTCGTTGCCCTTGGTGTTGTCCTCGATAACTTTCTTAGTTGCTTCCTGCCATGGAGCAATGTCAGCTACCTCAACAACATTAACGCCCTCGCTCTTTAACTGCTCCAGAACCTCATTCTCCTTCTTCTCAGAGTTGGCTCTGTTCTGCTCAGACGCATATTTGCCGGCTTCCATAATAATGGCCTGCTGATCAACTGTCAGCTTCTCCCACGCTTCATCTGTAATAATAACCTGTACGGCGCCCAGCGTATGTCCGTCCAGAATCAGTGTCGGGGCAACCTCCGGGAATGCGTTGGACTTATAGTTTGCAATAGGCTGCTCCGCGCCGTCCACAACGCCGGTCTGCAAAGCGGAATACAGCTCGTTAAAAGATACAACTGTCGGAGAAGCGCCAAGTCCCTCTACCAGTCCGTTCATAACCGGGTCATTGGACACACGCAGCTTCATGCCCTTCAGATCCTCAATGCCTGCAATCTCCTTTACAGTGAAGAAATGACGGAATCCCTCCTCGCCATAGTACAGTCCTCTTACGCCGGAGCCGTTCTCCTGAGATTCCAGCAAAAACTCCTCTGCCAGAGGGCTGGTAGCAAAGTTCCAGAAATGATCACGGTTTACAAACGTGTAGGGCAGAGACAGAAGCATGGACTTTTCGCCGCCGTAGCTTGTAAGGGCAAATGCGGAAATACGGGACATGTCAATGGTTCCGCCGCCGCCAAGCATGGTATCCAGCACGTCGTTCTCAGAGCCAAGCACGCCGCTGGCCTGCACGTCAATGGTAATCTTGCCGTTGGAAAGTTCCTCAACCTTTGTCTTAAAGTCAGTAGCCATCTGGCCCACAATCGTATCCAAGGGGTTAACCTCTGCATATACCAGGGTGATCGCCGGCATGTCATCGGTATTGTATGCTCCTGACGAACCGCCGGATGCGCCGCCTGCTGCTGCAGTCTCTTTGCCTGCCGCCGCAGTAGTTTCTGCCGCCGGAGCCGCAGTAGTCGGCTCGTCCGGGGACTTTAACCCGCAGCCTGTAAGGCTTCCTGCCACCATTGCGGCACAAAGAACTGAAGCAATTAATTTCTTTTTCATGATACACTTCCTCCTCTTTTTATAAGCTTCGCGTTAACAAAAATCTTTTAACAGATTTTTAATGCTTGTATTTATTATAGAAAAAAAATCGTCCCATGAACACTGTAAATTTTTGTGAAACATAGGACAATTTTAACCAAAACATTATTTTCCTTTATACACTTCCCACAACCCATTGATAAATTATTATTATTTCCTCTGAAATATGCACAAGCGGTATTCTGTAGGCGTCTGCCCCGTAATCCGCTTAAATACCCGGGCAAAGTAATTAGAGTCCATATAGCCCACGGCTTTTCCCACGTCCTTTACATTGACCGTAGGCTGCTCCAGCATTTTTTTCGCTGCCTTTACCCGGTACTCCGTAAGGTAGGATGTAAAATTCTTGCTGAAGCACTGCTTAAACAGACGGCAGAAGTAAGCCTCCGAATAATTCATGGTTTTTGCCAAGTCCTGCATGGATATATCATACATATAGTTTTCCTGTATATAGTGAAAAATCATCTCTGTCACTTTATCCATCCGCACTTTGCCGGATTCCTCCCCGTCTTCATCGGCCTGAGTCCGGGAATCCTCTGTCCGGATGTGAGCCGTCTGCCCTTGCTGCCCGGGGCTTTTCATGTTCTCCCCGCCTTTTTTTCCATCTCCCGCCGTCTCCCTGCCCTGGATCTTAGCTTTTCTCCCCTCCCATTCATCCGCCTGCCGCATGGCCTCATCCATAACCAATATCAGTTCCTGCTCGTCATAAGGCTTCAGCAGATAGTCCAGAGCCCGAACCGTAATCGCTTTCTTGGCATAGGAGAACTCGTCAAATGCAGTCAGGAAAATAATACTGCACTCCTTATCCTGTTCCCGGATTTTCTCTGCCGCCTCAATCCCGTTGATTCCCGGCATCTCAATATCCAGGATCAGGATCTGTATCCTCTCCCTCTCATAGATTTCCAGGACCTGTCTTCCGTTTTCCGCCTGAAAAATCTCACACTGTCCTTTCAGATATTTTTCCAGCGTCTTAAAAAGCACTGTCCTTTCAATCATCTCATCATCTGCAATCAACACCCGGTACATCCCTACCCCTCCTTACTGTTCCTGATGCCTTAGGCCATCTTTGGGAAGCCACATCTGTATTACCGTCCCCCGCCCTTGCGCGCTGTATATCTTCACCTGGCCGTTCCGGTACATGGTGTGAACGCGCTTGTAAATGTTTCCAAGGCCAATGCCTGTCCTGGAGGTATTTTTCTCCTTATGGCCCATGCTTGTCCTTAAAGCGCTGCACAGCTCCTCATACCGCTCTTTCGTCATCCCCACTCCTGTATCCGCCACAGAAACCACTACAAAACGCTCATCCTCCCATGCACGCAGGTTCACCTTGCCTCCCTTTTCCTTCTTGGCAATGCCGTGGATAATGGCATTTTCCACCAAAGGCTGCAGCGTAAATGCAGGAATCATGATCACCGCCGGATCAAGTTCCAGCTTATGTTCATACACAATCCTTCCCCCGAAGCGCATCCGCTGGATAAACATATAGTCTTCCACGATCTTCAGCTCCTGCTCAAGCATCACCATCTGCTCTGACATCTTCAGATTATAGCGGAACAGGCTGCCAAGGCTTGTAATCATCTGCTCCGTAGTCTGCGCATCCTCCAGCTTGGCCATGCCTGAGATTGTATTCAGGGTGTTAAACAGAAAGTGGGGGTTAATCTGGCTTTTTAAAAGCTCCAGCCTGGCAGCTTCCAGCTGCTTCTCCATTTCCACCTTCTCCATCTCTTCTTTATAAAGCAGCTCCGCAATCTCGCTGTTCTTTTTCAGGGTATTAATATAACCTTCCGTGGCATGCTTCATTTTATTGAACGCCTTCACCAGGTCGCCCATTTCGTCCTTATTTTCCACGGCCAGATCCGGATCGCTGAAATCATATTTGGCAATCTTCTGGCTGCTGTCTGCCAGCATCACAATAGGATTTACGATGGTTTTGGACAAAATTTTTGTAAACCCTACCATCACCGCCGCTACTGCTGCGGAAAAGGCTAATATTAAATAGCGCATTCTGTATACCACCGGCAGCTTTTCCTGATAGCTGCCATTTCCGTCCTTCAGAGTTGCCTGCACCAGGCGTCTGGCATACGTCTGAAGGTATGCCTGCATATCATAGACTTTATACAGCCGGGGGATGAAGTCCTTTGTCCCGTTGTCCATCTCAAGAACCGCATCCCGGCTGGCGCTGTAATTCTCATAGCTGTTCTTTATGTTCCAGGTCCGGGCATACCGCTCGTTTCCAATCTTCTCGTACTCAAAGGGCAAAGAACGAATGCAGCGCTCCGTCCTGACGCACGCCAGCACGTACTCCTGTCTTTTGTCTTCATTTCTGCTGCGCACATAGGCCTCAAAAGCCTGCGCCTCCAATTCAATAGCCTCCTGAAAATCATGGCACCGGGAATTGTCATCCAGGATTACATTGAAATTCCCTATAATAAAATTCATGGCCAGAACATTAAATACTGCTGAAATCCCCACTGCAAAAGCCACCATCACTACAAAAAGGCCAAGCTTTTTCTTTAATGAAGCATTTATCCACTGGTTTCTCAAGGCTTTTGGCATATACACCCTTCCTTTTATTGCTGTCCCGGGATTTTTCCGTCTCAGATTCTGCTGCTTTGGATCTCAGCAATTTTCTTTTGCAGTCTCTGCCCGGTAATTTCAGACAGAATCAAGCCCTTTACGTTCCCTCTCTCTGCCGCCATAGATATCATATCACATTTTTACCGTTAATAGAAGCACAAAAGGCTGCCGCACCATTTGAAACTGATGCCGCAGCCTGTCTCTTATTTCCCCTTTTGTCTTACCCCAGCAGATTAGGCAGCCACAAGCTGATCGCCGGGAAGAAGGTAATCAAAAGCAATGTTACAATCATGCACAGATAAAATGGCAGCGTGGCCTTGACCACCTTCTCCATAGGCAGTTTTGCCACCGCAGACCCGATAAACAGCACCGCTCCCACCGGAGGGGTTAAAAGTCCGATGCCGCAGTTCAGCACTACAATAATGCCAAACTGAATCGGGTCGATTCCGATTGACGTAGCAATCGGCAGCAGAATCGGGGTGGCAATCAGTATGATAGGGGCCATATCCATAATACAGCCCAATACCAACAAAATCAGGTTCAGAAGCAGGGCCAGAAGAATGGGATTTCTGGTAACCCCTGTAATGGCATTGGCAGCCAGATCCGGAACATGCAGCCTGGTCAGGCAGTATCCGAAAATGCTGGAAGTGGCAATAAGAATCAGCACAATGGACAATGTATCTATGCAGTCCCCAAGGACTCTCCACACGCCTTTCCAGTCCAGCCCTTTATAGATATATACGCTGACAATAAGACTGTAAATAACCGCAATGGCCGCAGATTCCGTGGCCGTAAACCACCCGCCCACAACGCCGAACACTACAATGAGAACCGCTGCCAGGGCCCAGAAAGAGACGCTCAGCTGTCTTACTAAGTTTTTAACGCTGAATTTGTCCCCTTTGGGATAGTTCCGTTTAACTGCAATAATATAGGAACCGACCATCAGAGATCCGGCCAGCAAGGCCCCCGGGATGTAGCCTGCCAAAAACAAGCTTCCCACGGAAATACCTCCCGCCGTGGTGGCATAGATTACCATGTTGTGGCTGGGCGGAACCAGAAGCCCCTCACAGGAAGAGGTAATGGTAACCGCCGTGGAAAAATCCGCATCATATCCCTGATCCACCATCATGGGAATCAGCAGAGATCCGAGAGAGGCAGTATCGGCGGATGCAGATCCGGAAATTCCCCCAAAGAAATAGGACGCCACAATATTTACCATCGCCATGCCGCCCCGCATCCAGCCCACGCAGGCATTGGCAAGGGCTATAAGCTTTTCAGAAATGCCCCCTGTTCCCATAAGGCATCCCATAACAATAAAAAACGGCACCGCCATAAGGCTGAAGGAACTGATTCCTTTTACCATCTGCTGACAGATAGTGGTCAGCGGCAGCCCCTGAGACAAAAGGCATAACACCGAAGACAGCGCCACCGCGTAAGCAATGGGAAAACGAATCATGATCATAATGAAGAAGCTGGCAAGAAGAACTATAATTGGATATGTTTCCGCACTCATAAAGATTTTCCCTCCTGTTTCACCATAATATCTTTCAGGTGATTATACAAAGCCTCCAGCTCAAAAACTACCATGGCTACTCCTGCCAGCGGCACCGGAAAATACATCCAGAACCTTGACACGCCCGGCATGCTTACATAGGAACCCTTTGCCCCGATCCCTGTGGCATACTGCCATCCCACGGTAATCATAATCACCGCTAAAACCAGCACGCATATGTCGGACAGTATGTCAAGGGCCTTGACAACCCATTTGGGAAGATAACTGTCCAGAGCCGTCATGCGGATATGGGCTCCCCTGCGGATGGCAAGGGCCGCTGACAGTACTGCCATGTAGGACATGCATGTCAATACCACCTCCTCTGACCATGCCGGATCAGGAATAAAGGGGACATATCTTCCCACCACGGACATGCAGGTAATTCCGATATCCACAATCAGAAGAAGCTTGCACAAAACCATTACCAGCCGATACACCCAGTCATATACCGGCTTTACTCTGTCAATCTTTTCAAAGATTGCCGCCATAAAAAACACCCTCCTCACTTTACTTCGCTGCCAGCCGCCGCTGACAGGATACCGCGTATTTTTATACGCCTTTGTTTATTTCTGGTTTTATTATAACTGGGATTTTGCACTCTGAATATCGGATATTTTTGTTAAACTTAGTACATTTTTAACATATTTTAGAGATATTTATAAATATTTTTGTATAATTTGCACATAAATAACTGTGTTTTTGTCCTTTCCAATCCCCTTCGCATCCTTCATCGCCTTGTCTATGCCAGCCGGAATCCGGGAAAAGACCTGCACAGCTTCTATTTATATTGTAACTGCTGGAACCGCAGCCGAACAGTTAAGATTCCGTGAAAAAAGAGCCCGGTTCCCCATGGGAATCAGACTCTTTCTCTCTGTTTTGCTGCTACTTTACATTTCATCCATGCACTGTTTCTGTACGGTTTGATATACCTGTGAAAAAGGTACCCGATTCTCTCCTGCCAGCTTAGTCACGCTTTCATATTCCGGGTAGAACCGCCTTACGCCTCTGGCTTCGCACACCTTAACCTGCGCTCTGCCGAAAACGGTGGATACTGTCCTTTCTTCTCTCTTCAGAACCGTCCGTTCCATCTCTGTCCGGCGAATCCCAATGGTAGTGGTTTCGCGGAAAATAATGTGTTCCAGCTTTTCAATATCTTCCTTGGCGCATATGACATTCAGCTGCCATGCCGGCCTGTTCTTTTTCATAAACACCGGCATATAATGGACATCCTTTGCACCTGCCTTAAACAGCTGTTCCATCACATACCCTAAAACTTCGCCGCTGCAGTCATCAATGTTGCTTTCCAGCTTAGTAATCGTATCATTTTCCAAGGTCCTGTCCTGGATCAGCATTGCTCTCAAAATGCCCGGGCGCTCGTAGTTTCTCTTTCCTGCCCCGATTCCCACTTTCTCAACCGAAAACTCTTTGGGAAGAGGTTTGGCTGATCTGATTGCTGCCGCGATGGCTGCCCCTGTGGGAGTCACAAATTCTCCCTCTGCATCTACAATCCTTACAGGAAGTCCGTGAGACTTCATAATATTTGCCACCGCCGGCACGGGAACAGGCAGAATGCCGTGCTGGCATCGGATGGTTCCGGTTCCTTCGCACAGAATCGGCACTATGGCTTCCCGAATATTCAAATTGTCCAGGCACACCGCTGCCGCCACAATATCCACGATGGAATCCACGGCCCCCACCTCATGAAAATGGACCTCATCCACCGGTACGTTGTGGGCCTTTGACTCTGCCTCGGCCAGGATTTCAAATATGTTCAGGGCAAGTCTCCTGGCTCCCTCTGTCATGTCTCCCTGCTGAATGATCCGGCGTATTTCTTTCATGCCCCGATGCTGATGGGAATGGCTGTGTTCACTGCCGTCACTGTGTGTATGGCTGTGGCGGCAGCTGTTCTCAGCTGCCGCATCATGTTCATGGCGGATGTCCTCATGATGGTGCTCAGGCCTATGGTGATGAGCATCCTCATGATGATGGTCATCTCCATGAGGATGTCCAGCCTCATGATGATGAGCCTCCTCATGATGATGCGCGTCCTCATGATGATGCGCGTCCTCATGATGATGGTCACCCCCATGATGGTGGTCATCTCCATGGTGGTGGTCATCCTCATGGGGATGTCCGTGACTGTGACTATGCCCATGCAGATATTCCATATCATGGTCGTGATTTTCATGCTGTGGGTCTAAAACCACATGAAAATCACAGGCATCGATCCCTGACTTTACCACTCGTTTGATTTCAATCTGGAATCCTGAAACCGGAAGGCTTTCCAGAACAGCCCTAAGCACCTTCTCATCCGCTCCCAGGTCCAGCAGCGCTGCAACTGTCATATCCCCGCTGATCCCTGAATAGCACTCCAAATACAGTTTATTTTCATTATCCATCTGTTTCATCCTCGCTTTTCATGATTTTCAACCAGGCATCCGCCAAAACTTAAGCTTTTTGCAAAAGCTCCTGAGGCAGCGCCTCATCCATGCTTCCTGACCGGAATCCCTCTAAGTCCAGCGTAATATATGTGTATCCCAGTTCCTTTAAATTCCCGGCAATCTGGTTCCTGGCTTCCAGAAGTTTTCCCATATCACCTGCATCCGCCTCGATTCTGGCCACATTTCCATGGACTCTCAGCCGCACATTATAAAGTCCCAGGCTTTTCAGGCAGTCTTCCCCCTGCTCTACCCTTCTGAGCTTTTCCATAGTCAGCTCCTCGCCATATGGGAAACGGGTAGCCAGACATGGCGCCGAAGGCCGGTTTGCCGCAGAAACGCCATACGCCTGCGCCAGTTTCCGCACCTCTTCCTTTGTAAACCCTGCCTCTTTCAGAGGACTCTTTATCCCCAGCTCTTCCACTGCCTTAAGCCCTGGCCTGTACTGTTTCAAATCATCGGCATTTGTTCCCTCCAGCACCATGGGCGCCCCTGCCTTTGCCGCCTCATCCCGAATCGCACCGAACAGGTATTTCTTGCAATGGTAGCACCGATCTGCCGGATTCCTCTTTATTCCCTCAAACTGCAGCTCATTGACTGTCAAAATCCTGTGTTCTGCCCCTGTCTCCATGGCCGCCTGCCTTGCAGCCGCCTCATCCTTAGCCGGATGAAGCTCTGTGCTGGCTGTCACGGCAATCACACGTTTTCCTGTTTTCCCTGCATGCATTACAGCCAGTTTCAAAAGCAGGCTGGAATCTGCGCCTCCTGAAAATGCCACCGCCACATTTTCAGAGGCATAGTCTTCCATCAGCTGATGCAGCGCTTTGCATTTTTCCTTATAGCCTTGTTTAAAATTCTCTTCCATTTCCGCCTCCTGCTGCCAGCCGGTTCATCTGGGCAGCCAGATACCCGGCACCGTACCCATTGTCAATATTAACAACCGCAATTCCATTGGCACAGGAATTAATCATAGTGAGCAGTGCCGAAAGCCCATGAAAATTAGCCCCATATCCCACAGAGGTGGGTACGGCCACAACCGGCCTGCTTACCATGCCGCCAATGACGCTTGCCAGAGCCCCCTCCATTCCTGCCACCGCTATAACACAGTTAGCCTTTTGGATTACCTCCATCCGGTTAAGCAGCCTGTGAATCCCGCTGACCCCTACATCATAAATCCGCTCCACGTAGGTTCCGAAAAACTCTGCGGTCTGGGCGGCTTCCTCCGCCACGGGAATATCCGCTGTCCCTGCCGTGCACACGGCCACATTTCCTGTAAGCCGTTTTTCCTTTCCCTGTATCTTCAATATACGCGATATGGGATCGTAGCTGGCCTGGGGAAACCTGCCTTTGATCAGCTCATACTGCTGCCGTGACGCCCTGGTTCCAAATACCTCCCCCTCTTTTTCATAAAGCCGCTCATAAATAGCCTTCAGATGATCATCCGCTTTTCCGCTGCAAAACACCACCTCCGCAAAACCGGTCCTCTCTTTCCGGCTGGTATCCAGTTTCGCATATCCCATCTCCTCATACTCTCCCAGGCTAAGAAGCTGTCCTGCTTCCTCCACTGACATGGTTCCCGTCTTCACCTTCTCTAAGATCTCTCTTATGTTGTCCATCCCCAGCGCCCCTCCTTCCGGTTTCCGCCTTAACAGTCTGCCCTATTTATCTCCATCTGCTGTCCACATAAAAAGCCATGAAAGTACCCAGCCCCTTCCTGCGGCTCAGTGCCTTCATAGCTTTTCTTTGTCTTTCTATTCCGCCTCCAAAGCGTTATGTCCCTGCGGCTTCTGCCGTCTGCGCCTGCTTTATGCCGGCCTTTTCTGTCCACGATTATACCAGACTACCAGCGGCAATGTCAAGATTGAGTGCATCTTAAGGCAGTAACAAATCCCTCCCGCCGGCATCCGGTAAACGGCATCTGCACAAAGCTACTTATACAAATACTTTCGCAGCATTTCAAAAATCAGCTTTACATCAATAGGCTTCGGCACATGTTCATCCATGCCGCTGTCCAGGCACCGCTGAATATCATCAGAAAATGCATCTGCCGTCATAGCGATAATCGGCAGCCCTGCATCCTCCCTTTTCAGGCTGCGGATGGCCCTTGCCGCCTCATATCCGTTCATAACAGGCATCCTGATATCCATAAGAATGCCGTCATAATACCCTATCTCTGAATTCTGGAACATGTCCACGCAGATTTTTCCGTTTTCAGCCCGCTCCATCTCAACCCCGGTTTCAGAAAGCAGCTCCTCGGCAATCTCCCAGTTCAAATCATTATCCTCTGCCAGAAGAATGCGCTTTCCTGAAAGATCCATAGCCTCTTTCGGTTTTTCATCCTCCTCGCCCTGCTGATTCAGCATAAACCTGCTGAGGCTTAAATACAAATTAGATTTAAACAGAGGCTTTGAAATAAAGCCCTGAACCCCGGCTCCCTTGGCCGCCGTTTCAATGTCGCTCCAATCATAGGCTGATATGAGGAAAATGGGAACCTCATCCCCCACCCTCCTGCGGATCTCCCGGGTAGTTTCCAGGCCGTCCATGCCAGGCATCTTCCAGTCAAGCAGAATCACCTGATAACCGTCATGTTCCTCATGGCGCTTTTGGGCCATCTCCACCGCCGCCTTTCCGTTTAAGGCCCACTCGGCATCAATGCCAATCTGCTTCAGCTCATAGACAGCACTCTGACATAAGTCTGCGTTGTTGTCCACCACCAGCATCTTCCAGTTTGGAAGAACCATATCCTCCTCCGGAATAGCCGCCTTTTCAAAGTCTATAGTAATGTGGAACTGGCTCCCCTTCCCTGGTTCACTGTCCAGTTCAATGGTTCCCTTCATCGCTTCCACTATGTATTTGGTAATTGCCATGCCAAGGCCGCTTCCCTCGGTCTTGTCCACCTGAATATTTTTCTCCCGGGTAAAGGTTTCAAATATGGTCTTCTGAAATTCCTGTGTCATTCCGATTCCGTTGTCTTTCACTTTAAAATGGCACCGCACCCAATTCTGCCCCTTTGGCGACGGCTCCTGGCTCAGAAACACATTGATAGTTCCCTCTTCCGGCGTGAATTTTATTGCGTTTGACAGCAGATTGATCAGCACCTGGTTCAGGCGCACGCTGTCACAATACACCTCCTCCGTCGCCACATTTTGGATAAAAATATCAAAATGCTGGCTTCTGGCCTCAATTTGAGGCTGTACAATGTTGACAATGCTGTCCATGGTTTCCCGGAGGGATACCTGGTGCTGGTTTAAAGACAGCTTCCCGCTTTCAATTTTAGACATATCCAGCACATCATTGATCAGCCCAAGCAGATGTTTGCTGGACAAGGTAATCTTCGTCAGACAGTCCTTCACCTTTCCCGTATCGTTAATATTGGCCATGGCAATGGCTGTCATTCCCACGATTCCGTTCATAGGCGTCCTGATATCGTGGCTCATATTAGATAAAAACTCGCTTTTTGCTCTGTTGGCCTGCTCCGCCCTGTTGAGAATCAGCATCTGATCCTGAGACAACCGGTAATACAGCACAAAAATAATAATCCCTGCCACAAGGATCACGGCACACACGCCAAGTATGGTATATTGCCGCACATCCCCCAAGCGGCTGATGGCATCATCCAGGATGCCGTAAGGCATGATCACCGCCAGATACCATTCGGAATCCGGCAGGTGGGAGCAGTAAAAATGCTGATAAACCCCGTCTACCATGGCCATGGTCGTATAATCCCTCACAGCCTCCATGGCGTCATCCAGTTCCCCTGCATATTCTTCCGCTGTCTTTCCGTCAAATTCCGCAAAGACCTCCTTAATATGCGAAAAGGGGCTTTGACGCAGCTCCTGTCTGCTCTGGATGACAAAAGAGCCGTCCCTTCGTATAATATGGCAATACACCAGGGAATCCTCTTCATTCAGTACAAGGGTGTTATTCAGATAATCCATGGAGATCCCTGCTACCAGCATGGAACTGGTCTTCCCGTCTTTCATGGGATACGCTGCGCCAACTCCCAGAAGAAGCATCTTCTCCCCGTTTTCATCCAGCCCGCTGAAAACTTCTCTGGTCTTTTTTGACTTCAGCCTTCTTACATCAGTCACCGCAACCGGTTTGCCGTACACAATCTCGCACTCTCCCTCCGGCGTGTACAGCCCCAGATATTCAAACTCCCGGATGCTTCCGCTTAAAGCCAGTTCCTTTACCATCTCTTCCCCGTAAACCACGGTTTCTGGCGGAGTGCGCTTAATGATCCCTTCAATCTGGGACATCCGCAAATCAATAATTGCATCAAACTTCTCCTGCAGCTGCTTGCTTACCTGGGCCATGTAGATCATGCCGACCTCACCAATGGCTTCCTGGCTCCTTTTCCCCATAAAAAGCCCAAGCCATATAAAACACCCGATGCAAAGCCCTGCCAGCCCCAGCCCACTTGCAAACAGAAACTTTTTCGTATCCTTCACTCCTGCTTCCTCCTCAATTATCAGCAGATTTTGGCTTATTTTTGCTGACCAGCAGCATGACTGCGCCGGCCGCCGCTGCAAACAGCGAAATAAACTGGGAAGTCGTAAGGCTTCCTACTGATCCCCGGATTAAATCCCCCCTGAAAAATTCCATGACAAACCGCCCTACGCTGTAAAAAATCAAATACATGGCTGCCGTCTGCCCGTCTCTTTTCCATTTCCCGGACAGCCACATCAGCACAGCAAAATGCAGAAAGTTCAGCCCGCTGGACATCAGCTGCGTAGGCAGCAGCTTTACGCCATTGGGGGCGTAGGCAGAGTCCCGGAAAACAACAGAAAAAGCGCCTTCTGTCTCCATGCCGTAGCAGCACCCTGCCAGAAAACATCCAATCCGTCCGAATCCCTGCGCCAAAGCCACTGCCGGCATAATCAGATCTGCATATCTCAGAAAATTAAGCTTATGCCTTTGGCAGTACACATATCCTCCGGCAATGCCTCCGATAATTCCCCCATAGACCACAAACCCATTGGCAATGTCCAAAAGAATCCGGGGATTTCTCACAATATCATCCATTACGGTAATATAGTACAGAAGTTTAGCGCTGACCAGCCCTGTTCCAATCCCCCACACTGCAATCCCGAATACATGATCCGGATTCAGTCCTTTTTGCTTCGCCCTGTAGTCTGACAGCAAATATGCCGCCAGAAAACCAATGCCAATCATCAATCCATATCCGTGAATTGTCAGTCCGCCTATAGAAAATAAATCATTTTTCATCCATTCACCCCGAATTCCTGCTATATTCCCAATAAATATACCACAAATGCGAGGATTATCAAAGGGATAACTTGAATATTTTCGCATGTTTCTCATACAGCGAAAAACAGGCTTCCGACAGCAATCTTTTGATCGCCGTCCGACAGCCTGCTTCTTCCAAATTTCCCCTTTATTCCTTTTAAATGCCTGCCATGGCCTTTTTCATCCGATTCCGCCGTAGATGATTCCCAGTATGAACACGAATACCGCCAAAGGCACATACACGTATTTCCCCAGGATTCCAAGCCATTCTCCCACCGGCTTCTTTCTCCCCTGGGAAAGCTCTTCCCTGATATCCTTCCATCCAAGAACATAGTAAATGGAGAATGCTCCCAAAAGGGCGCCGAAAGGCACCACCAAAATGGTAATGAAATCCATCCAGGCTCCCACTTTGTCTCCGTCTTCAATGAAGATGCCTACCGCCAAAGCTGCCGCCCCGCACACTGCTGCCATAACCTGATGGGACATTCCAAACCGGGTCTGCCACGATTCGCATACTGCCTCAAACATGTTGATCAGGCTGGTAATGCCTGCAAAGGCCACGGATATGAAGAAAAATACTGCAAACACCTGCCCCAGAGGCATCTGAGCGAAAACCTGGGGCAGCGTAATAAACATAAGCGGCGGGCCGCTGGCCGGTTCGATGCCAAAGGCAAACACCGCAGGCATAATAGCCAGGCCTGCCAGCATTGCTGCAATGGTATCAAACACCGCCGTGTTCACCGATGCGCCTACAATATCTTCATCCCGTCCCAAATAAGAGCCGTAAACGATCATGCCGGAACCGGTAATGGATAAAGAAAAAAACGCCTGGCCCATGGCCATAACCCATGTATCCGCCTTTAACAGGTACTCCCATTTCGGAATAAACAGAAATCGGTATCCCTGCGCCGCCCCGTCCAGAAAAAACACCCGGACAGCCAGTACCACAAACAAAGCAAAAAATGCCGGCATCAGCACTTTATTGATTTTTTCAATTCCCTTGGTAGCCCCCACCATCAAAAGCCCGCAGGCCGCCGCCACCACCAGCACATGGCAGGGTATGTTGCCGAATGCCGAGGACATCTCGCCAAAAAAGCTGCCGGCATCAGCAGTAAACAGTTCCCCGGTCAGGCTGGCTCCCAAGGTCCGCAGCACCCAGCCCAGAATCACTGAATACCCGATAGCAATGCCAAGGGAACCCATAAGCGGAATCCATCCCAGCAGATACCCTGTTTTTCCCTGCTTCCGGGCCCTCCAGCAATACTCATAGGAGCCCAGTGTCCCGGTGCCCGCCCGCCGTCCGATGGCAAACTCCGCCGAAAGACCTGTCAGCCCAAAAAGGGCGATAAACAGCAGATACGGGATTAAAAATGCCGCCCCGCCGTACTGCCCCAGCCTGTAGGGGAACAGCCAGATATTTCCCATGCCCACCGCGGAGCCCACGCATGCCAGCACGAATCCCAGCGAATTCTGAAACCCTCCGTTCTGGTGGACTTTTCCTGATAGTTTTCCGTCTCTTTTCTGCTTCTGTGCCATAATGATTCCTTCTCCCAATCGCTTCCTCACATATTGATTTCTATGTCCTTTTTCACAAATAGCCTTTATCTGCTTGTAATCCGTTTCCCTCTACTATATACTAGAAATAATTATTTGTAAAATTTATAATATTAATACTTACAATCGACTATTTCAATCAGGAGACACCATGGACATTAAAAATCTGGAAACTTTTATCCAAGTGGCAGAACTGAACAGTTTTACGAAAGCAGCAGAAAATCTGGGGTATTCCCAATCCACCGTGTCATTTCAGATAAAGCAGCTTGAAAAAAGCCTGGGCACCCAGCTTTTTGAGCGGATCAACCACACCATATCCCTTACTGACAAGGGACGGCAGGTCTTGGCCTACGCCCATAAGATCCGCCGGCTGGCCCAGGAAATGGAAAAACAGCTTCAAAGAGAACAAGAGGTCAGCGGCCATGTGCGCATTGCCATGGCTGACTCCTTATGCAGCTGGCTTTTAAAAGATGACTTTGGAATCTTCCGCCGCCGTTTTCCGCAAATCACCCTAAAAATCATCTCCGCCAGCACAGAAGAGATGTTCCGCCTTCTGAATCAAAATAAAGCGGACATGGTGTACACCTTGGACAACCATATCTATGACAGCGCCTACATCATAGCCAGCGAAGAGAAAGTGACAAGCCACTTTGTGGCGGCTCCCGGCTATCCCGGATTAGAAAGCCCCTCCATTTCCATAAAACAGCTTGTTTCTTTTCCATTCCTCCTGACGGAAAAGGGCATGAGCTACCGCCGCCTTATGGACGAAAGGCTGGCTGCCATGTCCCTTGCCGTCTGCCCTGTTCTGGAAACCGGCAATGCTGATCTTATCTGCCGCCTTGCAGAGCAGAGTATGGGAGTCTCCTACCTTCCGGATTATGTGACAAAAGAATCTGTGGAAAAAGGCCGCCTCTGTTATCTTCTCATTGAAGGATTTGAAATTGACATCTGGCGCCAGCTTCTCTATCACCGTGATAAGTGGGTTACCCCTCAGATGCAGGCAGTTATGGACTACCTTGCTGCAGAATCCAGCCGAAGAAAAGATTAGTACCGGCTCAAAACAGATTTTGCATCCCAGTATCCCTGTTCTATCCGCCTTTTTGCTCCCTCCGCCGAAAAGTCCAGGGTTCCTGTCATGAAATCGCCCTGATCCTGGGACGGAATAATCTGAATCATGGATGCCCCGGGAAATTCTTCCTGATCCACAATGCTGCGGCTGCTTAAATGAACCACCAGAAAATCCCTGTATCCTGCATGATACAGCGGGCGCACCGGAACATTATCCTTAAGCCCGCCGTCAAGGTACAGGCTCTTTCCAAATCTGACCGGTCCAAAAATCCCCGGCAGCGCCGAAGTTGCCAATAGTATGGTTTCCATATCGTTCTGTCTCATTCCTGTCACATTAATGTAGTCCATCTGATTGGCCGTTACGTTAAAGCAAGCCAGATAGCAGGGTATCCCGCTGCCTGCAACCTTATTCACGTTCAGTTCCTGCCGTATAATCTGAATCAGCCCGTCCCTTGAAAATATCCCTTCTTTCAGCATGGATTCCGCATCTTCCACAGGTCCCTTCTCCACCAGGGCTTTCAGATCCTCCAGCAAAGAAGTTTTTCCCGGATCAAGAATTTTCTCTGCAGTCATAGTAAGCCAAATGTGTTCTGCCCTGTCATAGTCTCCCTGCACAATCAGCGCTCCGTTTAAGCCTCCCACCGAAGCTCCTGACACTGCCCGGATCTTTTTATCCGCGCCCAGTTCCCGCATGGCCTTCCACACGCCTATTTCATACGCCCCTTTTCCGCCGCCTCCGGCTAAAATTAAAGCAGTCCCTTCCATTTTGATTCCTCTTTCTATTAATCTCTTACTATTTATCTATGGCGTAATTTTAAAATGGCCACCTTAACATAAATTATATCCTTTTCTTCCATGATCTAACATCACATCTCCAAATTATCCCCGGTATCTAACCATGTGCCCCGGCAAATACTATCTCTTGTATTGCCATAAACATTTCAGATGTAAGGAGGATTTTATGCTATTGTCCTGCATTGCTTACGCTGTCATCCCTATTTACACCCTGCTTTTTGTCAAAGGAACCAACTGGTTTACTTCCAACCTGTCAGTTATCGGCAGCCGTCCCACCAGGCGCACTGCCTTTTTCCTTCTGGGGGTCATTATGGGAATTTACTACTATGAAGTCCTAAAAAAATTGCTGGTATACCTGCCCCGCCACATCTGGGAAAACAGGCTTCTGGCCTCAGCCCTGCTGCTTCTGCTTCTGGCAGTCACAACCCCCTATCTTCCCGATTCCGTACCAGTCCAGGCATTCCTCCATGTAGTATTTGCCTTTCTGTCCTCCGTTTTTCTGGCCCTCTGCCTGTTTCTGGTCTTATGGCGTCTGTCTGCCCTTTCTCCCTCCGCCAGATATTTTCTGCGCCCTTACCGCATTTCCATGGTGGGAATCACGGTTATCAGCGCTGTCCTTTTAGCTGTGGCAGGCATCATCAGCACCGCTTTAGAAATATTTTTCATTATTGCCACAACCATACTGGTCCAGAAATTATACGTCCTTTCCTCTTGCATTTTTTCCCGATAAGGTTACAATAAAAGCAGCGGCTTTCACATCATGTAGTCAGAGGAATGAACGCTTGTGAAACGCAGTTCCATAGCCAAAACCGTTCCAGCCGCTTGGCAGGTGGCGCGCAGCGGCCCGTGCCAAAACATATTCTATCAGGAGGGTAATACTATGAATGCCGTAATGGAAAATCTGCTTACCAGACGAAGCATCCGCGCTTTTGAAAACAAGGAAATCCCCAGGGAGGAACTGGATCAGATTCTAAAAGCCGCCCAATACGCTCCCAGCGCCATGAACCGGCAGACCTGGCAGTTTACCGTGCTGTCAAGCCGCCCCAGAATCCAGGAACTTGCCGCCGCCGTGGGAAAAGCCCTGGGCAGAGAAAACTACACCATGTATGATCCCCAGGTAATTATTATTACCTCTAATCTCCGCGATGCGCGCTTTGGCATTGACGACAATGCATGTGCCCTGGAAAACATATTCCTGGCTGCCCACTCATTTGGCATCGGCTCAGTGTGGATCAATCAGCTGCGGGATGCCTGTGATGACCCTGAAGTGCGCAGAATTCTTAGGAACATGGGCATCCCGGATGACCATGCGGCTTACGGCGTTGCCGCCTTAGGGTATGCGGCGCCGGCGGCTCCCAAGGAAATAGCAAAGACCGGGAAGATTGTTTTTGCCTGACAGCGTCCGCTTAGGGCTTAAAAACCGGCCAAAAGACGGATACACTGTCTCACAGCAGCCAGTGTATCCG
The DNA here is from genome assembly GCA_947089145.1 of uncultured Hungatella sp. GTDB lineage: Bacteria > Bacillota > Clostridia > Lachnospirales > Lachnospiraceae > UBA3402. The sequence continues at coordinate 8,151 of CAMUJH010000030.1, read as the reverse complement.
TCTTTTCTCTTTTTATATCTTTTATTGCTCCGTCATCATCATCATGATCTCATTGCTCCGGCTGACAAACCTGGTCATTCTCTCTGCGCTCAGGCTGCCGTGGGTCAGAGAAGCCATATCGTAAAGCTGCTGGCAGATCTTCTCAGTCAGTTCTCCCTCTCCATGGTTCATCACATACTGAACCAGTTTGTGATTGGCATTGAGCACCAGAGTCTCCCCCTCATTGCCGAACATGGAGGGGTCCATGCCGTACATATTGTACATCTTCATCATATCCTGCATTCTTCTGCTTTCCTCGGATACAGTGATCATGGATGCCACCTGCTCATTTTTCAGCTTCTCCACTTTGATCTCCAGCTTGTCATTGCCCAAGGCTTTCTTAAAGGTTTCTGTCAGCTTGTCTGTATCTGCCTTGAAGCTTTCCTCGTCCTCCTTCTTTATCTCCTCCTTAAAGGTATCAGTTATGTCAGCGTCAATGCGCATGAACTTTAAGCCTTCCTTCTTCTGCTCCAGCTGGCTGATAAACGGGCTGTCAATATTGTGGCTCATGATCACCGCATTCAGCCCCTCTTCCCGGAACATATTAATGTACTGGCTTTGCTCCTTCTCGTCAGTGACATAATAGATAACGTTCTCATGCTTTTCTTTTGCATCGTCCAGGCAGTCCTGAAGGGTCATGTACTTTTTATCCAGATCTTTAAACAGCACATACTCCTTTATCTTCTCCTCAAACTTGTCATCCTTCAGGCAGCCGAATTTAATAAACGGGCTGATGTCGTCCCAGTATTTCTCATAGGACTCCCTGTCCGTTTTGCACATGCCTGTCAGTTTGTCCGCCACTTTCTTGGTAATATAGTCAGAAATCTTCTTGACAAACCCGTCGTTCTGCAGGGCGCTTCTGGACACGTTCAGCGGAAGATCAGGACAGTCGATGGCGCCCTTTAAAAGCATCAGGAATTCCGGAATTACCTCTTTAATATTATCCGCAATAAATACCTGGTTGTTGTACAGCTTAATGGTTCCCTCCAGGCTGTCATACTCCGTATTGATCTTGGGGAAGTACAAAATGCCTTTTAAGTTAAACGGATAGTCCATGTTCAGATGAATCCAGAACAGCGGCTCCTTATAATCCATAAATACCTTCCGGTAGAAGGACTTATACTCCTCCTCCGTGCACTCATTGGGATGCTTGTTCCACAGAGGATTTACATCGTTAACCGCTGCCGGCCGTTTCAGAATCTTATATTTTTCCTTTGCCGGAGACACTTCCACGACTTCTTTTTCGCCGTTTTCATTCTCTTTCTCCTCTGTCTTGGCCTCCTCCACAATAGTCTCTACGATGGTATCCTTCTCTGTCAGCTGATCCTTCTCAATCGTCTCATACTGAGGCTCCGCCTCTGCATTGCTGAGAAAAATCGGCACCGGCATAAAGCCGCAGTACTTCTCCAGAACTTCCCTTGCCCGGTATTCGTTGGAAAACTCCACGCTGTCCTCATTCAGATACAGGGTAATGGTGGTTCCGAAATTCTCTCTTTCCCCGTCTCCCATCTCAAACTCCGTGCCGCCCTCAGATTCCCAGTGTACAGGCTTCGCGTCCTTCTTATAGGATAATGTGTCAATGGTCACTTTGTCCGCTACCATGAATGCGGAATAAAAGCCCAGGCCAAAATGTCCGATGATCTGATCTTCATTGGCCTTATCTTTATATTTATTCAGGAAATCCTGTGCACCGGAAAAAGCGATCTGGTTAATGTACTCCTCCACTTCCTCCTCAGTCATGCCGATGCCGTTATCTGTCACGGTAATGGTCTTGTCCGTCGGGTTCACTGTTACCTGGATCTTGTACTCCACATCCTCCGGCTTTTCAAACTCCCCCATCAGCTCCAGCTTTTTTAACTTTGTGATGGCGTCACAGCCATTGGAAACCAACTCTCTGTAGAAAATGTCGTGGTCAGAATACAGCCACTTCTTGATTACCGGAAATATGTTCTCACTGCTTATAGATAAACTGCCTGTCTTTGTTTCCATATCAAACACTCCTTTTTCTTCTTGATTTATCTTTTTACTGCCTACAGAGTATTCTAGTACTGATAGAACAAATTGTCAACAAAAATTTAGCACTCATTCAAAAAGAGTGCTAGCAACATTCAAAATTTATAAAAGCCACAAGAACCATTGCCGATTCCCGTCCTCTGTGATACAATTTGTCCGCAGTTTATCTATCAACTATGATTTAAGCGGGGCTGATTCTCTCCTGTTGCTTCCCCCGCAGAAAGGTTAGCCATGAATTCCATTATTGATTCCGTTACCGCAATCCTGAATGATACTCCCATTAAGCTTGTCATAAGCAAGCCTGTATCCAAAGACCAGGTCTGCAAGAAGATTGTCATTGACAGCAAAGGCAGTTATTACCAGATATCCAAGTACACTGACACTCAGGTTTTCCATGAAAATGTGAAGGCTGACCAGCTCGCTTCCAGATGCATAGACTGCCTGGAAAACGGCTACAGACAGCTGAATGCATGGTCAAAAGACAGGGAATACTCCATCTCCGTGTCAAAGAAGAAGAAAGTCCTGTTTAACTCCAGGGCCGGCAAAACTCCCTATGAGCTTCCCTGGACGCCTGCCCACAACAGGCAGAAAAATTATATTCTGCCGGAAGGCGAAATCATCCCTCCCCTTATTGACATGGGAATCTTTACGGCCAGCGGAAAGGTAGTCAAACCCATGTATGACAAATACAGGCAGATTAACCGGTTTATAGAGCTGATTGATGATGTAATAAAAAAGCAGGCTTACACGCATTTAAATATTATTGACTTTGGCTGCGGCAAATCCTACCTAACTTTCATCCTCTATTACTATCTGACAGAAATCCGCCGCCTGACAGTAAATATCATCGGCCTGGATCTGAAAGCGGATGTCATAAAAAAATGCAGAGCCGCCGCTGAAAAATACCGCTATACAAATCTAAAGTTTGAACTTGGGGATATTCATGGCTTTCAATGCCCCTTTGACGTGGATATGGTTATCACCCTTCATGCCTGTGACACTGCAACTGACTATGCTCTCTTCAATGCAGTCGCATGGAACGCCAAAATGATTTTCTCTGTTCCCTGCTGCCAGCATGAATTAAATAAGCAGATCTCCACGGATACCTTTTCCCTGTTCACACGATACGGCATTATCTGCGAACGGTTTTCCGCCCTGATGACAGACGCCATCCGGGCAAATCTTTTAGAATATTCCGGTTATAACACTCAGCTGCTGGAATTTGTCGATTTGGAGCACACGCCGAAAAATATACTGATACGCGCCGTCCAAAATCCCGCAAAATCCCGGTCTGCCAGGCAGGAAGCGCTGGAAGAGGCAAAAAGGGTTATTTCCGAATATCATGTAAATCCTGCTTTGTACAGGCTTCTCTGCGGCAGCTGACACTCACTATGAAAGCCCTGCCGGCTTTTTGCCTTATTGCAAAAAGCCGGCAGGGCTTTGCTTCTCTATACCATCTCGTCTACGCAGACAGCCCCGTAAGGGCGTATACTCATTTTATAGGCATTTCCCTTCCCCAGGGCTTTCTCAATATACTCCACATACTCATCCACCAGATCATTGGGCAGCATGGCCATAATTACGCCTGCAAACCCGCCGCCGTGGATTCTGCATGCCCCTCTTTTCTTCTCTGCGATGAACAGCTCTGTCAGCGCCAGCGCAACGCTGATCCCCTGCTCCTGAACATTGCTGGTAGTATAGCAGTTCTGCAGCCATTTCCAGGAAGAGTTTCCGGAAGCCGTAATCCCGGCCAGAAACTCATCAAAGCGGTTTTCCTTCAAGGCAGCTACTTCCCTTTCAACCTGCTTATTCTCTTCAAAGAAATGCAGCGCTCTCATAACAGACCGATCCCCTGCAAATGCCCTTACTTTTGCAAGATTCTCAATTACATCCTCTTCCTTCACCTGGGCACAGACTTCTTTTCCAAAATACTCTGCCACTTTTTTCATCTCATTGGGTATGGACGAATAGTCTGCACTTAAGTCCGCATGCCCTTTTCCTGTATTGACAATAATCAGACTGTGGTTCTGGGAACCAAAGTCAAAAGGAATCTGCTCCACTTTCGGATTCTGCGGATCATAAAAGTCAATGGTAATCAAACCGCCTACGGCGCAGGCCATCTGATCCAAAAGCCCTGAAGATTTATTCCAGTAATGGTTCTCCGAATATTTCCCTATGTGGGCATATGCCACCACGTCCATTTTGCTGTCATTGAAAAATACGTTAAGGATGGAGCACAGAAGCATCTCGAATGCAGCTGAAGAGCTGACGCCTGCAGCACTGATCACATTGCTGGTTATGTAAGCGTCAAAACCGCCTATTTTGTATCCCATCTCCTGAAATCCCTTTAAAAGTCCTTTTACCAGGTCAACGGTTCCGGCCATCTTGGTGCTGGGTGCCAAATCCGCCAGATCAATGGAAAACTTCTGATCAAATGTCTCACTGATAATATTCACCTTATTATTGTCATTTTTCGCCGCCGCGCCTACGCAGTCTAAATTAATGCTTCCTGCAAGAACCTTTCCGTGATTGTGATCTGTGTGGTTTCCGCTGATCTCCGTTCTGCCTGGTGAAGTAAACATTTTTATGTCTTTGTCCCCAAACTCCTTTTCAAACTTTTGAACCAGGTCTTTATAGCGTCTTACATTCTTCTCCACATTTTCTTCACCATACAATTTTGCCATCAGTTCATGAGTAGCTGCAGAATCGAGAAGCTTCATAGTCTCTGTTTTCATTTTTGGTTTTCCTTTCTATGTTCATTTTCCCGCTGCCAGGCAGCCGGCCGATTGACGGGATATCGCCTGCCCCGCTTTTCTTCTTTTAAGTATAGCAGAAACCTGCGCAATAAAACATATATTTTTGTGCAATAATGTTTATATTTTCTATTTATATTCTTCGTTTAGGCTTTCCCCGGATCTGTTATCTGTCAGCTTCCTGCCTTCAGGGCTGTTCTATGCACCCCCCTGACAAGTTTTTGCGCCGGGTTGTGTTTACAGACGCAAAAATCGTCTACGGCGACAATGCCGTATGGGTATATCCCCCTGACGACGTACAGGGAATCATGGAAACCGTCGTATTGTCCTGCTCCCAGACTACTTTTAACAGCGCTGTCTCCAAAATACTGCTTCCGAACACAAAATTCCCCAGGCTGTAAACAATGGTCTTTCCTTTGTATTCTTCCGTCTCCTGCAGCACATGAGGATGGCTTCCCACTACCAGGTCTGCCCCGGCATCAATATACGCCCGCCCCATTGCTTGCTGATAGTCCTTTGGCGCAGTCTCTTTTTCTACTCCCCAGTGCACATACACCACCAGGTAATCACAGTTCTGTTTTGCCTCCTCAATCACTTTAAGCGGCAAAGTGACATCGTATGTAGAAAATACTCCGGGATGGGAATTTCCTGCCGCCCAGCTGGCATCCATATAAACTCTGGAAGTTCCCAGAAAGCCGATCTTTTTGTCTCCTATGACAACCGTCTGAAGGGCGCTGGCCCGTTCCAGATCCTCCCCGGCCCCCACATACAAAATCCCTGCCTTATCTAAAGCACTGCAGCTGTCCAAAAGTCCCTCTGTCCCAAAATCCAGAATATGGTTATTGGCCAGGGTCACAATGTCAATCCCCATCTCCTGCATAAGATGCATTCTGCTCTCCGGCACCCGGAATGTAAACTGCTTATCTGCGGCCGCAGTGCCTCTCTCAGTAAACGGAAACTCCTGATTGACCATGAAAATATCTGCTTTCTGGATCTCTGACCGGATTTCCTGGTCCAAAACCCCCTGAATTCCTCCTGCCTTATCATATGCGTTCAGAACATGGCTGGAAAAATATACGTCACCGGCAAACAGCATCACAACCTCAGAGGGAGCCTGTTCCAGAGCCTTCTCACTGTCCCAAGCCTCCCTGTTTTCTTCTGCATTTTCTATTTCTATCTGGTTTTCCGGTTCATAAGGCATCTCATTTTCCGTCCCTGTCTGCTGGCTTATGCCAGATATTTCTTCAGGCAGACCTCTGATGTCTCCACTGCCGGCAGTTCCCCCGCTGGTTCCCATTACGTTCTCAATATATTCTCTTCCTGCTCTGGCTCCCTTTCCTTCTGCAAAAAGCCCTGCTGTCAAGCCGCCCAGCAAAATAATCCCCGCAGCGGCCATAAAAATTATTCCTTTTTCTGCTCCCCTCATTTTACGCATGCTCCTGTCTCTTGATAAAATCCCTTATTAAGGATATTCTGTCCTATCTATGATACTATGTATGGCAAACCTCTGTCCAGATCAGATTGCACAGATCAGATTGCATAACATTTTTCTCTGGAAATCTTCCAGAGATTCAGTTATACTATTTTCAGTGTGCAACAAATATTCGTTAATCAGGAGGACTTGTTATGCTCTGCGACTTTCATCTTCACACTGATTTCTCCGGCGACAGCCAGACCCCTGCTGCCGTCCAAATAGAAAAGGCCATTCTTCTCGGCATGCCGCGCATTTGTATCACAGACCATCATGATATGGATGTTGTATCTTCCTGTGACTTTTCTTTGAATCTGCCCGCATACTTTCCAGCCATGAAACAGCTTCAAACTCAATATCGGGAAAAAATTCAAATAGAAATCGGAATAGAGCTTGGACTTCAGAATCACATCTCTGGGAAGCTAATGGAAGTCTCCAGCCAGTATCCATTTGACTATATTATCGGTTCCTGTCATTTTATAGACAGCCTTGACCCTTATTACCCGGAATTTTTCCAGGGAAAAACAGAAAAGCAGGCATACCGCCGTTTTTTTGAAGTTACCTTAAGCCGCGTACAAAATCTGAACTGTTTCGATTCCCTTGGACACCTGGATTATGTGGTCCGCTACGGGCCAAGTAAAAATCGGGATTATCACTATAGCGATTATCAGGATCTGATTGACTGCATATTGAAAGTGCTGATTCAAAAGGGAAAAGCATTGGAATGCAATACGGGAGGATTCCATTATGGCCTTGACCATCCTAATCCCTGTGAAGAAATTCTGTGCCGATACCGGGAACTTGGAGGAGAACTTTTAACTATCGGCTCTGATGCCCACTCTCCGGAATACATTGGTTTTGACTTTGAACGGGCCAGAGAACTTCTAAAATGCTGCGGCTTCTCTTACTATACTGTATATCACCAACGGAAGCCGGAATTTCTCACTCTGTAAGTTCCTATTAAAAATACTTAAACAGCAGGAACTGCCTGTCGTGTATAATTCTGTTGAGAATGTCAATACTTTCCGTAAATGAAGAAGAAACGGAGGCAGCCATGACAAGAGTTCCTAAACATATTGGTATTATTCCTGACGGAAATCGCAGATGGGCCACAAAAGAAGGACTTAAAAAAGAAGAGGGGTATACCCACGGCATTTCTCCCGGTTTACAGCTTTATCATATCTGCCGCAATTTAGGTGTAAAAGAACTGACTTTTTATGGTTTTACTGTTGACAACACCAAGCGCCCCTCCAAACAGCGGACTGCATTCTCCGATGCCTGTGTGAAAGCCGTAAACTGCCTTTCCAAAGAAAATGCTGATCTGCTGGTTTTAGGCAATACAAAATCCGCCATGTTTCCCCAAGAACTGCTTCCCTACACCACGAGGCGGACATTTGGAACAGGCGGAATCAAAATTAATTTTCTTGTTAATTACAGTTATGAATGGGATTTCGGTTTTCATCAGGGAACTTTTGCCCCCGTTATGAAATCCACAGATGTGTCACGGATTGATCTGATTATCCGCTGGGGCGGCAGAAGACGGTTGTCAGGATTTTTGCCTGTCCAGTCTGTCTATGCGGATATCTACGTGGTTGAAGACTTCTGGCCGGATTTCTCGGCAAAGCATATTGATGATGCCATTGCCTGGTATTCTAAACAGGATATTACTCTTGGCGGCTGACTGCCCTGTTCCATACCCAAAGCCCTCTATGGTTCTCAGGCTGCCTGGCAGAAAGACACTGCTTAGGCTGCTTTTCTGCCTGTGTTCTAAAAATAAAAAAGTCAGGAACCTTATAAATAAGTCCTGACATAAATAACAATAAGCGCGAGACGGGATTCGAACCCGCGACCCTCGCCTTGGCAAGGCGATACTCC
>CAMUJH010000029.1 GCA_947089145.1 uncultured Hungatella sp. | reverse complement strand
GCCTGGCTGACGGCCCAGGCCGTTGCCCGCAGGTCCTGCCTGGCTTCCCAGGCTGTTTCCTGCTGTCTGGATGTCAGAGCGCTCTGCCTCCGCTTTTGCCGGCCGGTTTTCCTGGCGGCCCAGGCCGCTGCCTGTCTGCCCGCTGCGGTACCCTCCTTCAGATTCCTTACGTGCGATCTGCCCCTGCCTGTCATTTAATCTCTGAAATGCAGAACCTGTCCAGCGGCCTCCGCCGCTGCTCAGGGCCTGCCTCTCCTGGCCGTATCCGCTTCCGCCATAAGCCTGCCCGCCTGTGTAGTTTCCTCTGATGTTTCCATAAGCCTGTCCGTTAACCGAATCCCGGCCCTCCGTCTGCCCTCCGCCTCCGTAAGGAGTCCTTCCGTCTGTCCGGCCCTCTGCATTCTCACCTGCAAAACCGCCCCGGCCTCTTTCCATTCCCAAACCTCCTGACGGCATAGGCTCGCCTTCCGGCTCCCGTTCTTCCTGGCCGTCCTCATATGCCGTCCCACTGCGGCCTGCCATTTTATGGTCATATTCCCGGGCTAACCCGTCTGCCCATTGGCCGTCTGACTTCTGGCCGGTCTGCCCCACTCCCCGCGGCTGTCTTCCCGCCGGGGCTCTTGTTTCCACCTGAATTGGTCTATTCGTTCTTTCCATGAATTTCCGATTTCGCGAAATCACTGGTTGGGATGATGCAGACCCAGGTCTTTCCCTGATTCAGCGTGATTTCCTCGTTCTCCGTATTATAATAGCGGGTCACCCCGAACTGGCTGTCCTTTTCCCAGGATAGGGCAATTGCCCTGCCGCCAGTTATGTAATAGCCATACTGAGGGGTATGGACATCAATATCCAAATACTGTGTAGTGGCATAGTGCCCAGAAGCGCAGTACTGAAAAATAATATTCTTTACCGCTATCTGCCCCTCATCCCCGTTGTGAGGGCCTCCATACTGATATCGGTAATATAACCCGTCTTCCTCATTGTATTCAAAATACGGCTGGTTCATCACGTATCCGGGATAAACCTTCCAGGCCTCCAGAGAATTGTTAAGCACCACCTCTTGCCCGTCTCCCGCAAATTTATAATGGCCCTCATAATCTTCGGCGTATTCCTGGGAATATCCCAGTTTCCCTATGGCGGCCTGCACCCCCTCAAAACTGGTGTAGGCATTATGAGGAGACTTTCTGTCACTGGAGCGGTAATACGCACTGCCTCCCACCCCTTCCAGCCCGTTTATATTGTCCACATTGTTCAGATATGGCTTTGCAAACGTGCTTTGCCCGTAGTGGGCATAGATGGCATCAAATTCTCTGGCAAAATACGTGTAATACGTGCGGCAGCTTCTGACTGAGCCAATGCGCTCCAGATCATCATAATCCTCAATAATAGCCATATACCGGTTCATACCGCCCTCTACCGGGGCCTCGTACACCACGCCGGCCCGGTTTATGCCGTAGTGGGGAAGCGCCTGCTTGTCATTGCTTATCATCACTGCCAAAGGGCGGCGGTTTCCCTTCTTCACATCCACCATTTCCCCTGTCAGATAGCTTTTGATTTTCCCGTCTTTTTCCGTCCGCTTTTCAGGCTCTGTTTCTTCCTGCGTCTCCCTCTCAGTCTCCGGAGCCGTCGTTATCTCCACCAAGGAAGTTTCAGGGACTGTAAATTCAACTGTATCTACCGTAACATCCGTCTCCACATAAGTCTTTTGGCATCCGGCCAGAATCGAAAATGCTGCCGTAAAAACTGCTGTCATGAAAACCGCCGTCCAGCCTCTTCTCATCTGACATACCCCCTGCTTTCCAGGATCTCTCTCTGCTTTTCCTCCATCACAAGGCGCTCATCCTCCTCCATATGGTCATAGCCAAAAAGATGAAGCATGCTGTGAGCTGTCAGAAAGGCCAGTTCCCGCTCTTTGGAATGGCCATATTTCTCCGCCTGCTCTTCCACCTTGTCTACAGAAATCATAATGTCTCCCAGCATCAGTTCCCCGCTTTCCGGGTTAAAGCAGTCTGCAAACATGTCTTCCACCCTGTCAAAATCAGCAGGCTCCTCGTACTCAATCATGGGGAAAGACAGCACATCCGTAGGCGCATCCGTATCGCGGTATTCCAGGTTTACCTGATGAATTCCGGGGTTGTCCGTCAAAACTACGTTAACCTCCGCCTCATACGGACACTTCTCATAGTCCAGCGCTCCCAGAACAACGTCCCTGATAATCGTTTCCCAGGCCAGATCTAACTTTTTTTCCGCCTCATAATCAATGTGAATGGTCATTGAATCTCTGTCCCTTCCGCCTTTGCGGCTGTCATCTCTTGGTTTCTATGATCCGGATACATTTTCCGGACAGCATTGTCTCCCGCTTCTATCTCCTGGGATATCCGCCTCTGCCAAAGCCCTTGTCCTCATGTTCCCTGTATTTCTTCCTCTGCCTTTTTTCCTGGGCAGCTGCAGCCTTTGATTCATAGTCATCATAAGCCTGCACAATCTTCTGCACCAGAGGATGGCGCACCACGTCGCTGCTGGTCAGATAGCAGAACCCGATGCCTTCCACCTTCTTAAGCACCTTCAAAGCCGTATCCAGGCCTGAGACGCTCCCCTGAGGCAGGTCTTTCTGGGTCTGATCCCCTGTTACCACCACCTTGGAGCCGAAGCCGATACGGGTGAGGAACATCTTCATCTGGGCAGGCGTGGTATTCTGGGCTTCATCCAGGATAATGTAGGCATTGTCCAGAGTGCGTCCCCTCATATAAGCCAGGGGGGCAACCTCAATCAGCCCTTTCTCCGAATTGTGGAGATAGCTTTCCGCACCCATAATCTGGTACAGGGCATCATACAGGGGGCGCAGATAGGGATCGATCTTGCTCTGCAGATCGCCTGGAAGAAACCCCAGCTTTTCCCCCGCCTCAATAGCCGGACGGGTCAGGATAATGCGCCCCACCTCCCCGTCCTTAAACGCCTGGATGGCCATGGCCATAGCCAGGTAAGTCTTGCCTGTTCCCGCAGGCCCGATGCCAAACACCACCATCTTCTGCCTTATGGCATCCACATACTGCTTCTGCCCCAAAGTCTTAGGCTTCACCGGCTTGCCGCTTACGGTACGGCAGATAATGTCTTTGTCAATCTCCAGAATTTCATGATCCTTCTCATCAAAAGACAGGGCCAACGCATAATCCACGTTCTGCTGGGTAATGGTATTTCCTCTTTTAGACAGCTCTATCAGATTATGAAATACGCTGCCTGCCTTCCTTATCATGTCCTCCGGTCCGATAATCTTTAACGCCCCGTCCCTGGCAATCATGGTCACATGAAGGGTACGCTCAATCTTTTTGATATATTGGTCAAACTGCCCGCACACGTTCCTCTCATGTTCTGCGGGGATATCGATCATAGTCTCAATTACGCTCATCTGTTTCTTTCGTCTCCTCAGTCTCTTCAAATTCCGTAATATAGCGTTCTGTTCCTATCTGCTCTTCTCCGATTACAGATCCCTCCACTTTCCATAAAGCCCCATCCTCTTGTATTTTAACATTATTTTCGATAATTTGAACCCCTTTTTCCATTAAATTTTTCTGATAATATTCCTGAAGCTTTCTGGCCTCCTCCTCTTTCTCTTCCTGCCTGTAAGGCCTCTCATACATGACGAAGCCTTCACCTGTGATTTTTTCTACATAGAAGGGCAGATAGAAGTCTCCGAACAGCCGGATCTGAATCAGATCCGTCACGTAGTTCCATGATGTTTCCCCAAATTCTGGCATCAGGAACCGAAACCGGTAAGGTCCTGCCATCACCCCCGCCCCATGCCGCCTTTCACCTGTCTTTGCAGTCACCGTGTGATACTGGGAAAAGGTTTCTTCATAGTGGTACTGGGTTCTGGCATAGACGTCTCCGTCCGCATGGACGTAAGCCGTCCGTACCACTTCTCCCCCGTCATTTAAAATAGAAAGCTGCCCTTCAATCAGCTGCTGCCCTTCATTTACCTCATCCCCCGGCGCTACCGCCGCCTTTCCCTGGCGGACAATGATCCGGGTAATGGTTCCTGACGTCCTGGCAATGACCTGGCAGGGCTCGCTTCTGTCCTCCGGCACGGCGGATAGCACCTCATTCTCCTTTATCTTTACCAAAAGCCGGGTTCCTGATACACGGGCGGACACCCAGGTTACCTCTGGAAAAGCGCTTCGTATGCCCTCCTCCAGTTCATCACAGGAAATCCCGGACTTCATCATTCCGTACCGCACATTCTGGGTTTCCAGATAATCCAGAAGGGTTTCCCTGCTGTAATGCCAGTTCCCCTCAAAAGAGATGTTCCATATAAACAGGGACATTACGTACAGAAGCACGAAAAAAGAAACTACGGCAACTGCAAATGCCTTTCTCTTTCGGTTTCGATGCAGAAAAAACGGCATGCCGGCACGGGAAGCGATTCTCATAGACACATGGGCTTTCCGAAGCAAAGGCCTGATCTGATAGAAATCTTTAAGCCCCATATAAAAATAACACCCGTCCTTTTTTCTGCGAAGCGCCCAGTAATCAAGATCCCCGCTTTTCAGCAGGTTAAAAAAACGCTCCTCTCCGTACCCGCTTATTTTTAAGCCTAAATATCCCTCTGCCCAACGGCTGATCCTTTCAAGCAACCCCTTATCACCTCTCAGCCTTAATCTGTACTAGCTCTCTGTAGCCACTGAGTGGATCAGGCCGGATATGAGAATATCATCTCCTGTATAGTACTCAATAGCCAGCCTTTTCCCCTGAACAATGATCCGGCAGGTTTTGCCCTGTATTTTCACCTCATCATCCATAAAGCTTATAATCCGCTTATAATTTTCAATATACACGTTTCTGCGCCCTGTAACCGTGATAACAGGCTCTCCTGCTGCCACGTCCTTGGGAATGTGCAGCACGGAACCAGCCTGTTCGATCATCCTCGCCATACGACAGCCTCTCTGATACCAAGGATTAGTATCAATCTATGTAAAATCCATAGAAAAAAGTCCTCAATCTTATGACTGAGGACTTTTAAATTTCTGTCAGCTTAATTGAACTTACGCTTTCTCGCAGCTTCAGACTTTTTCTTGCGTCTTACACTGGGCTTCTCGTAATGCTCTCTTTTACGAATCTCCTGCTGAATACCAGCCTTTGCGCAGTTTCTCTTGAATCTGCGTAAAGCGCTGTCTAACGATTCATTATCTTTAACAATAACGTTCGACATAGCTCACACCTAACCTCCCTCCAGTTGTGTACTTGTGCATAATACAACTGTTTGGGTATTTTATAGCACTGGTATGATTATAACATAAATTATTCATTCGTCAACTGGTTTTTGCAAATTTTTTAGGGGTTAAAGAAAATTTATTGTTACTGTTCACGAGGCGCATCTTCTTGTCCGGCTACGCCGAACAAGAAGCATCGGGCGTTCGCCCGATGGGGAAAACCGGATGAAAACAGTCTTACAAGCAAGCTTGACGCCTGTTTTCATCCGATTTTCCCCGCCCCGTGAACTGTAACAATTTATTGGCCAATCTGTCCTTTCACCACCTCAGCCACTTTAGCCAGTGCGTCATCAATCCCCTCAGGGTTCTTTCCGCCTGCCTGAGCCATGCCCGGCCGGCCGCCTCCGCCTCCGCCTACCAGGCCGGCGATTGCCTTAATCAGGTTTCCGGCATGGGCGCCCTGTTTCTGGGCTCCTTCTGTGGCCGTGGCCATAAGGTTCACCTTCCCGCCTGCAGCTGATGCAATGACAATAATGCCTTCGCCCATTTTCGCCTTCAGCTGATCGCCCAGGTTACGCAGTCCGTTCATATCCACATCTGCGACTTTTGTAGCCAGGACTTTAACGCCGTTTATTTCCGTTACCTTGTCCATTACGTCACCCAGGGCATTTCCTGCCAGCCTGCTTTTCAGCTTTTCATTTTCGGAGCTTAATGCCTTTATCTCCCCCAGAAGCGTCTCAATCCTGTGGGTCAGCTCTCCCGGTGTGGCCTTGGCCGCCTTGGCCGCCTCATGAAGCTGCCGCTCCGCCCCCTCATAGTAAGCCATAAGCCCCTCTCCGGTCAGGGCCTCGATCCTGCGGACTCCGGCAGCGATTCCCGTCTCCGACAGTATCTTAAAGGAAGTGATCACGCCTGTATCCTTCACATGAGTGCCGCCGCACAGTTCCACGGAAAAATCTCCCATCTTCACTACCCGCACCGTCTCGCCGTATTTCTCGCCAAACAGGGCCATGGCTCCTGATTTCTTTGCCTCGTCCAGCGACATCTCCTGGGTAACCACTGCCAGGTCTTCCCGTATCTTTTCATTTACCAGATCTTCCACTTTTCTTAACTCCTCAGGAGTCATGGCAGAGAAATGGGTAAAGTCAAAGCGAAGCCTGCCTGCATCCACGTAGGAACCTGCCTGCTCCACATGATCCCCCAGCACTGTCCGCAGGGCTTTCTGCAGAAGATGAGTGGCGCTGTGATTCTTGCCAGTGGAAAGCCGGTTCTTTTCATCCACCTTAAGGGTCACTTTGTCTCCAGCTTTCAGCATGCCTTCTGTCATAATGCCTACATGGCCCACTTTGCCGCCCATAAGATGGATGGTATCCTCCACCGTAAACCTGCCGCTTTCACAGAAGATAATGCCCGTATCCGCCTGCTGGCCGCCCATGGTCCCGTAAAACGGAGTCTCATCTACTATAACGGTTCCCCGCTGGCCATCTGTCAGGGCTTCCACGATCTCGTCTTCCGTGGTGAGGACCGAAACAGCCGATTCGTGGACAAGCCTGTCATATCCCACAAATTTCGTAGTAATATGAGCCGGTATGGACTGATACACCGTCACGTCGGCCCCCATATAGTTGGTAGTCCTGCGGGCTGCCTGGGCTTT
Organism: uncultured Hungatella sp.; assembly: GCA_947089145.1. Classification (GTDB taxonomy): domain Bacteria; phylum Bacillota; class Clostridia; order Lachnospirales; family Lachnospiraceae; genus UBA3402. Next base: position 45,766 of record CAMUJH010000029.1, on the reverse strand, counting down.
CTTCCTCTGCTCCTTCATGGCGGCCTTAAATCCCTCTTCGTCCACTTTGAAATTCTTCTCTTCCAGAATCTCAACCGTCAAATCCAGCGGAAATCCGTAAGTGTCATACAGCTTAAAGGCATCGTCGCCGGAAAGAATACGGCCGCCCCTTTCCGTCATGGCCTGCTCCATGTCATTTAATATAGCCAGACCCTGGTTAATGGTCTTGTTAAACTTGTCCTCTTCCTCGCTTAACACCTTAAGGATCATGGCCTTCTTCTCTTCCAGTTCCGGATATCCGTCTTTAGACAGGGCGATAACCGTCTCGCTGAGGCCTGCCAGGAACTTTCCCTCAATGCCCAGAATCCTTCCGTGGCGGGCGGCCCGGCGCAGAAGCCTGCGGAGCACATATCCCCGCCCTTCGTTGGAAGGCATGATGCCGTCTGAGATCATAAAGGTGCAGGACTTTACATGGTCTGAAATAATGCGCAGGGACACATCCTTTTTCTCGTCCGCCAGATATTTGGTCTTGGCCAGTGCGCAGACCTCGTCCAGCAAAGCCTTGTTGGTATCAATGGTAAAAAGAGAATCCACGTCCTGAACCACCACTGCCAGACGCTCCAGCCCCATGCCTGTATCAATATTTTTCTGAACCAGCTCCGTGTAATTGCCGTGCCCGTCATTCTCAAACTGGGTGAACACGTTGTTCCACACCTCGATGTACCGGTCACATTCGCAGCCTACCGTACAGCCGGGCTTCCCGCAGCCGTACTTCTCGCCTCTGTCATAATAGATCTCCGAACAGGGACCGCAGGGGCCTGCCCCGTGCTCCCAAAAATTGTCCTCTTTGCCAAATCGGAAAATCTTTTCTTTCGGAATCCCTATCTCTTTATTCCAGATGTCAAAGGCCTCGTCATCCTCCAGATAAACCGACGGATACAGCCTGTCCGGGGAAAGTCCCACCACCTGGGTCAGAAATTCCCATGACCAATGGATCGCTTCCGTTTTAAAATAATCTCCAAAAGAAAAATTGCCCAGCATCTCAAAGAAGGTGCCGTGGCGGGCAGTTTTCCCGATATTCTCAATATCCCCTGTGCGGATGCACTTCTGACAGGTGGTAACCCGTCTTCTGGGCGGGATCTCCTGCCCTGTAAAATATGGCTTTAAAGGCGCCATGCCGGAATTGATCAGCAGCAGGCTGTTGTCATTGTGAGGAACCAGGGAAAAGCTTTTCATAGCCAGATGGCCTTTGCTTTCGAAGAATTCCAAAAACATTTTTCTTAATTCATTCACACCGTACTTCTTCACGTGTCGTTCCTCCGCGTCTATTTAGTATCCTTGCCGCCTGTTGTCTTCTTTGATGCCAAATTCTTCCCCAACAGAATGCCTGCCCATGCGATCACCGCAAATACCGCCACTTCTATTGCATTTTTAACAATACTTCCAAAGATTGCTCCCATAATGGTTCCTCCTTACATAATCTGACGTGAACTGTACCGTCCACAGCTGTGCGCTCCAGCGGATGCGCATTTTAATCCCGTTTATCGTATCACAAGGCATGGGATTTATCAAGATATAATCTTTCTTTTCACCGCCCGTCTCCTGTACTGTCAGCAGCCCGCTTCACAATTCTCTGCGATAGGGCTGCTCCCCGCTCATTGACATCCGGCCTGATCTGTGATAAGCTTTTTTAACCTGTACCTGACTTCAGGTTAAATCTATTTTAGGAATCGAGGTACCCTATGTACACCATCGGGCAAATATCCAGCATGTTTCATATACCTGTGTCCACGCTCCGCTATTACGATAAGGAAGGGCTGTTCCCAGATATGCAGAGGCGTTCCGGCATCCGTGCCTTCAGTGAAAAAGAGGTAGATGCCCTCCACATGATTGAGTGTCTGAAAAAAACCGGCATGGAGATCCGGGACATTAAGGAATTTATGCATTGGTGCCAGCAGGGCCCGGCCACCTATGAAAAGCGCAGAGATATGCTCCTTCAGCAAAAAGAAGCTGTGGAAGCGGAAATCCGTCGCATGAACCAGGTACTGGATATGGTTACCTACAAATGCTGGTACTATGAGCAGGCCATTGCTGACGGCAATGAAGAGCGGCTTAAGTCCATGACGCCGGATAAGATGCCTGAAAAAATTCGCCAGGCATACGAAAACGGCCACAAATAACCATTGCTTTCCATCTCTTTTCCAACTCCAAAAAAACAGCAAAAAAATAGAAATATGTCTTATAGGCAGTTGAATTTTCCGCTGATTTTGTGTAAACTAATAATAGAAAATGGCACATACCGCAAAGGAGCAGGTAAATGATGAAAAAAGCAATGAATCAGTCAAAATTAATGTTACTTCTCAACGGAGGGTCCATTCTGGCGCTCCTGCTTGTAGCTGTGCTTCTTCTGGTCTACGGATCGGCAAGCAGCCGGCTTGAAAAGGCCAATGCAGACAAAATCAGCCTCACTTATAATGCCAACCGTTTTACCAACGCATCCTCCAGCCTTGTCGAGGATGTGCGCGCCTATGCGGCTACTGGTGACAGGCAGTATTATGACAGCTATATGAATGAAGTAAACACCTTGAAAAACCGGGAGCAGGGCGTTGCCGCTCTTCAGGAGATTGGCATCACCTCTGAGGAACAGGCTATGATTAATCAGATGTCCACTCTCTCCAATAATCTGGTCCCTCTTGAGGAGGAAGCCATGAACCAGGTGCAGAGCGGCCAGATTGATGCGGCTCTGGGCTATGTATACGGCCAGGAATACAGCACGGTTATCAGTCAGATCAGCTCTCTGAAGGAGGATTTCCTGGCTGCTCTGGATACAAGGACCCAGTCCCAGGTAAACTCCCTGATTACCGCCCAGAATATCATCAGCATTATCATTATGATTGCCGTACTTCTGGTAGGCATTATGCAGGTCTACGTCCTGGTAATCACTCAGAAAAAGATCATACGTCCTGTAATCTCCGTCCGTGACCAGATGGGTGAGATAGCCAGAGGAAATCTGTCGGCGGAGTTTCCCCTGGAGCCGGATACCTCTGAGATCGGAATGCTGGTTCACTCTATCCACGAGACAAAAGAGGAGCTGAAAAAATACATATATGACATTAATTCCAAGCTTGCCCAAATGGCTGAGGGGAAAATGGATCTAGGCATCAGCAATGATTATAAAGGAGAATTCATCCCCATTCAGAAGGCCATGAACCAGATTCTTGATTCCTTAAACAATGCATTGTTCCAGATCAACCGCACAAGCGGCCAGGTTTCCCAGCAGTCCCAGCACATGGCTGCCGATGCGCAGGTGCTTTCCAGCGGCGTTGTACAGCAGGCTTCCGCTGTTGAAGAGCTGTCTGCCAGCATCCAGACGTTGTCCCAGCAGGTTAACTCCACTTCCCAGGACGCAGACACGGCCCGCACGTTTTCTGCCAATGCCGCCGTACAGCTCCAGGCCTGCAACCAGAAAATGGCTGATCTGACCTCCGCCATGGGAGATATTGCCCAGTCTTCCCAGCAAATCAGCGGGATCATCAAGACCATTGACGATATCTCTTTCCAGACCAACATTCTGGCCCTCAATGCCGCCGTGGAAGCTGCCCGGGCAGGTTCCGCCGGAAAAGGGTTCGCAGTGGTCGCCGACGAGGTGCAGAGCCTTGCCAACAAAAGTTCTGCGGCTGCCAAAGATATTGCAGTCCTCATCCAAAATTCCATGAAAATGGTGGAGCAGGGAACTTCCCTTTCCGCTGAAACCACGTCCGCTTTGTCCACAGGCGTGGCCGGAGCCCAGAAGTCTACAGAACTGGTGGAGCGTATTGCGGAATCCGCAAAGCAGCAGGCTGAATCTTTATCCCAGCTGACTCTCGGCATGAATCAGATTTCCAGCGTGGTTCAAAGCAACGCTTCCACTGCCGAGAAATCCGCCATGTCCGCACAGCAGCTGCAAAGCCAAGCTGAGGAACTGTCGGTATCCGTACGCAGGTTCCGTCTTCGCAGGCATGCATAAGCTTTTGCCGGCCAGTGTGAAATAGTGTTTCTGCCTGTACCGTTTCCTGTTAATTGATCGTATATTCATTGTGGAGGGCCCCTTTTTGGGGCCTTTCGCCATGTCCGGCGCCATCCCCTTACAGGCTTCTTCCCACCGGGCAGAACGCTGTTCTCAAAAAACAGGCCCAAAAGCGCCAAATTTGTGAACAGCAATTCAGAATCCTCCGAAAGTATTGAATCTTATTCCAAAATCTGGTTTAATAGAACCATAAAGCACAGCATATTTTTCGGAACTGGAGGTAAACGAGATGAAAAAAAGAAACCATCAATCTTTACAGTGTGAAATCTACGACTGGCTGGCTTCCATGGACTGTGCCCAAATCAAGAAGAAATGCGGGATTATCAGTTTCTGCAATGAGGCATATGAGGCATTGGCAGTTTTTCACGAGGACAGTCTTATGGAATTGTCCATTGAGGACAGAAAGACGGGCGAGATCCCCTTCTACCTTCATTTTGAAGCCCGGGAGCCTAAGACCGCCAGGGAACATATTCAGGCGTTCTTTGATTTCTTTAAAGATCAGCATCCTGAAAAGGAACATCTGAATGCGGAAGCTGCAAAAATAAGCCAGCCTATGAAGCTCTTGGTCAGCTGCACCTCTGGGCTTACATCCTCCTATTTTGCTTACACCATGAAAAATGCTCTGAAAAAGACAGGCATCGACATAACCATAGACGCTGTCAGCTATGCGGAAATCGAACATGTTCAAAGTCAATACGACTACATTCTCCTGGCGCCCCAGATCGCCTACAAGCTGCCGGAGTACCGCGAAAAATACGGAAACAGGGTTATGACCGTGGACAGCAGGGATTTTGCAAGTTATGATGTAAACCGGGTTATAAACCGCCTTACCCGTCTCGGCAGCGCCAGCGTGGCATAATCTCCTTTTGATTCTAAAAACCCCTCTGATTTGCTGAAATCAGAGGGGTTCTGGGTTTTATCACCTATAATTTTTTTGCGTATCTCTTCCTCAATGCCGGCAGCTTATACTGCGCCTGAACATTTAGTATTCCAAATAGGCTCCCTTCATGGGGCTGGCCGCATGAAGGCTAAACAGCCGCAGAACTCCTTTCTTATACTTCGGCTCCTTGGGCTTCCAGCTGCTGCGCCTTTGGGCCAGCACTGCGTCAATTTCCTCGGGGGTTTTTCTCTCCCCTTTTATGCCGACAATGTTCAGCTTCCGCTCCATAACATCAATCTCAATCAGGTCCCCTTCTTCCACCAGGGCAATAGGGCCTCCGTCCGCAGCCTCCGGGCTGCAGTGTCCGATAACCGGACCTGTAGATGCACCGGAAAAGCGGCCGTCTGTAATCAGGGCTATGCTGCGCCCCAGCTCTTTGTCACTGCTGATGGCTTCAGAGGTATAGAACATCTCCGGCATGCCGCTTCCCTTGGGCCCTTCATAGCGGATAAACACCGCGTCCCCTTTCTGCACCTTATGCTTCAGCACTGCGTCCAGACACTCCTCCTCGCTGTCAAAAGGTCTGGCCCTAAGCACTGCTTTAAACATCTCCTTCGGACAGGCCGTATGCTTGATAACCGCGCCCTCCGGCGCCAGGTTCCCTCTTAAAATGGCAATGCTCCCGTCTGTTCCAATGGCCTTATCATAAGGGCGGATAATGTCTTCTCTGGTAATGGCAACACCGTATCTCTTATTGAAATCATCAAGCCATTTTCCGCAGCGCTCATAGAACCCATTGGACTTCAGTTCCTTCAGGTTCTCCCCTAAAGTCTTTCCTGTAACCGTCATGGCATCCAGGTGAAGGTGCTCTTTGATCTCCTCCATAATGGCCGGAACTCCTCCTGCATAGTAAAACACCTCTGCAGGCCACCGTCCTGCGGGCCGCACGTCCAAAAGATATCTGGCGTTTCGATGAAGCCTGTCAAACGTATCTCCCGTGATCTCGATTCCGAATTCATGGGCAATGGCAGGAATATGCAGCAGGCAGTTGGTGCTCCCGGAAACAGCCGCGTGAACCAGGATGGCATTTTCAAAGCTTTCCATGGTAACAATCTCTGACGGCCGCATTCCCGGCATGGTTGCCAGCTTCACCGCCAAGGCACCTGCCTGTCTGGCAAATGTCAGCAGATCCGGGCTGGTGGCAGGCATCAGGGCGCTTCCCGGAAGGGCCAGGCCTAAAGCCTCTGCCATAATCTGCATGGTGGACGCCGTACCGATAAAGGAGCAGGCTCCGCAGCTGGGACAGGCATTGCATTTTGCCCAGTTCAGCTTCTCCTGGTTAATCTCGCCTCTCTGGTATTTGGCGCTGTACATGCCCAGCTGCTCCAGAGTCAGCATCTGGGGGCCTGCGTTCATCGTGCCTCCAGGCACCACCACCGCAGGAGCGTCCACCCTTGCAAGGCCCATAAGGTTTCCCGGCATGCCCTTGTCACAGCTGGCCAGATACACGGCCCCGTCAAAGGGCGTTGCATTTCCGTGAATTTCAATCATGTTTGCAATCATCTCACGGCTGGCAAGGCTGAAGTTAATTCCGTCCGTTCCCTGGCTCTCACCGTCACAAATATCCGTACAGTAATACCGGGCCCCATACCCGCCTGCCTCTTTGACGCCCTTCCTTACCTCTTCCACCAGGATGTCCAAGTGACCGCTTCCCGGATGGCTGTCGCCAAACGTGCTCTCAATCATAATCTGCGGCTTGTCCAGATCCTCTGGCTTCCATCCTGTACCGATTCTAAGGGGATCAAGTTCCGGCGCAAGCTTTCTCATTTTCTGACTTATCAGTTCCATACGTATTCTCCCTTCTTTATCTTTATTCTATCACTTATTTCCACTGGTTTAAAGCCCTCTTTCACCGATATCTGCCGGCAGCCGGGGTTTACGGGGCTTCTCTCAAAGCGCTGCCCGGCTGTTGGCCTAAACAAAGAATGATATAATAAGCGCTACCACAAATCCTGTTCCGCCTACCAGCGTTTCCATAATCGTCCAGGTCTTTAATGTCGTCTTCTCGTCCAGCCCCACCAGGGATTTTACCAGCCAGAAACCGGAATCATTAAAGTGAGAGCAAACCGTCGCGCCTCCGGCGACTGCTGCCGTGGTACATGCCAGGTACATGGGGGAAAGTTCTGCAATCCCCGGCATGGCCGCAATAATGCCTGCTGCCATGGTCATAGCCACCGTAGCGGAACCTACGCAGATTCTTACCAGGGCCGCCACAATAAACGCTACTACTACAATAGGAAGGTTGGCAGAAGCCACCGCATTTCCGATTACGTCTCCAAGGCCGGAGTACTGAAGCATATACCGCAGAACGCCGCCGCAGGCAGTTACCAGAAGAATCAACCCGGTAGGCTCCAGGGACTTTGTCATAATCTTCTCCAGCTCTTCCGTGGTATAGCCGTGTTTAATTCCCAGAATAAACATGGCTGCAACGGTAGCGATTAAAAGCGCCACGAAAGGCTCGCCCAAAAAGGCCAGGACAGGTTCTGCCGGAGCCAGGGCGTCCACCACCCCTGCCACGGACTTAAAGATAATCAGCACCAGGGGAATCAGGATAATGCCCACAATGGTTCCAAAAGAGGGAAGCTTTGACTCGTCAATCTCTTCCTGGTTCGCCACGTGCTCAGGAACCGGAACGAAATATTTCTTGCCGCAGATAGAACCCCAGATGGGACCTGACACTATCATCGCTGCGACTCCGCAGGCAATGCCCACCAGAATCACCCATCCCAGATCCACATTCAGCATGGTAGCTACCAGAACCGGCCCCGGCGTAGGCGGGATAAATGCATGGCCTACAGCCAATCCTGCCAGAAGCGGTATGGCATAGAACAGGGAAGAACGGTTTGTCCTCTTGGCCAGTGAAAAAGCCAGCGGAATCAGAATAATCAGCCCTGCGTCAAAAAACACCGGCATTGCAATGACCAGGCCCGTAATTCCCAGGGCCCATGCGGCTTTCTCATCGCCGAACCGCTTTACCATGGTCACGGCCAGAGTCTGGGCGCCGCCGGACATTTCCAGAATGGCGCCGAACATGGAGCCAAGGCCTACCAGCAGGGCAATCCCTTTTAATGTATTGCCAATTCCGTCATTAACCGCTGTAACGATGTCTGCAAACGGCATCCCTGCCACCAGCCCGATTACCAGCGCGCCAATCAGAATCGAAATCATTGCATGGATCTTAAACTTAATAATCAGCACAAGCAGCAGCGCCAGTCCCACCAGAGCTGCAATAATAAGTCTTGTGGGGTCAAGCATTGTATCTGTTCCCATAACATTTACCCTCCATATTTTTTATTTCGCTTTCTTAAACATCTGACGTCTTATGTTTTATGCTATAATTATATATGTAAAAAGTATTTATGTCAATATGTCTGATGTATTTTATTTCTTTTCGTTTTTATGCATAAAAAAACAGCAGTTTTATCTCCTAAACGGCTGCTGTTTTGTATATTTTAACGAAAACGTTTCAAATTCATCCTTTTGTCCCTGTTCTTCCCAGCCTGTATTTCTTAAAATCATCTGATGATATTTAAATCCGGACGGCACCTTTTTGATGCTCCTCCATCATTTTTACCAGCATCTGCCGGTTGTAAGTCAAATGCATGATCATGGCGCATTTTGCCCCCACGGAGTCTCCCCGGATAATGGAATCCGTAATGGCTCTGTGGGTTTCAATGGTTTCATTTTTAAGCTTTCGGTGAGTCAGGCTTCCGAAGGTAGTGACCGCCGAGTGAATTAAGGGAACCAGCATCTCCACCACCCGGTTTTGGCTGCATCTGGCAATGTGGGTGTGAAACTCCACATCCTTTTCCAGATGGTCTTGCGCATTGGAATACAGTTCCTCCACCTGGTTGCACAGTTCCTCCAGCCTTACCTTCTCCTCCTCTTTTGCCTTCTGGGCGGCCAGAGACGCTATCTCCGGCTCCATCATCAGCCGCAGTTCAAACAGCTCCAGCGCCAGTTTGTACTTGTCCTCCAGACGGGCAAGGCCCAGAGGATCTTCTTTCAGGGAATGATGGCTTATGACAAAGGTGCCGGACCCCCTTCTGACCTCCAGAATTCCCCTGGTTACAAGCCCCTTCACAGCCTCCCGCACCGTGCTGCGCCCTACGCCGAACTGCTGTGCCAGTTCAAATTCATTGGGGATCTTCTGCCCAATCTCCACAGGAGCTTTTAAAATATAATTCATTAATTCATCTTCCAGCTGCAGGCCCAGCTGCTTTTTTTCCATTCTTTCTATGTGATACATATCCTCACCCCCTATTGTCAAAAAATTGATGCTCTATATTTGATCTCTGGTATTGTCCTTTTCCAAACGGTCTTTCATCAATTATTTCTCTTGAAATTATATCCATATAATCTTTATAGGTCAATTTTTTTCCTGTACCATTCAGCCATACCATTGCTTTCCTTAAATGGCTGTGTCCGCCAAGAAGCCTAACCTGTTCTTCGTCAAATACTGTTTCAGTCAAATAAGCACCTTCTAAATCCGTTCCAATCAGGTCTGCTCCCTTTACCCTAGCCCTCTCTAAATTTGCGTTTCTTAATTTTGCTCCTCTCAAATTTGCATCCCGCAAGTCTGCTCCCCTTAAATCCGCCCCCGTCAAATCAGCCCCTCTTAATTTTGCCTTTCTTAAATCCGCATCTATTAAATTCGCCTTACTTAAGTCTGCTTCCCTTAAATTCGTCCCCTCTAAATTTGCTGCCGTTAATCTTGCCCTTTTTAAATTTATTTCTGTCATATCTGCACCATTTAATTTCGTATTTCTTAAATCTGCCTCCTCCAGATCTGCCTGCAGCAATTTTGCCTTCTTCATATTTGCGTTTCGCAGATCTGCACTTCTTAAATCTATCCTTATCAAGCTTGCCCCTTCTAAATAGACACCTTTCAAGTTTAGCTGTGTACATGTATTATGTCTTAAATAGTTACTTATTAAATTAACCATTTTTAAACATTCAGCATTCCATAAGTGTACTATTTCAAGCATATTAGCAAATACCATTATTTCACATTCCATTGCGTTTTTGCAGCACAATCCTGTATAATAAATCATTCCGTCCTGCAGCATTAATCCAAAAACCTCACTTATAATGTCGGATTTTTCATTTAATCCTCCCTTTCTAATCTTATACCTTAAAAATTCTAAAATTTCTTTAGTCAATCTGTTATCCTTAAGTAAAGTTCCAAAAACACCGGCCAGTTCCTCTCTTAAATTATGTTTATCCTTTTCTTTTGACATAGTATGATATATTAATGCATAGATATATTCGGAGACAAAGTATTCGTAAATAGAATTGTGGATAAATTCTATATTTAATTCGGTATTTTCAAACAAATGCTTTATGGGAAAATCTAATATACTGACTTTTTTTCTTTCAAACTCTAATTCAGGAATTTTACATTCATTCTTTCTTAATAACATGTCATTTTTCACAAACATTTGATATGCGATATCGCCTAAAAATTCTAAGTACAATTTTATATTCTCAGGATCTCTTAACATTTGGCTTCCTCCGCTGTATTCTGTCTCTCCGTCATAAAATTTGTCAAATATTCCTTTTGTCTTTCCAAAAATCCGATTGTACAGTTCGGGCTTAGTAGGATTTTTGCCGATATCTATATCAGCCATAATCGCCATATATAATATAACTGGAATCCCTAAAACTTCCACGTTCGATATTATTTTTGCTTTTTGAGCCAAATTATTACCTGCAATTTTTTTGTAGAATTTTTCAATCCGACCTATATCAAATGCTCTAAGTTCAATAATATTATGAAAATAGTATGAAGTTATAATATAAGCAGGCCTCGATGTTATTATGCATTTAAAATTTTCAAAGTCTTTTATGTCAGACAAAAATTCATTTAGTAATTCTCCACGAATATGCAAAGCCTTTATTTCATCAAAACCGTCTAATATCAGAATCTTCTTTTCCAGATCTCTTTTTTTACATTCGAGTACTTCACAGATTGCCTTCAACAATCCCTTCCCTAATTCTTCTCCCTCCCAATCGCGAAACCTCAATATAATCACATCATCATTTTCTCTATATTGGTCTGCCATCCATGCTGCCATACTTGTCTTTCCTATGCCTGGCATGCCAGTAAGAAGCAGGGTAGATGTTTTTTCATATTCAAAAAATTTTCTGATTAGACTTCCAAGTGTCTCACTGCGCATGATTTTAATGTTCTTACTAAATTTATGTATGATGAAGTTAGGTGTTATAAAGGCTTCCTTTAATGTTATTGGATTATCGTCGCTATGAAGAAACAATTTACTATTCCATGTTTTAATATAATCTTCTTTCCTATTGTTCCTAAATTTCTCAGTTTTTATATCAATATTCTTATGTTCCATTAAAACATCCAATTTTCTATTAAATTCTGCATGCTCGTAATCATTTCTTTCGCTTAACTGCTGAAACCCATCTTGAGTAATTCTGATTTCCTTTTTCTGCAGAATGAAAGATACTCTTTTATGCAAATAATCATCTTCACAGATGTTATTGTAAAATTTCTCAATAAAGTCTTGATACCTGCTATCACTTATGTCTCCAATAAGCAGGCGTAGTCCTGATTTTACTGCTTCTGCCCCATCTCTGTCATTTTTAAATTCAAGAATTATTTTTTCTACTGCCTCATATAAAACATCCTTTTGTGCATATTTATGATTGGTTATATGATTAATGGTGCTTTCTATTACCCGGCATATTTTAGTAGAAAAGCTCTGATCCTCCTTATTACGGATCTTTTTCTTTATGCCTTCTCTTGTTGTATCTAAATTGTCATTAAATATATTTGACATAAATTCACTAAATATAAATTTGCCTATTGCTGCAGCCCCTTCTACAAGTTCCATTGCCAATTACCTTCCCGCTATCTATAAGTATTTCCCTTATTATACAGCGTTTATTTACACAAATAAAGCCATATTGTTGTAAACAAGCATATTTAGCTCCCCCTGATAAAAGCGCTGGCCAAATTGCCGCTGGGCTCATCCACGCAATTTTACGAATTTCCGGATTTATCTTGAATTCGGCTCAGTCCGTTCCTGTATTTTAAAACATCCTATAGTTTAAAGTTTTAACCTAGAAAAACTGCCTTTCTAATGTTTCTGCCGCTTATTCAATGATAATGTATAAGCGAAACAGCTTGCATTTTACAGAAAATACAGCTAAAATTAATATAGGACGATATTTCGTCCTACAGAGAGGTAACTATGAAAAAAATATATGCGGTGTTAACTGTTATCGGACTAAGTCTGGGCTGCATGTTGTTTTTGCGGGAAGGGCTGAAGCCGCCTGCAGCAGTAAAGGACTTTGAACTCTACCGGTCAATGATTTTTCAGAACGAAGACAATATCAAGGATGTTTACATCTGGGTCGTGGTAAATATTAAAGACTATGATTCAGAAGAATTGTTTGAGCGGATAAGGAATGAGCACGAATCCATGAATGGGCATACCCAGAGGCTGACTATCCGGATATACGGCAGCATGGATGCCTTAAATGCCGGCGGTTGTTGTTTAGAGGAGAAAGTATACACAGACTAATGGTTACTTCAGCAATGCCCCTTCGTTTAGGAATCCCTGGCTCTGCCCGGCATTAAGCTGTCTCCCATTTTCAGCCATTCATACAGGATATTTTGGAATATATCTTGCGTCTTATTCCTAAATATGGTACGATAACCATAGATTTATCTCTGATGGTCCCATTTCATCCCAAGCCTGGCTGTGTGCTTTTCTACATCTTCTCCGGGGACAATGGGCTTCATCCAACGATGATAAATAAGGGGGCGATTTTATCAATTACGCAATATCTTTTAACAATTTGTCATTCCTCTCCCCTGCCCGTTTTTCCTCCGGGCCCATGTCCCGGGTTTCATCGCCGGAACAGGCTTTTGCCGGCAGAGTCGACGGACAGGAAGACGAAAATCAGTCTGCTTTTGAAAAGCAGGTGGGAAAAGCGAAACAGGAACCGGATGTGGACACCTATGAATGCCAGACCTGCAAAAACCGAAAATATCAGGATGGTTCCAATGATCCTTCCGTGTCGTTTAAGACTCCCACCAAGCTCAGTCCTGACAGGGCTGCTTATGCTGTCCGTTCCCATGAGATGGAACATGTGGCTCACGCCAAGCTGGACGCTTTGCGGGAAGACCAGGAGATTGTCTCCCAGTCTGTCACATACCATACAAATGTCTGTCCGGAATGCGGGAGGACTTACATTGCAGGAGGGAACACCCGCACTGTATTCCGTTCTAAGCCTGACACTTATGAGGCGGCCCCGCCGGCTAAAGGGGCTAATGTTGACATATTTGCCTGACACGTCCGGCTTAGGAAGGCAGAAGGATTCGAAAAAGCCAAAAGAAGCCGTCCACGGGATTCTCTTCCCCTGGGCCGCTTCCTTTGGCTTTTGTTTTATCCTTTCTTTTTATGGATATTTCGGATGGTTCGTCTCGTCCTTTTGCTGTTTTCCTTTTCAATTCCCGCAGCCGGCCTCCCTCTGCCTGTTTGGGCTGCTTTGCTCATAATGCTTCCTTTGCCCTTCTGGCTTTTCTTTGCCGCAGTTTCCTGATTGGCCTGCTGTCTTTGCCCTTCCTGCGTTCCTGCCCTTTTTGCCCCGTCTCTGGGCTTGATGAGGCATTTCCTGTCATATCCAATCAGATCCGTTCTGCCTGCTGTTTTTAAAGCCTCCGCCACCAGATCATAGTTTTTGGGATTCCTGTACTGGATCAGCGCCCTCTGCATGGCCTTTTCATGGGGATTCACAGGCACGTACACCTTCTCCATGGTTCTGCAGTCATATCCTGTATAGTACATACAGGTGGATATGGTAGACGGCGTGGGGTAGAAATCCTGAACCTGCTCCGGCATATACCCCAGATCCCGCAGATATTCCGCCAGCTCCACTGCCTCTTTCATGGTGGAACCGGGGTGGGAGGACATGAGATACGGCACCAGATACTGCTTCTTCCCGATCCTCTTATTCATCTTTTCATACTCCCGGACAAACTGGCGGTATACGTGATTCTCCGGTTTGCCCATGCGTTTCAGCACTGCATCCGCCACATGTTCCGGCGCCACCTTCAGCTGGCCGCTGACATGATGTTCGCACAGCTCCCGCAGAAAATCCCCTTTTATGTCTGCCAGTACATAGTCAAAGCGAATCCCGGAACGGATAAATACCTTCTTTACCTTTGGCAGGGATCGCAGCTTTCTCAGCAGTTCTATATAGTCACTGTGGTCAGCCCTTAGATTCTTGCAGGGTTTTGGAAACAGGCACTGTCTGTCTTTGCAGGCGCCTGCCGTCAGCTGCTTTTCACAGGCCGGAAACCTGAAATCCGCCGTAGGCCCGCCTACGTCATGAATATACCCTTTAAAATCCGGCTCTTCTGTCAGAAGCCTGGCCTCCTTCACCAAAGACTCATGGCTTCTGGCCTGGATGATCCTTCCCTGGTGGAAGGTTAAGGCGCAGAAGCTGCAGGCCCCAAAACATCCCCGGCTGCTGATCAGGCTGAATCTGATCTCCCGGATAGCCGGGACTCCTCCCGCCTCCTCATAGGAGGGATGATAATTGCGCATATAGGGCAGATCATAGATCCGATCCATCTCTTCCTGGCTCAATGGCTTTGCCGGCGGGTTTTGGATCACATATACCTTCTGATCATAAGGCTCCGCCAGACGTTTTCCGGTAAACGGGTCTGTGTTGGAGTATTGGATAAAAAAGCTTTGGGCATACTTTTCTTTCTCTTTTAAAAGCTCTTTATAGTCCGGAAGAAGTTCATAATCATACACTGACTCCAGGCTTCCCGTTTTGTATACCGTCCCGTCCACAAATGTAATATCCTTTACATCAATTCCGCTGGCCAGGGCGTCTGCAATCTCCACAATGGACCGCTCCCCCATGCCGTAGGAAATCAGGTCTGCCTGGGAATCCAGAAGAATGGATCGTTTCAGCCTGTCTGACCAGTAGTCATAATGAGCCAGGCGCCGCAGGCTTGCCTCGATTCCTCCGATAATCACAGGGCTGTCTTTATAAACCGACCGAATCAGGTTGCAGTACACCACCGTGGCGTAATCCGGGCGCTTTCCCATGACTCCCCCTGGCGTGTAAGAGTCTTCCTGCCTTCTCTTTTTGGAAACAGAGTAGTGGTTGACCATGGAATCCATGTTTCCCGCAGTCACCAGAAAGCCAAGCCTGGGCTTTCCCAGTATTGTGATGCTCTTTTTGTCTTTCCAGTCCGGCTGGGAGATAATCCCTACCTTGTAGCCATGGGACTCCAGCACCCGGGATATGACGGCATGTCCGAAAGAGGGGTGATCCACATAGGCATCTCCGCACACATACACAAAGTCACACTGATTCCATCCCCGAAGGCTCATGTCCGCCCGGCTGACAGGCAGATAGTCCGGCTTCATAGCCTGCCTCCGCCCATGATCTCAAAATAATCGCTGATAAAATAATCCGCCAGTTCCCTCTTTTCCTGCTCCAAATGTCTGGAAAACGCATCTTCCACCGCGCACACCGTCATTCCGGCTCTTTTCCCTGCCAGAATGCCTGCAGGCACGTCCTCAAACACAAGGCACTCCCCAGGCTCCGCCTCTAAGTCAGCTGCCGCTTTCCAGTAAATGTCCGGCTCCGGTTTCCCTGCCTTCACCTCACAGGCGGTAACCACGGTCTGAAAATACGGCTTTATCTGCAGGGATTCCATTACCGCATCCACCATCTTCCGGCCGTTGCTGGTGGCGATTCCGCAGGCGATCCCCCTATCCCGGACATAAGCCAAAAACTCCCTGGCCCCTTTTTTAGGAGGGACCTCATACCGGTACTTGTCTATGGACATGGCTTCCCAGATTTCTTTAATCTCCTCCACAGTCAGGGGAAGGCCGAACCGCTCCTTAAAATACACGGCTGTTTCCGAAAACCCCATGCCTTCAATCACCCGCTGAAGATCCGGCGGGCATTTATGGCCATACCGTCCCAGAAACTCTATGTCAATGCTTTTCCACATCCACATGGAATCCACTAATGTTCCGTCCAAATCAAAAATAACCGCCTTTTTTCCATTTAAGATATTTGTCATAATTTCACCTGCCTGTATTGCTTCACTCATAAATTTTCACAAAAGACTCTGTATTGACCATCACGTCGCCCGGAAATTCAATTCCTGCCGCCGCCTCCCGATCCACGGAAACCACGCCCAGCCTTTTACATTCCAAAAGAGGGGACAGATCCGTGATATCATTATCCATAAAGCTGCAGGCTCTCAAATCTTTAAGCCCTGAGACAAAAGAAATATCATCCAGGCCGCACTCATCCAGATACAGTCTTTTCAGTCCCGGAAACTCTGCGACAAACCCAAAATCCTGCTGCGCCCCTGTCCCTATGTCTGTTACCGTGCAGTTTATCATTCCCAGTTCCTCTAAAACCTGGCTTCCGCTGAGTGCTTCCGTATCCATGAGAAGCTCCGCGTCGCTTCCCACTCCCTGTCCCAGACGAAATATTTTCAGTTTGGGAAGATTGAGAAGCTGCTCCACTCCCGTATACTGGCATCCCCAGAAATTATCCACATAAAGCTTTTCCAGCCCCTTAAGGCCAGCCAAAGGCGACACGTCCACAGGAACCTGGTACTCATGGATCGCCATATGCACATCCAGCGCTCTCAGGCTGTCAAAGCTCCCCAGAATCTCCAGGCACTCTTCCTGATTCACCGCAATTGTCAGATCTTCCACTCCCCTAA
The DNA here is from genome assembly GCA_947089145.1 of uncultured Hungatella sp. GTDB lineage: Bacteria > Bacillota > Clostridia > Lachnospirales > Lachnospiraceae > UBA3402. Next base: position 29,038 of record CAMUJH010000029.1, on the reverse strand, counting down.
GCTTTTCCAATTCTTCAGGCAGAATATAGCACTGATCCAGAAAATTCACTTTCCTCAGGCTGGGAAGCAGCTTTAGTGCAGACAAGTCTGCATCCTCCCCTGTGTAGATGCTAAGTTCCTCCAGCTGCGGCAGATCCTTTAAAAACCCCCATTCCGACGCCGGCATTTTGTCGATATACAGGCTCCTTAGTTCCTTCAGATCTTTTAAGCTTTCCAGCCCCTTATACCCCTCCCCGCACCGCAGCCTTAAGCTTTTTAAGCGGCTGCACTGGCTGATGCCGCTTATGTCCGCCTCCCTGCTTGACAGGTTGGTATCCACGTCCAGCTCCTCCAGATTTTTAAACTGGCCGATATCCTGCAGGTTATTTCCCATTATGCCGATGTGCAGCACCTTCACATATTCCGGATTCAGCACATTTGCAACCGTGTCCAGCCTGTCGTCCGTATCCACATAGGATATCCTGCTGTCAGGGGAAAATTTCACAAGGGACAGCCACACTGAGTCGGTGTTGTCGATTCTGGTAAGGCCGGTAAACATGGTATAATCCGAAGGCCAGCTGACCATTTTCGTCCGGTAAGTCCATTTTTTAATGGTTTCCTGAAACTCTTCCTGGCTTTCGCAGTCCTGATAATCTGTAAAGCTGTAGAAGATCACATTAAACGTCTCGCTGCCTTCCCTCTCGTAAGCGCACCGGATGTATTTGACAGATGCAAACTCTTCTTCTGTAATGTCCTCATACTCTTTTCCGAAAATATCCTTGCAGAAAATCCGAAGAAGAATTCCGTTTTCATCCGCCGGCCCGTCTTCATCGGATGTAGAGAACACAGACATCCGTGCAGCTATATTAAACGCCAGCACAACGGCAGCTATAACCGCCGCTATGATCAAAAACACGATCAGCGTCTTTTTTGTGCTGTTGACTGCCTCCACCATCTCATCATTGCCGCTGTAATCTACCTGGACATTGATGATCGTTCCCTTGGCCTCATCAATCAGGTACTTTTGCCCGCAGTACGGACACACTGCATGGGTCCTGTCCACCAGTTCCAGAAAGCCGCCGCAGTTTCTGCACTGCAGTTCCAAAAGTTCCGGTTTCTCCCTGTCATTGGAAGTGCGGATCACATACCCCTCCCTGCGCAGTCCGTCCTCTGTCTGTCTTTCCATATCCCTTCTCTTTCCTTTCGCCCCTTTTTATCGCAGGCGTTTGCTAGAGTCAAAACCTGACGGATCTTCCCGGCAATTTTGACTTTCCCAGTCACCTGCTCTTTATCATCCCCACGGCAGCTGTGAAGGCCCTTAACCTGCTGTGCCTTATTCCCTGCTTAACATGATCTTCCCGTCATATTTTTTCTCCCACTGCTCCCACTTCTCATCTTCAATATACCATGCCGCTTTCCCTTCCATGCGGAAATACTTCATGGACGGAAGGGAAAGCAGCCCCTCCGCGATATCTGCTGCTTTATCCTCCTCAATGTCCACCTGATACAGAACCAGATTCTCCAGGCTGTCAAATCCCAAAAACATTTCCCCGCTTTTCAGCCTGGCCTTGTGCAGCAGCAGAGTCTTTACGCCTTTTAAGTTTTCCATAAAAGAGAAGTCTTCCAGGTTCTCTGCTTCCATAATGGCCACTTCCTCCAGTGTATCCGGATTGGCCCTTGTGAAAAACCGGGGAGTTCCTGATTTAGACAGGCCGTCCAGGCAGTAAATGCTTCTCACCGCATTTTCCTCCGGAAGAATATAGTTTTCCCACACGTCCGTATACAGCTCAAGCCTGGTAATGCCTGTAAAATACTGTAGGTTCGTAGGAGAAAAATCCTCTTTCGGCGCATGGACCTCTATGGTTCGAAGGGTTTCTTCATATGCGTCTTTATCCCTGTAATCGTAGTAATCCTCAAAACTGTAGGTAAACTTATATTCCTTGTCCCTCTCTATTTTCAGATATTTTATCTTCTGCAGATCCTCTTCCCCGATCTCCGCAACAGGTTTCCCATATGCCTCCATAAGAAAGTCCCGAAAGGCCACGCAAAACCGGCTGGCTGACTGCACCAGGCGGCTTGTATAATACTGATATCCCGCCACTGCTGCTCCGGTTACCGCAATAGCTGCCAGGGAACAGATTAAAATAATCTTCCCGGCAGACAAACGAACCGAAACCCTGTGGGTGCGGTCTGCGGAAATGTAATATTTTCTCCCGCAGGATGTACATTCATAGGTATACGGGTCCCTCTGCTCCAGCCTGCCGCCGCAGGAGGTGCATGCCTCAGGACGCCCGCTTATCTTTTTCTGTCTCATAATCGTCAGATCCCTTTTTCTTCTTTTTCCACGTTCCCTGCCAAGGCGCATTCAGGCTGTTAAGGATTTATCAATTTCCCTCTTCTCCCCAAAAGGGACTTCTCTCATTTATTCAGCCTTTCAGCCTTTTCAGCTCCTCAGCCAAAAGAGGCCTGTATTCCCCGGGCTTTAAACTTTCGTCCAGCTGCAGGCTTCCCATGGAAAGCCTTTTTAAATAGATCACCCGTCCTCCAAGAGCTTCAAACATCCGTTTCACCTGATGGAACTTTCCTTCCCGGATGGTTAAAACAGCCTCTGTAACCGGTTCCTGCCTTTCTTTTAAAGTCTTTCTGCCGCCTGGCTGATATTCCTGGGGAACACCTGAATTGGCCGGCTCCATGGTTATTGCGGATTCCCCCTGCCCCCTGCCTCCAATCTCCAGTATGGCCGGCATGACCCTGGTTCCGTCTAAAAGAGTGATGCCTTCTTTCAGCCTCTCCTTGGCGTCCTCCGGCAAAGAGCCTGCCACTCTGGCAAAATACCGCTTGTCCACGTGCCGCTTCGGCGACAGCAGCTTATGGGCCAGTTCCCCGTCATTGGTAATCAGAAGCAGCCCCTCTGTATCAATATCCAGACGCCCCACTGGAAACAGATCCTTTCGCTTTTTCCCAATCAGATCAATGACTGTCTTATGCAGGCTATCCTCTGTGGCTGAAACCACCCCCTGGGGCTTATTGAGCATATAGTACTCATACTCCGCATAGTCTACCTTTATGCCGTCACAGGTTACTAAGTCTCTGTCAGGCGCAATCTTTTCATCTGTCTTTTTCACGGTGATGCCGTTTACCTGAATCCTTCCCTTTCTGGCCATGTCTTTTACCTGGCTCCTGCTTCCGATTCCCATCTCTGTCAGAAACTTGTCCAGACGCATGCTCCTGTTCATCACTGCCACCGCCATCCGGCATAGTATTTATTTTTTATTGTCATTCCGTTACCCTTTCCAAATCCCAGTGCAAATCCGTCTGTGCATATCAGGCACCATCCCTTAACCGGGGCCTCGCCTTGTTCCAGGCTGATGGTTTCGCCTTTCAGGTACCGGATCACTCTTGGGTCTTCCCTTCCAAAAGAAACGCAGTTGGAGTACAGCTTTTGGCTTAAAACCATGGCCATGGCCTGGCTGGGCTCAAACCGCCCCTTTTTCAGGGTCCCCATCCACAGCCCTGTCCGCAGAAAACGCAGCCCTGTATCTGCCGGCAGGCCTTCCGGCAGATAATAAACCATGTCATTCTTTACCACAATCCGGGACTCATCCCAGCAGATTTTGGTTTCCTTTAAAAAAGCTGACAGTTCCCGGTTCCGTTCTTTCTCTTTGTTTTGTGCCGTGGCTGGTTTCTTCCCGCCGGCTTTTCTAGAGCCCTCCCCTTTCTGCCTCCGGCAGGTTTCGTCTTCCCGCTTTAAGCCCTGCCCCTCTTGTCCGCTTCCCGCCTTTTTCCGAAGGAGAGCCGCAAAATGCCCCTCCCCCCGGATTTTGTGGGGAAACAGCCTGATGCAGCCTTCAAGGCCCCTTCCCCTGTCCGCCCCCTCAAAACCTTTAAGAGGCACCAGCTCCATCTGCGGAAATTCATCCAGAAGCCACTGAATTGTCCCTTCGTTCTCCATGACGGAAAAGGTGCATGTGGAATACATAAGATACCCTCCCGCTTTCAGCATCCCCACTGCCCATCCTGCAATCTCCCGCTGAATTCTGCTGTAGTACTGAGGGCCTTTCTCTTTCCAGGCCTTCACCATGTCTCTGTCTTTCCGAAACATGCCCTCCCCGGAACACGGCGCATCGATCAGAATCTTATCAAAAAAGTCGGGAAATGCTCTGCCAAGCCTTTCCGGCGGTTCACTGACAACGCACATGTTGGATATGCCCAACAGCTCCAGGTTTTTCAGCAGGGCCTTTGCCCTGGAATTGCTGATGTCATTGGCCACCAGCATTCCCTTTCCCATAAGCCTGGCGCCCAGTTCCGTGCTTTTGCCGCCTGGCGCGGCGCAGATATCCAGAACCATGTCACCTGGCTCCACTGGAAGAAGGGATGCGGGAGTCATGGCGCTTGGTTCCTGAAGATAGTACAAGCCCGCAAAATAATAGGGATCTCTGGACAGCCGCACCTGCTCCTCATAAAAAAGCCCGTTGGGAATCCAGGGGACAGGTTCTGTCTGGCAGGGAAGCTTGTCCATGCACTCATCTCTGGTCCACTTAAGCGTGTTCACCCTCAGCCCTCTGCTTGCAGGATTTTGAAAGCTTTCCAGGTATTGGGTGTATTCCGGCCCAAGAAGCTGCTGCATCTCTTTCTTGAATTCTTCTGGAAGCAAATCTGCCATGTTTTTTTCCTGCGCACCCATTTATGTATGCTCCTGTGTCACTGTTTGTATGTTTGCATGTTGCATTAAGGCTATGGTTCATTTTATCACAATAGGAACATGATGTAAACAGTGGTGGGGATGAAAGAAGGTTTGGGGGGACAGGTGACTCTGGTGTTGTTTCGTCGAAGTTGTGGCGGGGGCCCGAGAGAAGCCGTTTCCTGCGCGGGTTCAGGTTTGCTGGACATTCCGAAGAGCCTGAAAAGCAAGTCTCTTCTCCATAGCAAAATTCACCCGCGCAGGAAACGGCTTCTCTCGGGCAAAAACAGGATTCGCCTGATATAGGAGGGCGCTGTCTTATGAGTTTCTTATGTCTGCGTCATCTGTGCGCCTGCAAAATGTCGGCGTCATCTGAACAAAGACAGAAATTCCCATGCCTCCGGTGAATTAGGCACACAATATCACTTAGCTAAGCGAATTCTGCTTTTGCCCCATGGGCACCATCTCCTGTCAGGGTGAATTAATGCCGTGGAGAAGAGACCTGTTTTTCGGGCTCTTCGGAACGTTTGGCAATTCTGAACCCTGACAGGAGATGGTGCCCATGGGGCCTGCGACAGCCTTAGCTAACTGATATTTACTTTCCTGATTTTATGAATATGTATTGCAGACGGCGGATAAAGATTTTATAATGGAATATATAAATTGGCGGTTGGAGGGGTAAAATGGACAGGCCTGTTACTACCTTGTTTATGTTGATGTCTGTTGACGGCAAGATCAGCACTGGCGCGGCGGATAGTTTAGACGTGGATAAGGATTTTCCTAAAATTTCAGGGGTTAAAGAGGGATTACATCAATATTATGAGATAGAGCAGACAACAGATTTATGGTCTGTTAATTCTGGAAGGGTGCAGGCTAAAATCGGTGTTAACGCAGCGGATATGCCGGATAAAACGCCTGTCTCTTTTGTTGTGATTGATAACAGGCATTTAAAAGAACATGGCATACGTTATTTTTGCGCTTTGTCAAAACAGTTTGTGCTGGTTACATCCAATGCGAAGCACCCGGCGTTTGATATGGAAAATGATAATCTCCATATTATATATCAAAATGAATTGTCGCTGAAAGATGTTCTTTTTAAACTTAAATCAGAATATGGCTGTGAGAGAATAACGATTCAAACCGGCGGCACATTAAATGGACTGTTTCTTCGTGAAAAGCTGATTGATTATATTGATATCGTGGTAGCTCCTGTATTGATCGGCGGCAAGGATACGCCCACTTTGATTGATGGAAAGTCTTTATTGTCAGAAAACGAATTGTCAAAATTAGGCGTGCTGAAGTTGCAGGAATGTGTCGTTTTGGAGAACTCGTATCTCAGATTGCGCTATGAGGTGATTGCCTGACGGGCTGGCGTCCCATATAAAAATGGGGCGCCCTGGTTGAAGCTGCCCATTAATTGAATCCTTATGACGAATCCTTATGGCAGGTCTGCGCATTTGCGGCGCCGGAATGCTGCTTCTGTATTCCGTGTGCATCCGCTGCGGGGCTATGACGGTTTAATATCCTTCGGTCCCATGATCCCATCCGTCTTCTCCCTTTGTATTAAAAATCGTCCTGTCAAACGTGGAAAAAACAATGTTTTCGTAAAATTCTTCTTTCTGTATATCCCAATTTATAAATTTGTATGGATAATTGCGGTTTTTCAAAAACCGAATCACCTCTTTTTTGGCTGTGCAGCTTGCCGTGTCTTTGTTTAAAGTCTGCTGCACTTTTCCCAGCATGCGGTTCATTTCGTCTTTCACCCCGTCTGACAGGTAGGGGCATTCTGTAAAAATGTAGATCCACCACACATGTTCATATAAAAAGAAATTCTGAAAATCAATAATTTTAGCCGTGAATTTTCTGATACTCTCTTCTATGCACTGTGCGGTTTCTTTCTGAAACTCTTCGCTATATCTTGAATACATGAGAAATACAGCCCATAAAACAGGATTCTGATTCTTTTTCATAATCTTTATAATTTTATGTTCTGTATATGTATTCAGTTCCACGCCGCAGCATCCAAACAGCAGCAGAAGGTTCACCAAATCTTCCAGGTTGCTGTCAAACAGGTAATCATATTTTAACGCAATTTCAGACAAAATCTGGGAAAAGGCTTCTTCGCCTATTTCCCTTTCAATTAGATACATGATGCTTACAACCTTTTCCGTATTATTGTAAGTCGGTGAGAAGCTGTAGATATAAAATATCATATCTACGAATCCCAGAAATGTTTTTATGTCTTCCCCTTCCCGGAATAAAGCGTATCCATCCTCCTCCTCACTGTGAATGTCCCGGATTTTATTAAATACAGTGCTCATTGCATAAGAAACGATTTTATCCTTATACAGAAGATTGGAGGCAATCATATCCTGAAACTGATTTTTAATCTTAGATGTTATATTTGCCTTTAATAAATTCCTGCCCTTTACCAGATAGGTCTGCATGTCATCCAAAGCATAAAAAAATTTTTTGTTAAAGCTTTCTACAAATATCCCAGCCAGTTGGTTCCACTCAAACCATACTCTTGGCAGGCTTCCTACTTCCTGCTTTTTTTCATTTAATTTTAAATGGTATTTTTCAGCGCACTGGACATATTTTGATATTATAACGTTGATCTCCTCATCTGAATTTGCAAATATAAAGATGTCATCAACATATCTTGAGACATTATAGGATTTATCTCTTAAGTATCCCATATTTTCCAATTCCAGAATAACCTCATTGTCAATGGCCTGCAGCAGGATCTCAGCTAAAGCCCTTGAAAACTCCGGCCCTACAACGATTCCGTTTGTAATGGACCCGTTCATGCTCTGCAGCATTCTGTCAATAACGCTTAAAATGTGGGAATTGGTATATTTCTTGGCGTCAACAGGATTCCCTGCAATAATCCAGTTATAGGCATGGGTGTAAATGCTGTCAAAACATCGGTTGAAATCTATTTTTCCAAAATGCTTATACCGTCTGTTCAGATCAAACCATCGGTCTGATTTATAGAATTTGTCCAGCCTGCAGAACGGTTCTATATAAAAATAGTTTCCCGCCGCCTCCAGCTGCATGGCCTTTCTGTCTTCCGAATCAATATGTTCATACAGAAGCTTATTGCCAATACTTTTTCTATAGTATAAGGACTTGTTTTTCTTATGACGCCTCACAGAAAAGCTGTCCTTTCCCAAATAGACAAGCAGCTCCTTCTCATACCTTTCTATGAAACAGAACACTTCTATCATAGATACGGGATTTGGCAGCGACATTTCTCTCAGTTCGTTATTTTTCTTTATAATATGGTATTTAAGAGGAGCTGCATGCCACTCCTTTCCAAACGGGTCCTTCTGCTTAACATTCAGCCCGGCAACAACAGATTTCGCGGCATTTAAGTCCTGGGACAAGTATCTGTAAAAAAATTTCAGAGTAAATATCTTAGGAAGCTCAACAGGCCTTAAGTCTGTCATAATAATATCCAGGCTGTTTCTTTTCATCCCTTTTATTTTCATATACAACGGCATCCTTTTGTGGTATAATATCTTTCGTAGCAGGTTTGCTGCAGGGAGATCCCATAGGATTTCCACACATTATCGGTGAGACGTACATATGTTTTTGTCCGTCGCAGCAGCAGGTAGCTAGATAACTGCTGTCATTAGTCACTGATTTGGAATGCCTTCCCGCGGAAGCGTTTCAATTCACACTATAAGCCAAACCACTGCGGGGGCAGTCTGGGACTTGCCCCTACAGCTCTAAGATCCCATAGTACAGCCTGCTTAATTCTCTGTATGATTTCTTTCTCAGATCCATTCCGGGAGCCAGCTGTGCAATCTGCCTTTTTAAATACTCTGTGCTCCATCCGATATTGGGGTGGAAAATGATGGTTTTATTCTTCTCCATGCTGTAAGCGATACTGTACGCATCCCTTCCGTCTCCCCTTAAAAAGTATGGAATCCTTTTATTCACCAGCCCGGCTGCCGCGCAGGAGTCATACACTCCGTTAAATAAAAAAATCTGCGTATTTCTGGTTAACCTGTTCTTATTTCCGATATATTTTCTTAACAGCCCATAATTTTCCGTTATTCCGTTTACATCCCACTTTCCCAACAGGGAATATCTTGAGTTCATATTGGTGTAAAATACGATTCTCGAAATATAGTACAGGATTCTATGTCTGAATAATTCAATATTATTGTCTGCAATATACTGCCTGATAATATTGTTCAGCCTATTCTGATATTTGTCTATTTTAGAATCCGCTATTCCAAACAGAAAATTCACTTTGCTGCCTTTTGTGCTCTTTTCAAACTGATATCCCAAATAGTTAAACCTCAGATCTCCCCCATACTTTGTCACATAGCTGGTCTTTTCACGGTTTAATCTTACAGACGGCATATGGAATACTTCCCAGATCGTGGTTTCCAGTATATCCTGTATATCCGTCTTTCCGACATATTCATTAAAAATAAGAATGCCGTCATCCACATATCTGGAATAAAAAAATAAGCCTCTGTCTCTCAATTTTGATTTTAAAACCTGATCGAATCTGCCTGCTATAATCTCTATAAAGGCGTTGGATGTAGGCAGGCCTGCAAAGCAATATCTATGCTGCTCTGTAAGCTGCTTTAGTAATTCCTTTTCGTATCTTTGAAGATTTGTATTTACAATGTATTCATCAAAAATCTTTCCCGCCTCCACGGATTCAAAAAAATGCCTGAAATCAAACCGGAAAATTGTAAAATCTCCCAAAGAGGCAATATTCTCAATAATGGGAAACAATTCTCTCATGATGCAGTTCCTGTCCGCATATTTTATATTCAGCTCTGCATCCAGCCGCCTTTTCAGATATTTCAGCGCAATGGCTTCATCTGTGTTGTTTACTTTATAGATTAGGCGGATCTTCTTCTGCTGTCTGATGATCCCTTCCTCTAAATGCGTCCCAAAATCCAGCTGTTTATTTCTGATCCGGTTAAAGATTAGAAATCTGTCCTCAAAAAGCTCCTCGTCCTCTGTCTCCTCTATTAATTTGCGGAAAACTTTGTCAGTGAACGCATACAGCCACTTTCTCATAAAAACCAAATCAGCGGCATTTCCCTCACTGTCCAATATGCCTAAAAATATTCCGTCCCCTTTTCCAATGTTTACGATAGCATTTATCTGGTATGGTTTTTTGACTATCCCTGCCTTTTTATAAAACAGCTTTACTGCCTCAGGAAGGGGCTTTCCCGGGCTTTGGTCTGCGCAATAGGCAATCAGGTAGACTGCCAGGCAGTTATCGCCGATGTCGCTGCCATATAACGATAAAATATGTTTGCGTATTATGGCTTTCCTCTGTTTTTTGTCAGCACCTTTTAATTGTTCAGAAATCCTGTCCAATTTATATGCGTCAAACACGTTTCGGGCATACAAGCTTAAGCTGCTGTAATCCCATGAAACGCCATCCAGGCGGCGCAGCAAACGTTCGAGAGTAATGTTGACAGGGCGTATCTCCCGGTTTAACGCCCTTCCTCTCAGATCTTTTGTAAATTTAATATTCATATCTGACAGCCTCCGCTATTCGTGGCTTCCCCCTGCCGCGCCTGATGTTTCATCAATAGCCATATACAAGCCGCTTTTTTTCCAAATATTTAAGAACCCAGTAAGGGTTCACGCTTAGTTCCTCATAATGGTCTGTCCTTAAATACATGCCCAGATGGAGATGCACGTCAAAATTCCCCACCGTGCCTTCCACCGCCGAATATCCGGAGTCTCCCATAAAGCCGAGAAGCTCACCTGCCCGCACCGTGTCTCCTTCTTTCCACTGCCTGCTGTAATCATACAAATGGGCATAGTAAAGATACAGGCCTGACGGCGTCCGAATCCCTATGCGCCATCCGCCCTTTTCCAGCCATCCGGCTTTTTCCACCACCCCGTCGCTGATGCTGACCACCGGGTAAAAGCCTCTTCCCCGCTCCATGCCCATAATATCACAGCCCTCATGGCCCCTCTCCCCGCCGTAAGTCCTTTTATCCATCCAGCTGTTCTCAAACGTCACATCCGGCGTCTCCGGACGGCTGCTTTTGGGGATTGGAAAATACTTTAGATCCTGGAACACCGCCTCATAGGCATGAAGAAGTTTCCGGTACTCCGCCGGCCTCCGGTTCTCAATGGCCTTGTTTTCCTGAAAGGCCTCCCCTTCTTCCATGTCTGACAGATCATATTCCTGTTCAATCATCACGGAAGTCAGGGCCCTTATATCAAGACTCTCCATGGAAGCCGCCCTCTCCCCGATGTTCATGGCGCGGAACTGGTCGCTTTCCCAAGTGTAGGCGTCCAATTGGTAAAAATCCGGATTTCCTGCAAGATAATTAGTCATAATCACCTGAAAGACCGCCAGAAGAATCAGCAAAACCACCTGCATATCCCCTTCTCCTACTCTCATATAGTGTACAAAACATCTTATTCCGGTGACTATGAAAAAATCCATCCTGCCTGCAGCGGCGATTATAGTTTTATTCCTTTTGCTGACTCACCCTGCCCTTTCCCTGGAAGGGGCGCGAAACGGCCTCCTTCTGTGGTATCAGACCGTGCTGCCCACCTTGCTTCCCTTTATGATCTGCTCCAATGTTATCGTATCCCTTGACGGAATCCGCCTTATGACCGCCCCGCTGCGCCCCATCCTGGGAAAAGTCTTCCGTCTGTCTGACGCCGGATGCTATATACTGGTATCCGGCCTTCTCTGCGGCTATCCCATGGGAGCAAAAACCTGCAGTGAATTCGCATCCCAGGAAAAAATATCCCCGGAGGAGGGAAGATACCTTTTGGCCATCAGCAACCATCCAAGCCCCATGTTTCTTCTGGGCTATGTGTCCTCTCTGATGGACCCGTCCATTCCCGTCCCCGTGCTGCTGGCTTCCGTCTATCTGCCCATAATCCCCCTGGCTTTTCTCTCCCAGGCAGTATACCCTGTGAAGTCTTCTTCCGGAATCAGGGCGCCAAAAACACAGCCCCATCTGTCTTTTGACCAGTCCATGATGAATTCCCTGGAAGTCATGGTAAAAATCGGAGGATATATTATGCTGTTCTCCATTCTGGCACGGTTTATCGGCCAGATTTCCTTTCTCCCTTCCCCCATTCAGGCCGTTTTGCTGGGCGTGGTGGAGATTACTACCGGCATCCAGGCCATTGCCCGCACATTCTCGGGGCCTGCCCAGGGTCTTTTCCTGTGCTTTGCAGCAGTGCTGGGGGGCATCTGCGGCCTTTTCCAGACCAAAAGCGTCCTGACAGCGCCTTGCCTGTCCCTTTACCATTATATCTTGTGGAAGCTGCTTCACGCCCTGCTGTCCGCAGGGGTGTTCATGCTTTTGTCCTGGATTCTTCTCCTATGATTAAAATGGCTTTCACGCCCCGGCGGCACCATATCCGCTTTCAGCGGCATTTCCCCTGCGGCTGAAAGCATGCCTCTCATGCCGCCGTCTACGGCTGGGGCATCTGCGCTCCCGCCGCCGCTTCCTCCGACCCGGCCTGGGGCGTCATGTCCTGAACCAGCTCATTGCGGTTGCCTGCAACCACGTCGCAGGTGGACTGCAGCGTGCTCATAAACGCGTCAAACCGTCCCTGGGCCCCCTCCATGGTTCCCATAATAATGCTCTGCACGCTGCGGAGCATGTCATCCGTATACTGGATGGCTCCCTGGCGGATATTGTTGGCGTCATTAATAGCCGCGTCAATAATAGACTGGGCCTGCATCTGGGCGTCCTCCACCACCTGGTTGGCCGCAGAATAGGCTCTCTGCATAATCTCATGCTCATTGACCAAATCATTGGTCTGAGCCGTAGCCTCCTGGATCATGTTGTCAGCCTGAAACCGCGCCTCATTTAAAATGGCCTCCTGGTTGCTGATAATCTTCTGATACTGCTTGATCTCATCCGGGACCCGGAGCCTGAGTTCCACCAAAAGTTCCTCCAGTTCCTCCTTGTTCACAATGATCTTTGTATTGTTAGACAATGCCTGATATTTACAGGTGTCGATATATTCTTCAATTTCACCGATTAACTGTTCAATTCTGCTGCTCATTGTATGTACCCCTTTCTCTGTTCATTCAGAAAATAGCCCAATCCTTTAAAAACGGCATATCCGCCTAAAACGGAAGCCTGCGCACAAAGCGGTACCGGTACTGCGCCGGCCATAACGCAAGGAAAACCGCAGGCTCTCCTTCCTCCCCCGGCATCTTTATATCAAATCTATGCTTCCATCTTTTCCCTTACCTTATGGGCAATGTCCGGATGGAGAAACGCGCTGATATCTCCATGATACATGGCAATTTCTTTTACAATGCTGGAACTTAAATAAGAATACTTCAGATTCGTCGTCAAAAATATGGTATCCACCTCTGGCGCAATTACCCGGTTGGTCTGGGACAACTGCAATTCATATTCAAAGTCCGTAATGGCCCGCAGCCCTCTGATAATCACATCTCCCCGGCACTGGCGGACAAAGTCCACCAGAAGCCCGTCAAAGGCCCGCACTTCTACATTAGGCAGATGGCTGGTAACGTCCAATAACATATTAACACGTTCCTTCACAGAAAACAACGGAGATTTGGAATTATTCCTCAAAACTCCCACGATTACCTTTTCCATGATCTTTGAACTTCTCTCAATGATATCCTGATGTCCCAAAGTAACCGGATCGAAGCTGCCCGGATAAACTGCTGTCGCCATATTGGCCCCCTTCCTATGCCTGCCTGAAAAACACATGCTTATTGGTCTTATATTCTTTGTTTCTGACAATCTCAAATCCCGTCTCTTCTGCATAGGAAAAATCCGTATCCAAAGACGCCTCCCCAATTATCACAGTATCCTTATGCAGAAGCCGGGAATCCGACAAATATCCCAGTACTTTCTTCTCCAAAAGCCTGCCATAGGGCGGGTCCATGAAAATCATGTCAAAACAATATCCTTTATCTTCCAGGCTCTTTAAGCCTGCCAGTATATCACATCTCATTACCAGGGCCTTATCTGTCAGCCGGGTATTCTGCAGGTTCTGACGGATGCACTCCGCCGCTTTCTGGTTCTGCTCAATAAAGACAGCCTGGGATGCCCCTCTGCTTAATGCCTCGATTCCTATGGCTCCGCTTCCTGCAAAGCAGTCCAGAAACCTGCTTCCTCCCAGACGGTTTTGAATCATGTTAAACAGAGTCTCCTTAATGCGGTCCGTAGTAGGCCGGGTATCCAGCCCCTCAATGGTTTTTAACTGAATTCTTCTTGCACTGCCTGCTATTACTCTCATTGTCTGTCTCTGCTCCTTCACGCCTACCAGTATAATATGATTTTTTCCTAACCACAAGGGATTTTCGCATATTTCTTTCAGAACCTCTAAAAGCCTGAACCCTGACAGCGTACGGCAAAGCTATACCTGAATCTCCGCCCTGCTTCCCCCGCTTTTTTCCTTGGTGATCACAATCTTTTTATCAATCTTTTCTTTCAATTCGCTTACATGGGAGATAATCCCCACCAGGCGGCTGTCCCCGGTTTGGCTTACCAATGCGTCATAGGCCTGCTGCAGCGCATTTTCGTCCAGGCTCCCGAATCCCTCGTCCACAAACATCGTATCGATCTGTATTCCCCCGGCCGAAGACTGGATCTCTTCTGACAGGCCCAGCGCCAGAGACAGGGAGGCAATAAACGACTCTCCGCCGGACAGGGTCTTTACGCTGCGCTCCGTACCGTTATAATGATCCACAACATTCAGCTCCAGCCCTCCCTGGCTTCTGTTGCTGCTTGCTCCCACAAGGCGCTTAAACTCATACTGGCCGCCTGACATAATCATCAGCCTTAAATTCGCCCGGCGGACAATCCGGTCAAAATACGTTGTCTGGATATAAGTCTCCAGCATAATTTTCCCTTTGCCGTTGAGATCACCATTGATTGTATCCGACAAGTTGGACAGCCATTCATAGTTTTCCTCCAATGCGGCTAAATCTTTTGACCTTTTTTGGATACTGGCCAGAATATTTTTGTTAGTGCTCTTTCGGAAGCGTACTCCGTGTTCCGTCTCTTTGATTTTCTGTTTTCTCTCTGACAGTTCATTCTGCCTTTCCAGTTCCTCCTCCTTGCATATCAGTTCCTCGCGCTTAAGCTGCTCTGTCAGAGAGTTTATGCGGCCCTTTAATTCTGTCTGCCTGTTAAAACACTGCTGATATGCCCTTTCTGCCTGGCTGTACGCCTCCTGAAGGCAGTTCAGCCGGTTTATCCATGCGTCTTTCTCCTGTCTTGCTTCCTCTTTATTCCGATAATGAAGTTTCTCCTCCAAAGCCTGTCTCTGTTTTTCCAAAGCCTGTTTCTTTGTCCTGTCTGTCGCAATCCGCTCCCTCAACTCCCGGTTTTCCTTTTCCAGCTGTCTGACAGCCTGCTCCTGTCTTGGGATCAGTGTATCCAGCCGTTCCCTGCGGCTGATTTTCTCCTGCTCTTTTTCAATCTGTGTGGTCAATTCTGCTATGGCTTCTTTTAATGCCTGTATCTGTTCTTTTGTCTTCTCAATATACTCCGGTTTCTCCATATGGCGCTCCAGCGATTCTATCTGAACCGCCAAGGCTTCCCTTGCCTTTGTATAGCGCTCATAGGCATCCTTCGCATTTTCATACGCCTTTTTAAGCGCCTCCAGTTCTGTTTTCTGTCTGGCCTTAGCCTGCTCCGCCTGGCCTCTGGAGGCATAGTTCAGCTTTCTTCTCAGCATCTCAATCTGTCCGGAAAGATTTTCTTTTTTTCGCTCCGCGGCATCCGTTTTTTCTTTTAACGCCTGAAACTGCGCTTCCAGTTCATTGGCTCTCTCTTCTTTGCAGGGGATCTGCCTGTCCAGTTCCTGTTTTTGTTTAGCCTTCTCTTCCTCTTCCAAAAGCCTGCGTTTCAGTTCTCTGATCTCCTCCTCCAATATCGGCAGCGATTCTTGTGTCTTCTCAAAATATTCCGTGCCAGCCAGCTGCTCCCGCAAAAATTCTATCCGCTTTCTTAAATCGTCTTCCCTTTTGCTGCATTCCAAGTAAGCGCTCTGGGCCTGTTCATAAGACTTTTTAAGGTTTTCCTGTTCCCTGGCCAATGCTTTTGCCTGGTTTTCTGCTTCCGTTTTATTTTCACAGTGCAGTTCTTTTATAAGGCTGCCAGCCTGATCAGACAGAGACTGTTTCTGGATTTCGGTCTTGGCAATCTGCTGATTTAATGCTGAGATCTCCGGCTCCAGCGCCTTTGCCTGTTCTTCTATCCCATTGATTCTCTGATCCAGCCTTTGTCTCTGCTTTTCCTTCTCTTCCTCTTTTCTAATCTGTGTTTCCAGTTCTTCCAGTTTTTCGTTCCATATGACGATCTGTCCTTTGGCCTGCTGTCCTGCCTTCTCAATATCCCCATGCCCAAACAGCGTCTCTGCCTGTCTTCTCAGCTGTTCTTCCTGCTGGGATGCCTTACCGTTTATGCCGCCGGCCTGTATGCTGGCTTCACGGGCCAGCCCCGCTGCCTTTTCATAATCGCTCTTTGCCTGCTCCAGCTCCTCCCTTCCTGGCACCTCTTTGGGAATCGGGGCAAGGCGCAGATGGCGGGTAGCCCCGCACACCGGACAGGCATCGCCTTCCTGCAGCCCTTTGGCCAGCATCCCTGCCTGTCCGTCCAGGAATGCCCGGTTCATCCGGGAATAAACCTTCTCCAGAGCTTCTGCATGTCCCTGAGCCTTTTGGTACAGGTCCTGCTGCCTCTTAAGCTCTCTCTGCAGAGCCTCATATGTGTCCGCATCCGCCCGCAGCTTCTTCACGTTCTCCAGGTATGCTTCTTTCTGGGCCTTTTGCCCAAGGAGCCTTTCCCTTCTCTCCCCTGCCCCGGCTAACAAATCCCTCTCTTTTTTCAGGCTGCTTAATTCTGCCTCAAGCTCCTTATCTCTCTGCTTCTTTTTCTCTGCGGTTCTCTGATCCCCTTCCAGCGCCTCTTCCAATTTCCGGATCTCTTTTTTCATCTCCTCTATCTGATCATATCTGGGAAATTCCTGCTCCAGCAGGGCAAGCTGCCGTCCTATGTCTTCCTGTCTGGCCGTCTTGTTCTGTTCTGTCTGAAATTCCTGCTCCAGCCTTTTTAAAAGCGCTGCCTCTTTTTGTTCCAGGCTTCGGAATTTCTCCAGGCTTTTGCCATCTGTTTTGTACTTCTCCGCTTTCTCTTTTAAGCGGAGCAGCCTTTCTCTCTGTTCTCCTGCATGGGACAAGGCAGCCTGTTCTTTCCTGTCATGTTCCAGGCTCCGGCCAAGTTCCTCTGACTCCTGTCTCTTCTCCTCTTTATCTCTCTGCAGCTTTTCTAATTCTTCTGTCCATTCCCTGTCTTCTTTTAAAAGCCTGTCCAGTTTCTCATACTCAGGCAGCTCCTGATCCAAAAGCGCACACTGCTTCTTAAGCTCTTCCTGCCTTTCCTGTTTTGCCTCCTCTCCGCAAAAATCCTGCTCCGCTTTTTTCAGCTTGACAATGGTTTCCTGTTCCCGCCTCCTGGCTTCTTCCAGATTTACACAATTTTCCTTCTGCTTTTCCGCTTTCTCCCTGCTGCGGATCAGCTTTTCTTTCTGCTCTCCGGCTCCGGATAAAACAGATTGCTCCTTTTTCAGGTTCTCCAGCTGCCCTCTCCACTGTTCTGCTGTCTGTTCCTGTTCCTCTGCTTTCTTCTGGCCGTCTCTCACAAGTTTTTCCAGAAGGCTTATGTCTTCTTCCAGTTTTCTATGCCTGTCATACTCCGGCAGTTCCTGATCCAAAAGCGCGCACTGTCTCTTAAGTTCCTCCTGTTTTCCCCTGTTGTCCTCTTCGCGGCGAAAATCAGCCTCCTTTTCCTCAAGCCGTATGCGGTTTTCCTCCTCCTGCCCCATTATGTCTTCCAGCGCCTTTTTGGCCTTCTCCTGCTGATCGGCTTTTCCCAGCCGCGCATTTGCCTCAGCCAGCTTCTGATCCAAGAGCTTTAGCTCCTCCCCGATCCGCTCCTCCTCCATGGTATCCTGGGCCACCAGCTTTTCCACAAGTTCCATGGTATCTTTTATGGGAAGTTTTCCTTCCCTGGCCTTTTTTGCATCCTGGAAACATGGGTCTTCCTCAGGGCACACAATCTCCTGGACATACTGGCGGACGCTTTTTTTTGCATCCTGGCACTGGCCGTATGCCTTGCCTGCCAGATCTTTTATCTGTCTCTGAAGGGTCTGATAGGGGTGGGTCTGAAACACCTTCCGAAAGATGTCCTGCCGCTGCCTTGTATCCGCCATAAGCAGTTTCCTAAAATCCCCCTGGGCAAGCATGACAATCTGGGAAAATTGGTTTCTGTCCATGCCCAGAATCTCTATGATGGCAGCATCCACTTCTCTCTTTTTTGTAACGATCCTGTCCGGACAGGTAAGCTGTGCGTCCGGGAGAACTTCTGTCATTCCCCCGCCCCGCTTTGACGGGCGCAGATATTTCGGATTCCGTTTTATGACATACTCTTTTCCTCCATGGGAAAAGGTCAGTTCCACTTCCGTGGGGGTGCCAGGATCAGCGTACTGAGAGCGCAGCATGGACGGTTCCCTGCTTTCCCCGCTGGCCTCCCCGTACAGCGCATAAGTAATGGCGTCAAAAATCGTTGTCTTTCCCGCCCCGGTATCTCCGGTAATTAAATACAGTCCGCTGTTTCCCAGCTTTTCCAAAAGCAGACTGGCCCTTCCCGCATAAGGGCCGAATGCTGACAAAACAAGCTTTAACGGCCTCATCTGTTGTCCTCCCAGATTTTTTCCATCAGTTCTGTTACCAGCTCTTTTTGTTTTTCATTCATAGGCCGGTTATTTTGCTTTTCGTAAAATTCAAGAATCATCTCTAAAGGCGTCCGTGTCTCCTCCGATTCCCAGCCGGTAATCTGTTTGCTTTCCCGGGTCCGGCTGTTATCGTAATCCAGCTTCATCAGATTCGGGTATATCACCCGCAGCTTTCCGACTGCATCCAGAATATCCTCCTCGTCAGTAAGCGTAATATGGATATAGTCATCAGTCTTTGTCCCCTCATAGTTTTTTCTATTGGTCAGCTCTTCATACGTTCCCTTTAGTTCCCGCAGTTCGTGAAGGGGGACCAGCTTTTCTGTGCGGATCTGCAGATTCCCTTTTTCCTTCAGTTCTGCAATGGTTACGGACTTTTCGTGGCCTGCCTCTGAAAACGAATATTTCAGAGGCGTGCCGCAGTACCGGATCGTTTCGCTGCCCACATGCTGAGGGCCGTGAATATGCCCCAGAGCCACATAATCGAACATGCGGAACACAGACGCATCCACATTGTCAGAACCGCCTACGGAGATCTCCTCTGACTGGGACCGCAGGGCTCCTGTTACAAACTGGTGAGTAACCAGGATGTTGCGCTCTGACTGCGGAATGTCCATATGGGAAATCGCCGTCGTGACAGCCTCTGTATAGGACTCCCCGCGCTCTTTAGGAAAGATTCCCCGCACATGGGCCGGCTTTATAAATGGAAGCATAAATATATTCACAGTTCCATAGCCGTCTTTTAAAGAAACAGGGCGCACCGTTCCATGGTAAGCCGGGGCAATGTGGATGCCGCTGGGTTCCATTAACTCTGATGCAAACGCAAGCCGCTCCGGCGAATCATGGTTCCCGCTGATGAGAAACACCTGCGCCTGCTGCCTGGCAAGCCGTTTTAAAAAATCATCAAAAAGCTCCACCGCCTCCACCGAAGGAACCGGCTTATCATAAATATCCCCCGCAATCAGCACGGCATCCGGCTCCTCTTTCTTGATAATGCCAAGTATTTGTTTCAATATGTATGCCTGATCTTCAATCATAGAAAATTCATTAACCCGCTTTCCCAGATGAAGATCCGATAAATGGATAAACTTCATTTATACTTCCTTTCCCCATGTCTTTAAGCTGAGCTGCTGCATGCCTTGTCTCTCCCTCACTGCGCTGCGGTACTTTGCCGGAGTGCTTCCCACGACGGCTTTAAACTGTTTCGAAAAATAACTTGGGCTGGAAAACCCGCAGCTCAATGCAATTTCTGTCACCGGCCTGTCTGTGCAGGCCAGCTGCCTGGCCGCCGCAAAGATCCGCCTTCTCTGAACATACTCCACAGGGGTGTAGTGCAGGTATCTGCCGAACATGCGCTGGCACTCCCTTGGGCAAATGTTGGCCTGCTTTGCGATTTCCCCCACTGACAGGCTTTGCCCCACATGCCCGTCAATCCATCTGAGCATTGCCTTCAGCCGCTCCTCCTGGACGGCAGGTATCTTACGGCTTGGCATAATCCTGCTCTTTTCCTTGGCATGCAGTACGATATTGGACAATGCCTCCCTCACCTGGAATTCATATCCGTCCCTTTCCTCCTGACATGCCTTAAACGCCCGGTGAAACTGTTCAAAATACAGCCCATCCCCCGTCTTGTCCCGAAACTCCAGAAAAGGCACTCCCTCCTCCAGAAGCGGCCGCACATACATTGTGTCAAAGACGCTTCCCGGCGTCCCTGCCACGATGTCAGAGCCAAAGACAAAAGAGCGGTAGCGGCAGGGGGAGGGCACCAGCCCTGAAAAAGAATGAATGATCCCAGTATTAATAAAGCATCCCTCTCCGGCATTTAGCCGGCAGGAAGAATCACCCACCCCGATTTCCACTTCCCCTTCCAGAAGAAGGAATGCCTCCAGCTCCTGATGCCAGTGAAAGGGGATGCAGCTGGCAGCATACTGGTGGATATCCCCGTCATTGACTGTTACATGAAACAGCTGCAGCCCGTTTTCCTGCAGTTCCTTTCCCTGATCATCCGTCCGGATGGAGCTTCTGCTGTATATCATCCCATAACCTCTCTGTGATTTTTGTACCTGCACTGTTTGGCAATTCGAAACTTCTTTGTCGTTTTTGTTATAGTATACACCGCTTTTTTGAAAGCGGCAATCCCGCATTGCATATATAATAAGCTTTATATTTATTTGAGGAGGCGCTGCCATGAAAAAAGCAGTCATATTTGATTTAGACGGATTACTTATAGACAGTGAAATTATCAGCTATCAGCTGTATAAAGATTTGACAGGCCGTTACGGCCATTCCTTCTCTCTGGAGGAGTATGCCCGCAATTACAGCGGAAAAACAGGCCTTGGCAATATGGAAACCATTATACGTTCCTATGATCTTCCCATATCTATTGAAGAGGGCCTGGCTTTTGTAGGTGAAAAAGAAAAAGAATATGTGAAAAAGGGCGTTGCCTTGAAGACCGGGGCAGAGAAACTGCTGGCATATTTAAAGGACCGCCGCTGCCGCATTGTCCTTGCCACCTCCAGCACAAGAAACCGAGCCCTGGAAATCCTGGGCCAGCACGGTCTTGAGCACTATTTTGATGACATGGTGTTCGGCACGGAAGTGAAAAACGGCAAGCCCCACCCGGACATTTTCCTGAAGGCCTGTGAAAAGGCAAAGGAACCTGCCCAAAGCTGCCTGGTTCTGGAAGACAGCGAAGCGGGAATCCAGGCCGCCCACTCTGCAGGCATTGACGTAATCTGCATTCCTGACATGAAAGTCCCAGGAGAGCCGTTTAGCGCCATGACGGCCGCAGTGCTGCCGTCCCTTCTGGAAGTTATCCCATGGCTGGAGGATGCCTGATTTCCCCATTGCCCTCCGCCTTAAAAAGCATATCCGGTTTGCAAAGGCATGCTCCGGTTATTCCACAGGAATCCAGGCTTCCGTGCAGGAAAGCTCCTGCCCGTCCTCCTCTACCTTCCACAATGGATAGAATAAAACCGGCCCTGTCCGGGTGATGCCGTGATCATCCAGATACGTCTGAATAACGCCTTTTGCCCCCGGCTGCCCCTCTTTCAGCCAAAACCTTCCGTGAAGGCATATTTGAGGCTTCCAGGTCATTGCTTCCGGTACTTTGGAAAGCGTCTCCAGGCCATAGCGCCTGCAGTCATCGGCTTTCAGGATATACAGGATGTTTAAATCCAGGTTGTCCCGATGATTGACTGGCAGCAGCATGGCGGAGCGGACTATGGGCATGGCCTCCAGCCACAGCCGGGTGCTGCCGGAGCGGGCGGAGATCACATAAAACTCAGGGCGCACCTCCCTCTTCAGCCGTACTTTTCGATCAGAACATTTTTGAAGCCCTTCTCTCTGCTCCCTCAGATATTCAATAACCGCCTCCATATGGCGCACTTCCTGTTCCAATGACTGGATCTTGTCCAAAAGGATGTCAGCGGCGGATGTCTCGCTGCCGCTGTTTAATACCCCCAGCGTTTCCTCCATGTTAAATCCGCAGCTGCGCAGATTCTGATAGGCCAGCAGCCTGCCGATGTCATTTTCATCATAATAGCGGTAATCCTTTTCATCTCTCCGCGCCGTTATGATCCCTTTTTTCTCAAAAAACCGCAAAGCCTGATCAGACAGTCCCAGAAGCCGGGCCGTCTCATGGATATAATACTTTCCCATGTGAAAACGCTTTCCTTTCTTCCGTTAAAGCTTCAGGCAACTGCGAAAGCCAAAGCCATGGCGAAGCTGCTGCCTGGTCTGCCTTTCACAATTGCCCGGTTTAAACTTTTCCCGTATTTCTTATGCCGTTTCCCTACTTAACCTGAGACAAAGCGTCCTTAACCGCTTCCTGCAAAGCCTTTGACGTAATAGTAGCGGAAGAAACCGTATCCACCCCGTCAATCTCCTCTGCCGTGGACAGGCCTGCGAATTTTCCGGTCATCTGGTCAATGGCCAGGGTTCCGATGCCGTCCGTCTCATTGTGTTCCAAAACCTCCACAGAGCCGATAGCGTCTCCGTCCATAGTAACTTTCACGGTGACAGAACCGTTCATTCCGGTGCCGGTTCCAATATACTCATTGTCCCCAGTCTCATAATTCGTATTCCCCTGCTGCCCTGCATCTGTCTCATCTCCAAGTTTTTTGGGAGAAGAAGCTACCGGCACGGCATTCTCATAGGCCGGAAGGGCTTCCTTGGGGGCAGCGGCGCTGCGTCCCGCAATCTGTCCGAAGATTATGCACTCGGCAATATTGGTTCCGCCCTGATACATTTCGCAGGTGATGCCGCCCATCTCTCCCGCTGAGTACAGATGAGGTATGGGGTTGCCGTCAGTGTCCAGAATCTCCGCATTTTCATTTCTCTTGGGGCCTCCCTGGGTGTTAAGGATTTCGCACTTCAATTGAACTACGTAATATTTGGCGCCGTCAAAGGCCCTCATATGCTCCGGATTCCGGCTGCAGGCATAGTCCTTGCCGTTCTTAGCAAAAGAGTTGTAATCTTCAATGGTTTCTGTCAGCCGCTGGCTTGTACAGCCTATGGCCTCGGCAGCTTCGCTGATGGTGTCAAACCCCTTCACATCCCCCCGGAAGCGCTCCGGGATAGAGCCTTCGCTTTCAATCAGCTCATACTGTGTCTGATCGAACAAAAGGAACATCTTTTCCGGGAAATGGGGATTTACCCACAGCCCGTTATGATACATATGGCCATGGCGCACCACCTCCGATTCATTTAAGAACCGCTCTCCGTCCGTTCCCACAAGAATGCAGCTTCCGGTGTTCAAAGGCCCCTGGGTCAGAACCTGAATCTGGCTTGCATTTTCTCCTTCGTTTACATAGAAGCTGGTTCCTCCTAAGCCGAAGCCTCCCTCATAGGCGTTCATATGCCACAGATCCGCTCCTGCCTTCTGGCACATCTTAATGCCGTCGCCGGTGTTGTACAGCCCGCCAATAGGGGCATAGTCAATCAAGTTCAGGTAATGCTGCACCATTTCCTTGTCATCCTCAAATCCGCCGGTGCAGACCACCACGCCGTTTATGGCCCGCACGTTTCTTACGCTGCCGCCTCTTAAGACTTTCACCCCGATAATGGTTTTGGATACAGGGTCCTGAATCAGCTCCTGGGCCGGGGATTCAAACCAGATGTCAATCTGGCTGCTTCTGTCCAGAACCCTCTGCTTTAAATTGGTATACAGATAACTGTCGCTGATCCCCTGATGGGTGGTCCACAGCCCGATCTTCTCACTGCCGGGCAGTTCCGGATATTCCGGTGACATGTTGTTAATGGGGGCAACAGGGGTCCAGTCCATAAACTGTGACGAATCAAATTCAAACGCATCCGCCAGGTTGTCCGCCATGCCGGCCACGCCGTCGGCAATGGTCTTAAGCATGGCTTCCGGAACCTGACGGCCTCCTGCCAAGGCTTTATAGTACATGAGGGTACTTTCCGGATCGTTGTTGCCGTAGGCAAACAGCTGGCCGCACACCTTGGAGTTTCCTCCGGCATGAGCTTCAGACATTTTCTCCACAATCAAAACGCCTGCCCCCTCGTCAGCGGCGGTCTTAGCCGCAACACAGCCGGATGCGCCGATGCCCAGCACCACAACGTCATACTCCGCATCCCACCCAATGGTATCCGCATAGGTGTACGGCTCCAAAGGCTGCTGGGATTCCGCTGGTTCTGTGGAAGGCTGCGTGGCTTCTGTCGCAGTCTCTGCCGCAGTGGCAGTCTCCGGCTCCTGGGCGCTGCTGCAGGCTCCCAAAAGCCCTGTCACAGCCAGGCTTGCAGCTCCGGCTGCAGTGCCTTTTAAGAAATCTCTTCTTGAAACTTCACGCTTGCTCATATTTATGTACTCCTTTTCTTTAATGTTATTATTTTAACGGTTACAGCTGCTTTAGGGTCAAGGAAAATCTTTCTGACTTTCCCATTTTTCTAAAAAATATAACCCTAGATGGCTTGTCAGGAGCCCGCGCCCAATTCTTTTATCAGTTCCTCTAAGCTCATGGTTCCCCGGATCATCTCATACTCCCCTGCATCATAGACGGCACATTCTTCATATGACGCCTGTTTTCCATATAAATAGCTGACCCCGTAATACCCTACAGACCCCATCTCCTCTTCATCCAGAATCCCGTTCCCATTGACATCGTCAAAATTAACGGTTTTAATTTCCGCTTCTGTATCCAGCGCATGCTGTCTGTTTACTGACATGTAAGTTGTATACACAACAGCTCCCGCATAATCACTGTTATAGTTTCTCAGATTGTTCTTTTTCGGAGCATACTCATATCCTGCATTTCCCATGGCCCCATAAGCCCACCTGTCCATCAGCATATAGACTTTTCCCTGGCTGTAAGTATAAAGGCTTGCGTAATATCCGTCAACTCCCGCTGCCAGCTCCGGCACCTCATCCTCGTCAACATAGATCAGATCATAGGCCGCTGTCTCATCACATACATCCAGAAAACGGCTCACCGCCTCATACGCCTGCTGATAGCTGGAGAATGTTCCGTTTTTCCTGGTATCCCCTAAAGCCTTCCGTATCCCCGGAACTGACATCTCCCCTGTCTTGCCTGATATCTGTTCAGACAGATGCTGCTGAAGGGAAAAATGCCTCTCATAGTCCTCCCCGTCTCTGTCAAACCCGTAATAAACCGCTGCAAATGTGGTATTTCCATAAGTCTCTATCAGCAGTATGTCTGTATTGCCGTCAAAGTTTATATCATAAAACGATACCGCATCCAGACTGACAAAGGACTCTCCGTTCAGCCCTTCGGGAACATAGGAAGTCAGCTGCTCTAAAACATTTCCGTTTTGAATCAATTCGATTCGAAAATCCGGGTTTCCCTGTTCAGGCGCAAACGGTACAAACCACACCTTGCCGTCGTACTGGCTAAGTTCCGCCTGAAAGGTCTGATCCCCGATACACGCTTCGCCGAACTCTGCCCTCATATCCACTGTCTTTCCATTTTCCTGGGTCAAAGGAGACAGGGCGGAACCGTCATCATTTCCATCCCTTTCATCCTCTTTTGCATCCTCTTCCTCTTTCTGAGTATCGCCTTCCAAATCAGGCTCTTGGCTGTTATGTCCGCTCTCCTCCTCGTTTCCATCTCGTATTTCTGAAATCGCTTCTGCGTTTTCCCTTGTCCCTGCTGTCTCCAGTTCCTTTCTGCCTCCGCTTGCCTGGCCGCACCCGCTTCCCAAAAGAAGCCCTGCTGCCAAAATGATACACGCTGCGTCATATTTCCGAAACATATTGTTATCCCCCTGTTATTTAAAATTCCTGCTTTTTTGCGGCTTTCTGCATAGCTCTGGCCGCCAATACCACTATACCACTCTCCATGCTATTTTTCTACTGTTTCTGCCGGTTCTTGCATTCCCTCTGCCGCAATGATAAAATAGTGCCATTACCAAACATTCTGCCAATTACAGGAGGAAAACTTATGAGCCTTTTTTCACCCAAATCCAAAAAAACAACAACCACAGATATTACCTTTGGAACTGTAACCTGTTTAAGCCCTACAGTCCTGGGAAGCCAGAACGGGGAACTGCACAATGTTTCCTGGGATCAGGTGGAGGACGGGCTGGAGGACGTGTTTGACGATTGTGATCAGTTTCTGGTCCTGACCCTTCAGGATATCCGCCACAATATCCGTTATGTCCAGGCAACCCAGTGTGACGACGGCATTGTGGTTCAGCTTGGGATTGAAGAAAATAACGCTACACGACTTGTAGAGAAAATCTGTTCTCAGCAGGAGTGCATTGAAATTTTCAAAGAATTCTACGGCTCCTCATTTGTAAAAAACGTGCAGGAATATACCCCTGTAAAATTTTTCGTATAGCTGCGCGCCTGGGCAAGATCAAAAAATCCCATGGAATTCCGGTAACATATGCTCTAAATGACTTCTTAATCACAAGATTTTCTCATGGTTAATAAAGAACCCATTTAGAGCATATTTCATGTAAGGAGGCAGTCACTATGACGAAAACCAAGATTACCCCGCTGTACGAGAAGCTCTCCTGGTGACGATGAACTCCAAGGTGAGAGTAATTCCATTAGCAGCCAAGACGGCATTTGTCAAGGATATTTTCACCGAAAATTTCAAAGAGCTGCTGTTCTAACCAACTCTTCACCCAATATTTGTTTAGAAGGATTCCTTATTCGCACAAAAGTCAATCAAGACAATGATGTCGAGTTTGTGTTTCAAAACACACTTTCGTTTTCAGATGAAGTTCAGCAGAATCAGTTTTGATTTTCCGCCAGAGTGTCTTTTCCTCGGTGATGAGCGCATCTATTCCCCTACCGTCTTTGATACGAACGCTTCTGCGCATTATAGAGCGAGAAGTGTCTTGAAAGTCCGTATTTACGGCACTTTCAAAGAATGTGCTTCTTCCCGTATGTCGCCGCATCGGGCGAATCTGTCTAACTGCCATGTAAATTCCGAGCCTGCCTTCTCCGACCTCTGCGGAATAATTAAAATGTGTAAGGATAATTAAAAGATGGGGAGATAATTAAAACGTGCATAGGTCTCTCCCCGTTTATCATTCTGAGTGCATTGTTTCTGCTCCTACTCATCTTCCGAATCCAGCTTCTCGAACTCATCAAGTTTAAGTTCACGCTTGAGTTCTTCTTCTGTAGGCATGTATGGCATATACTTCGCTGCATAAATCTGTGTGTTATCCTCCGGCAAAGTATAGCGGACAAGCGTATCACTCTTGTCTGCGCAAAGAAGAATGCCGATTGGCGGATTGTCCCCTTCGTTCATAAGTTCTCTGGTGTAGTAGTTTACATACATCTGCATCTGTCCGACATCCTGATGTGTCAGATCTTCGGTCTTCAGGTCGATCAGCACAAAACACTTCAAGATGTAGTTGTAAAAAACGAGGTCGATATAGAAGTGCCGCCCGTCAATGTTGAAGTGCTTCTGTCTGGCAACGAACGAGAAACCTCGCCCAAGCTCCAGGAGGAACTTTTGCAAATGGCCGATCAATGCCTGTTCAAGCTCAGACTCATAAAAATGCTCATTCTGCGGAAGATCAAGGAATTCCAAAACATACGGATCTTTGATGATCTTTTCATATTCCGGCTTAGGAACCGTAGTCTGAATTTCCGCAGCCACACTCTCTTTATCCTTGCTCGCAAGTATCCTATGGTAGAACATGGTATTTATCTGCCTTTGAAGCTGACGGACACTCCATCCGGACTTTACAGCTTCATCAGCATAAAAAGCCCTGGCCTCTTCATCTTCGACTCGCATAAGCAGACGATAGTGAGACCAGCTCAATTCGCTCCTCAGCGTGGAGCGTTTTGAAAACGAAAGGTAAAACTGCCGCATATTACGGAGTCCCTGAACACTAAAGCCTTTTCCAAATTCCGTAGCCAAACGCTCGGAGATGTACTTCAAGACCTGTTTCCCGTAGGCAGCACGGTCGCTCTCACCGCAAACTTCGTATATCGACTTGCCGATGTTCCAGTATGCCGTCACCATCGCAGCATTGACAGCAGAATACACCTGTCTCTGTGCATCAATGACATAGCCTCGGATGGAGAGATATGCCTCTTCCGACTGCTGTTCAATTGGCAAACTATCTCTTTTAACAATTTCACCCATAACAATGTCCTTTCAATTCGCTCCACAGTGTGGAGCGTTTTTGATTATCAGAACAGGTTTTGCTGACTCGTAGCATCCGGCCTGTCCTCCAGAATATGCGTACTTGTAAAGATAGGTAGATATTCAACTACCACCGGCTAAAGCCGGTGGATTGATGTGACCTAAAGGCCACGGTTAAGCGACTGAAAGTCGCAGATGGGGGCTAAAGCCCCTTTATATGTGACTGAAACTCACTTTCGGGCTAAAGCCCTTTTTCCTTAGACTGAAAGTTTACTAAAGTTCTACTGAAGTAGCTACTCCTTCCCTATCGTAAAATTATCGTAGCTTTCTTCTGTCCCCTGGTTCTTTATATATTCTTCTATCATTTCCTGGTCTACCGCCCCTATGGTTCCACAAAGATATCCCCTTCCCCACATATGCTGACCCCAATGCTTCTTTTTCAAATTTGGATACTCCTCTTGCAACATTTTAGATGATCTTCCCTTTAAATTCTGCATAATCTCACTTGGTGAAAGATTCGTCGAGCATGACAGCAGCATATGTACATGATCCAGCTGAATGCTTCCTTCCAATATTTTTATCCCATGGACATCACAACCCTGCCTTAACAATTCTCGTAGCCTAAGGGCTACATCTCCTCTCCAAACCCGGTACCGGTATTTTGTTATCCATACAAAGTGATATTTTATATCATATACTGTGTGACTCTCTTTTCTATAATAGGCCATTTTTCATTCCTCCCTCACGGTGAATTATATCACTTCTTCTACGTTAAGATAATACCGCTAAAGCTCTATCGCCTAAAAGGCGGTGGTTTTTACCTCAGGCTTGGAAAATAAGCAAATTATTATAGCATATCTTTTTCTGGATTGAAATAGAATTTTTCAAATTAGCTACATAGATTTCAATCTGGTCTTAATTTCCCCACCCCATGAAAAGTAACTCTGGATCTGCTGATGGAAGACGGGTCTCACAAAAATCCCATTGAACCATAAAAAACATTGTGCTAAAATTGACATATATATGAAAAAAGGCGGTA
>CAMUJH010000028.1 GCA_947089145.1 uncultured Hungatella sp. | reverse complement strand
GATATCGGTGTAACGCTCAATACATATACCCATTTACAGTTTGATGATTTGGGTGGAGAGATGGAAAAAGTATGTGAAGGATAGTGTGGTCTACAAATATTGAATTTAGACCAGTTTATAGACCAAATGATTGTCAACCTATGCCGAATTATACCAAATTATACCGAAATAAACAAAAATGTCTCTGTCACAAACAAAATGTAAAATAACTGAAACCCTTGAAAATACGGCAAAATCAAGCGTTTACGGAGGTTTTAGCAACATGATAAAAATACTTTTCGTCTGCCACGGCAATATCTGCCGCAGCCCCATGGCCGAGTTCGTCCTAAGAGACATGATAGAAAAACAAAGAACGACATCAAAGGGTGCGTCTGTTTACCCGGAGATAATTGTCGCTTCCGCTGCCACCAGCACTGAGGAAATCGGCAACCCGGTTCACCACGGAACCAGGAACATACTGCGGCGGTACGGAATTGATACGTCTGGAAAATATGCCAGGCAGATGACGAAAAAAGACTATAAAGAATATGATCATTTGATTGGCATGGATCAGTGGAATATTCGAAACATGCTGCGGATTACGGGAGGTGATCCAGAGAACAAAGTCTCCCGGCTGTTGGACTTTACCGGTGCGCCGGGGGATATTGCAGACCCCTGGTATACCGGGGACTTTGAAACTACCTATCAAGATGTACTCAGAGGGTGCCAAGCCCTGCTTACAAAGCTTGTATCCCTTTAGAAAAGGCAAAGGCTGAATTTGTCCGTCTAAGTGATAGGAATGTACTCTCGGAATATCTCCTGCACCTGCCTTTATGGCTGATTTTTTGTCAGATGCGCATAAATTTAAGCAATGTACGTTCCACGTACGCCTTATAAATCTATGCGCATCTGACAAAAATCATCTCACAAAATCAGGCACAGAGAGACTCCGAGAGTACATTAGGAAGCATGGGAGGAAAGCAGAATGCCGCAGACGATTTTGGAGACGAAGAATTTGACAAAAATTTATAATCTGGGCCAGGAAAATGAATTCGAAGCCTTGCATCATATTAATTTTACAGCCCGGGCCGGGGAATTTTTATGCATCATGGGGCCCAGCGGAAGCGGGAAGACCACATTTATCAACAACATTTCTACCATTGATTTTCCCACCAAAGGCCAGGTTCTCATCGACGGGGTGGAGATTCACACGATGTCAGCCAATGAGATCGGCCGGTTTCGCAGCAGAACTCTGGGATTTGTGTTTCAGGAGTTTAATCTTCTGGATACCCATACTATCTATGAAAATATTGCCATGCCCCTGGCTCTTGCAAAAGTGAAGAAGGGTGAAGCCAGACAACGGGTGGAGACAATGGCCAGGCAAATGGGGATTCAGGAGATCCTGCACAAATACCCCAGAGAGTGTTCCGGCGGACAGCGGCAGAGGGGAGCCATATGCAGGGCGCTGGTTATGAATCCTAAAATTATTATTGCGGACGAGCCGACGGGGAATCTGGATCGGCGCAGCGCCAATGAATTTTTGGAACTGGTTGACAGGCTCAACAAGGAGCAGGCAGTTACCATTATTATGGTGACCCATGACCCTCTTATTGCCTCCTATTCATCACGGATGGTTTACATAAAAGATGGAATGATCGAGCAGACCATAGAAAAGGGACATGTGAGCCAGAAGGAATATTTCTGGAAAATCACGGAGATCAATGCCAGCGAGTCAAACAATATGTTTGTGTAAGATTATACATAAAAGACTGCAGAGGAATTATAAAAGTGTTTAAAGAAGCCGTTCAATCCCTTAAAAAAGATCTGGATCGGGCAGTATGTTACTGGGTGGTGTTTGTCCTGTCCTCTATGTTCATGTATCTGTTTTTTCATATTTCATTATCAGAAACTGTGGGAGTTACTTATATTTACGGGAAAAATGACCTGCCCACTTTTCTGACTACCTTTGATGTGATTGTGTGCATACTTGTACTATTTATGGCTAATGATTTTTACGTAAAAAAGAAGTCCAATGAACTGGCAGTAATACTTATGTGCGGAGGCACCTATTTGCAGCTGACACAGTTTCTAATTTTTCAGACAGGCATCCTTACGGCGCTTTCCATTCCTGCTGGGATTGCGGCCGGGAGACTGTGCTTTCCGGTGCTGAGATTTGTATTTCGCTATATGACAGGACAGGAGCTTTTAATGGCCTCGGGAAGCCAGCCGGCGATTTTGTCATACTGCATTATTGGCTTTGAGGTTTTTTGGTGCACCTTTGTGAACTTGGGTTATTCCTACCGAAACAGCATTTACAGCCTGCTCCATGGGGAACAGAAGATCAAGATGCAGTTACCTAAATTCTTTGCTGCAAAGATCCTGCGGTATTTTTATCCCGCAGTCTATTTTGGGTGCGCAGTACTTTTATATTTCTGCGGCAGAGAGCCGGAGAAGATGATCGCGCTAGGCGCTGCGGGGCTTTTAGGACTTTGCGGAACCATTGACAAAGTGGTGATTCCATGGCTGGAAAAGGGCAGCATGGATAAATGGCTGGAAGATGGGGAGAAAATGGTCTATATGGGGCTTTTCCGGGAAGATTTGAAAATGGCAAAGCTGTACATTATTCTGTTTATTGCCACATCAGACATTCTCTGCTGCCTGACAGCAGGGATGATACATAAAGGAAGTGAGTTTGCACTGTGCCTGCTGTCATTTTTCAGCATCATCCCGCTTCTGGGCTTTTCCCTTATGTTCCGGTTTGCCTCAGAGACAGCAGGCAGAAAGAATCAGTTTTCTGTTCTGAAGAAAATGGGGTATACCGGGGGACAGATCAAAAACATCGTGCAAAAAGAGCTTTTATGGCTGTATGGGATTATTATGGCAGCTTCCCTGATATATATTCTGAATATTGCAGCCGCATTGTGCATCCACAAGCTGATTCCCGCTGCGGCGGGAGCTTCACTGGCAGTGATTTTTGTGGTGTCTCTGTCAATCTGCGGGCTGGTTAATTACAGATACAATTGCGCAAATGAAGTACAATGAAGAGAAAACATAGAAAAGCTGCCGGGCCGGCAGAGGAAGGGATTTCAGCAGATGAAGCCACTGTCATTTATTATCATTGGCTCCGGATGGAGAGCAATGTTTTTTGTAAGAATTGCAAAAAAGTTTCCGGAGCAGTTCCGGTTAAAGTATATGCTGTGCCGGAATGCAAAAAAGGCGGAGCGGATTGCCAGGGAAGAGGGGGTTAGGACTACTTTGTCAGAGGCGGAGTGCGAGTCGGCGGGGCCGGACTTTGTGGTGGCGGCAGTCTCCAAAGACTCCATGTTTCAGGTAACAAAAAATTGGGCTCTGAAAGGGTTTGCCGTTCTCTGCGAGACGCCGGCAGGGATGAATACAGATGAATTGGCAGGCTTATGGGAGTTAAAGGAACGATACGGGGCAAAAATTCAGGTTGCGGAGCAGTATATCCGATATCCTGTTATCGCGGCAGGGCTTAAGGCAATTGACGAAGGAAAATTGGGGGAACCCTACGGAGTAAGATTATCAGCTGCCCATGATTATCACGGAGCCAGCCTGATCCGGCATATGCTGGGCATAAAGCCGGGAGACGGACCGGTACAGATGCGGGGAAAACGGTATGAGTTCCCGGTGACCCAGACAGACTCCAGGTATGGGGCCGTGACAGATGGCAGTATAAAGCAATGGGACAGAGCGTGCATTGCCATGGAATTTACGACAGACAGATCTGCTATAGGGAAAATAGCATATTATGATTTTTCGGGAGTGCAGTACCACTCATTTATCCGATCCCGGCATTTGAATGTGCAGGGAAGGGACGGTGAATGGAATGATACGGTTTTACGGTACATAGGGGAAGGCGGGCTTCCTGTTACGGAGCCAATTCTGCCGTATCTTGATCCGAAATACAAAGAGATAGAGACA
This sequence comes from uncultured Hungatella sp., assembly GCA_947089145.1. Lineage (GTDB taxonomy): Bacteria > Bacillota > Clostridia > Lachnospirales > Lachnospiraceae > UBA3402. The sequence goes on along the minus strand of CAMUJH010000028.1, from coordinate 48,726 downwards.
GAGGAATTAAGGCGGACTGCCAGTCAGTGGAATCCTTATCTGGAACTTGACAGTGTTCAGGATGAATATGCCATAGCATCTATGATGCTTGATATGAGAGCGTATCTGGAAACCGGGAAAGAGGCGTATCCATTGGCCGAGGCGCTTGAGGATGCATACGCCTGGATTTTGATGGACAGGGCAGTGAGAAATCCGCAAAAAGCAGTGTGGGCGGAGGACATGCCCTGGCACAGGAAAGAGATTTGAAAACATAAGACAGAGTAAAAGTAAAGCCGTTGCAGAATGATTGGTTCAAGGAACATGGATTGCGGAACAATATTATTTTGCAGTGGCTTTTCTTTTACCTCTGTCCTCGTTTACGTTTTATTCGCTGCGGGAAATGTTTTGTTGAAATACGTCTGGTGAAATGATAAAATAAAAGATACGAAAAAGATGAAGCGTGAAAGGAATCGCATATACATGGGTTTTTTTAATAAGATGAATGAGCCGGTGTTTTTGAAACGAAACAGCGGGACAAAGGAACGGCTGGAAAAGCTTAAGGAACTGGAGCCTTTGCTCAATGAGGAGGGGAAGGCAAAGCTTAAGCAGGATATAAGAAATCTGGAAGCAGGCATGCTGGGAGAAAAGAATATTGCGTTTGAGCTGGAAAACAGTCACATGCCTATGTATATTATCCACGATTTATACTTGCGGGACGGGGATTTGACGTCTCAGATAGACTATCTGGTAGTCACAAGAAAAATTTGCTTTGTTATTGAATGCAAGAATCTGTATGGAAACATTGAGATTGACAATCAGGGGACTTTTGTCAGGACTATGGAGTTTGGAAGGCAGACAAGGCGGGAAGGGATCTATTCTCCTATTACCCAGAATCAGCGGCATATGGCGCTGCTGAGAAAGCTGAGGCTGGAGCAGTCTAAAGGTTTTTTAAGCCGGTTTTTGCGGGACAGAAGCTTTGATGAAGATCATTGCGCCATAGTGGTATTGGCTAATCCCAGGACAGTGCTGGATGCCAGGTATGCGAAAAAAGAGGTGAAAAGCCAGGTCATCAGGGCGGATCACCTGGTAGATTTTATCAGGGAGACATACCGGGATTCCAGGGCGGCGGAACTTTCGGATAAGGAGATGCGAAACTGGGCTCAGTCTTATCTGGATATGGATCAGGAAAATCAAGCGGACTATTTGAGAAAGTATGAGGAGTATAGAGAGCATAAGGGGTCCCAGGACAGAGGCGGGGAAGAGATTCAGGGGAATAGAAGCTATGGAAATGGACATTATGGCGGCAGGGAATATGCCGGAGAGGGCAGCGCAGGGAGAAATGGGAGGACATGCGGAAATCCGGATGAGAACAGAAAGCAAAGCGGAAATGCAGGCAGGGACAGAAAAATAAATGAATATAACAGCGGGCTGGAAGAGGAAGTGCGGGAGAAGATTATTAAGGAGTTAAGATCCTATCGGTGGAATACCAGCCAGGCGGAGGGGATTAAGCCTTATATGGTTTTTAATGATAAGCAGATGATGGATTTGCTGGAGAAATTTCCGGCGGACAGGCAGGAACTTAAAGCAGTGTTCGGGTTTGGAGAAGTGAAGGCTGAGAAGTATGGGACCGGGATTATTGGCATATTAGATAAATATAGAGACAGGCGGTAGCCCTCAGCAAAGATGCGGGAGGAGGGCTGGCAGAGCCATCAGGCAGCCGCCCTTATAATATAGAAAGGTGCTGGAATATGGCAAATCAGTTTTCGGAGATACCGGAGAGTTTTTGGGGGCTGTTTCGTTCCCAAAACCGGCAGATATATATTGATGCGCTTTTGCAGGTAAATGAGGAGTATCAGTACAGCAATTATTATCTCAGCAGAGAGATTTGTATACAGACCTTAAGCGACTATTTTGCCAGGCAGAAGGTGACTTTGGAGCAGGAGGAGTCGGAGGATGATTTTGACTTGCTGGAACCGCTGTCCACGCGGATTCTCAACTGGCTTTTGCGGACAGGATGGCTTAGGAAGGTGGAAGACTACGGAGCCATGACGGTGAATATCGTGATTCCGGACTATGCGGCGGTGTTTGTGGATGCGTTCGCCCATCTGGCGGGGGATGATGAGGATGAGACACAGGTATATATCCAGAACGTGTACGGGATTTTGTTTGCGTTTAAAAATGATCCCAGATCCAACATATCCCTTTTAAAGACGGCCCTTATTAATACCAGGCGGCTGAACAAGACGCTGCAGGATATGCTTCACAACATGGATAAATTTTTTTCAAGCCTTCTGGAACAGCGGGTTTACGGGGACTTGCTGAAGGAACATCTGGACGGTTATGTGGAGGAAATTGTCAGAAAGAAATACCATATTTTGAAGACATCTGACAATTTTTATTTGTACAAGACGGACATTAAGAAATGGCTGGGGGAAATGCGGCAGGATTACCCGTGGCTTTTGCAGGTGTGTGAGCGGAATAAGCGTCTGCGGGGGCTGGATATTCAGGTGGAGGAGCTGGAGAATCAGCTGGATATGATCGAGCGGGGATTTGATGATATTGAGCACCGCATCATTAACATGGACCGGGAACATACCAGGTATATCCGGGCAACGGTTACCAGGCTGAACTATCTGCTGAATCGGGAGGACAGCATGAAAGGGCTGGTGATTCAGCTTCTAAACCACTTGTCGGAGGCAGAAGGGAAGGAGGCCCAGGATCGGGAGGCGGAGCGGATAGGCACTCTCATAAATCTGTCCCAGATGACGGTGATTTCGGAGAAGTCCCTCTATAAGAGGAGGAGGCTGAAACAGGATTTTAAGGAGGGGCTGCTTCCTGAGGAGGAGACAGAAGAACTTTCCGGGGAGGAGATTTTGAGATTGAACCGGATTCGGAACCGGTACAGCAGGAAGCAGATTGAGGAGTTTATTCTGGAGAGGATGGAAAACGGGAGGCTGGAGGTGACAGCGGATACCATCGCGTCGCCGGAGGATTTTGAGAAGCTGGTGTTGGCTTATGACGGATCAGTGAGAAAGGACAGCCCATACCGGGTCATGGAACAGGATGTGGAAATGGTTGACAATGGAAGGTACCGGTATCCGAAGCTGGTGTTTGAGAGGAAAAGGCAGAGAAAGTGACGGAAAATAGTAAAAGGTGTAAGGAATTTTGGCTTAATCGCAAGTGGAGACGGATATTACAAAAAAGGAGCAGCGAATGATAAATTACTACGAAGAACTGCCGCCTGAGGAGCAGCGGAAGGTGACGGAATTTATCGGCCAGCTTTACAGGCAGACGTTTCTGCTGGAGCGGCGGTATGACAGAAAAACCAAGCGGTACCAGATTAACAAGGACTATTATCAGTGCGGCAAGCACCTGGAGTTTATCAAGGCATATTTTGCCATTATGGGTATTGAGGTAATGGAGAACAGCCAGATCGGGGTTATCTACATCCGGGGAGAGCAGGTGGTGGGGGAAAAACTGCCTAAGCTGGCGACTCTGTATATCCTGATTCTGAAGCTGATTTACGATGAGCAGATGTCTACAGTGTCCACATCGGTCAATGCGGTAACTTCCCTGGGGGAGATCCATGAGAAGCTGGGTACCTACCGGCTTTTGAGAAAGCAGCCGTCAGTGACGGAGATCCGCCGCTGCCTTGCGCTGCTGAAACGGTATCAGCTTATTGAGCCTTTGGACATTCTGGAGGAGATGGACGGGCAGAGCCGTCTGGTTATTTACCCTACGGTCAATGTAGTGCTGATGGGGGACGATGTGAGGGCGCTGATCGAGACTTATACAGAAGGGGATGAGGAAGATGACGAATCAGAGGTTTGAGGCCCTGTCCAGAATATGCCTGAACAACTGGCATTACATAAGACATAAGACGTTGTCTTTCCATGAAGGGATTAATTTTTTTACGGGCCATTCCGGAAGCGGAAAGTCCACGGTCATTGACGCCATGCAGATTGTCCTCTACGCCAACACCGACGGCAGAGGATTTTTTAACAAGGCGGCCGCTGATGATTCGGACCGGAACCTGATTGAGTATCTGCGGGGCATGGTCAATATCGGGGAGGACAATAATTTTTCTTATTTGAGAAATAACAATTTTTCCGCCACTATTGTGCTGGAGCTTCGGAGAACGGACACCGGGGAGTGCCAGTGCGTGGGGGTGGTGTTTGACGTGGAGACAGCCACAAATGAGATCTCCAGGATGTTTTTCTGGCACAAGGGGCCTATACCGGACCATGAGTACCGGGTGGAGGGAAGCGGCAGGAAGGCGCAGGAGGACGGGGCGAGGATTTCCGGAGCAGCCGGGGAGACGGCAGGAGATGACGGCAGAATGAAGGCGCCCTTTGGCCGCGCCATGTCCATTGAGGAAGTGAAGATGTGGCTTCTGGGGAATTTTCAGAAGGAAGAGTACTATTTTGGCTCCCACAATGAGCGGTTCCGCAAGCAGCTGTACGACGTGTACCTTGGAGGGCTGGATTCGGAGAAGTTTCCCCTTCTGTTTAAGCGGGCCATTCCGTTCCGCATGAATATAAAGCTGGAAGAGTTTGTGAAGGAATATATCTGCATGGAGCAGGATATCCACATTGAGGATATGCAGCAGAGCGTTATGGAGTACGGGCGCATGCGGCAGAAAATTGAGGATACCTGCCAGGAGATTGAAAAGCTGAAAGAGATCTGCGGCCAGCACGGGCAGGTGGAGTCTGTCCGGCGGGATATGGAGGCCTTCGGATATTACAGCGCCAGGCTTGACATTATGCAGGACAGGCTGAAGGTGGCGGAGTGCCAGACAAAGATCCAGGTTCTGGAGGAGAACGGCAAAAAGGCGGTCCAGGCCATAGAGGAGGAACAGGAGCGGATCGACCATATGACCAGACAGGGGGATGAGCTGCTTCGGCGCATTTCCATGACTGGATACGATCAGATGAAGGAGCAGCTTGCGGCTTTAAATGACCTGGTGGAGCGACTGGGCAACAGCAAGGCCCGGTGGGATCAGACGGCAAATCTCTTAAAAGCCTGGGAGAAGGAGGACAGCGTGTCCAACCGAACCCTGTGGGATATTGAGGCCTTTGAGCAGGGGAAGATCACGGAGGAAGAGTTAAAGCGGCTGAAAGGGGATCTGGAGGAGGTCCGCAGGGATGTGACAAAGCAGCAGCAGGACGCCCAGGCCCAGGTGCGGGATCTGCGCAGGAAAATGGCCCAGGCCCAGGAGGAGCTTGCCCAGCTAAAGGCCGGAAACAAGGCGTATCCAAAGGAGCTGGAGCAGGCCAGGACCATTTTGCAGAACCGTCTGTATCAGGAGACGGGAAAGAGCGTCCGGGTGGAGATTCTGGCGGACCTTCTGGACATCCGGGATGAGGCATGGCGCAATGCGGCGGAGGGCTATATGGGGTATAATAAACTCTCGGTCATCGTGGAGCCAAAGTATGCCCGCACAGCCATGAAGATTTATGAGGAGATGGACAAAGAGAAATTTTACCGGGTGGCGGTGCTGGACACGGAGCGGGTGATGGCAGATAAGCATCCGGTGACGGCAGGCTCCCTGGCGGAGGAGGTGGAGGCCAGAAGCGATTACGCCCAGGCCTATGTAAACTTTCTTCTGGGAAGGGTGATGAAGTGCCAGGATGTGGATGAGCTGCGCAATCACCGGATCGGCATTACCAAATCTTGCGTGTCGTACCACAATTACCGCATTCAGCATATAAATCCTGCGCTGTACACATCGGCCGCCTATATCGGGAAAAGCAGCGTGCGCCAGAGGATTAAGCTGTTGGAGAAAAGTTTGAAGGATATGGAGGAGGCCACAAAGCCTCAGCAGGAGATTGTGAAAGATGCGGCCCGGGTTCTGGGGCTGGAGCACCTGAGCCAGGACACAGAGGTGTATCTGGAGTGGAAGAAGGATATGGTATCCTTCAAGGGAAAGCGGGCGGAGCAGGAGAAATTGAAGGCAAAGCTGGAAGAACTTTTGTCCCAGAATGTGGAGCAGTGGAAACAGGAGCGGCAGTCTATTTTAGATCTGTGTGACCAGAGGAAAGAAGTTCGGCGCCAGCTTGAAAGAAACGCAGACGAGTTTGAGAGGAATCAGAAGCAGGAGCGGGAGGCTCTGGTAAATCTCAATGAGGCTCTGGTGGAGAAGGAGAGGAATCTTACAGTCAACCAGGAGTTTGAGGAGGAGCTGGCAAAGATTTTAGATGCGAAGCCAAATCCCAGGTATGATGTTATGCGGAGTGATTTTCTGGGGCAGCTTGCCAGGGCTGAAGAGAAGCGGCAGAAAGAGATGAACCAGCTGGTGGAGCTGCGGACTTCTTATCTTCGGATGTATCAGAACCGGAACTTTTCGCCCACTGCGGAATCCAACCGGGAGTACCAGGAGCTGCTTGATCATCTGAGTGATGAGCGGCTGGAAGAGTTTCGGCTTCGGGCCGGGGAGCAGGCAAAGACAGCGGTGGAACATTTTAAGGATGATTTTATGTACAAGATCCGCAGCGCCATCAAGGAGGCTATGCAGCGGAAGGATGAGCTGAACCGCATTATCAGCCGGCTGGATTTCGGGAAGGACAAGTATCAGTTTTATATCGGGAAAAATAAGGGGCCTGACGGCCAGTATTATGATATGTTCATGGATGAGGCGCTGGAGGTGAATCCGTCGGATCTGGACATTGGCCTGGATAATCAGCTGAATATGTTTACCCAGGAGCATGAGAACCATTATGGGGCCATGATCAATGACTTGATCAGCATTTTTATTCCCCCGGAGAATGCCTTGGCGGAGGAGTTGGAGGAGGCCAGGCGGAACATGGATCGGTACGCAGATTACCGGACTTACCTATCTTTTGATATGCAGCAGCTGATTCAGAATGAGGACGAGGTGATTAAGATTCGGCTGAGTAAGATGATCAAGAAAAACTCCGGCGGGGAGGGGCAGAATCCTCTCTATGTGGCTCTGCTTGCCAGTTTTGCCCAGGCGTACAAGATTGATCTGAAGCCGGGGCTTGTGCGGAATCCTACCATTCGGCTGGTGGTTCTTGATGAGGCGTTTTCCAAGATGGATGCGGAGAAGGTGGCCAGCTGTATCCAGCTTATCCGGGGACTTGGGTTCCAGGCTCTTATCAGTGCGACCAATGACAAGATTCAGAATTATCTGGAGACGGTGGATAAGATTTTTGTGTTTGCCAATCCCAATAAAAAATCCATTTCTATTCAGGAATTTGAGAAGAAGGAGTTTGAGATGCTGAGGGAGAATCTGGAGGATGATGAAGGCTAGTACTGCATTGCGGAAATAACGGTGAAAAAAGTGCCAGATGTCTGCGTGATCTGTGCGTCTGCAAAGCGACGGCGTAGTGGTGCCTACGTCTAGCTTTGCAGACGTGCAGAGGGCGTAGACAGCGGGTGCTTTATTCACTGGAATTTCCGCAATGCAGTACTAGTATTAGCAGGTGTAAAAGCAGGATTGTCAAATATTAAAGTTTATGTGGAACTTAAATAAGGAAGGCGGATAGAAAGTGGGACGAACAAATAGGGAGGTGCAAAAAGGGAATGGGCAGACTGCGTATTATTTGCTTAACAAGGTGATTGATAAATTTGAGAACAGCGCAAATGACTGGCGGGAGGAGACAGACGGGAACCGCAGCTTTAAGATTCAGCAGTCAGATTATGATGCGGTTGGAAAGAGCGAACTGATAGAGGAGGCCAGAAAGCTGGAACAGATGGGCCTGATTCGGGTTACCTGGTTTTGCGCAGGCTCGGAAATGGAGAAGGTGACTTATGGATTAAGGGACATGCCTAAGATTTACCGGGTCATTGGCAGGGAGTCTAAGCGGAGCCGTCTTGAAGGAGCCAGGCAGTGTGCGGACAGGTATGAAAGGCAGGCCCAGGAGCCCTGGCTGAAGGCTTACTACAGGGATGTTTTCCGGGAGATTGACAGAGGAAAGTATCCAGGTGATTTGGAGAAGTATGGGGAGCTTTTGTTTCGATGTCTTGACAGCATGGAGAAATTGAGAGAGCCTGTGTTTATACGGGTGTTCAGCAGTAAATATCTAAATGGCTCCAAGGTGTTTGAGAGAGTATTGAAATCAAGGGTGGTCAGTATCGGGAGGAAATATCATCCCATGATTGATGAGGCTATGAGCGAACATGAGATTTTGTCTCAGCTTTATTTGGAGAATTATGCTCAGGAACTGGAACTAAAAGGGGAGCTGCAGATTATTCTGGGGGAAAAGGTCATTGATTTGTCGGCGTTTCCCTATGGAACGGTTTTAAACTCGGAGACACTGAAATATGGGGTGATTGACCAGGTCCAGAGGATTCGCAGGGTGATCACTGTGGAGAATAAGGCAAATTATATGTCCATGCCATTTGAGAAAGGGACGCTGATTTTGTTCTGTCATGGGTTTTTCTCTCCCAGGGAGAGGGAGTTCCTGGTGGGACTGGAGCGAGTTCTTGAAAGGCAGCGACAGGCGGGAGAAAAGATTGAGTACTATCACACCGGGGACTTGGATTATGGGGGAGTGCGGATTTTCCGGTATATCCGGACAGAGATTTTTCCATTGGTGAAGCCGCTGTTTATGGATACAGCCCAGTATGAGAAGTATCTGAGTTATGGGACGGATATGGAGGCGTCTGCCTGGGAGAAGATGAAAAGGATGGAGGAGCCTTTGCTCCAGCCGCTGATGGAACGGATTCTGCAGGAGAAAAAGGTGGTGGAGCAGGAATGTTTTTTATTTTGAGAATTAGAGTGTCAGAAGGAGAATCACCATGAAATCACAATCAGCAAAAAAGCGGCTTGCCATAGCAGGCTGCGGAAAATTGGGAAACATTTTAACAGATGCCTGGAGGGACGGGCTTCTTCCTGAGTACGAGATTGTGGGCGTCCTTGGAAGAAACAGGGAACATGCCCGGTCCATGGCGGATAAAGCGGGATGTCCGGCATTTGAGACTATTGAGGAATTGCTGGCCGTAAAGCCGGACTATGTGACGGAGATGGCTTCGGTGCAGCTGGTGAGAGACATCGGGGAGAAGGTGTTAAAAGCCGGGGCCAGCCTGGTGGTGCTGTCCATCGGCGCCTTTGCCGACGAAGCATTCTATAACCGGATAAAATATACAGCCAGGGACAACGGCACAAAGGTACATATTGCTTCCGGTGCAATCGGAGGCTTCGACGTGCTTCGGACCCTTTCCCTGATGGGACAGGTGAAGACAGAGATGGTGACCCGCAAAGGGCCGAAATCCCTTCAAAATACTCCCGTGTTTCGGGAGGAACTGCTGGAGGATAAGGAGGAGTCAAAGGTATTTGACGGGAACACGAAAGAGGCCATTAAGCTTTTGCCCACAAAGGTAAATGTGTCCGTGGCCGCATCCCTGGCCACGGCGGGGACAGAGAAAACACGGTTCCACATTTTCAGCGTGCCAGGGATGGAAGGAGACGACCATAAGATTACGGCAGAAATAGACGGAGTGACGGCCGCGGTGGACGTCTATTCCAGAACCAGCGACATTGCCGCATGGAGCGTGGTGGCGCTTCTGCAGAACCTGGTATCGCCGATCATGTTTTAAAGGGATGGGATGCGTTTTAAGTTCAGGCAGATGATGCAAAACAGCATGTGTGGATAATGATTAAATGAGAGGAGAATGAATATGTTTAAAAAATTAGTGGCCATAGAACCTGTAAGCCTGATTCCGTCAGCCCAGGAGGAATTGAAGCGGTATGCAGAGGAAGTAGTATTGTATGAAGACATCCCGGAACATGAGGATGAAATCGTGAGGAGAATCGGGGATGCTGACGGCGTTCTGGTCAGCTACACGTCCCAGATTCGAAAAAACGTGCTGGAGCAGTGTCCCAATGTCCGGTATGTTGGCATGTGCTGCAGCCTGTATTCGGAGGCCAGCGCCAACGTGGATATTGCCTATGCAAGGGAGCATGGGATTCAGGTTCTGGGCATACGGGATTACGGGGACCGGGGCGTGGTGGAGTATGTGCTGTACCAGCTGGTGCGGATTCTTCACGGGTTTGACTTCCCCATGTGGCAGGAGGAACCCCTGGAGCTTACGGGGCTTTCAGTGGGAATCATCGGCATGGGCGTGTCGGGAGGCATGGTGGCGGACGCTCTGCAGATGATGGGAGCTAAGGTGTCCTACTACAGCAGAACCAGGAAACCTAAGAGAGAGGCAGCAGGCATGGAGTATCTGCCGCTGAATGATCTGCTTGAGGGAAGCCAGGTAGTCATTACCTGCCTGAACAAAAATGTGATCCTCCTCCATGAGGAGCAGTTTCAATGCCTTGGAAATAAAAAGATCCTGATGAATACTTCTATTGGCACGGCTTCTGACAGAGACGCTTTGGCCAAATGGCTGGAATGCAGGCATAATCTGTACTGCTGTGATACGGAGGCAGCCATTGGAGATGAGAGTGGTGAGCTGATTCAGAGAGAAAATGTGATCTGTATGGGGACTTCCGTGGGGAGGACGAAACAGGCATTTGAACTTTTGAGCAAGAAGGTATTGGATAATATACGGGTGTATCTGGGGGTGTAGAAAGGAGAGGCGGCTTATGGAGGTAAGAAGGCATATTTATTTTTCCGGCAGGGTGCAGGGTGTAGGGTTTCGCTACCGGGCCACTTACCTGGCCCAGTCCAGAAAGCTGACCGGGTGGGTGAAAAATCTTTGGGATGATCGGGTGGAGATGGAAGTCCAGGGGGAAGAGACGAATATTGAACGGTTTCTGCAGGATTTGCAGAGGCAGCAGTTTATTTCCATTGACAATATGGAAGTGGCGGAGATTCCCTGTGTGGAGGAGTCGAAGTTTCGGGTAGTGTATTAAAAAATATTATGATGGAAAAAAGACTGCTGATAAAAAGCGGCTTCCACAACTGACGGAAGCCGCTTTTTATTAAGATATCATTACAGAAGCAATGCCCTCATGTTCTCCGTCTTTTGAAACGGCTGATGTAAACAGGGCTTTAAGGGGCACGGTCTTTTTATATTGTATGTATTTTCCCCTAATGGCGCGGCTTACGGTAGATGCGTGGAGCCCCAGGTCCTCTGCAATATCTTCCAGCCCCATAGGAGCCAGCGGGCCCTTTAGCTCAAAATATTTCTCCTGCCGCAGCAAGATGGCATCCACAATGCGGACAATGGTTTTTCTCCTTTGTTCCACGCAGCTGATAACAAATCTTGCGCGCTCCAGCCGTTCCTTAAAATATGCTGTCAGTTCCGGATCAGTGGACTGCTCCATCATGTGAATATAATACTCACTGTATTTATAATCTCCCATCCACTGGTCATTGATTTCCACGACCCATCTTCCTCCAGGCCGGGATACCAGAATATCCGGCACTACGTAGGAGGCTTCTGACCGCTGAATATCCATAATGGGACGGGGGTTCAGGCTTCCGATTAAGTGGATGTATTCCTTCACCTGGATGGTGGATATCCCAAGGCTTCGGGATATGACGCCTATCTGTCCGCTTACCAGATGGGCCAGATGTTCCCTTAAAAGAAGAAACAGCGTTTCGTCCTCAATGGCCCGCTCTTCTAATTGCCTGATAAGGCATTCAGCCAGATTAGGGGAGAAGATTCCCGCAGGCTCCAGTTTACGCAGCACAGCAAGGCACTGAGAAAGCTCTTCCTTTCCATATCCGGATGTCTCAGAAAGCTCCTCAATATCGTGGCTGAAGAACCCCTTTTCATCCAGGCAGTCTATAAGATACCCCATAATCTTCCACTGGCGTTTGGAGTAGTCGTTCCAGTTAAGCTGCCCAAGGAGGTTTTCTTTTACAGAACTCCCCTTTTTGGCGGACAATTCTCTTCGGTACGGTTCATCCCCGTCAGGATTACCTGGATGCTGATCCGCGTAGGCGGTTTCCGCTTCGCTGTCAGAAAATTTTTCGATGCTTGTCATGATTTCATTTTCTTTGCGTTCCGCATTTTCCAGCATCGGATTTTCCAGATATTCATTTACCATAAAGTCTTCCAGTTCCTGGTTGGTAAACGCCAGGATATTTAAGGCCTGAACCTGATTTGGAGACAGGGATTGTTTTTGTTCGGCTGCTATGTAACTGTTTAAATCCATGGGGCTCTCCTTCTGTATATAATGTATTTTTTCGGCATATGTGGAATTTAGTTTTAGTTTACACTTTTTTTCTGTATTATTCAATATTTTTATGAATTCCTATGAAAAAAATGTGGGAGAACAAAGACTCTATGTGCATAATTGACACAGTACAGCTTTCACGCTGTGGCAGCATTGAGAGATATTTTTGCCCCAACGGCTGCAGGAGGCCCTTGTTGAAGACAGGGAAAAGTATTATAATGGGGCATAGAAATGCGGAAGAACAGAAAGGAACGGTTTTATGGCGGTAAATACGGCATATCTTTGTGAAGAGGAAGGGCAGGGAATCACAATTTTAGAATACAGAAGCTTAGACAGCCTGGCAGCCGTGCCCGAGCAGGCCGGCAGCAGGCCGGTAACGGCACTGGCCCCCTATCTGTTTTCCGCACATGAAAATTACAATGACATGGGACATCCAGGGGCGTTCTGGATATCAGAATCCGGGCGGAGGCTGTCATGGGAAGAAGCAGGAGAACTGCCCGCAGTAAAGGGGGACGTTCTTAAGGAGCTGCGGCTTCCCTCCAGCTTAAAACAAGTAGGGGCTTACGGGCTTTATAACTGCAGCAGGCTGAGGAAGGTGGAACTGTTCAGCACAACGTTGGATTGGGGAGCTGGAGTGTTTACCGGATGCCAGAGCGTGACAGATCTGACAGTCCATGTAGACGAATCACAGAAATCCTGCCTGAAAGAGATTCTTGCAGAGTTAAGGCAGACCCTGACAGTAACCTATGACGGAGAGGAAAAAGCCCTGCTGATTTTTCCCGAATTTTTTGAGGAGGCAGTGGAAAATACCCCTGCCAGGATTCTGGTGACCAATACTCACGGGTGCGGTCAGAGATACCGCAATGCTTTTGTTCAAACCCGATTCCAGTTTCAGGAATATGACAGCCTTTTTCCCCACGTCCAGGTTCAGGAACCGGAAGAGCTGGTGACAGAACTGGCTTTAGGGCGGATCATGCATCCATATCATTTATCAGAAGAATATAAACGCCGCTATATGGAATACCTGAAGGAGCATAGGACGGCAGCCGCCTGTCAGGCTGTCAGGAGAGAAAATATGGATCACCTTACCTGGCTGACCGAACATGTTTTATATGAAAAAGAAGATTTGAAAATTGTCATTGAAACCGCCAACCGGAGGGGAAACATGCCGGCGGTAAGCCTGCTGATGAACAGGGCAGGGAGACAGGGCGCTGTGAAGAGGAGGAGATTTGCGCTGTAGAGGCCAGGCCAAGGGCTCTGAAGAAAGGAGGGGCAGGCATATGATTGACCCTGCCAGACACAGGCAGCTGGAAGAACTGAACATGGTAAACCTGTGTACGCAGATTTTGCATGACGCCAGAAACGAATTATACTTAAATATGCATTTCCTGGATATATCATTAAGCAGCCTGGGATTTGAGTCCGACCCGTCTATGAAGGGTCTGGGAACTGACGGGTATGTGATTTACTATAATCCGGATCATTTGTGTGCCCTTTACCGCCGGGGAAGGATTTATGTAAATCGTGCATATCTGCACATGGTGCTGCACTGCCTTTTCTGCCATCTCGATGCCAAAGGAAGCCGAGGGGAAGCATACTGGAACCTGGCCTGTGACATTGCCATGGAATCCATTATTGACGGGCTTTACCAAAAGTGCGTCTATGCGGCGCCGGCGCCTTTCCGCAGAGAAACGTATCTTCGCCTGAAAAAGCAGATGAAGGTGCTGACTGCAGAGGGGATCTACAGGGCTTTACAGAACATGGATCTGACCGAGAATCAGTATGCCCGGCTGGCAGCGGAATTTTATGTGGACAGCCATGAAAAATGGAGCGAAGGGCAGCCGCCGGGCATGCCGGTTCCGAGACAAAACAGATGGACAGACAACCGGGAAAAGATGCAGAGTGAGATGGAGTCTGCAGGGCTGGACCCCTCCGGGGAACATGAGGAAAAGAGCCTTCTTGAACAGGTTCAGGTAGAAAACAGGGAGCGCTATGATTATAAGCGTTTTCTGAGAAAGTTTGCTGTTATGAAAGAGGAGATGCAGACAGATCATGATTCCTTTGACTATATCTATTATACCTACGGACTGAACATGTACGGGAACATGCCGCTGATCGAACCCCTGGAATCAAAAGAGGTGCACCGGATTGAGGATTTTGTATTGGTTATTGACACTTCCATGTCCTGTTCCGGCCAGCTGGTAAGACGCTTTCTGGAGGAAACGTATGGGGTTTTAAGTGAAAGCGAAAGCTATTTCAGAAAGATCAATGTCCATATTATTCAGTGCGATGATCAGGTTCGCTCTGATGTGGTGATTACGGATAAAAGGCAGATGGAAGAATATATGAAGAATTTTACCATAAAAGGAAACGGAGGAACGGATTTCCGGCCTGCATTTGAATATGTGGCCGGCCTGAAAAAACAGGGGCAGTTTACAAGGCTGCGGGGACTGCTGTATTTTACTGACGGGAAAGGGATTTATCCGGTGAAAATGCCGCCATACGATACGGCTTTTGTGTTTATTCAGGATCAGTACGAGGATGTGTCGGTTCCCACCTGGGCCATGAAACTGATTTTGGATGGCAGTAAGGAATTTGGAGAAAATGAGGGAGGAAAATTAAGTTTTGAATATTAAGCGGGCCAAGGAAGAAATAAAGAATACCATTGAAGCATATTTGCTGCGTGACAGATATGGAGCGTATGAGATTCCCCCCATCAGGCAGCGGCCGGTTCTGCTTATAGGGCCGCCGGGAGTGGGGAAGACGCAGATTATGGAACAGATTTCCCAGGAATGCCGCATTGGCCTGGTATCTTACACCATTACCCACCACACCAGGCAGAGCGCCATTGGCCTGCCTTTTATTCAGGATCGGATTTATGATTCCAGGCGGTGCTCCGTGACGGAGTACACGATGAGCGAAATTGTAGCTTCCATATATGACAAGATTGCGGACACGGGGCTTCAGGAAGGCATCCTGTTTATTGATGAGATTAACTGCGTGTCGGAAACTCTGGCGCCTGCAATGCTGCAGTTTCTTCAGTGTAAAACCTTTGGCAGCCACAGCATTCCTCAGGGATGGATCATTGTGGCAGCAGGCAACCCTCCGGAATATAACAAGTCAGTAAGAGAGTTTGATATTGTCACCTTGGACAGGATTAAAATGATCCCTGTAGAGGCGGATTTTGAGGTATGGAGAGAGTATGCCCAGCAGGTGAACATTCATCCTGCCATTGTTTCCTACCTTGACATAAAAAAACAGAATTTCTGCCGGATTGAAACTACGGTGGACGGTAAACAATTTGCCACCCCCAGAGGCTGGGAAGATCTGTCCAGACTTATAGAGGTGTATGAAAAACTTCACAAAACTGCAGACAGAGAGGTTATCTGCCAGTATATCCAGTACCCTTTAATTGCCAAGGATTTTGCAAATTATCTGGAACTTTATTACAAATATCAGAAAGATTATGAAATTGAGGCGATTTTAGACGGGAAGCAGGGACAGGGGATTTATGAAAGGCTGGAGAGGGCTCCATTTGATGAGCGGCTCAGCGTTATGAGTCTGCTCTTGGCAGGACTGAACAGCGGGTTTAAGGAGCTGTCAGAAAAGGGGAAGCGCTTGGAACGGCTGCAGAAAATTTTCCGGCGTCTGAAACCGAAAGGGATGCAGGGCGAGAACGAAGATGCCAATGGAGCTGAGTACGCTTCCCCTGCAGAATATCTGGAGGGGCTCTATGCAGGGATGCAGGCAGAGCGGAAATATAAGTTTGAATCAAAACTGTTGAGCCGGGCGGAGGATCATCTGTACCAGGACGTAATGGGGATTCTGGAACGGACTGTCCAGGAGATAAAGGCAGATCACTGCCAGACAGAGGAACAGGTGTGGGAGAAAGTCTCCCGCATTTTCGAGAGAGAAAATGAGGCATATGAGGGACTGTTTGAACTGTGGGGGCAGAGGCTGGAACATGTCTTTGACTTTATGGAGGCAGCATTCGGCAGCGGGCAGGAAATGGTGGTATTTGTCACAGGACTGAATACGGGGTTTTACAGTGTGGAGTTTCTGCAGGAATACAATTGCAGCCGGTACTACCAGTATAATAAGATGCTTTTATTTGATGACAGGGAGAGGGAAATACTGAAAAAGATGGGCTCATAGGTGATAGGGTATTGCATTTTATATTTTAAACGATATAATAGAGATATATCAGGAAAACACAATGGGTTCACACATTCAGGAGGATTGTTGATTATGTGGAGGAAAAAAGTTATGGCGGCCGCAGCGGCGGCCATGGTGATGACCGTAATGGCAGCATCTCCGGTTTTTGCACACGGACATGGCAGCCACAGGCAGGCAACTGTCGCTGCTTCCAATACGGTCAGTTTAGCCTGCACCATAGACGGGTGCAGCGAGACAGGGTATCATACCCATGACAGTCATGGCTACTGGGGGTGCTATCCGGTCTGCACGGCAGACGGGTGCAGCGAGACAGGCCATCATACCCATGACGGCCATGACTGCTGGGGATATTATCCGGTTTGCACTGTAGAAGGGTGCAGCGAGACAGGCCATCATGTTCATGACGATCACAATTACTGCGGTTACAGCCATCGCAGCGGATATTGTGATAATTCCTGCCAAATGCCCTCAGGCAGTGCAGGATACGGCTGCGGGCATCACGGCTGCCGATGACAGCCATAGCCGCCTGACG
The DNA here is from genome assembly GCA_947089145.1 of uncultured Hungatella sp. Lineage (GTDB taxonomy): Bacteria > Bacillota > Clostridia > Lachnospirales > Lachnospiraceae > UBA3402. The sequence continues at coordinate 31,945 of CAMUJH010000028.1, read as the reverse complement.
CAGGGGATTATGGCAGAACGCCGGGATACAGCGGTTTAGACAGCATGAAAGAAACGGGTGAACCAGCTTTTTGGCTGGTTCACCCGTTTCTTGTCGAAATCCTTGACATAAAGGGGTGTTATATTATAAAATAGTTGAAGACTTTTGACAGAGGAGAGCGTTATGTTCGTAGGAAAAAGCCTTTTGGCTTCACTAATGATAAGTTCAGCAGTAATCACTTCAAGCCCTGAGGGAACAGAGGTTTCAGATTCCCGTATAAATGCTACTGTTTTAGTAGTATCGGAAAAGCCGGAAGAGGAGGCGGCACCCCGGATATCGGAAACATCAGAGGAGACGCCCCAGGATTCGGAAGAACCTCAGGAATCCCAGGAAAAGGAGGAGCTGCAGGAGCCAGAGGAGACTGATTCCCGGGAAGAGCCAGAGGAGACTGATTCTCAGGAAGAGCCGGAGACAGACGAGGAGGAGACAAAAAGTCAGGAATCAGAGTGCCCGGTGCTGGAGGGAACAGCCATGGCCATGCTGTCAAGCCAAGGGGGAGCTCAGATGCTCAGTTCCGTTATACGATCGGAAAACGGCAGTCTGGTTGTGGTTGACGGAGGCTGGGAAGCAGACGGGGATTATCTTTTGGAGACTATCAGGGAAAATGGGGGAACCGTGGATGCATGGCTTATTACCCATCCCCATTCCGATCATGTAGGAGCCCTGTATCATATTCTCAAAAACAGAAGTGATGAAGTTGACATTAATGGAATTTATTATTCTTTTGCGCCGGTTAGCTGGTATCAGGAGGTTTCTCCAGAGGATTCGGACATGGTTGACCGCATTGTGGGAGAATTGGAGAAGATGCCGGAGGACAAGCTTCATGATTCCGTAGGAAAAGATGACAAGATAGTTGTAGATAACCTATACATAACCGCGTTGAATGATCGCTATGAGTTAAGCACTGATCCGGTTAACAACAGCAGCATAGCATATATGGTGGAAGCGGAGGGCAAAAAGGTTCTGTTTTTAGGCGATATGTCATATGACGGCGGGAGCCAGCTTGGAAGAGAGAACGGAGATTCCCTGAAGGCCGATATTGTTCAGATGGCTCATCACGGCCAAAACGGGGTTGGAAAAGCTCTTTATGATGTTATTTCTCCGAAAATCTGTCTCTGGCCTACCCCCCAGTGGCTGTGGGATAACGATAAGGGAGGCGGGTATAACAGCGGCCCATGGAAAACCGTAGAAACCAGGAAATGGATGGAAGACTTTTTAAAAGTAGAAAAAAATTACTGTATTAAAGACGGAGACATCATTTTACAACTGGATTGAAGAAAGATCAAACGCTAAAAAGCCGGTCCCTATTTCAGGGAGCCGGCTTTTACCAATGCTTTCCGGATTCGTAAGCCTGTAAGGACTGCCAGAATCGTAAGTATGATATCCTTGGGAATAAATGCCACAAAGGAATAGGCGACAATAGCCTGAAATGACATTTCCGAAGTGAGAAGCGACCACTGGAAAGCCCCTGCCAGTTCCACGGCCATCAGCCCTATGATGGAAAGAACCATGGAAAACAACAGGGATACTGCCGGTCTGGAACTTTTTATGCGGATTCCTGCAAGCACAGCCATAACAGGCCATGCAAGAATATACCCTCCTGTCATTCCCGTAAGACACTGCAGCCCGCCGCTGAAATTGGAGAAAACAGGCAGTCCCATACAGCCCAGAAGGATGTACACCAAGGTAGCCATACAGCCCAGCTTCCATCCCAGAACGGTTCCTATCAATGCGATTCCGAAAACCTGGATAGTAACCGGCACTCCGGTGGGAAGAGGAATGGAGATCTGGGATATGGCGGTCAAAACAGCGGCTGAAACACCTGCCAGAACCAGATTTTGGGTGTAAATGCTCCGGCTTTTCGGCGAAGCCTGGGAGGCGGGAGATATGGTCTTCATAATATGTTCCTTTCTGAAATAAACGAGTTTTAAGGAGCCTGGACCTGAATGAAAAAGTCCTTGCCTGGAAAAGAATATAACATATAGGGAGAAGAATGTCAACTATAAATAAAATAAAGTTAACAATTGATTGCACAGACATTTTTAGAGAAAGCAGGTAGATGCACATGTATATTGCAGATTTACACATCCATTCCAGATATTCCAGGGCTACAAGCAGAGAGTGCACGCCAGAGCATTTGGACCTTTGGGCAAGACGGAAAGGCATCAGTTTGCTGGGAAGCGGAGACTTTACCCATCCGGCATGGCGGCAGGAGCTGGGTGAAAAGCTGGAGCCTGCTGAAGAAGGGCTGTATGTACTAAAGGACGATTTGCGCCTTAAAGACAGAGCCGCTGACGGCGCCTGCCGCCCCAGATTTGTAATTTCCGGGGAAATCAGTTCGATTTATAAAAAAAATGGGAAAGTCCGCAAAGTACACAATTTAATTTTGCTGCCAGGGCTTAAGGATGCTGAGATGCTGTCACAGAAACTGGAAACCATTGGAAATATCCACTCTGACGGCCGTCCCATTCTGGGGCTGGACAGCCGGGATCTGCTGGAGATTACTCTGGAACTGTGTCCGAAAGCCATCTTTGTTCCGGCTCATATTTGGACGCCTCATTTTTCCATGTTCGGGGCATTTTCCGGTTTTGATACCATAGAGGAGTGCTTTGAAGATTTGACGCCGTACATCCACGCCTTTGAAACGGGCCTTTCTTCCGATCCTCCTATGAACTGGCGTGTGTCGGCGCTGGACCGCCTTCAGATGATATCCAACTCTGACGCCCACTCCCCGGCAAAATTAGGGCGGGAGGCAAATCTGCTTGAAATTGACATGTCCTATGAAGGCCTGTATGAAGCTGTTCAGAAGGGAAAGGGCCTGGCAGGGACCATTGAATTTTTCCCGGAGGAAGGAAAATACCATTATGACGGCCACAGAAAATGCCATCTGTGTTTAAGTCCCAGGGAGGCCCAGATGTATCAGGGAAAATGCCCGGTATGCAATAGGAAACTGACTATGGGAGTTTCCCACCGGATCGAGCTGCTGGCGGACCGCCAGGAGGGTTTTGTCCGCGCCGGAGCAACCCCTTTTGAGAGCCTTGTACCGCTTCCGGAAGTGATCGCCGCATCCACGGGACATTCGGCGGCAAGCATGAAAGTTCAGAAGCAGTACCAGGACATGCTGGAGAACCTGGGAACGGAATTTTCCATTTTAAGAGAGATCCCGGCAGAGGATATCCAAAAGAAGGCAGGGTATCTGGTGGCCGAGGGAATCAGAAGGCTGAGACAGGGAGACGTGCAGCGCTTTCCGGGGTTTGACGGAGAGTATGGGGTTATCAAGCTGTTTGAGCCGGCGGAGCTGGAATCCATGGACGGACAGATGAACATGTTTGCCATGGCAGGAGGGCTGGGAGCGCAAAAGAAGGCAAGTGTGCAGACGTGGGAAAGCGGTCGGATGCATGTTTCAGAGAAGGATTATACAGCCTATGAGACAGAAAAGAAGGAGAGCGGGCCAGAAGAAGCGGAGGGGGACTCCAGGGAAGAAGAAGGGCTCAATGAAGAGCAGCTTCAGGCTGTCCGGACTATCTCTCCCAAAACAGCTGTGGTGGCAGGGCCAGGGACAGGGAAGACCAAAACCCTGGTTTCCCGTATCCTTTACCTTCTTCAGAACCGCAGGGTTAAACCATCGGAGATCACGGCAGTTACATTTACCAACAAAGCGGCAAAAGAGATGCAGGAGCGCCTGGAACAACAACTGGGAGGCAAAAAGAATACAAGAAACCTTCACATCAAGACAATTCACGGCCTCTGCTATGAGATGCTGAAAGCTATAGGAGAAGATTTCTTTCTGGCGGATGAGGAGACTGCGCTGGAACTTGCAGAAGAAACGGCGAGAGAACTGGAGATAAAGGAAAAACCGGAAAAATTAAGGCAGCTTATATCCAGAAAGAAAACCGGCCTGCTGGAAGAAATGGCAGTTTTGGAGTTCCCCTATATGGATCAGGCGACAGAGCTTTATAACAAAAAGCTTGCTGCGTTTCACGTATTTGATTTTGACGATCTGCTTGTAAAAGCTCTGGAATTGGCAGAGAACAGGAAAGAAAGCCTAAAATCCTTTACGTATCTTCTTGTAGACGAATTTCAGGATATCAGTCCAATACAGTACCGTTTAATTCAGGAATGGAGCAGGGGAGGAAGAGAAGTTTTTCTGATCGGTGATCCCAATCAGGCCATTTATGGATTTCGGGGCGCAGATCCAGAAAGCTTTAGAAAATTCCAAGAGGAACAGAAGGCAGAGGTAATCCGCTTAAGGAAAAATTACCGCTCTGCTCCGGAGATACTAAAAGCGGCGCAAGAGATATTGAAAGATTCCGGCGGCCTGGAGCCAGTAAAAACTTCCGGTCTTCCGGTCCGGCTGGTGCAGGCGCCAGGCGAAATGGCAGAAGCCATCTTTGTGGCAAAGGAGATCAACCGCCTTGTAGGCGGCATTGATATGCTGGATATGGAGGAGGGATTCTCCTGTGCAGGCGAGCGGACGCCTAGAAGCTTTAAAGACATTGCAGTGCTTTACCGTACGCACCGGCAGGCAGAGCTTCTGGAAAAATGCCTGAAAAAGGAGGGGATTCCCTATGTGGTAACCGGAAGGGAAAGCTTTCTGAAAGAGCCCTGCGTTCAGGGAAGCCTGGCATTTTTCAGAAGCATTCTGGATGATGAGGACCAGCTTGCAAGGAAACGGTGCCTGAAATTGCTGTGGAATCTGGATGAAGACCATATTTCCCAGTGCGCCTATGGCTTGCTGGCGGACAAATACAGGAAGCTGATACGGCGCAGACAGCCTCAGGGCATTTTAAACATATGGCAGGAAGACATGGATTTTTCTCTTAATCCGGCAATGGAAAAATTAGGTTCATCCGCAGTGTTTTATAAAACCATGGGAGAAATGCTGGATAGTATTGCTTTCGGCCAGGAAAGCGACATAAAGCGGTGCGGCGGGAAAACTTATACCTCAGATGCGGTAACCCTCATGACGCTTCACGGATCGAAAGGGCTGGAATTTCCGGCAGTGATATTATACGGCGTGAAAAAGGGGATGATACCTTTCGAATATACCGGGAAAGCACCGTCTAATAAGGAGGCCGGCGCCTTAAAGCATGCAGCAAGAGAAAAGGATATGGAGGAAGAAAGGCGGCTTCTTTATGTTGGCATCACAAGGGCAAAGGAAGAATTGATTATGACCGAATCAGGGGAAAGCTCTGTATTTACGGAATGCCTGTCAGACGAGACGGTGATCCGGGAGAAGTCAGGATCAAAAAACAGCCTATGGAATGGCGGGCGGCAGATGAATCTGTTTGAATTTATGAGTTAAAGATAAAAAAGATCCTGTGCGGTAAACCATGTATCTGCGGTTAATCGACAATCTGAGATTCAGGCAGATCGGGGAAATCATGGACAGAAGCGAAAACTGGGCCAGGGTTACATTTTACCGGGGGAAGGAAATCATTATGAAGGAGGTAGAGAAAGATGATATGTAAGATCCCATGCCATTTAATAAAGGATTTAATGCCTTTGTACGCAGACGGGCTTACCAGCCGGCAGACGGCACAGGATATAGAGGGGCATTTGGAAAACTGTGCAGACTGCAGGGAAAGCTATGAGAAATTGAAGGCTGCCATGGGACGGGCCATGGACAAAGACAGAGAGGAAGCCAGGAAAGAGATCAATTACCTGAAAACAGTAAAGTCGAGAAATATACGCAATATAATCTGCGCGGCAGGCTTATCGGTACTTGTGATTTTTGCGGGGATCGGTACAAAGCTTTTTGTTATCGGATCTCCGTCAGAAGCGTATATGACAACGTATATTGATGTGGATGAAAAGCAGATACACATAGGCGGCGCATTCTGGGATTCGGCTTCGGTATACAGCAGGTATAAGCTGGTGCGGCTAAAAGACGGCACACAGAAACTGATTGTTTACGCTTGTCTGGCTTCGAAATGGAACAGAAACGGCGTGTTTAACCTGACTTTAGACAGGGAGGATGTGGAAGGACAGGTGGATATAGGAGGAACCGTGGTAAAAAGCGACGGAACCCTTATTAGTAAAACGGCAAATGAGCTTTACAAAGCCAAAGATCCTTATATCGGTGATGCATCAGCCAATGGCCGTCTGGCAGGGATTCTCCAGATAGGGGAGCAGTTGGGAGGATTTAAAAACGAACTTCAGACCGCCGCCGAACCTTATGGATGGACGTTAAGGTATGAGGACAGCGTACGCAGCTGTGCCGCATTTGAATCCAGGATGAAAGACTATGGGTGCGTTTTGCTGGCTCTTATTGATAACCTGGGAGAGATCGCCTGGGTTTATACCGCAGAGACTGAGGACGGATGTATGGAACGGGAGACTGTGCTTACGGTTCAGGAGGCGTCAGAGTATTTAGATGCACCAGTAAAATCCTTTGGAGAAAGCCCGGAAAAAGTCCAGGAATTACTGGATAGGACAGATTTGTTTAATTTTCAGTAATTTTCGGTAATTGAAAGAAATTCTTTTCCCAATGGCCAGAATGTGCTATAATCAAGGAAGCGCATTATATTTATCTGCAGCTTATAGCCTGCAGCCATGGTGCGATGTTTTCAGAGAGTGTTTGAGATATTCTACTGTGAAAGATACTGAGAAGATATAGAGAAAGGGGTTTTCTATGTCTCAGAATATATTTCTTGATTATAAAAAGACATTAACATTGGACGACTATATGAAAAACAGCATGGAGGGACGGCATAATCTGGGGAACCAGATTCCTGTAGCGGTTTATCGGCTTTTTGAGAATTCCTTTCGGGAAGAGCTGAAAGAAACTTTCGGAAAGGAGGAGCAGGTGCGTATTTTCCGCAGCGCCGGTTTTCGGGCAGGGGAATACTTTGCCAGGAACTTTCTGGATATCACTTTGCCAACCAACGAATTTCTGGCTCTGCTTCATGAGAAGATGGAGACATTGAAAATCGGAGTACTGCATGTTGAGAAGATGGATCGGGATACCGGCAGATTTATATTGACAGTATCTGAAGATGCAGACTGTTCCGGACTTCCTGTGCTGGGGGAAACCGTGTGCAGCTACGACGAAGGATTCCTGTCAGGAATATTAACTACATATACAGGAAAGCCGTACACTGCGTTGGAGACAGACTGTTGGGCTACAGGTGATCGCGTGTGCAGATTTTGTGTTGAGGTAAGTGAGCAGTGAAGGAGCAGCCATGGAAAATAGAAATTGTCAGATTCTTTTCGAGTATTTGAAAAGCATTTTGTATGATTCCCAGATTGAGAGGCCGGATTTGGCAAGCCTGGATTCTCCGTATGAGAGATTAGGCCAGGGGCTGAAAACCTTGCAGAAATGGGTGGAGGAGATGCGGGCCTACTCTGCAGACCTTTCCAAGGGTTATCTTTCAGGCATCTCCCCGTCAGAAGACAACCCTCTGTGCATGAATCTGAAAAATCTTCATGCCAGCTTAAATCATCTGACCTGGCAGGCAAAACAGGTAGCAGAAGGGGACTACTCTCAGAAAGTTTCTTATCTTGGGGAATTTTCAGAGGCATTCAACATTATGATCACTCAGCTGAAAGAGCGGGAGGATCAGCTGAAGGCGGAAAAAGCAGAGATAGAGAAACAGGCGGAGGTTCTCAACAGTTATAACGAGCTTTTGCTGGAACTGACAAGAAAACAGCGGGAATGGATTATCATAGTGGACGCCGCCACCAGAAAGATCGTTTACTGTAATAAACGCATCTCGGGGTGCGAGGAAGTGAATGACAAAGAATACTGCAGGACTTGCGGGAGCAGGCTGCCGTTTGTGGATGAGATTCTCTGCTGGGGCGAGAAAGAGCAGCTTCATGCATGGGAAGTCGATGACGGAGACTGCCATTATTATCGGGTTACCACATTTCCTCTGGAATGGAAAAAGCGGAAGGCTTACGCCCACATTCTTATGGACATTACGGATGAGAAAATGGAGGCCAGATCTTTGCAGGATAAAGCTTACCATGATGCTCTGACAGGAATTTACAACCGGGTTTATTTTGATGAGTATATGGAAAGGGTACTGCGGGACGGGAAAAACGTGGTTTTAGGGTATCTGGATCTAGACTGCTTAAAGACGGTCAATGACAAGTTCGGCCATGGGGAAGGGGACGAGTATATACGCCGGTTTATTTCCACGGTGCAGAGATATTTCCGCACCACTGATATCTTTGCAAGGATCGGCGGCGATGAATTCTGCTTGATTTTAAATAACATTACTAAAAAAGTGGCCGAGGAAAAGCTTACTGCCGCCATGGTAGAATTTCAGGGATACCGGGACAGGAAGTATACTCACGGCTTTAGCTTCGGGGTGACAGAGGTTTGCGGAAGGGGAGAGAGGCGGACTCTGACGGAAATCATAAACCAGGTGGACTTGGCCATGTATGAGTGCAAACGGAGGAACAAAGAACTTTACAAGAGACAGCAGGAGGCGACAGATGAGAATCTTGGTAATTAACAGCGGAAGCTCGTCACTGAAATTCCAGGTTATTGACTCGGAAAGCGAGCAGGTGCTTGCCAAAGGAGTCTGCGAACGGATTGGCATAGACGGAATCTTTACCTATAAGACAGACAGAGTATCCATAAAAGAACCGGTTCCTATGGAGAACCACACTCAGGCAGTGCACACGCTTCTGGATACGCTGGTAGATCCCGGGAAAGGGATCATCAGCGATTTCGGGGAGATCGACGTGATTGGGCACCGACTGGTTCATGGAGGCGAAAAATTTACAGGCTCCGTGGTGGTGACCGATGAAGTGATCCAGGCCATGACAGAGTGCAACGATCTGGCGCCTCTGCACAATCCGGCGAATCTGATCGGCGTAGATGCCTGCAGGAAGCTGATGCCGGGTACGCTGATGGTGGGAGTGTTTGACACGGCGTTTAACCAGACGATGGAGCCTAAGGCATACCTTTATGGCCTGCCCTACAGGTACTATGAAAAATATAAGATCCGGCGCTACGGATTTCACGGAATCAGCCACAAATATGTGTCGCAGAGAGCGGCGGAATTTATGGGACAGGACCCAAGACATGTAAAGACCATCGTATGCCATTTAGGGAACGGGGCCAGCATCAGCGCGGTAAAGTATGGGAAGGTCATAGACAATTCCATGGGCTTTACGCCTCTTGAGGGCCTGGTTATGGGAACCCGATGCGGGGATGTGGACCCAGGCGCCCTGGAATTTCTGGCCAAGAAAGAGAATCTGGATTTCCCTCAGGTGATGGCTATTCTGAACCAGGAATCGGGAGTGCTGGGGATATCCAAGAACTATTCCAGTGATTTCAGGGAACTGAAGGATGCGGAGATCAAGTACAACGAGAAGGCCGCCCTTGCCCGCGAGATTTTTGCTTACAAAGTGGCAAAATATGTTGGCAGCTATGCGGCCGCCATGAACGGCGTGGATAACATTGTATTTACGGCAGGAGTTGGGGAGAATGACTCAGATATCAGAGAGGAAATATGCAGCTACCTGGAGTTTCTGGGAATCACTCTCGATGAGCTGAAAAACCGGGAGCAGTCAGAGGCTGTACGGATATCAGAGGGAACATCAAAGGTAAATGTCCTGGTGATACGGACCAATGAGGAATTGGAAATTGCCAGGGAGGCAGCAGAAGTGGCACGGCAGAACGGCGTGAAATAACGGCGTTCTGCCGTGCCTTTGTTTTTTACGCTTCCCATGGCTTTGGGCTGGATGCGTTCCGGAGGGATGTAAGCCACTCCCCGGCATTCTGGGTCAGGCTTACCAGCACGGAAAGTATCTGCTCCTGGTCGTAATTCCTGCTTTTGATATATGCATAGTAACCGCCGTAAATGGTGTAGGTAAGCACCATGTTCTGAACAGGATCAAGGCAGTACTGAGGATACTTTTCGGCAACCATTTCTTTCACGGACTGTTCAATCTTGGAGACGAAAAGGCTGCTGCGGCTGTCAGAGAAAAGAATTTGAATAAGGCGGTCCTGGGACAGGTATCCGAGAAACAGCTGTCTGGCAAATTCACCGGCGTTTTCCCATATGTATTCAGGATGATCCATTGACTGAATGACAGACAGAACCACTTCATTTTCCAGAAAATCGGATAATTCGTAGATATCCGCATAATGAGAATAAAAAGTCGATTTATTGATCATGGCTATCTCGCATAATTCTTTGACAGTGATTTTTTCCAGCGGCCTTTTGGCGCGGAGAGAGAGAAAGGCGTTGACAATGGCCTTTTTTGTTTTTGTAATCCGTAAATCCATACTACAGTCTCCCGACAATTTCAGAAATAAGTTGTTTATCCTACCGTTGAACAAAATTGCCTGTAGGCGAAAGGCAGGTTTATTTTTATAATGGTATTCAGCCGCACACATCAGTGTGCTTTCTTATCCTTATTATACCATAAAAGCAGGGGGAGAACATATGGATTTTTACGGATTTTATACGGGGACAGAATTTGATGCATACAGATACCTGGGTGCCCACTGCCAGGAAACTGGCATGGTGTTCCGCACATTTGCTCCAGGCGCCAGAAGCATTGATGTGATTGGGGAGTTTAATAGCTGGCAGGGAAGCGGGATGAGAAAAATCTACGACGGAAATTTCTGGGAGTGCCTGATCCCGGATGCAAAACCGGGGCAGATGTACAAATACCGGATTACAGGAGCAGATGGCAGCTGCCGCGATCATGCGGACCCTTACGGATTTGCCATGGAGCTGCGTCCCCATTCAGCCACATTTATCTGTGAGGAGGAAGCATTCGATTTTGATGACGCCTCGTGGATGAAGAAGAGGGGCGCAGGAATGGATAAGCCTTTCAATATCTATGAGATACATGCCGGCTCATGGAAACGCCCTTCCGATGAGCCGGAGGACTGGTACAATTATGAAGAGCTGGGGGAAAAGCTGGTTCCCTATTTAAAGGAACAGGGGTATAACTTTGTAGAGATAATGCCCCTTGCGGAACATCCCAGTGATGAATCCTGGGGATATCAGATTACCGGGTTTTTCAGTCCCACGTCCAGATACGGGACCCCCAAGCAGCTGAAACACATGGTAAAACTGCTTCACAGCCATAATATAGGGGTTATTATGGATTTCGTACCTGTGCATTTTGCAGTAGATGACTACGCACTCTGGAATTACGACGGTACTGCCCTTTACGAATATCCAAACCAGGACGTAGGGAAAAGCGAATGGGGAAGCTGCAATTTTATGCATTCCAGGGGAGAGGTAAGAAGCTTTCTGCAGTCAGCGGCCAACTACTGGCTGACAGAGTTTCACTTCGACGGACTGCGGATGGATGCTATCAGCAACATGATTTACTGGCAGGGCAATCCGGCAAGAGGCGAGAATAAGGGGGCGGTGCTGTTTTTACAGAATTTAAACCAGGGGCTGAAAATGCGGCATCCCTCTTCCGTGCTGATTGCGGAAGATTCTACAGCCCGGCCGGATATTACAAAGGCAGTCTCAGAGGGAGGCCTTGGGTTTGATTATAAATGGGATATGGGATGGATGAATGATACGCTTTCGTATTTCCAGTCATCGCCGGAACAGAGAGTGGAGCGGTATCACAAGCTGACATTTTCCATGCAGTATTATTACCAGGAAAATTATCTGCTTCCTCTGTCTCATGATGAGAATGTCCACGGAAAGGCTACTATTCTTCAGAAGATGAACGGGGACTATGAAGGGAAGTTTCCCCAGGCCCGGGCCTTTTATCTTTATATGTACGGGCATCCGGGGAAAAAACTGAACTTCATGGGAAACGAACTGGGACAGATGAGGGAATGGGATGAGAAAAGGGAGCAGGACTGGGACATTTTAAAATATCCTGTCCATGATGCATTTTTCAGGTTTATGAGGGATCTGAACCGGCTGTACTTAAAGAATCCCGCATTCTGGCAGAAGGATTATGAGCAGGAGGGCTTCCAATGGCTGGACTGCCATCAGGAATCCAGATGCATCTATGCGTTTGAGCGGAAGGGGCAGAAGCAAAGGATTGTGTTCGTCTTCAATTTTTCAGGCACAGAACAGAACCCTTACACGGTAAAAGTACCGGGGGCGCACAGGCTGGTGCTTCTTATGGACACAGACAGGGACATCTACGGAGGAAACAGGATGGGGCTTGAAAACAGCACAGAGAAAAGCATTGACCTGGTTTCCGGAGTGGCGGATTTGTCCCTGGCGTCGTTTTCAGGACAGTGCTATTTGGCAGAATAAAAAACAAGGTTCTCCTATCTTTCCTATTAAAAATGGTGTATACTGTCTATATAAGCAATGGGCGAAATAAAAATCACAAGGAGGGGTACGCTATGGGAGAGATGTTTTCATCATTTGACGGCACAAAACTGTATCTGAATAAGGAGATACCAGAGAACCCGAGAGCAGCGCTGGTGATTGTTCATGGGCTGTGTGAGCACCAGGGACGGTATGATTATCTGGCTGATATGTTCCATAAGGCGCAAATTGCCACCTACCGTTTTGATCATCGGGGCCACGGACGTTCAGAGGGTGAACGGACCTATTATGAAGATTTTAATGAACTGTTAGATGATACCAACGTGGTGGTGGACATGGCTGTTGCAGAGAACCCGGACATTCCCGTATTTTTAATGGGGCACAGCATGGGGGGCTTTACGGTAGCTTTGTATGGAGCTAAATATCCAGATAAGAGACTGAAGGGCATTGTTACCAGCGGCGCTCTGACCCATGATAACGGGGGGCTGATCACAGGTGTTCCCAAGGGCCTGGACCCTCATGCCCAGCTGCCAAACGAGCTTGGCAGCGGCGTCTGCTCTGTGGCTGAGGTGGTAGACTGGTATGGGAAAGATCCGTATAATACCAAGACATTTACCACCGGATTATGCTACGCCATCTGTGCAGGCCTTGACTGGTTCAAGGAAAAGGAGAAGGGCTTCGATTATCCCGTGCTTATGCTCCACGGAGAGAAAGACGGCCTGGTAAGCGTGAAGGATACATTTGAGTTCTTTGAACATGCGGCTTCCAGGGATAAGCAGATGAAAGTTTACGGGAACCTGTTCCATGAGATTTTTAATGAATACTGCAGGGACGAGGTCATTGGAGATGCGCTTTCCTGGATAGAGAATCGGATCAGATGACATAAAACTTGAAAAATGCAGAATTAAAAAGGAAAAGCGAAAGGGGCTGTGAAAAAATGGAGTGGTTCTGTCTCCATTTTTCACAGCCCCTTTGACCAGCAATTAATTTTCTTTCCCTTTGTTTTTGGAAGCCCGCGGTATCATCATAATCAGGACAATGCCGATTATGTAAATAACCGTAACTACAATACTCCCCTCGATGCCAAACTCACCGCCTGTAAGCCACGCCGGCCTGTTGGTGGGAGAGACGGCAAAAGCGGACATCTGAGCAGCATTGCCGCTTATGCTGCTTCCGAAGATAAAACCCTCTGAAAAATTCCACATGGCATGAACTCCACAGGAAACCCACAGGTTATACCGTATGGTAATCACGGAGAAAAAGATGCCCGCAATGGTAACATTGATGACAGCCAGAGGAGAAACTCCCGGATTGGCCAGGTGAATGGCGCCAAAGACCACTGCGTTACCGAAGGCGGCGAAGGCCCAGGAATGTTTGCTTGCAAGGCCGTTCATCAGGAATCCGCGGCAGAGAACCTCCTCGCCGGAAGACTGGATAATCGTTGTGAGGAAAATCAGGACACCTGAAACAATGGGCAGAGTGCCTGCCCACTCAATACTCCCCGCTCCCAAAAGAATCTGGATTCCCGCCACCAGGACTGTCAGTCCAAAACCTGCAAGAATCCCTGCGAAAACGGATTTCCCGGCATTGCCGTAGAATCCCAGACCCGAAAGGGAACGTTTTTCAACCAACATGCAGTAAAGTATGGGAACAATAATCAGAACCACAAAAATCAGATTGGTTAACATGGTCACCGCCACATAGATCCCGTCCTCATCCAGTCCCCGGGCCACCACAGAGAAAATAGGCGGCACCACGATCTGAGCAGCGGCCTGAAATAGAATAAATATGGCCACAAAGACAGCAGCCTCCACCACAATCCACGGTATACGGGCTTTCTCGCACTCTTTCATTGCCCTGGATTTTTCCAGTTGTATCATTGACATATTTTACCTCCATCATTAAATTTTTTCTGCAGTCACGGAAGGTTCAAAACCACCTGGACGGTAAACAGACCGTCCTTCTGCTGAAACCGGGCGTTTCCGCCGTACTTTTGAGCGCTGTCTGCAATACTTTGCAGTCCCAGTCCTCTTTTACCCCTGCGCTTGCCGGAAAGAAAATGCTCCCACCCGGTAACCCCTCCCGTATCGTTCAAAGTGTCACACGAATTGATAACCTGTAAAAGCAATACTCCCCCACTGGTTCGAATGTCAATGTCCAGCCGCCGTCTATCCCTGGGAACCTGGCGCAGAGCCTCCATGGCGTTTTCCAGACAGTTGCCCAAGAGCACTGTCATGTCCATGGGATCGATGATACCGGCGTTTAAGGTTACCTTGCAGTTCACATTTGTCCCCTCTTCCCTGGCCAGTGCCAGATAATACCCCAGAACGCTCTCCGCCACCGGGTCACCACACATCCTGTATTCCTCCAGCCTGCCGTAAACCGCACCGTATTTCTCCAGATAGTCTGCAATCTCCCCCTGCTTTCCCTGAGCGTTAAGTGCTGCCAGAGTGATAATATGGTGGCGCATATCGTGGCGCAGCCGCCTGGCCTCTTCCACCCGGCTGCTGATCTCCTGATATTGCATCTGGTAGAGTTCCAGATGGCGGATGGCAGCCTCCTGCCTGCGGGCCGCACTGACCTCTTGAAAAAAGATATAGTAAGCCACCATGTCTGTCACGGTCATAGCCCCAATGACAATGGACATCTCCGGCTGTATCTCGTAAGGCGGATAGTAGGTGGCCGCACTGAACAAAAGAAAGACCACGCACATATAGCTTAGCCCCCGCTTTACCTGCCGGTCATCCAGACCAGGCAGATTTTCCAGCAGAATGTGTCGGAGAAAATACCATACCAAGGGCCAGGTCATGGCAGTAGATGTCAGAAGACAGAGATCAAAGGTCAGGCTTCCCGCCTCCCCGCTGATGATTTCCAGATAACTTTTTCCCAAAATGAAATATGCAGACACATTGCTCATGGCATTGAGAACGGCGGCGTAATGGAGCATGATCACTGCCACAAGGAATTTCTGGGCGGCTGGAGCGCAAACCGCACAGGCCCAGCCGAAAAAGTAGACTGCCAGCACCGCCGCCAGACAAAGATCCCGGGCAATAATATTCCGCCTCCCGTCCACACTGACCATCTGACTGACTATGGCCAACACCACGCCGGCAAAAACCATATAGGCTGCTGAAAGCAGCAGGCCCACCCTGCGGCTCACCCGCAGCTGCCTGTCCTCAAAAGGGGTCAGCATCAGCATGGCTATGGGGATCATCTGAAACCACCGCATCAGGAGAAAGAAAGGCTTTACCATTGGCTGTTCTCCTTTGCCGCATTCATCTTCCGAAAGAGAAAATCGCTGTAGCAGTTCTGCACTTTCGACCGCTCCCGGCGGCTGATAAGGAACGATTCTCCGTCTTTCAGGTAGCAGAGATCGTAATCAATATTCCGCACACTGTTAAGATTGACCATACAGCCCCGGCCCAAGTGCAGAAAGTCCGGTTCATCATGAAGCTTGGCCTCCACCTCCCGAAACAGACAGGGAAGCCAGGTGCTGCTGCGCCCCTGTACGCTGATTTCCACACCCCGGTTCTTGCTGATGATCCGGTTAATTTTTTCAATGGGAAAACGCACCTTCTCCCCCCTGCCGATGGGCAGCTCCAACACCTGCACAGAGCGGTTCATACGGGCCATAAGCCTGGTCAAAAGCGCACAAAACATATCCGTGGTCACTGGTTTCACCATGTAATGCAGTGCATCCAGTTCAAAGGCATCCACCGCAAAATCCCGGCTGGCAGTGAGGAATGCCACAAACACATCAGGGTGCAGCCTGCGCAGGCTGCATCCTGTTTCCACGCCGTTCATTCCTTCCATATAGATGTCCAGAACAGCCAGCGCAGGGCAGGCGCCCTCTTCCACGGCTTTTACCAGAGATTCCCCGGAGGTATACGCAGCGATTTCCACATCCGCAGACAGTTCTGCGGCCGCCTTTGCAAGATGGGCCTCCATGGCCTTCAACTCCTGCCGGTCATCATCACAGATAAAAATCAACATATACATCACCTCAGATTACTATGAAAGTATCGAATCCTCACGGTAGGTCTGCGCATATGCTGCGCTGACCGTATGGCGCCAAAATGCCCGTTTTTGGCATTTTGTGTGCATCCCCCGGAGGGTTCATAGTAAACCCCTCTTTCATTTATGGCGGTGCCGAAAAAGCGGCATGAAGGCTTACTTTGAAAGTCCTGCCGCCGAATAGGCGGCGTGAATTCAGGGATGCCAAATGCGCCCGCCTGACTCTCATCCACTGGTGGCGCATCCTTCGCCGGGCGCATAAAGGCTTACTGGGGTATACCTTCATATCTGGACCCGTCAAGCCCGAGAATCAATGCAAAAATCGGCTCCAAAAAGAACAGTCCAACCGTAAATCCTACTCCGTGTCCAAAGGATCGGGATAATCTGTGGAACGCCTTTACGTTGATAACCAGATATCCGATGGAAACCGCCAGCCGCACAAGGGACAGCACAAAATTCCCGTCCTGAGGTAAAACCCACTCCGCCACCATCAGCACAACCGCTATCCAAAACAATTTCACATCCCACGTCAGCTTATACCGCACATAGGTGCTGTAAAAAGGAATGATGGCTTTCCATCCGGCCTCCCCGGCTTTTTGGAAAGTCTTCCAGTAACCCACTGCCTGGATGATATACCAGAAGAAGGCAAATACCACAGCGACAATAACAGTGACTATGCTAATTCCAAGGAGGCTGCCGCCCACCACACCGCCAAGTATTGTCTCACCCATTCCATACATCATTTGTCTCATCGTAAATACCTCTCTTTCCTTGTTATGTGTTCTCGCAATCTCTCATCTGCCTTTGCAGCTCATCCTTCGTCCTGTGGGCAGCAGAATTCACCTGCTCATGTTCAGATCATACACTTCCAGCCAACACATGTAAAATCTGAGGACCCTGTGGCTCAAAAACAGGCTCCATCTCTCCTATACAACAAAATCTCCCGGAGAAGAAAGCGGCCGATTCTGACACAGTATCGCCGGCCAGATATCCAGGATTGACGAAATAATCATTATAATTTTACCATATTATTAGTGTAAGTGGTTATGCCGCTCATGCAGATTTTTTGTCCGCTTGTGCAAATATGTAAAATTATTATGTATAGTATGAATATTTTTATGCATTTTGTATAAGCTGATATAATTTTTGCAATATTAATCTCTTTAATCACCATCGATATAGTCATACCCATCTTTAACAGGCACTCACCACCTGGGCAAAAAATGTTCCGTAATCCACGTCCATTCTATGGTAGATCCCAAAGATTTAAATGAATATTTTGGATTTACAGCTAAAGAAGTCTATATCCAAAGCCAAAAACATAATATGAACTATGCAGAAATAGAAAAGTGGTATGACGGATATCTTCTGGGAGATTGTCACATTTACAATCCAAAATCTGTTGTTGGTGCACTGACCTGGAAAAGTCTCAAAAATTACTGGACAGGAACAGAAACCTATGAGGCGTTAAAAGCCTACATCGATATGAATTTCGACGGCTTAAAAGAGGCAATTACAGAAATGCTTGGAAATCTGCCCTGCAAAATTAATCCTCTGAAATTTCTCAGGAATTTTTAAATGCGGTAGACGGGCCTGGCTGGGATGGGCTGATTCAGTCTTTGAACCGCTCTGATCAACTTCTTAAAAACACCTGGACACTGAATGGAAACGCCATAGCTGATGGGATATCTGTGATTCACAATGAGACTGCATCCATGCTTAAGTACAACGATGAAAATTGTAGGGATTGCCTATAATAAAAAAACAAAACGGCATGAATGTGTGATTGAAAAATATGTGAAGTAAATTATTCACTATATAATTGGGATTTAAAAACCGGGACAGGAAAGTTTTCAACAGTTTCTGCGCCGGTTTATTTGTCTGAGCCTGGTAATTTTCCGGAGATTATATTATAATATTTGATGTAAGTCAGCGGCAAAAGAAATATGAGAAGGAAGTGCAAAATATGTTTTTTATTTTTGGAATAAATTCCGGACAAAAGGAGCTGTCTTCCGATCAGCTGGTTATCTGCAATATCTGCGGCGGTTACGGCAGGTACCAGGTTTACATGACCTATACCAGCTTAAGCTTATTTTTTATCCCGGTGCTGAAATGGGGCAGAAGTTATTATGTGAAAATGTCTTGCTGCAATAGCATATATCAGTTAAATGGTGATGTGGGAAAACGCATGGCTGCCGGAGAAAAACCAGAGATTAGCCAGTCGGATTTAACCCTTGTTAAATCAGGAAAAAGAGAGCAGTGGAAGGCATTGGCCGGAAGGAAACGAAGCTGCAGAAACTGCGGGTATGAGACAGAAGAGGATTTTGCATATTGCCCTAAATGCGGCGGCAGATTGGGGGAGGAATGAGCGGACAGAGTAAAAGGGATGGGGCGGCAGGGAGGAGACAGAAAGCTAAAAGGGCGGCAACAGTGCTTCTGGCAGCAGCTTTAGCCGCAGCGGTGCCAGAGACAGGCCGGATTCCGGCAGCAGAGGCGGCGGTTTTGGAGAATACGCCCCAGGCGGACGCAACTGTAAACTCTCATGGAGCTCTTCGGGTGGACGGCGCCAATCTGACAGACGCCAATGGAGAACCATATCAGTTATTCGGCATGTCTACTCACGGAATAGGCTGGTTTCCTCAGTATGTGAATAGGGAGACATTTTGCACCCTTCGGGATGATTGGGGAAGCAACTGTGTACGTCTGGCTATGTATACAGATGAATACGGAGGATACTGCAGCGGCGGGAATAAGGAAGAACTGAAAAAGACCGTAGAAAACGGGGTAGCCTATGCAACAGAACTTGGGATGTATGTCATTGTAGACTGGCATGTGCTCAATGACAGAGATCCCAATATACATAAGGCGGAAGCTGCCGCTTTCTTTGACGAGATGGCGGCTAAGTGGAAGAACCACGATAATGTAATATATGAGATCTGCAATGAGCCCAATTCAGGAGCCGGCTGGGAAGACATAAAATCTTATGCCAATGAGATTATCCCCATTATCCGCAGGCATAATAAGGATGCAGTGGTCATCGTGGGAACGCCGTCATGGAGCCAGGACATAGATCAGGCATTGAAAAGCCCCCTGGATTTTGACAATGTGATGTATGCGCTTCATTTTTATGCGGGAACTCACACGGACTGGCTTCGAAACCGGGCGGAGGAATGTATAAAACAAGGGCTTCCTGTGTTTGTCAGTGAGTTTGGCATGTGCGACGCTTCGGGAAACGGCGCCAATGATTTCATGCAGACGGATAAATGGATGGAGCTGATTGACAAATACAATCTAAGCTATTGCTGTTGGAATCTGGCGAACAAAAATGAGAAAAGCAGTGTTCTGAAACCGGAATGTACGAAGATCTCCCAATGGAGCGAGACAGATTTAAGCGAGTCCGGGCAGTGGATTCGGGACAGATTCAGAAGTGAAAGCATAGGGCCAGACAGGAAATCTGACGAATAAAAATTAAAAAAAGAGAATAAATATTCAAAAAATCTATTGACGAAAATCCAAATAGTCCGTATGATTATGGAAAAAACGTTTACAGGGGGAGAAAACGATGGATTTTGGTTTTTTAAGCTTACTGCCGCCAATTGTGGCCGTAGTTATGGCAATCAAGAGCAAAAATGTCATTTTGTCACTGTTTTGCGGAGGATTTGTAGGAACCTTGATTTTTGCCGGAGGGAACCCCTTTTTGGCTACAAAGTCAATCATCGGAGACTATTTCTTTGTGCAGCTTACGGATTCCTATAATGCAGGAGTAATTGTGCTGGTAATCTTCATCGGAGGGTTTATTAAACTTATGGAGAAATCCGGCGGCGCTCAGGCATTCAGCAAAAGCGTGTATAAATATGTAAATACCAAGCTGAAAGCCCAGCTCTGTGCCTGGATGGGCGGGATCTTAATTTTCTTTTCTGATCTGGGAACGCCTCTTTTAGTAGGACCGGTTTTCAGGCCGCTGTTTGACAAACTGAAAATTTCCAGGGAAAAGCTGGCATGGATTCTGGACTCCACCTCTTCTCCTGTAGCCATCCTGATTCCGTTTATTGGCTGGGGCGTATATATTATGGGGCTGATCCAGGCGGAATTTGAGAATTTAGGGATAACCCAGTCAGACTACAGCACCTTTGTAGAGGCGATCCCGTTTCAGATATATGCCATTTTGGCCATTATTATGATCCCCCTTGTGGCTTTTACAAAGAAGGACTTTTCCCAGATGAAGAAAGCGGAGACAGAGGCGGGCCTGCGGGAATATTCCTTTGAGGAGGAACTTAAAGGTGAAAGTCAAGAAGGCAAAAAGGCTTATGGGACAGCCAACGCAAGGCCAGCCATGGTGATTGTTCCCATTTTTGTAGTGTTTGCAACTCTTTTTATTACCTTGGCGCCGCTGGGATTCCCCTTTCAAAAGGTGGATGGAAATGCATTCCGGGTGGCTCTGACCATGGGGTATTTTTATGGGGCCCTTGTTTTGATGGCCTTTATTGCCGTTTATAAAGTGAAGACGTTCCGTGATACGTTTAAGATCTACGTGGACGGCATGAAGGGAATGACGGATGTGGCAGTGACGCTGGTGCTTGCCTGGTCCCTTGGCAGCATGATAAGCGCTCTGGGAACGGCGGATTTTATTGTAAACGGGTTAAAGAATATGAATTTTTCTGCCAGTCTGGTACCGGCGGCTATCTTTATCTTTGGGGCATTTGTATCATTTTCTACAGGAAGCTCCTGGGGGACATTTGCCATTATGATGCCCCTTGCGATTCCCATGGCTCACGCATTTGGCATTCCCTATGCCATTGCCGTCGGCGCGGTTTTGTCAGGCGGCCTGTTCGGCGACCATTGTTCTCCGATTTCAGATACCACCATTCTGTCTTCCACAGGGGCGGAGTGTGATTTAGTTGACCATGTGAAGACGCAGCTTCCCTATGCCTGCGTCAACGGCGTTATTGCATTTGCGGCGTTTATTTTTGCAGGCTTTACCAAAAGCCCTCTGGCAGCGATCCTGGCGGCGGCGCTTCTGCTGGCGGTGATGATGGTGTGGGGAAAAAGAGAGGAGAAGGGGCCGGCGCAATAAGAAGCCGCTGAGGGCATGGGCCTGGAAAACGGCATAATATTTATTGACATGCTGAAGATATAAAACGTGCCAATAAACTGATGTATGCGGCAGCCATTTTGTGTGAACTGCTGTGCGTGCTGCTGATTTTAGGGAAGGGGATACTATGGCTGCGGTTCACGGATTGCGGCCTGAGAGGATCGTAATAAGGGGAGAATTATTGGATGGGCTTTCCCCATTTGCATTATCCGTCTAACAAGGCCTTTGCAAAAAGGGTGGTGGAAAAGGCGGAGGCCTGCGGGAGGCGATATGACGTCGGACGGAAGCTTATAAATATGGGTTCTCCAGGCAAAAGCCTAAGCCTGTTTAAGCGAAATGACATTGCCCCCGGATACAAAACGTGCTATACTGGTACATGCATGTTCAAAGCCTTCCCCTGTCTGAAGCTGAGAGGCTTTGAAGGCATATGGCACAGGCAAAGGAGGACAAGGCAATGTACACATTTCAGGAATTAACCGGCGTCATAGAAAAACTTCGCTCTAAAGAGGGCTGCCCCTGGGACAGGGAGCAGACCTATGAAAGTCTAAAAAAATGCCTTGCTGACGAAACTCAGGAGGTTTTTGACGCAGTGGACAATCACGATATGGATAATCTGTGCGAGGAACTGGGCGACGTGCTCATGCTGATCATGCTTAACAGCCAGATTGCCAGGGAAGAAGGCGCCTTTTCCATTGAAGACGTAATTGACGGCGTATGTCGGAAAATGATACGCAGGCATCCCCATGTATTCGGCGATGTAAAGGTCAATTCTCAGGAGGAATGCCTGGATCTGTGGAATGCAATAAAAGCACAGGAAAAGGCCGAAAGACCTTGACAAAACAGGGCAAAAAAGATATAGTAAAAAAGCTACAAATTTGAGTGATTGTGAAATCGTGGCATGAAAGGCTGCCATAGTTATTAGGAGGAAGATTTCAATGAATAAGACAGAATTGATTTCAGCAATGGCCGAGAAAGCAGAACTCTCCAAAAAGGACACAGAGAAAGTGCTGAAGGCTTTTGTTGATGTTGTTTCAGATGAACTGGTAAAGGGCGAGAAGATTCAGATAGTAGGTTTTGGCACATTTGAGGTTGTGGAGAGAAAAGAGAGAGAAGGCAAAAAGCCGGGAACAGACGAGATCATTACCATTCCGGCGTCCAAGTCTCCCAAGTTTAAAGCCGGAAAGGCATTGAAGGACAAGGTAAACGTATAACATATGAGATTGGATAAATTTCTGAAAGTTTCGCGTTTGATTAAGCGAAGGACAGTGGCCAATGAGGCCTGTGACGCAGGGCGTGTTCTGGTAAACGGGAAACCGGCCAAGGCATCCCTGAATATAAAGGCCGGCGATACGATTGAGATCCAGTTCGGGACCAATTCTGTCAAGGTAGAAGTTTTGGACGTTCAGGAAACCGTGAAGAAAGATGAGGCTAAGGAACTTTATCGGTATATCTGACGAATAAACAGTCGGACCCCCTAATATACTTAACCAAGGATATAAGTATGTTGGGAGGTCTTTTTTGATGGAGGAAAAGACAGGCACAAGGCCCCACAGACTGATGATGCAGAACCGCTCTGCTTTAAGCGCCAGCGGGATTCGGGACGTGGTTTCCTTTGATGAGAATCAGGTGGTACTGGATACGGATATGGGGCTTCTGACAATGAAAGGGAAAGACCTGCATGTAAGCCGTCTGACTCTGGAAAAAGGCGAAGTGGACGTGGACGGGACCATTGACAGCCTGGTATATTCGTCCAATGAATCATACCGGAAATCAGGAGAATCCCTTTTTAACCGTCTGTTCCGGTAAGGAGGGAGCCATGAGCATCAGTATTCGCTATGAAGCGCAGCTTCTTTTTATGAGTATCTGTACCGGGGCAGGGCTTATGATGGTATATGACTGTGTCAGATTTTTCCGTATCATTTGTCCTCACAAAATGTGGGTGGTGGGCGCCGAGGATCTGCTCTGCGGCTTTTACTGCGCAATTATGACATTTTCTCTTTTATACCAGCAAAATGACGGCAATCTGCGGGGATTCTGCATCGGCGGCGTTGTCTTGGGAATGGCGGCGTATGAGTATGCCATAAGCAGAAAAGTGTTAAAGCGCTTGCAAAAGATTGTGGAATGGATTAAAATGAAAGGAAGGAAGCGTCGGAACCGATTCAGGCAGGAGAGGAAATGAGAGAACCAGGACGATCAAGATCGGTAAGAAAGAGAAAAGAACGGCTGGGCAACCGCATGGCTATGATAGGCATTACATTTGTGGTAATGAGCATGGCAGTGGTGATGCATATCCGGGGGGAGACCTTGAGGGAGAAGGATCTGGCATATCAGATCAAAGAAGAGAACTTAAATTATCAGCTGGAGCAGGAAAGCAGGCGCGCCGAAGAACTGGAGGAGCAGAGGATCTATGTTCAGACAAAAGAGTATATTGAAAAGGTAGCCAAGGAAAAACTTGGGCTGGTGAATCCGGATGAGATTCTCCTTAAGCCGATACAGTGAATGCGCAGCGGATGCTGCCGAAATCTGTCGAAAGATTTTTTGGACAGGCAGTCCGGAATTGACAAATATTTCCCTTTTGACTGTGTATAATTCATACGGGGGTTTCCTGCATTGCAGCAGAGAGCCTGTATGTAAAGTCAGGAGGGATTTTTGTGTTTTACCGGAAAAAGGCGCATGGGGATATGGCGGGAATCCATGTATATACAGCCAGGAAGCTAAGTGACATGGCAAATTCCCTGGAAGGACTGGCAAGAGCCTTTGACAGGGAAAAGAGCATAGGGGGAGGCCTAAGCAGGGAAGACGGGCTGGCGGCGCTTCAGATGGCCGGAGCAATGGTGTGCGGCGACTGCAGCAAATGCAATCTGTATTCAGACAGTGAAAAAGAGGACAGCTATTATCTGTACTATCTGTTAAGGGCATTTGAGCAGAAGGGAAATGTAAGCTTTGAGGACATGCCCAGGCTGTTTCGTGAAACCTGCGGACGGCAGGAGGATTATGTAGGGCATTTGAACCGCAATCTGGGGCGGGCTACCATGAACCTGACCTGGAAAAACCGCTTTTTAGAAAGCAGGGATGCGGTTATCAGCCAGTTTCGGGAGCTGGCTGTGATTCTGGAAGAGTTTTCCAGGCAGATGGAGCAGGCGGTGGACGTAACGGCCGAGGTAGAGCTGGATGTGCGGAAGGCTTTTCTGCGGCATCATATGATAATTGATCATATGCTGATGCTGGAATATGATAATAAGCACAGAGAGGCATATATTACCGTGCGCACAAACAATGGCAGATGCATTATGGCCAAAGACGCAGGGGAGTTTTTAGGACAGGCTGTGGGAAAGCGGGGATGGGCTGCAGCCAAAGACAGCAGGTCAGTAATAAACCGCCAGTTTGCCACGGTCCGGTTTATTGAGGAAGGGGCGTACCGGGTTATGTGGGGCGTTGCCAGGGCGGCCAAAAGCGGAGAAACGGTGTCAGGGGATAATTACACTTTTTCCCAGAATATGCCGGGACAGGTGATCATGAGCCTGTCAGACGGCATGGGAAGCGGGGAGAGAGCGGCAAAGGAAAGTCAGAAGGTTATCGAGCTGGCAGAGCAGCTTTTGGAGGCAGGGTATACGGCAAGAGCTGCCTTGAAGATGGTAAATACGGTGCTTCTTCTGGCCGGGGAGGAACAGCACCCGGCTACGGTGGACTTGTGCTGTATTGATTTATATACAGGTGTTCTGGAGGTTATGAAGCTGGGCGCAGTTGCTACCTACGTCCTGGATGAAGACGGGGTGGAACTGCTGGAGGCGGCCCAGACCCCGGCAGGGGTTCTGGAACAGGTGGAGCCGGTTCTTCTGTCCAGGAAATTGTGGGAAGAAAGCCAGGTTGTTATGGTCAGCGACGGCATTTTGGAAGCCTTGCCAGGTGAAAATAAGGAGCAGATCATGAAGGAGTATCTGGAGGGAGCCCAAAACGGGAATCCACAGGAGCTGGCGGAACGGGTTTTAGAATTTGCCATGTCATTTTCTGAGGAGAACAGGGATGACATGACTGTCCTGGCGGCAGGAATATGGAGGCGGAGCGCACCCAGTACCGCCTTGCGGAAATAGCGAGTGAGGGATTGAACGGAATTTTGGGAAGGCGCATTAGCAGTCCAGGCGAAAAAAGCAGAAGCGGCTTAACTGGATTGGGAGGCACTTCCGGACAAAAGAAGCAGGTGATAAATATGCAAAGAAAAGTAGAGGCATATATTCGAAGACACAACATGCTGGAGCGGGGAAGCAGGGTGATTGCGGCAGTATCGGGAGGTGCGGATTCGGTCTGCCTTCTCCACCTTCTGGTGTCCATTGGCCGGCAGCTTGAACTGGATATTCAGGCGGTTCATGTCCACCATGGGCTTCGGGGGCAGGAAGCAGACAGAGACGCGCAGTTTGTCAGGGAACTTTCGGAAAAGTGGAAGGTTCCCTGTCTTGTGGTCTGCCGGGATGCCGCCGCATATGCAAAGCGGCAGGGGTTGAGCATTGAGGAGGCGGGAAGAGAAATCCGCTACCAGGCTTTTATGGAAGCGGCAGGACAGAGTGACAAAGCCCGGATTGCAGTGGCCCACCATCAGGAAGACCAGGCGGAAACCATTCTCCACAATCTTTTCAGAGGCAGCGGCCTGAAAGGGGCGGGAGGAATGGCGCCAGTGAGAGGGAATATTATCCGGCCCCTTTTGTGTGCCGGACGTAAAGAGATAGAAGCCTATCTGCAGGAGCGGGGAATTCCTTACTGCCAGGATTCTACTAACGTTTCTACCGAGTATACAAGAAATAAGCTGCGCCACAAGGTGATTCCTCTGATCAGCGAAGAGGTAAATTCCCAAGCAGTGGCGCATATTGTGGCAGCAGGGGAAAAGATGCGGCAGGCGGAAGCGTATTTTGAATGTGAATCTGCAAGGCTGTGGCAGGAGTACGGAAGGACGGACGTCCGAGATGGGGGATACAGGCGGGTGGGCATCGCGGCAAAAACAGTGGCAGGCCTGCCGGATATTTTACAGGGGTATGTGGTTATGGAAATGATAAGCAAGCTTTGCGGCTTGCGAAAGGACATCTCTTCCAGCCATGTGCAGCAGGTGCTGGATCTGGCAGAAAAAGGTACTGGAAGGTATTTTGATTTGCCTTATGGAGTGAGGGCCTGCAGGGAATATGACACCGTGTGGCTGGAGATGGGAGAGAGAACGGACATAAGGCCATCCGGCACGCTTCTGAATAACGGTTCTTTTTCCATGGAATGCATTCCAGCCTCTGTTTTCAGAGAAAAATACCGTAAAATTCCAGAAAAAACGTATACGAAATGGTTTGATTATGATAAAATAAAAGGTACGTTATCTGTGAGAACCAGGCAGACCGGCGACTATTTTACCCTGAAAGACGGTAAAAAAAAGACAATAAAAGCATTTATGATAGACGAGAAGATTCCCAGAGCAAAAAGGGATGAGATGCTGCTTCTTGCAGAGGGGCATCATGTGCTGTGGATCGTAGGCTGCCGGATCAGTGAATTTTACAAAGTAACAGAGGAAACAAAACAAATTTTACAAGTGAAGGCAGATGGAGGAGAAGAACATGAAAGATAAGATTCGTGTCCTGATTTCAGAGGAGGATGTGAACAGAAAGATCAGTGAAGTTGCGGCCCTCATAAGCAAGGATTACGAAGGGAAAGAGGTGCATTTGATCTGCATTCTTAAAGGCGGAGTATTCTTTACCTGTGAATTGGCAAAGCGGCTTACGGTTCCGGTGTCATTGGACTTTATGTCTGTGTCCAGTTACGGGGCAGGGACAAAGTCCAGCGGAGTAGTAAAGATCATCAAAGACCTTGACGAACCTCTGGAGGGGAAGCATGTGGTGATTGTGGAGGATATTATTGACTCGGGCCGCACTCTGTCGTATCTGATGGAAATTCTGTCCAAGAGAGGGCCAAAAGATATCCGTCTCTGCACATTGCTTGACAAACCGGAGAGAAGAGTGAAAAAGCAGGTAAAGGTAGATTACACATGTTTTACGATTCCGGATGAGTTTGTTGTGGGATATGGTCTGGACTATGACCAGAAATACAGAAATCTTCCATATATTGGAGTAGTAGAACAGTAAGGAGGCAGTTAGTTGAGACAGCGACAATCAATAAGCGGACTTGGGCTTTTGCTGGCAATGATGATCGTCATGGTCCTGGTATTCCGCATTACGGGAAATATGGGGGAGGAAAGCATTACCCAGCAGGACTATATACATGCTGCCCAGGAGGGGCAGGTTGCCTCAGTGGTTATCCGCCCCAACAAAGAGACTCCTACAGGGGAACTGGCCCTGGCCATGAAGGACGGCAGGCAATGGGTGGTCTATGTAGCTGACGTGAAGGAGGAGCAGAAGTTCCTTATGGAGCAGGGGATTCCCTGCATTATGGGAAATGTTCCCCAGGAAAGCTATGTGTTGTCCATGATTGTGCCTATTGTACTGTCCGGCGTGGTTCTGGTGGTGGTATTCATGATGATGAATGCCAGAGCTTCCGGAGGAGGGGCCAACGCCAGGATGATGAATTTCGGGAAGAGCCGGGCAAAACTCAGCAGGGATGCCAGCAAATATAATTTTAAGAAAGTGGCAGGACTGCGGGAGGAGAAAGAAGATCTGGAGGAGCTGGTGGATTTCTTGAGAAATCCGCAGAAGTACACAAATGTGGGGGCAAGGATTCCCAAGGGCATCCTTCTGGTGGGGCCTCCGGGAACCGGCAAGACTCTGTTAGCCAAGGCAGTGGCCGGGGAGTCAGGAGTTCCTTTCTTCAGCATCTCCGGCTCAGACTTTGTGGAGATGTTTGTGGGCGTAGGCGCATCCAGAGTCCGGGATCTGTTTGAGGAAGCAAAAAAGAACGCTCCCTGTATTGTATTTATTGACGAGATTGACGCTGTGGCAAGGCAGAGGGGAACCGGCCTGGGAGGCGGCCATGACGAGAGAGAGCAGACTCTGAACCAGCTTCTGGTGGAGATGGACGGATTCGGTGTCAATGAGGGGATCATTGTGCTGGCGGCAACTAACCGGGTGGATATTTTGGACCCTGCTATTTTGCGTCCGGGACGCTTTGACAGAAAGATTACGGTTGGCAGGCCTGATGTCAGGGGCCGTGAGGAGATTCTAAAGGTTCATGCCCAGGATAAACCGCTGGGGGATGATGTGGATCTGGAGCGGGTGGCAAGGACCACCGCAGGATTTACAGGAGCCGACCTGGAGAGCCTTCTCAATGAGTCCGCCATTCTTGCAGCCAGAGAGGGGCGGAATTTTGTGCGCCAGAACGATATTGACCGATCTTTCATCCGGGTGGGAATCGGTACCGAGAAACGCAGCCGGGTGATCTCTGACAAAGAAAAAAGGATTACGGCATACCATGAGGCAGGCCATGCGATTCTGTTCCATCTGCTGCCGGAGGTGGGGCCGGTTCATACCATATCCATTATTCCTACGGGAACCGGGGCGGCGGGATATACCATGCCCCTTCCGGAAAAGGACGAGATGTTCAATACCAAAGGCAAAATGCTGCAGACGATTATGGTGTCTCTGGGCGGGCGTATTGCTGAAGAGCTGATTCTGGATGACATTACCACCGGGGCCTCCCAGGACATTAAGCAGGCTACTGCTCTGGCAAGATCCATGGTGGTAAAGTATGGCATGTCAGAGAAGATCGGCATGATCAACTATGAGACAGAAGGCGACGAGGTGTTTATCGGGCGGGATATCGGCCATACGAAAAGCTATGGGGAAGATGTTGCAGCCGAGATAGACAGGGAAGTAAAGAAGATCATTGACCAGTGCTATGTGAAGGCCAAAGCCATGATCCACGAACATGAGTATGTGCTTCACAAATGTACGGAAGCACTTCTGGAAAAAGAGAAGGTTGGGCAGGAAGAATTCGAACGGATGTTTTGAAAAAAGACAATATGCACAAAAATATAGAACGGTTTTTGGTAAGTTTGTGCATGCTGGTTCTTGGATTATTTTAAATCCCATGGTATTATAATAGACGTAACCCCCCAATACATTATATAGTTTTTGCTACACCCCATAAGAAACGAAATACCTTCTCCTAAAAGAGCCAGCTACCCCGCTGGCTCTTTTACTTTGCCGTCACATGGCGGTCTGTTTTGTAAAACAGTGTATGAAATGCTTCATGGGGTTTCTATGAAAGTTCCCAATAGAAAATAAAATTATTTGGCAGAATTTTGGGTTGTATAATTGGCGGGAATCATTTAGAATAGAAGGGCAGCAGTTTTTGCAGTTTTCAGGAAGGAAAAAAGCTTTTATGAAGTTGGAAAATCAGGATGCTATTAACAGACAGGCTTTGTTTGCTGATGAGAATGAAGAATACCGCATTCCGGCGGAACCGGATGCCGGACAGGCTGTTACCCTGCGTTTCAGGAGTGCCAGAGATAATATAGATAATGTATATTATCAGGAGGAGGGGATGCCAGAGGAGGCAGCGCTTACAAAAACAGAGTCTGACGGCATGTTTGACTATTATGAATATAAAATGGAAGTGCCGGACAGGCCGGTAAAGTATCATTTTCGGATAGTGAAGGGACAGGAGTGCTGTTACTATAACCGGCTGGGCGTGTGTCCGGAAGCCCAGGAATGCTTTGACTACTGCATTACGCCGGGATTCCATACGCCGGAGTGGGTCAAAGGCGCAGTAATGTACCAGATTTTTGTAGACCGTTTCTGCAATGGAGATACCTCCAATGACGTGGTTGACTGCGAGTACGTGTACATCGGCCGGCCGGTGCACCAGGTTAAGGATTGGAATCAAAATCCGTCTGTTATGGACGTGGGGTGTTTCTACGGCGGTGATTTGCAGGGAGTTTGGGATAAGCTGGATTATATAAAAGGGCTTGGGGTGGAAGTGATCTATTTTAACCCTCTGTTTGTCTCCCCGTCCAATCATAAATATGACACTCAGGATTATGATCACATTGATCCTCACTACGGATGCATTGTAAAAGACGGAGGCAGCGTGACAGAACCTGAAGCGTCCGGCAATGAGGGGGCATCCAAATACCGCCTTCGCTCTGCAGATCCGGAGAATTTAAAAGCCAGCGACGAGTTTTTTGCCAGATTTGTGGCGGAGGTCCACCGCAGAGGGATGCGGGTGATCATGGACGGCGTGTTTAATCACTGCGGTTCTTTTAATAAATGGATGGACAGAGAGCAGATTTACAAGAACAGCGACTGCTACGAGCCAGGGGCTTATGTGTCAAAAGAAAGCCCGTACCATTCTTTTTTTAAATTCCATGACGAGAACGCATGGCCAAACAACCCTCACTATGACGGATGGTGGGGCCATGATACGCTTCCCAAACTGAATTACGAGGATTCTGAAAAGCTGTATGAGTATGTTCTTAATATAGCAAAAAAATGGGTTTCTCCTCCCTTCAGCGTGGACGGCTGGCGCCTTGATGTGGCTGCGGATTTGGGGCATACCAGCGAATATAACCATAAATTCTGGAGAGACTTCCGCAAAGCGGTAAAGGAGGCTAACCCGGACGCCGTCATTTTGGCGGAACACTACGGCGATCCCAGCAGCTGGCTTCATGGTGATCAGTGGGATACCGTTATGAATTATGACGCATTTATGGAGCCGGTAACCTGGTTTCTCACAGGCATGGAGAAGCACAGCGATGAGTACAATGAGAATATGTACGGCAACGGCGATGCGTTTTTTCACTCCATGTTTTACCATATGAGCAGGATGCAGACTCAGTCAGTGCAGATTTCCATGAATGAGCTGTCCAATCACGATCACAGCCGTTTTCTTACCAGAACCAACCGGACTATGGGGCGAATCGGATCGGCAGGTTCGGAAGCGGCGGAACAGGGAATCAACAAAGGGATCTTTCGGGAGGCGGTGGTGATCCAGATGACATGGCCAGGGGCCCCTACCGTGTACTATGGCGACGAGGCAGGGGTATGCGGGTGGACGGACCCGGATAACCGCAGAACGTATCCGTGGGGCAGGGAGGATCTGGAACTGATTGAATTTCATAAGTATATGATTTTCCTTCATAAATGGTGTCCTGCCTTGAGAAAAGGATCTTTAAAACAGCTGGCGGCGGATTACCAGTTTATCAGTTACGGCAGATTTTCAGGCAGCAACCGGTGCATAGTGGCAATTAACAACAGTGACAGAGAGCGGGAAGTAAAGCTGCCGGTGTGGGAGCTTGGTATTTCAGATGAGGATACCCTGACCCAGGTAGTGGCTACCAATATGGAAGGATACGACGCAGGCTTTCGCGTCTACGGAGTTGAGGAAGGAATGGCTGCTTTGACTATGGAACCTTACAGCGCAATTTTGCTGGTTTCCAACAAAAAAACTTGATTTTTTGACGCAGCTGTGATAAGATAGTTATCGCTTGTCAGTGTCATATGGATGGGTTCCCGAGTGGCCAAAGGGGGCAGACTGTAAATCTGTTGCGACGCGCTTCGATGGTTCGAATCCATCTCCATCCATTTTCCATCAGAGGATGATGGATAGGCCGCAGTGGCGGAACTGGCAGACGCACAGGACTTAAAATCCTGCGGGA
>CAMUJH010000027.1 GCA_947089145.1 uncultured Hungatella sp. | reverse complement strand
CTTTTCTCTGAAAAACTTTTTCATTTTCCTCTTGACATATCACCAAATTGCTTTCCAAAAATATGCAAAATGGCAGCAGGGGCCGCCTGTCTAATCTATATTGTGAATGCCTCGGAAATCAGTTATAATACAAATGCTTTGGTGCGCCTTATCATGCACCTTTGCTCCTTATCGGCTCCCCCATGTTGCAGCATGGCGGGAGCCTCCGCTTTCCCTTTGATTATCCTACCTCCTATGCCCTCTAATTTGCCCGTCGTGCCGTTTTGGGCCTCTCAATGATAAAATCCTTTTTCTCCTTACCGCCCAAATATGAGCCAATCTGAAAGTCTCAACACCATCTCCTTACTTCTGCGAATGGCAACTATCGCACCAGTGGTCGAATTTCACCCGATCCACAAGGCACCTGCCGCCGATCCGTATCTCTGCGCCAATCTTTCGGATATGTTTCCTTGCGGTACATATCCCAATGCCGCCGGCATACTCACAGAATTCCTCCAGGCTTAGCAGCCGCTTTTCATTCAGCGGAGTCCTGGCAGCAGGCTCCTCCGGTTTATCCAAAAGAAATCCGGCTTCCTTCTGTTTCTCATAATATGTCCTGGGCACCATACCCCGTATGGTCAGATGCCCAGCGTTCTCCATCCGAGCAGACAGACCCTTAAGCAGCTTCTCCGCCTCTTCCTGCGGGATCGAGAGATCTTCCGCAATGTCCCCCACATTATACATGACCTTATCCATCCGTCTCCTCCTCCCCACGTATCCGGTTAACTGCTGCCGTGAATCCCTCAGCAAAGCCTTGCCTTCTGGATGCGACTCCAATGTCCCTAATCACAAGGCACAAGGCTTCCTGCTGCTTCCCTGACAGCTTTTCCAGATATGGGGAAAGGCGCCCATACGCTACCTCCACCTCCCTGCTCTGCGGCGCCATCCTCCCGGCATCCGCCGAAAACCTATCCCATCCGCTACATTTATCTGAAAGGGACTTCCCTGCAGCGGCATCCCCTTCCCTCCACATTTTCAGGATAGGGGAGTAGAGCATATCAAGCCGCTCCGCCCTCTGCCCTAAATAATCCCTCAATATCTCCAGGGAGTTCCCTATGTATTCTACCCTCATGCCAGTATAGGCGCCTTTAGCCAGCGCCTCCAGCATTCCCTCCATGCATGCCATATCGGACTGAATCGTATCTATTTCCTTCATAAGGGCGCTCATATCATCACACCCCCATTCATGCCTTCCATGCAAAGACGCATGGCCATATGGAAACCAATCCGGAACCCTGTTTCCTCCCTCTCATTCCCAAAGTCCTGGACCCGATCCTCCACATCGTTTCTTTTATTGTCAGGCACATCTCCGGCCACGCTTTCCAGTGCCTCCGTGAAAGCCTCCCATGACTCCTTTTCCCCCTCGGTTGTCACCTTATGGAACCCCAGCAGCTCATACACCTCCGAATTATGGATGGTGCCGATCAGATCACCTTTTGCCTTGGCCTCCCTTACCTTTTTAAATGCCTCATACTGCTCCATCTTATATCATTCCTCCCTTCCATGCCTCGTTTATCATATCTTCCATGACGCTGAATGTCCTCGATATCTCATTAGGCCGCGCCTGCCTTCCGGATGAAATCAGATCCTTGGATGCCTCCAGGTATCCAATCATTTGGATAAGGATGGCTCTCTGGCTCCGTTCATCCAGAGAATAGAACCGTTCATCAATCCCCCTGGCTTTCGCCTGCAGTTTCCCATGCTCCCTGCTGCCCCTGCTCCGGATATCTATGATCTGGCAGCAGGGGGCATGGTGCGTAGCCGTCCCCTTAGCCTGCAATTTCCTCAACCTCCTTACCCTGCCTGGCCACACGGCCCAGGTCGAATACTTCAATAGCAAAGGCAAAGCCCGCCATGAACCCCTGTTTCTGGGAAAGCTCCGCAAGATGCAGGCATTCCATGTCAAGGATGTCCTGCATCTTATCGCTGTTCGGCAGCAGGCTTCCTATCATCCCCAAAAGGTTATCCGTCGTGTCAATGCCCTCCCGTTTCTCAATGTATCCGTTGTAGATGATCTCGATCGGTCCCACGCTCCACTTCTCCTTTCGCCTGCGGCCGGCCCACTGAAATGTCATGATCAGCGGTGACCGGTTTATGTGTTATGTTGCTGTTCTTTCTTGCCTCATAGCTGAAAGAGATCCAGACGCTCCAGAATCAGGAGACAATCTGCCAGCCCTGCCACATAGGCAAGATTGACCTGTGTTACCTCCACTTCGTCCAAAGAATCCAGCAAAGAATCTATGGTTTCTTTGTCCTCCGGCTTAAGTGCCATGGACTCATATTGATCCCTCAGCTCCACAGCCTTGTCCATAGCCTCTTCATAGTCAGGATCATACTTTCACCTCTATCAATGAAATCTCCCGGCGCTTGCCTGCCAGGGCTTTCAAGGTATTCAATAAATCCTTTACCATGCTTCCGCACTCCTTTCTTTCTGCAAATGACAGGAGGGAAGTCAGCCCTGCCGCCTGCCATGTTTTTTCGTTATTTCTTTCAAATCCTCTCTTTCTCCTAGCTCTTTCTGATCTCTTGCCTTGAATAATCCCATATTGGCACCCATAATTGATACATGCTATTTCGCTACCACCACTCCATTTCCTGATAGCATCCACTATACCTGGCGATAAAAGTTCGCTTCTCTGCTTCCGCAAGATGAAAATTTCATGGAGTTGGGCATAAGCTATAGAATTTGTCTCCGTGATAAATTTCATATGTGTTTATCATCCTCCCTTTACAGAGGGCAGCAGGCGTGATATACTGCCTGCATCCCCCATTTGTCAGATTGGCGGGTTATTTGCCCCTGCCGGAGTGGCCGCTCTGGTAAGGGCTTTTTCTCTATATCGCAATATTAATCAGCATCCCCAAGGTTTCCTTGTAGCTGTAGCCGCCAGTGACACCCAACATCTTGGCTCTGATCTTAACCCCCACATCCATCACTTTTGACAATTCTCTTGCAAGCACGTTCGGCACGTATCCAATGACGGTCTTTTTCGAAATCGGGTGAATATGGACCACGATCCGTATTGCGTTGCTGTCAAACTTATTATCCGGCTCCTTTTCCAGCGTCACGCTTAAGTCTTCCAGCCTAAACTGTTTCAGAAATCCTAAACGCTCCTGACGGTTCTCAAAGGTGGTTCCTGCTGCCCGAACCGTCATAGACAGCTTGACACGGCTCCATGCCTTTTTGAATGCCTGGGACAGAGAATAGCCGGCTTTCCTTAATTCGTTGGCCATAGCACATACTGCTTTCCTGGTTCTGGTTATCTGTTTCATTTAGCACCGCTCCTTTCTTTGGATTCTTCCTTTCGGCTTTCCAGTTGCTCTCCTTTTTCTTTATTTTTATGTATTTATTCTATACTATTATGTATATTATGTCAATACCTATTTAAAGATCTTCTACATAATTTTGTAGATTAATTATTGCATTCTATAGAAAAATCGATTATAATAAATTACAGAAAGGATGGTGGTTACATGGCTTTTTCATATGACAAATTATGGAAATTACTTATTGATAAAAAAATGACCAAGGAAAATTTTCGTATTTTAATCAAAGCTTCTCCAACAACAATAGCTGCTATGGGAAAAGGCGATGGAATTTCCCCAAAAGTTTTAGAGCGAATATGTACGGCTTTCAACTGCCAGCCAGGTGATATAATGGAATATATTCCCAACCATCCAGGCAGCACAGAATAGCAGGAGGAAGCTATACAATGCCAACATTACACGAATTACTACAAAAGGCAGATTCCTATAAACAGAAAATATCATGGAGCCATTCTCCAAACTGATTGCTGAATGTTTCGCTCTCGGTACTTCCGCATACCTTCTCTTGACCTGTTTTGTTTTTGATTGTTAAAGAAAATCTTTTTATTTATTGTCATTTTCTTTAACTTTCTAAATGCATATTAACACCTTTTTCTTTAGTTGTCAATGCTTTTTCTTCAACTTTTTAAAGATTTTATTTACTTTTTTTCATAATGTGCTATAATAGAAATATCAAACCGGAAAGCGAGGTAGCACGTAATGATTAAATATTATAAATTATTAGATACTCTCAATCGTCGCTCTATGACAAAGGAGGATTTGCGTCAGCAAATTGGTATATCGTCGGCAACCATGTCTAAAATATCAGCACATAAGGCAGTATCTTTGGATGTTATTGATAAAATATGTTGTGCTCTTAATTGCCAACCAGGCGATATTATTGAGTATGTTCCTGCTACCAATGCCGAACAGTAAGGGGGAGGGTTGACAGATAAAAAGAATATTATTTGCCATATTCTTTTTCGTGCTAATGCTGTCCGTTACAGGATGCGGATCCGGTACCCAAGCCGAAGAGGATAACCCTATTCCGATTGTGGATAAAATCTATCTGAACAATAGCCCATTTTTAGATAAGACACTAGATTTCGATTTCCTGAAATTCTATGATGATGGAACTTTCCAAGGCCTTGACACAAGCTATAAAAGCTATCACGGAACTTATACCATTGATGGCAATGCCTTAACCCTTAGCCTTTCTGATAAAACCTATGCCGGTGTAGTTCTTGACGAGGGAGCGGGCGTAACCTTTGGCAGCGACGAATTCACGGACTGGACTGGGCATACAAAGGACACTGATCCGATTTTTGAAAAGTTTAAATAATCTTTGTCAAACGCTACCAATAGCGAAGAATTGGAGAAATACCATGGATATCAAAGACCGTTACAGCAT
This sequence comes from uncultured Hungatella sp., assembly GCA_947089145.1. Taxonomy (GTDB): domain Bacteria; phylum Bacillota; class Clostridia; order Lachnospirales; family Lachnospiraceae; genus UBA3402. The sequence continues at coordinate 53,872 of CAMUJH010000027.1, read as the reverse complement.
AGAGCTTGACGAAATACGCAACTACCTGACCGATCTGGAGAGAGAGCATATCTACGAACTTACCAAAATTCCCGGAACACCCTCCTGTGCTACCCTAGCCCAACATCTGAAAGAGGACATTGCAGCTCTGCTTGACCTTATCGAGAATAACAAGCCGGGTGTGGCTGAGAAAGTGGCAGAGGTATCCAAAAAATTTATAGCCGAAAAGGAGCATTACTATGGCACTAGTTCAAGAAAAAATCTATACTACTGCAGATATTTATGCTCTGCCTGACGGGAAACGGGCGGAGCTGATAGATGGACAGATCTATTTCATGGCACCTCCCAGCCGAAAGCATCAGGATATTGCCGGGGAACTTTTCGGAACCATACGGGAATTTATCAAATCAAATGGCGGTTCCTGTCGGCCTTATATCGCTCCATTCGCTGTGTTTCTCAATGAAAATGACAAAAACTATGTAGAACCAGATATCAGCGTGATCTGCGATCCTCACAAGCTTCATGATGACGGTTGCATCGGGGCTCCTGACTGGATTATTGAAATTGTGTCCCCCAGCAGCCGCCCGATGGATTATTACAAAAAATTGTTCAAATATCGAACCGCTGGTGTTCGTGAATACTGGATCGTGGACCATGAAAGAAACCTTGTCACTGTTTATGATTTTCAAAATGACAGCGCTTCAAATTATACCTTTGCTGACGACATTCCAGTAAGTATTTATCAGGGGTTTTCTATCAATCTGTCCCAACTAGATATTTAATTTGCTTGAATAAATATCCCATAACCACCCCCAGAAAGGAGAACCTTATGTCCAAGTCATTAGCACAGGAAAAGCTCTATACTATTGACGATATCTACAACCTGCCAGAGGGCAGCAGGGCCGAACTAATTGACGGTCAGATTTACTATATGGCGCCACCCAGCACCAAACACCAGCGGATATTGTCATTTTTGCATCTGGAAATAGGGAATCACATCCGCTCAAAGGGAGGGACTTGCGAAGTCTTTCCAGCTCCTTTTGCCGTATTCCTATATGCAGATGATTCCAAATACCTGGAACCGGATATATCTGTGATCTGTGATAAAAGCAAACTGGATGAACATGGCTGCAAAGGTGCCCCAGACTGGATCATTGAGATCGTGTCTCCTGGCAGCAGAGCCATGGACTACTATACAAAGCTTTCCCTATACCGCAAGGCCGGCGTACGGGAATACTGGATTGTTGATCCGATGAAGCAGACGATCTTGGTCTATGATATGGAGCAGGCCGCAGCCCCTACTATTTACTCTTTTTCTGATACAATCAAAGTAATTATTTATGACAATCTGGAAATTAGTTTTTCCAAGTTGCAGTTGTGATTTTAATCAGTAGCAGACTCCCTAATGTTTCCTGCTGCCGTCTGTTTGTATTCCGCTGTCAATGATATCATCTGGCAGCAGGTGCGCATACTATCCCCAATATGATTTCACTTTTGCATATATGCGCATATTTTATCAGTATTTCCATTGACATGCGCATAAAAAAGGCGTATGATACGTAATATAAGGAGGGCACGATATGACAGTTCGGGAAATACTGAAGGTGCTTCGGAAAGATGGATGGTACGCCACCAATCAGGAAGGCTCTCACATAAGCCTGAAACACCCAACAAAACCCGGGAAAGTCACAGTACCAAACCACAACGGAGACTTAAGGCCGGGAACTCTGAACAGCATTTACAAACAGGCGGGGCTTAAATAGCCCTACCGCCTGCGGTTCTCATAGAAAGGAGCGTAACTCATGCAGAATTTAACTTATCTTGCTGTTTTCGAACCGTCAACGGACGGCTCATATAGCATTTACTTTCCTGATCTGCCTGGATGCGTCAGCGTCGGGAATGACCTGGAGGATGCGCTGCGCATGGCATCAGAGGCAGCAAGCCTCCATGTTTACAGCATGGAGTGCGACAACGAGGAAATCCCGGTGCCATCCATGAGACTGGCAAGAGAGGATACAGAAGGAAATGTCATAATGCCAGTAACCATTCACCCTGACCTGTTCCGCATGAAAAAAGACAATGAACGCATCAAGACGAACATTACCATACCAGCGTGGCTCAAGCGAATCGCCGAGGAGCAGAAGGTCAATTACTCCCGTCTTTTGGAGACCGCACTTATTGATTACCTACAGCTTCCAAAACAGGGCGGGAGGTAAATCCTCCCTTCCACCAGCAAAGGAGGCTGAACCATGAAATATATCTATACCGCAACATTCGTGCCTAATGAGGACGGAACCAAATACTACTGCAGAGTGCCTGATCTTCCCGGATGCATTACAACCGGCAGCAGTATTGATGATGCCATTGAAATGATTACCGATGCCGCCAGCGGATGGCTCGTTGTGGCAGAGGATGAAGGGAACGAAATCCCGGCTCCCACTCCCCAGCATAAGCTGGATATTCCAGAAAATGCCACCTGCTCCATCATCCGCATTGATACGTTCGCATACCGAGCAGCAACCGACACCAGGGCAGTCCGTAAAAATGTCTCACTTCCTGCATGGATGGCCACCCTGGCAGAAAAGCGTGGGGTAAACTGCTCCCAGGTTCTCCAGGATGGACTTATGCAGCTGCTTAATGCCGGCCATGCAAGATAAGGCTGATTCAGCCAATCCACAGGAGGGCATAACCATGCGGCAGAAATATCCACAGAAGAAATAACCAATACAGAAACCCCTATCCTCTATGGAGGAACTGGAAAGCGGCGGCGGTTCCTTATTCACCGGAAGCACAGAGGCTCTATTTGCCGAGCTGACGGAGGAATTGCCACGCTGATCTGTTCGAGTTATGGTCAAAAAGAAAAGGCGTATGCGCTGCTGCATATGCCTTTTATACTGCCTATGAAATTCCAACTATTGCACTTAATCATTGTCATACATTATTTTCCAAAAATTCAACAATCCATTCCCTCATTTCTCCTAATATCGGTTTAATCCTATCGCAAGTCCTTTTTAATACCTCTTCTTCATCTGCAGTATATACAAATTTAATATCCAATTCATTTTCCATTTGTCCCAACTGCTCAATCCTGTCCATAAGTTTCTCTGCGCCAATATATTCCGCATCTTTGATTCTCGAAATCAACTGCGCGGAACATATATGCAGTAATTCTGATGCTCTGTTTTTTGCCAACAAAGCATTAAAGAGAGCTTCCTTATCATCACCATTCTTTTTATCTGCAAATTTCAGGATATAGATACATTCCCTGTTTATTGCCCCACAAATCTCACCTGACAGTTTACATATTTCATTGCAGAAAGCAATCTTATGTTCTTTCCTTTGTAACTCCCTATTTTCTTTTAATGTCCTGAATAATACATATAAAGTAATCAAGCCTCCAACGATCCCGCCTAAATAGCTCCCCCAAAAACCAATCCATCCACTGGACGTATCCGTTATGATAAAATCAAATCTAAGCAAAAATGCAATACTTAAAGGAATAAAAAATAATACAAATATTAACCCAAGCAAAATTTCTTTCCAATATTTTTTCATGCCACTGACCTCCTCTTTATGAGAATATATTATTGTCTTTTTATACTGTCAGCCAAATAAGTACCCTCTCAATGGTAGAAATGGCACTCACAGCAAATTGACGGCAACCTGAAAGTCACAGCCCCCAATGCGTTCCCCTGCTGCCTACCAACTCCGGCCACAGCATTTCTTGTACTTCAATCCCGACTGGCAAGGACAGGGGTCATTCCGGCCCACTTCCTTATGCAGCATCTCCTGAATCTGCATAATCCTCAGATACATCTCTTTGGGGAGGACATATGTCTTATCAGCAGAGGCGCACATAATCCAATCACGCTCATTCAGCAGTTCAATAAGCTCTGCCACCAGCGGCGAACCAGTAAGCGGCTGCCTGATGCTCCCTATCGGCTTTCCACAATATACCACCTTATCATCACGCAGGAAAAGGATCTCCCTCTCTCCGCAATCATGGGGCGTAATATCCACCAACTCCCCCTCCGGGCTTTCCCATACAGCATGAGCCTCCAGCGTTACCGAGATATTCGCCCACTGCCAGACAGCCCAACCGTTGACCTGCTGCCCGCCATGCTCCTGGATCATCCGGCGGACATTTGGAAAACATTCATTCATCAGGCCCCACCCTGCTGCCTCAACAGGGACATAAACCGGCATCGTCCCCGGAACCGCACCGTTGCACAACTCCATAATCCTGTCTGTAATTTCCACCGGTGTAGTCTCCCTTTTCATGGAAAATCACTCCCCTCCGCTTTTTATTCCATCATACAGTAAAAAGCCCAAAAAGAAAATAGAAATCTACAGATACAGTCTTGCCCATGCCCTCTAATCGCCCCATGCTGCCCTCTTTCCATGCTCAACATAAAAATAATCGTCTCTGCTCCAAAATCGTCAATCTGACGCCTCTCCGTGTGCAACAGACTACCCTCCGGCTTTTGCAACGTTGCAATTAACGTTCCATTCGTTTTCGTTCCGTGGAAAGGCGAACGCTCGCTTTGATCCCAGCAGATGGCAGCAGTTGTAAAGCCCTCAAAATACGGTATTGTATGGTTTCCGCTCCCTCTCGTCCGTCTATTTGTTTTGAGCCGTGGAGGATTGCAACGTTGCATTTGTTTTGTTTTTGTTTTTCTAAAAAGCGAGCGTTTGCTTTCCCAGCAGGCGCCGGCGCTCCCTATTCGTTTTTTGTTGCTCAAAAATAGGGAACGTTCCATAACGCTCCCTATCCGTTTCCAATACACTGCTCCATTTATGCCTCATTGAAAGATACTGCTTATATGGGTGCCTAGGTCAGCCCTTTCCTCTGCACCATAACAATAGTATGGTGGTTCCTGACTGTCCTCGGCACCTGGGCATAATATTCCAGCCCTGTGCTGCTCTCAATAATCATATCATTTACACGGACATCCGTTCCAACTGGCAGCTGCAGCTTTCCTGTATACAGATATTCATTTGCAACCTCCGTCTGGTTCAGACCGGCAGAAGCCTCCACATTGAAATGACACGGCACATTCTCTATGTTCGGAACCTCAGGATACCCATACTTTGTGCTTGTGATCCCATAGCCCATATCCACAACTATCTTTTCAAGATGATAGATACTGCACCTCTGCTCAAAAAAATCTTCTATGGCCATAGCAGTGCCCTCGTCTCCAACTGTATTCTGCCATGAACCGTGAAAGAGAAATCAGCTTTGTTAGGAAATAACTTTTACTGTTAGAAGATATCTATTCTTTTAGCGCAGCGCAGTCCCCCCTTCAGGGGGGTACGGGGGGATGGTTTTCTCTTTCTCTATCTCTTACTCTATACTCTATCTTTAGGGACGAATGTCCCATAGTACATTGGAAATCCTCCAATCTGTTTCCAACACACTTACAATCGGATAACCTTTCCTGTACATCTGCCGTACATTTGTACGCAATCCGCTGTCAATTGACAACAGGTGTCAGCAGATAAGGCATGGCAATGGTAACAATGTTACCGCAGCGTTACCCATATGTTACTTTCATGTTACAATGTAACAAATTCCAGAAAGCAAAAGCAGGGGAAACATCACCCTGCCTCCTGCTTCTGCAAAAACCTGTTTATGAAATACTGCTGCCCTCTGCCGGTCACAACTGTGGTTTTGGTTATTCTTACGCTGCCGTCTGGATTATTGATGGTGCGCTCCTTTACCTCGAACAAGCCCATTTCCATGCTCCGCTGCGTTGGCATATTGTAATCCGTTCCCCTCCTGCTGATCAGGAAGCCCTGCTGCCTCATCCAGCCAAACAGACGCTTTTCCCCGGTATTGATCCCATTCTGCCGGAGGAGTTTTGCAAGCTCTCCTATCAGGATCGTACTCCTGGAAGCAGACACCGCATCAGCAAATACCTCTTTCGGTTTCATACGGTTTACATCCTCCGTAAGGGCATTATTCATATTCCGGAGACTTTTAATCTGTTCATCCGCTATCTTCAATGCCCTTGCCATGACCTGCTCCGGTGCGTTCCACGCTTTTTGTATGGCAATGAGATATTCCCTGCATAGCTTTCCTTTTTCAGTTTTGCTCATAAGAGACAAATGCTTTGCCATATCTACCGAAAGCCTGTAATCAATAACGGACTGCTGCCCGCCGTACTGATTGCCGCTCACATCTATGTGAACCCCAAAATAATCTATCCCCTCGGAAAAATCCTTGAAATTATACTCCGTCCACCGTCTGAAATCATACCGGACTTCAAGCTTTTCGTGGAGTTCCCTCGCTGATACCGTCTGCATATCGGCATCCACCGCAATAACCTCTTTGTCGGCTTGCGCTGGATGTCCCCGTCCGCCTCTTTCCGTCCTCGGAACAATCCGCTGTCCCTCTTCGTATGTGCCGTCTATAAACACTGCACTGTATGCGCCATGCTTCATCTGCTCCATGCTTCAAAATCTCCTTTCTCTGCCTTCTGTTTCCCCCTCTGCCAGCTTTTTCGTGCGTGGGAATAGTTTTTATGCCTGTACCATCAAAACGCAGAGGACGAATCAAATCACCTTATTCTCCCCCTATGCTGAACAGCATAGCCGCAAGCCTCTTTTCATTCTCCCGGATATCGGCATAAACCGTACTTTGGCAGCAACCGTATTCTTCAGCGATGGCAGCAGGGGAGATACCAGCAATACATTTCCGTAATATCTCCGCTTTCCGAATATCGGTATCAATGGAAGAATATCCGTCATTACAATATCCAGAATATGCCTCTACCGCCTCGCCCAGCTGCCCCATAATTCGTATGGTAGCCCGCCTCCCCTGCTCCACCGCCGCCCGCTCCCTTTTCCCTGGAAAGAGGCATAAGACATAATCCCCTGCCATGGAAGAAAAAAGCGTGCTGCCGTCTACCAGCATCCGAACCGCATCCTCCCTATGCCCTGGTGGCTTTCCCACCGCAGGCACCCCCATGCAAAGCACCAGCATTTCATCAAAGCACCTATTGACATAATTGAACACCGTTTCCTTTGTCACTCCCAATTTTGCGGCTATCGCCCTGCTGCCCACCGGAATCTCCAGCATATACCGATAGATAAAAGCGTTATACCCGTTCTTTGCCTGTCCGTCATGGCAGCAGGAAACATATTCCCGGTACTCCCCGATCAACCGTCTCAACTCTTCCACATTCCTACCCATGCGATAGTTGGCATACGCATTTTTCAGAACCAGTCTGCAGCTCCGCACATCCTCCGGCCCTATATTTCCGAACATGGCAGCAGGGGCAGTGATCAGGCTGCCGTTTCTGCCCTCCCGGTACTGCCTCGCAAAATAATCATAAAAATATGTCATTCTTCCATCACCTGCCTCAGAGCAGAAGCCCGCTGCCCATATGCTCTATTTCCTCCATATCCGCATAGTCACTCAGGCGCTGAGGTGCCACATGGTATCCCTCCCACATGAAGCTTTCCAGCTTTTCCCGATGCTCTGAATGGAGTATCCTGTAAAAGCCCTTCTTTATGCGTTCGTCAACCGCCTGCCTGCTGCATCCGAACACCTTTGCGGTACCGGCATAGCCATTCCCCTGGTAGTACGTACAGCGAATCATAAGCGCCGTCTTATGATCCAGGATGCGGAGGGCCGCATCCAACTCATTATGCAGCTCCCTCTGGTACTCGCTTCCACAGGCTAATTCATCAATCTTTTCGTCTGTTGAAAGCAAGTCAAGAAGGCTGCCGTCCCCGTCCTCTGATATATATTCATCAAGGCTCCTGGTTCTCATGTTAAACAGAATCTTCTCCAGATGGCAGAGGGAACGGGCTGAAATGCACAAAGCCCTCTGTATTTCTTCCGGTTCCGGCTCCTTGTTAAATTCTTCTCTGTACCTCTGTTTGAACGCTGCCAGCTTTCGCATTCTCGTTTTGAGATATTCCGGGATATGTACACTGGAGGTATTGTTTCCGTTGTATCTGAATATCGCTGTTTTGATATGGTTCTCCGCATAAGTCAGAAATTTTGCGCCGTTCTCAGGCTGGTACCTCCCTGCAGCGGATATAAGCCCAATAAAGCCCTGCTGCATGAAATCCTCCTGATCCTCTTTGCAGCAGTCCCCTATATATTTCCTGATCACCCACCGGACAAACCTCTCATTGTTCTTCCAGAGCCTTTCCTGATTCGCAGTGACCTCTATGCCTTTCTGCATCTGCTCGACAATCTCCTCATTTGACATCCCCTGTCCACTCCCTTACAATGGATTCAGCCATCACTGCACTGCCAGGCCTTTTACATGAAAGCCTCTCTGTGACAGCAACGGGGCTTTCCGAAGGCAAAACTAATTGTCCAGCCATCAGTTCCGGTTTTCCTGCCCCCCTTTTAAAGATATGGTATGGTAAACTTTATATAAACTGTATGACTTTTACTACATTAGAAACAGAGTAAATTTCATACGCTTGTATGACTTTTACTACATTAGAATGATGAATCTTACGTCTAATGTAGAAGATTTGCTACATTAACCCCGCTTTTAATGTAGCAAAAGTCATACAAGGGTTTTAATTTCAACTACTGCCCCACGCCTTCCAGTCCCCTGTGAACTGATAAATGGATCGTGTATGATTGCCCCTGCCTTTACTGACAGATTTAATAAAGCCATGATCTTCAATCGCTTTTATGTCCGCATAAAGCTGCTGGCGGCTTCCGCTTGCATACAGTCCATATTTGACAGCCAGTGCCAGGTTAAAGTAAAACAGGTCATCACCCTGTAGACTTTCTATGTCCGGATTATCTCTTCCCGGTTTCCGTTTGCCATAATACTGCGCCTTCATGTATACATACAGAAGCCTCTGGTTCTTTGTCAAATCCTGATAAGCGGCAGAGCACAGCATGCTCTCGTATATATTGGCAGATGTATCCCGCACCTCTCCAGTGCTTTCAAAAGGTTTGGGAATATACTGCTTTTTCCGTCTTCCCATGCCATCCCGCCTTTATTCCGTACGGAACTTCCTGATCCGCCGTTACTTTGCCCCTGCTTCTATCTCATTGTTCTCATCACAGTATTTATCAAATTTCACCCTGTCCACCAGCACACGGTGTCCCACCCTGAATAGGGCGCCTGTCGTTTCGGCTATAATCCTGGCCGTATTAGCTCCAAGCCCTGCATAGATACAGAATTCATCCATGTTCAAAAGCCTCTTGTCCGACAAAACCACAACCATCTCGTCTCTTGTCCTTGCACGCATAATCAGTAACTCCTTCCAATCTCTTTATTTTATCTCATACCGTCCATCTGCTATAAAAGCATGATAAAGAGGATATTACCATTATAGCAAATCCACATTTTCAACCTTCCCGTCACTCAAAAGCACCATATATCATGATTTATAAAATAAACTCAAAATAGGGGTATACAGCACCATAAAAAAGTATATTTTAACAACTTTCAACACTTTGCCTTGTCAAGTGTTTTTTTCATTTCCCATAAACTTTTTTGACACCATTTACACCAAAATTGACACCATTTTTCCCACTTATCTATGAAAACAGATAAAGCCAGATATAAACAAAGTGCCGTTTTATGCGGCTTTATAAGACCTGATAAGCCCTGGCTTTTCCTATGATATTATCCTCGTGGAAGCCTTGCATATTCTCCGGTTTCGTTGCCGTTTTCGCAACCGCAAACCAGCGTTTCTCATAACCTACCATGTAGATATAGGTCTTTGTCCATTTTAGGATTTTGGTCAGAAGCGGGGATTTTCCCATCCACTTACTGACCTCAGACCATAGTACATCATGGAGCTGCTGCTTCGTTGGCGCCGTTGCAACGATTCTTGGATATGGAAAGCAACAGAGAAACCACAAGAGCGCAACCGCCTCCATTCCGGTCTTTCCGACGCCCTGTCCTGACTTTATGGCTACTTTTGGTGCGTCAGCTAGATCCTGCAGCGCCTCTGCCTGCCATTCGTCTGGCTGAAATAATAATACCTCTTTGGCAAATGCAACCGGGTTGCTGCGATATACCGGAATCCTGTTCTGAAAGAAATTCTTCCGGCAAATTGCTGATTTATTCTTCATCCGCATCAATTCCTAAAACAGCGGCAATCCAATCATCAACCGTTTCATTTCCAGATGTTTCATCCTCCATTTTAATCCGTTCAATACGGATCTTTGATAAAACTTCGATTGCTTTCGTTTTTGCCTTCTGCACCTTGGTAAGTTCCGATTCCAGAACCATTATGCTATTCATGACAGCTTCCGTATGTGTAACACTGGTTTCTGTCACTTTCTTATATTTTCCAGCACCAACGCTCTCGCCATCAAAATCTATCATATCCTCAACTTTTTTTGTTTTTGATACTGCCTTCACAGAAAGTCCATGGTTTTCAACCTCCAGCTCCCTGTACTTCTTAATGCTCCGCATCAGCCTGCGCTCCCGCACAGAGAGCATCTGCAGCTGCATGATCAACTGTTGTTCCTCCACCCCGTCCATACTATCGATTAAATCCAGTTCGTCTTCATCCAGGGCGTCCCAGTACACTTTAGAATAGGCACCATGCGTTTCTGCGTTCTTATTCCGCAAAGGGGCAGCCCCGCCCTTTGAGCCCTCAGCATTTCGATTACCTGGCTGCCCACCCCGCTTCCTTTTATGCAACGTTGCATTTTCTCTATCATCTTTTTTTTGCAACGTTGCGTTTGGTTTTTTTGAAGACTTTTCTCCCCATTTCCCCCTGTTTTTCCAACTACGAATTGTCCCCTCGGGGACATCAAGTTTCTTTGCTATATCAATAAGTTTCATGCCTTTATTGAACAGTTTTTCTGCTTCCGCTTTTTTGTCGCTTGGCGCCCTTGGCATATCACCACCTCTCTCTATTCGTTTTTGTTTTCATAAAAACTGTGGGAGTGCGTTACTCCCTTTGTTTTGCTATACGAATATTGCTTGTTAAAACATTAAATCTTCGTTATAAACTCCGCATTGGAAAATCCCCGATCCGGCTTAATCATCATTCTCAGGAAATCCTCTTTAGAGAACTCTGAAAGGCGGAAGACTTCCTCCGGCCTCATGCCTAGCTGCTTCCCAATCTCTTCCACGGATTTCCCTTCTGCCATCAGTTCCTTAACGATTGCCTTCATGGGTCCCAGCAGATGCGTACCTCTTGCCCGGTTATGGGTAACAGTTCCGTAGATGTTCCCCGCCTTATCCTTATGCTCCACAATTACCACCGGCACTTTCCCGTCCAGCATGGAAACCAGAGGCTCTTCCCCGGCAACTGTCCATCTGTGGAATCCGTCAATGATCGTAAAATCCGGCCTTACCACAATCGGCAGGGTCCATCCATTGGCAAGTATGGATTGTTTCAGCAGTTCCAGGTTCTGTTTTGATACTTTGTTTGGGTTGTAGTCATTCGGTTTTATACTCCCCCTGTCTACCCACCGGAGCGTTGACAGAGGGCCGGCTATCTTATTATCCATTCGGCATCCCCTCCTTTTTCTTGGCTTCTGTGATGTATTTCCCATAAATCCTTTGGTATAGCGCCCGGAACGAACGCAGCTTCGGATCGCCCGATATAAGGCCCTCGTAAATCGCCTTGCAGTCCTTATTGTCCGCAATAGCAGAAACGCTTATAAAAAAATTGCGGTACCTGCTCGCCACATACCGTTTGTGCTCCGTCCGAAAATTGCCGTCCATATCAGAAAACAGCTCCAGCAGCGCCGATTTATAGTCCTTTTCGCCACTCCCCTTTTCGTTCTGCTTTCTGGCAGCGGTACTTCTTCCAAACATTTCGCTATCCCAGTACAAGGCTGCAAGATAAGCGTTTGGTTCCCGCCGTACGATTCTTTCCATGAGATCAGGATAATACTCGTTCATCTTCACAAGGCTCTTAGCAGTGTCGATGGAGAAAAACTGCGATACCCGCAACTGCCCCTTCCCTGTCCCGGACTGCCATAAAAACAGGTATATCTCCGGGATATCCACTTTTTCCCGTAGGAGATAGAGCCATACGTCATTGTTGGTCCAGTCGTAGATTGGAAATACCTGGCGCTTATTCGTCATAGATTTACCGGCTCTCAGCATCTCCGCAATATTCTGCAGGCGCTGTACCGATTCCGCCGTTCGTATTCCGGTTATCGTAATTCCTCCAGTAGATATCCGTGGCAGGAAATCTTGATACACATCCGCACGGGATCGCAAAAGCGGGTGGCTCCGGATTGCAAATGCCGGAGGCTGCCTTACCCAGGCATCTTTTTTATATCTGTCCCAGCAGATAAAGGTTTCGTCGTTGGACAGCTCATTAAAGCAGTTGTAGTGCTTCACCTCAAGGCAGAACCACTCAAACTTTGCTCCAACTAACATAAATTTCTTTCGCCATTCCCTTACTTTTTCCTCCATGCACGGGAAAATGGCTTCTTCATCAATGAATTGTACGATAAGCTGCGCCGGATTGATCTCGCCCCTCTGTATCAGATTCATCACCAGCTGAGCCAGACAGAGGCTATCTTTCCCACCGCTGAAAGACATATAAACCGGGAGACTGTTTCGGAAAACATTCCGAAGCCTGATTGTTGCAGCTTCTACCACGTCGATACTGGCCGGGCATCTTTTTATAGCCATATCTTTTCCCCGCATTTCGGGCAGGCAACAAATTTTCTTATCTCGGTGGGATCTTCATTATCTGTCACAGGCTCCTGCTGCACTATAGCAGCCGGAGCCTGTTCCGCCTGCCGCTCTTCCTGGCCGGCCTGCATCTGCTGGTCCTTTCTCTCTGCCGCTTCCTTAATACTCTGAATCTCGTCTTTGTCAAGCGTGCCATATTTAGAAAGCTTGCTTGTGATATCCTCGGCCTCCGACACCATCTGTTTCAGTATTTCTTCATCAAATCCGGGAATATCCAGATCGCTCTGCAGGTCCTCCAAAAAGCTGTTCAACGTCTCCAAGTTCTCAATCCCCAGGCTGAAAATCTTATTGTCAGCGATCATCAGCTTCTTTTTCTGATTTTCAGTGAGATTGTTATACTGGTACACGTCTGCCGTATCCTTCCCCATAGCAACGAGGGTATCATACAGGCCGTTCCCTGCCAGAATGATATTCTTTTCATCCACGACAATCGGCCTGATCTGCCCGAACATTTCCACGCTCCGGCGAAACTCTTTGATCTGCTGCTCTGTGTGTATCCTGACATTCTTTTCAGGCTTTGCCAGATCAGCCAGCTTCATTTTTATTACTTTCATGTCCGCATCCTCCAAACTGATTTGGTAGGAGCGTATGCAACGTATGATCTATATGCCATCTGCAAATAGCAAAATTGACAGCTATTGCGGACATTTGCCTGCAAGTGCTGTCAAGTGGAAACATTTTATTTCAGACTATCCAGAAAGTCTTTTGCGCTCTGGATATGCTCTGCCGCCTCTGTTACGATGGAAGCATCTATCTCATAAATCTCTTCCCAGGCATTCTCCACGCTGCCGGTCCACTGCCTTGCCGGCCATGGATGGGTGCCGCAGAGATAGCCGTTTTTCCAGTCATAGATCGGCGGCATCTCCAGATTGTGATAGTGGATGTATGCCAGCATCTGCTCATGGGTCCAGTCGGAGAGCGGGCTGTATCTCGTCACGCCCTGTCTGTTGGTATAGATATTGTCTCCCCTTCCCACATAGTTCCCATCTGCCCGCCGGCGCCCCAGAAGCATCATGTCCAGCTGGTTCTCTTTGTAATATTTCGCCTGCCCTCTATGCTGGACGATTTGAAACCACATGGACGCATATTTGCTGTCCTGCGGGAAAAGCATCTGCGGATAGGCGGCCAGCCATTTCATGTCCTGTCCTGTGTTGATTATGGACAATTCCGGAGGCTTATGAGCATCTACCCATTCTATAAACGCTTTGTACTCCAAATTGCAGATAACGAGCACACAGGGGGCTATCCCTGCCATACGGCAGATTTCCCCCAGGACCAGGGAATCCTTTCCGCCGCTCCACGCATATGCGGCTTTTTTGCCTTTGGTTTTCTTTTTGATCTCCTTCACGGTTTTATCCACCAGTTGATCCAGCTCTTTCCGGCTCACTACCTGCTCGATCTTTGCAAATGCCTCAATCCATTCGGAATTTTTGATCCGATGCTTTCTTCCGAGTATATCACCCATGGCTCTCACCCCGCTTTCTGATCACGGCCAGCGCCACGGCTCCAGAGAGGGCGACTGTCAGAAGGCTCCCTGCAGTCTTGCAAATGGCGATCCCCTTTATATTTCCATACCCGAACACTGGCAGGCCGATCAGCATGGCAGAGATAACTCCTGCCACGATGCCCTGCGGCGCCAGCCTTACGCCTTTAAGGGTAAGAACCGTTGGCAACAATGTGGAGGCTCTAAGCGTTCCGTACATCAGGAAAAGGTGCGTTATCGTCAGCCCTGGGATATTCGCTATTGCAATACCGGCGGCCAACAGCAAAATCATGGAGAGTTTTGTTTTCCCCATTGTATTTTTCTGAAAAATGTCTGTTGTGAGGGATGATACTGCGCACAGGTTACTGTCAATCGTGGACAGCAGGCCGGAAATAATCATAAACAAAAACGGGATCACCGCCCAGGCCGGAAATAATGTGCTTATCAATTCAAAATTGATCACTCCGGTATCCACCGCGGCATATCCCATGCCGGCGCCGATAAATCCGAGAATCCCCATCGACAACGGCACAAGGCCAAACAGCAAAGCTCCTACCAGAAATGCCCTGCCGATCCTGTCCTTTTTCACGCAGAAAGCCCTCTGCCAAAAGCACTGATCCCCAAACGGCCCGGATATAAGTCCGATTGTGGTCGGAAGCCCGAATCCGAGGAAAATTTCCAGTCCACTTGCCGAGAACAGGCGTCCGGCATCCCCTGTGGTTCCTCTTAAACCCGTAAGCAGCGTTTCCAGCCCTCCGCCATTCTTTACACCAAAAGCCACAAAACCTATGCTGGCGGCCAACATGAAGACCATCTGAATGGCATCTGTCAGTATCGAGGCCCTTATCCCGGAAAACTGGGAATAGGAAAACGCAATCGCCGCCATGATCACCGTCATGGTGGCAAAAGGGATCCCCGTAAGCATACTTAAAATCTTGCTGCCTGCCAGCAGCTGCACCCCGGTAGATAATACCGACAACGCTCCGAGCTGAAGCAGGTAAATGTTCTTCACGGAGCCGGACCGGTATTTTTCATGCATATACCCGGAAAGAGTGATCCCCTCCGGCATTTCTTCCCTTATCCTTTTTGCAAAAGGGATGAACAGTATCAGGCAAAGCACATTCGGTACCAGGAACCAGAAGAGCCCTGCAAAGCCCTTTGTGTATGCGTTCTCGGTTGACGTGAACAGCGCCGGCGCCCATATCCATGTGGCAGCTATGCTCAGCGCGGATACGCCCCATCCGATATCTCTATTCCCGACACTGAACCTTTCGACATTGCCCTCTTTTTTTGTCATAAGCACCGTTGCCCCAAACATTACCACCGCATAGGCCAACAGCACGATCAAAGTATAATTCATGGTATTCCTCCTTTTTTCTTTTGGAGGAGCCCTCATGCCATCCTCTTCCTGCTCCCTCTCCTTTCCCGGAAAAATTGCACGAAAAAGGAAGCCCTAAATACTACCAGGCTTCCCCGACGTTCGATTTAGAATTTTACGAGTACAATTTTCCCACTTTTATATTGTAATGTCAATGGAAAGTTTTTTGAGCCGGAGGATTTATCGAACGTGCAATCCGTCCACCCCAAAAATGAGCGCCGTCAGCCTCTCAATCCCTACCCGGAGATCCGAATATACGCTGTCCTTGGAAATATTCTGCTTTTCCGCAATCTCCTTGGCCGACAGCGTATCCTCCGCCATATACATATCCCATACCACATTATACCGACGCAGATCAATCTCCCTATTAGTGGACCTATCGCAGTAAGAATAATACAATCCGAACATAATTTCGATATGGGATACGATGATAGCCGTTCTGGTGGCGCTGTTCTTAATGCTCTGGATGATAACCTCGTCATTATAGATGGACATCATGGATTCCAGAATATCCAGCGCCGACTCTTTCATCTGCGTCCGGCCAAAAACAGAATTTTCTGCGTGCTCCTTCAGCATGTGATAATTCCGCAGAAGAAGTTTGGTATTGCGAAGCCGCTTGTCAGCCCGGTGGCTGTACTCTTTCTTCCGCTCCTGCTCGAATGTCCTGAGCGCCTCTCTCGCCCCAATCGCAGCTGCTTTTTCATATATTTCACGCAGTTCTGCGGATGAGAGACACACAATCTTCTCTGGTTTCGCTTCTTCCTCAGCTTTGCGTTTTTGTTCTCGGACCGGCTTTTCCGCATGAGCACGCAGAGCCTCTTCTACTGCTTCAGGTGTAATTCCCATTTCTGCGGCAATCCTCTCACTTTTCCAGCCGGCCGATCTGAGTGCCGCCGCCTTCCCGGTGTCAATATTTTTGTTGTCCGTTTTCATGCAATCGCCCTCCTGATCCTATTTCAAATTCTATCAGATTATGTTATAATCTAACTGTCTGTTGGAGGGTTGCGAAAGCACTCTCCTTTTTTACTGCCCCAAAAGCATCTGCAGATAATCTTCCATAGATATCTGTCCTGGGAGATTGTGATCGGCCTCTTCTACTGCTGATACCGGCAAATCGACATCCCTGCGGCCTGCATGCGGGGTAATGCCAAATTTCCTTTTATAGCAGACCGGCCCATATCCCAGCTCCCGGCTCTTTGGGTTCTTTAATTTTCTGCCGCAGATTGAACACTTCATAGCCCTCCCTCCGCCAGACGCCGCCTTATGTACTGTTGTATGGCTTTTGAAACCGTCGCTGGTCCCTTCATTTCATGTACAATAGCTTTATCTGCCCACGCTTTAGGTCTTGATACGCTTTTTGTCTTAGCCATTTACCTCCATTCCTTTCCGCAGGGCGCATTCCGTACATAAGGCAGTAGCTCCCTGTTGAAGCACTGCTGAAAGAAACGGCGTCTTCCAACATTCACGCCCACACGCCGGACATTGTGTAAGCTCCCATCCATCCCGTCCAGCCGGAACGTTCTTTCTCATAGGCATCATAGCGTATCCGCCCTTTTCCTTTAGTCCTCTTGGCCATATCCTCATTTCCATATTTATCCCTCCGTTTCCATGCTTAGCAGCTTGAGGTCAATAATTGGTATCAACATTCTTGTCGACAATCTCATGTGGAGCCTGGTAGGTGCCTCTACGATTTTATAAAGCATATCCGAATACACCTGTTCAGCAGACAGACCTCTGGCATATTCCTTGGCCCGTTCCCTAGTTTCATCCATAATCGGAATGGCGTTGCACTTCTCAGCAATCTTATGGATCAACTGTCTTGCCTCTTTTGAGAAGGCAACCCTATTATCTGCTTTAACAATGTCCATTCCGAGAAGTTCTTCTATCATTTCATCAATTTCCATGTTTAGTCTCCTTTATCTCAGCTCCAAGTACCCTGTCAATGCTATTAATATGAAACTTATAATACTCTTTTCCATATCCATTATCTAAATAGTGTCCTTCCCAATCGCTCCATAAAGTATTTTTTGAAAACCATATATATTGGATTGTCAGAACCCACTACAAATTCATCATATATTAATATCTCCTTATTGTCTGTCTCACAACTTGTAAGCGTTATATCGATTGTACTTTCAGGCTTATGCTCTGCATTTGCCATGGAAACCAAAAGCCTAATATCTAGCTCTAATTGATGAACATCCAGACTACATCTATGTGACTTCTCATATTTGAAAATTGTATCTCTTATCATAGAGTTCACTCTTTTCCTTATCGCTTTCGGAAAGTCTTCCTCTTTGCTAATTGAAAAGTACATTAAATCTATATCACGGCCTCTAAAGCTGTCTCCCTCTGCAATCTTTTTAAAATCCTCTAGCCTATATTGTTTCTCCACAGTATATCCTCCAAATTTAATCCTTTAACTGAATTCTCACGTACGCATTCCATAAAGACGGCTGCTTTTATGATGCACTCCAGTAGACACCATCTACTTTTTCACCATCCTTATCTCTTTTCTGTTTCTTTTGACTCCATAATCAGATATAACAAATTCCTTGCATTCTTCCTTTTGCTGATTCTGTTTCCGGCGATCTCCATCATATACCCGGCATTCATCACAGTTGAAGCACGGCTCCTGCATCTCCCCGGGCTTAACTCTGCCCGGCGATTGCTCCGCATTATTCAAACAAAACTCGCATAGACAGTTGGCACATAGACATACCGGATCTCTTACCTTTTCAAACAGCTGCTCAAATTGTGTCCGGGGTAGCCTCCGTTCACTTTCTGGCGGTTTCTCTATGAAATCAAATATTTTCATCTGCCTATACATATTCCCTCCCACCATGCGTAACATAAAAATACTATGATATGCCTTCCATCAGGATACTAAGCTAATCCTCAAGACACATTCTGCGGTAATCATCTTAACAATCAGGACATATAAAATAATTCCTTTCATGATGAAAAGTCTCTTCCATTTCCATCATTTCTCTGGCGGATCAGGAGTGGCCCTGGTCAGTTGGTTTTCTTGGTGTTATTTTCACCTCACATCCTCCAATCTGAACACGATCCCACGGCAATAAGGCTCCCCTCCCTCATAGATCATGAATGTCTCGTGTGGGATGTCGGTTTCATAAGTCCATGGAATAAGTTTTCCACTCTCGTCCGTATCCCCATCCCACACCGCATTTATACAGTTAGGATAACTTTCTCTTTTCTCGTCATCATAACACACTCCATGTTTGTTAAAGAAAACTTCCCCGCCGTCAAAGCACCCGCCTTCGCCACAGAATCCCCCGTCGAATTCCATAAGATCGTCGGAGGCCCCATAGACGATGATGAAGCCGTTCTCTTCCGCTGTCTCGATTTCCTCTTTCGTAAACTGCGGATAACCGTACTCTTTTCCGCTGATTGATTTTGCATATTCTTTGATATTCATTTATATCCATCTCCTTTACTCCAAATTTCTATATCACCCCGTCATTCCCTAATCAAGCGACCACTCCGGCTTTTTATCCGGCTCAATATCATCATCACAGTCGCTCTCTTCATCCATCACAATCTCTACAAAGGCTCTTTTTAAAGTCATAATAAAAATCTCAAATCCGCTTAAGTTGCGTAAAGAAGCTATATCCACACGATCACCATGGCTTAGTATCCTCCACTTCTTTTTATCAACGCACTTGTACAACTTAATCTGGCAGTTCAGATCCTTATCCTCATCACAAGTAAACTTTACAACGCAATCGTCATAGTTTGATTTAAGCCATCTCTTATCCTCATGCTCGACCTCCATCTGTGCAGTCACATGCTCATAATACGGTTCCGTATCATCACAGCAGGCCTCCAGATTATACGTATCCACTTCGGCCGCAACATGTTTGCAATACTGCTTAAATATCTCTGACAGCTTAATCTCTTTTGTTGTCGGCTCTTTCATCAGCCCTGCAAAGTTTTCCAGGATCTTCTCATTTTCTGTCAGGTTTGTCATGTTAACGATTTCCGTAAGCGCGGTGTCAAGCTTTGTAAGATACTGATTAAAGTCATGGCGTTCAATAGCCGGGATGATCGTTTCGCTTAATTTTTTCTCAATCAGCTTCTTCCCTTCCCCGCCATAAGAGAATACGCTGCTCAGGGCATCCGATACGCCCTTTTCTATGTACTGCTCAACCAGTTTCTCCACTGTGCCGTCATTCAGTTTTTTATTTACCGTATCCGCAATTTTTTGCTCAAAAATTTCCATCTTTTACCTCCATCCAACCTTAATTATTCAATGCCGCCGGATTTTACGATTTCCAATGTTCCCATAGCACCACAGTTCTCGCAATGCATGTCCTTATTATCCTTGTATGGACAGCCTTTGTGAGAATTACATATTTCGCTATGAGCATATTCGTCCAACCGTTTCACAACTTTATCCGCATCATAGGCGGTAGGCTGTCTGTCAATCAAATCGCACAAGGCAGTTCCCTTTCCCGTAACCAAATTATCTCTGATTACTATTGCCGCAATCTGCTGTTTAAATTTATCTGCGTCAATCAACCTCATTTTCCCCTATTCCCTCCTTCCTCCCCCATTGCTCCGCCATGGCCCTCGCAATGCCGGGAAACGTCTTGCTACGCATCCTTGCCCGTTCCTTGGCAGGGAGATTGTATGTATGGTAATGCCATTTGCTGTCAATAACCCCATTCCCACAAATATGCAGCTCTGGCTTGACTATATCCGTAGGTACCAGTTTGGGAAGCCCCTTAAGCCACAGGCAGGTGCTTTTCCGTTCCGCATGGCCGAACTCATAAGGCTGTATGATCTGATCCGGTTTTCTATATCTGGTTGACATGATCCCTATCGGGTTCTCTATAGCTACCCTCTCACAATCCACACTAACAAATCTCATAAAGAACTCGATGCCCTGCTGTTGCCGCCCGTCCTTTTTCTTGGCTTCAAAATACCGGGCTCCCGACACGGCCAGATGCGTGCAAGGCGGAAATGCAATAATCATATCCCATTTTTCTGACAGCAGAGGAATCACGTCCTGCTGCAGATGCCACTCCGGATGCCCGCCTGAACACGGCTCAATGTCGCAGGAATAGGCCTCATGGCCCAGCCTTCGAAATTCCTTCGTCACCGCCTGGGATTCCTCGCAGGCTACAAGTATTTTCATTTGCGCCTCCCTACAACTACATCCCCATCCCCGAACTCCATTTCAAACTGTCCAGGAATATTCTTATCCTCCATCCACCAGAGAAACACCTCCTCTGCCGTTTTCCACTTATGCGTTAACCCTTTCTTAGTGCGTACCTCCAGCATTTTTTCGAATGCCCAGAGATAGGCTGCTTTGTATTTTGGAAAATCGGCAAATTCCTTCCAACGCTTCTTTGACGCCATAGGGCATCCAATGCATCCAACCCTTGTATAGCCCATTTTGTACAAAGGGTTGTGGGATGGGCATTCATGCCAGTAAAAATCATATACGTCGCTGTCTTTCCAGTCTATGATTGGATTTATCACTGTACTTGCCTTCATTTGGCATCGTTCGAACATTCTCCTTGCATCGTCATTATCAGACAATAACATTTTTTCATACGAGACAAAAATCCCTTCTTTTTTGGTACGACCAATAGCCTCAAAGGTTTCTCTATCTTTTCTTGAATTGCTTTCTGCCCATCTAACCCCTGTTGCAATCATCCTGTTTCTGCATCCGCTCTCTTTAAGCTCCGAACAGCAATAGCGTTTACGTCTCATTGGCGGAATTAACTTCCGTGGAATCAAATTCCACATAGTTACTGCTTTCCCATTTGGCTGTATATGATAATCAATATCACACTTTATCCCGATAAGTTCCAGATCCCGAAATACTTTCCGGATGTGGTAAACAGTTTGCGGGGCATCCGCCGTGGTATGGCTATGATGTACCTCAAATTGGACCCCCGAACGCTTAAAAAGTTCCAGCATCACATCCGAATCCTTTCCACCAGAGTAAGTACAGACCAAAGGCTTTTTGTAGTGCTGCAGGCTCATTTCTGATGCCATCTTTATCCGCTCTATAGCTTTATGTTCCAAATCCATTGGCAGCCTCACATCATCAAACAGAGTAGACTTTGTTTTCTCGATGCCTATGTACAAAAACTTCTCTATGCTTGCGCTCATTCCCCGCCTCCCCAATCATCATAATCCTCTTTCCAGTTAAGCGGCTCCCCGCAATCCTGGCAGTAGTTCTGCCCCAGCTCCACTTTAGCCTCGCATTCCGGGCATTCGTAATACAGGCCATGACCTTTCATAATCTTTATCTCCGCCACCTTAAACCTCCTCAATCTGCCTGTTCAAACACAAGCCAATACATCTCTTCATCCGTCCAGCCGTATTCCCTTAAGAATTCTTTAGCCTTTTCCTCTGTCTCAAACATCTTCGGCTCACCATCACTGCCAAGGAGATACTCCAGGGGATTTAAAGTAATGCCCCCTACATGCCTCCCTACTCTGACCCCCACTGTTTTTTCAAGCCCTCCTCTAATTTCCACGCAAGTTCAAACGCATCAAAAATGTCCACAAAGGTTTTGTACTCTTCCGTCTTAGTCATCTCCAGAAATCTGTCTAGGGAATTGCCGTACCTGTAAAATTCTTTCACAGCGGTCTTGGCGGCATTCATTTCCGATATTTCAGTCGCATGGCATTTGAAGATGGATCTTCCGGTTGCCGGGTCAACTATGTGTACCGTGTTGTACCCATTCCTGTAAACGTTGTATGTCCTTTCTCCTATCTCAACCTCAAATCCATCAAATTCTTTGATCCCTATCTCATTATTTCTGCTGGTCAAAGAACGAAATACTTTTCTTTTTATCGCTTTCATAGTCTGCCTCCTAAAGACTAATCGTAAGCCTTGCATTTTCCCTGCCGGGCAAACTCAACGCACTCGCCATTTGAATGTGGGCAGTTTAAGCAAGGGGCAAGGGTTGGATACCTTTTAATAATCGCTTGAAGAAATCCCTCACACTTTATCTCTTTATCTAATTTTTTCATGCCGTCTTCGCTCCATCTTTCTCAATTCCTCTTGGAATTCAAAAAACTTACATGCAACATAAATTTTGCCTAACGGAATATCCTGCACTTCGACAAAGAAATTATAAATGCCATCATTTTTAACAAGAATTGTAATAAAAGCGGCTTCATATTCTGCCATATCTGAAATATCCAGCATAAATGAGTGCTTTTTTCTCATTTCTGTTGCAACTTTCACCATCTGTTTTAAATCCATAATCATCTCAAACTCCATCTAACCTCATCTGCTCTTCCGGCTCAAAGTTCATCCATAAGACTTCCGTTTTCCTGGATATCGCCTGAGAATAGCCTACCGTCTCTTCCCTGCTCCACCCCTGCAGCCGGTCATTGTACAGGGCGTTATCATACCCGGAAAGCAGCACCGGCCCTTTATGATCCATCAGGACATCCAAAAGTCCCTGATGATCCTTGTCATCCATCTCACACCGGTACTGCTTCCCGTGCCTGGTGCTAAGGACATAGGGCGGGTCCGCATAAATAAGCACTTTGGGAGAATTAAAGCGCCGTATCACCTCCACCGCCGGCCGACACTCTATCTGCACTCCCCGCAGCCGTTCTGCCGCCTGCATAATCTTGTCCGGAAGCCCGCACCAGTCCTTTGCCGCATAGGCCCGCTCCCGACCTTGCACGTCATTTTTCCAGCCTACTTTCTCTCCATTGGTGCGGAAACCATGTCCCATCTGCAGCCGTATGTAAAAGTTAACTGCTTTCTGCAGGCTGTCCTCTGCTACCGTCGCAAAGGCATCTTCATAGACCTGCCGGGAGTATGGCGTGAAATAAATTTCATGGGCCAGGCGTTCCGGGTCATGCTTAATCCACTCGAACAGGTTCACCACGTTGCCGTCCAGGTCATTTACCGTCTCTATGTTGGACCTGGGCTTGTTAAACAGGACAGCCCCCGACCCAAAATAAGGTTCCAAGTAGCTGTGATGCTTCGGGAAATGGCCGATGATCCAGTCTGCGATGCCCCATTTACTCCCCGGATATTTCGCTATCGCTTTCATCATCTTTACCCATATTTATCCCAAACATAGAGCGCTGTCGGAATAAATATTTTTCTTCGCCGTCTTCCTTCAACTGATTTTTGTGTGTCAGCAGTATGGCCGTTCCCCCATAAGCATATCCGATAAAGCCATACTGCTGAGCCAGATCCATTACCTCTTTCCAATGGCGATCCATTTCTTTCATCTTTTCATCATCTACCATACAGAACCCCTTTCCGGGCGGCAGCGCCCGCCGCCCTGCTTTATTTGTGTAATATCATTCCTTTCCGAGACCAATCGGAGTATGTAGCGCTAATCTATATTGCCACTGGGAGAACGATTGTCTTGAAATCGCTGTCCTCGGCCTCGACAATCATAGGCATCTTCGAGCCTCCAAAAGAAAGCCCTAAATTCTCACAGTCAAATGCTTTCAGCGTTTCCAGTACCAACCGGGCATCAAACCCTATCGTCAGCGCCTCTGCAATGTCCTCCTGAAGCTCTATCATCTCGTGGTAATCTGTGGCCTTATCTTTAAGGCTCAGACTCAGATAACCTCCATCCAGTTCAAATCTGACCGGACACCTTTCCTCGGTACACATCTTCGCTCTTGTCATAGCATCCAGCAGAGCAATCCTCGATACGACCGTATGTAACGGAAGTTCCTTGAATAGCGTCTGATACTTGTAATACTCTCCTTCGATCAGCCGTGTATATATTTCAAAATCCTCCGTGATAAATACTGCGCCCGTCTTGTTGTAGCGGATCTGCACCTCCCCAGACAGCCCGAGGGACTTCATTTTATCAACCGTATTTTTCGGTATCAGCAGTTCAAATTCTCCGTTATAGTTTATCTTGTCCCATGCCAGCACATGGCCATCCAGTCCGGCAAAGTTCAGCTGTCCGCCGGACGCCTGCAGACACATGGCAGTCATTACCATATTGCTACTCTGCGCCGGCACAGCATAGGACACACGTTTCATGGATTCCAAAAGCATTTCTGCTTTAATCCTCAGTTCGCCCCCTTCATCCTGGGAAGCCGTTGCAGGAAACTGCGCCGGATCTAGCATCTGATACTTATTCTTAATCTTGTCGGCCTTAATCGTGATGATATTGCCAGCCGCAACAGAAATCTCCATCTCCCCATCCGGCAGGGTATTGATCAGGTCAAATGCCCTTTCTGGTATGATGAAAGATTCCCCCTCTGTGCCCTCTATCTTCGCCTTAACGGTCATTTCCATGTTGTTGGCGATTAAATAACCATCCCGAACCAAAATGCCCTGTAAGACCGGCATGGTGGTTTTCTTCGGTACCACTCCCTTAATTTTGTTTAGCTTCTGAGCCAGAACGGTTTTCTGTATTTTCATCTTTCAATCTCACTCCTTCCAAAATGAGTATTGTGCATTGCTTCTCTTGCAACCGGTAACGCTCCAGTTCCTGTTCCGTCATAAACTTATGCCCGAACAACTCTTTCATCTTTTTCCAGACATCCCAAGGAACCCTATAAAACTTCATCAGCCCTATGGACACCATCACATAGCAGTGAGCTCCAAATTTCTCATAGATATCAAGGCTTTTCCACTGGATATCCGTAACGACATTCTGATTGATCCTATCGGAATCCGTGTGCTTGGCTTCAAACATAATCCCGCTGCCATCACACAAAATGCCTTTATAATCCGGCTGCCCCTTCTTTTCATAATAACCACGGACAACTCCCTTTTCATCTTTGCCAGTGATGTGGAACGGCTCCGGCGTCTTTTCTATATGCGCCCAGCCATTCCGCAGATAAAATTCACAGGCATCCGTAATCCAGCGTTCAAAGGTTTCCCCGGCAGCTTTGCTCCGCCTCCCGATCAGCTGCCGCCTTGGATCAGACATTCGCCCATACCTCCAGATGCCTTTCGAGGATTGCCTGGATACCCGCCAGCTTAGCCGCTCCAATCCCTCGGACATTCCCAATCTCATTGATAATCTTCTCAATGCTGATCGATCTGTATTTAGGCGCCTGGGCCTTCCCCTGGTTAAAACCCTCGCTTCTGGCTTTCTCCACCCGCTCCTCCACGTAATGCACCAGCTGCTCGTCAGTCATTTTCCGCATTTTCACGGCCTTTTCATGGATAACATTTTCATCTGTTGTACGCCTGCAGCTTCTCTTCTTTGCCATATTCAGCTTCCTTTCCGTTTAGTGCCGATTTGCTTTCTGCGTCTTCTCGATCTCTTCCAGTTCCGGGAATACAAGTATTTTCGACATTTCCTCTGCGAACTCTTTTGCACCCGGATTTTTCTTTTCAATCTGATCAGCTATATGTCTGAGCACAATTACCAGCATACCGGCATCTGATTTTGCATAGGGATATAGCGCTTTTATCACCCGGTCAGAGTAAAACCGGAAACCATCCAGCATGATCTCTACTGCCTTATCCGTTCTTCCTTCCGCGATCATCCGATTACTGAGGTTAATAAAACTGCTCATCCTGTTCTTCATAAATCTTCCTCCTGTTCATCCTCTTCCAGAATACAGTTTTTCAGTTCGGGAATACTAAGCTCTGATTCCGCGCAGAATTTTTTAAAGCAGTCCCTGCACATAAACCCAAACTGTTTTGGCTGCTCTCCTCTCTTTGACCGTGCTAAAAGCGTTATCATGTCACTCTTTTTCAAATAAGCCTTGCACTTGGAGCACTCGGCGTAAAGTTTTTTCTGCATCTTCTTGCTAATCATCTTACGCTGCAGTTCCTCTGGGAAATCCCTGCGCATGTTCTCCTCTCTCACAATCGGGATAAGACTATCTTTCATAAACACAGGTACATATGCCGTATCAGCGCTTACGACTATTCTCTTTATCCACTCCAGCTCTGGAACCACTTTATCTTTTCTCCGGCCTGTCTGCGCCCCAACAATTATCCAATCCGTTTGAAGAACTGCATCCTTCCAGATTTCGCTTGTTGCTATATCTTCTAAAATAGGCTCTATGCTAAAAAATGTATGAAATCTATCCGGCAGATCCGTAAATACCTTAGTGGCTCTTTCCAGCTGCACACTCTGTGTCACGGTCGCTCCATAAAACAAATTATCTGCTTCTGGAAGCTTTTCGGATTCATGCAATTCAAAATACCTTTCTGGATTCTTTGTAAGGAACATATAATTATGCTGCGGCCGTTTCACACATACATCGAGAATATCCGTAATCCATAATTCCGGCACCCATGCACCAAATACATCCGCCATCGCTCCCACAAAAATGTTGTTTCCCATTTTTAGCTTATCAAGCGTATCCATGCGATACCTGTGATATGTAGGCTCAAATCCAAACGGATATACCAGAGGATTTCCTGTTTCATTCAGCATGGGAGCATCCAGCACATATAAGTCTTCTCCCCCATCAGCCGCCGGCACCAGGGAGTAATCCTTTTTTGCCATCTTATTAAGCCTTACATCACCGGAAAACCGGGCAACCATGCGCCGGGCATAGCAGTATTCGCAATTATGCCGGCATCCCGTAATGGGATTTAATGTGTGGTCACACCACTCTATCTTCGACCTGTTCATGCTCCCCGCTCCTTTCCACAAATCCTAATTCCTTTTCTTCTTTCCACTCAGTTCCCTTGAAGCTGACTTTCTGCCCGCACTGATCGCAATATTGCGGCTGATAATTTGGCCCGGCATTTAAAACATGATTACACCTTGGGCAGTGATAATTCTCACATTCAGTTCTGACGAATCCATATTTCAAATAAGTGATTTTCCTTGCAATTGGCTTTTTCGCCTTTTTCTTTTTAACCATCTGTGGCTTCCTCCCAGTATTCAATGACATATTCTTTCTGTGCATTACTCCTTCCAGCCTGTTCAGGAACTACCCGGTGTGTGATTTTGGCAGCATATCCGCACTTTAAAAGAAGTGTCGCAATCTGCAGACGGTCTTCTTCATTCCACTGTACAGAACCTTTTCTTATGCTTCTAATCATTTGTCTTGCCATATAAAGTCACCCTGCCTTTCTATGCTTCCTGGCTTTCCCCTGCATCTGAACAGAATCCTGCATCTTCTTTTCAAATACTTTCACAAAAGCCTTTACATCCGGCGGCATATCACAATTATGAAGCCCTCTGCACTGAAAAACCCGATTATCCCTGTACTCCAATGTGAAATATGATTTTCCTGGAGCTTCCGCCTTTCTGATGAAAAAAATATTGGTTTCCCCGCTTGCCACCCGGTTCACATATCCGCCCACACAATGGTGCAGAGCTTCTCCTTCGGCTTTTATTTCATCCCCATTTCTAGGAACCACCAAAATCAATCCTTTTCCTTTTATGGAGAAAGCATCTGTTCCCTCATTCTTTTTAAAGATTTCTTCTATGGCCTTTTGAGTTTGCTCCATCCGCTTCCTGGCAAGGTTTTCCTGCCTTTTTCTTTCTGCAGCGGCTCTCTTATTCTGTAATGCCTGATATTCTTTTGCTGTTCTGTCATGAACCTTTTTAAAGTTGGTAGGCATATAAATAAACATGTTATCCAAATCATATTTCAATGCCTTACACCAATCGAGATATTCCAGCCAGTCCCTTGCCATGTTGCGCTTTCTTTCAACACGGGGGTCTTCACGTTCCCGGTATCTCATACACGCATAATTGCCACATCCAAAGCTATCTCCCAGCGGATACCGTTCACTTTCTTTTCCGATATATTTCACCAATTTGTGAAGTGACACTTTTCGATTTGTCTGTTTCAGTAAGTCCGTATTGTACTCGAAAGTTTCATAGTATTCCCTCAGCTGATCCGGTTTTAATTGTAAGCCTATTGTTTGGGCTACCTGAAGCAAGCGTAATTCATCATAGTTGCCATCAATGGACTGCAAAATTTTAGTATTCACCTTATTCAGACCTAAAATTTTATAAATCGTTCCACCTTTCATATTGATTTTTCCGGTAGCTCCATGATATGTAGCGTTGATGATTCCCTTTGCCAGCTGGTTAAGACCCATCTTGCAGATCCATTCTAATTCCGGGAACTCCAGGAAGCGCTGGATGCCGCGCTCATATACAAGTGATATGGTCGGCATATTTTTAGAAAGCGTTTCCAGGGCGGAATATTTCATAGGGGTATGCTCCCATGCCTGTGGTAAATTCCCCGGATATAAAATACATTCTGCACAGGCAATTTTACCTTCATCATGGCACCAGCGCGTTTTTCCAGACTGCTTAAATACTGCGTACTCATACGGATCGCACTTTGGCTTTCCATCCGGAAAGGAGTAAAACTGTCTGGCATATTCCTTTATCCCCTGGGAAACACGCTTATGTCTAATCGTCTGTTCTGGATATTTATGAATCTCACGATAAACATGAAAATACCGCCAGATAAATCCTTCTTTTGTAGGATCTACATATGCAACCCATCTTTCATCCGTAATGCGACAAGGGAGTTTTCCTTTGGCTTTTATGGTGACCTTGCTTCCACAGAAAGGACATATTCCTTTCTCATTATTTCTCAAACGAATATCTTTCCTATTTACCGGCCCAATTTTACCGCAATGGGTACATTCACATTGTGCAATTCCTTTTTCAATCTCCTGGTAAATAAGGTATCTGCTAAAGCTCATGGCCGAATCAAAAGCCCATGACCGGAATTCTTCTGGCTCCTGTTTTACTGTTTCCATCACCGCATCAATTAAATCAGTTTCTTTTTTATGCTTTGCTGCCAGCCTTGTAGCCTTTACTTTCTCCTGGAACCTGTCAACCGCACTCCACGGAACCGATGTATCATCCGGTTTTGCATACTTTTTAAAAAATGTTTTGATAAGCTCCTGTTCTTCGTTGGAACGAATGAAAATAAGCTCCCTCCGCTCAAAACAATTTTTCTTTTTGCTCCATGTTGAATCATAAACACTGAAACCGTTCATCATATAAAATGACGCTGTAAGCCACTTGACTTTTTCTACTCTCAAATCCTGAGTTATATAATCTTCGTGAGAGAGAAATGTTCTGAAAGCGGCTCCCTCCTTCCCTTTTGCAAGGTCTGAAATCTTGTAAAAAGTCAAAATCAGTATTTTGTTATCCTCAACCATTTGTGCCGTTACAATATGGCGCATTCCTTTCAGCCGTCCGGCAATCTCTATCATATCTTCACTGGCTTTTTCTCTTGCGATTGCAGATAATTTCCGTTTTTCCATACGAACCGCCCTCTTACATGCCCATCATGGAAAACATATCCATCTGGCCTTCCAAATCTTTATTGTTTCTTCGGGTTCGTTTTTCCTCTGCCTTTTCTGCAGGAGCAGGAGATTTTTCCGTTCCCTGTGCTGCCTTATTTTCAGTTTTACGATTGCCAGCATTTTCTTTCGCTTTGGCTGCCCGTTCCGCCGCCTTCTTCTTTGCCTCCGCTGCTTTTTTGGCCTTTTCAGCTTCTTCAGTCTTATCATCTTTGTGGTAATAATCCTCAGCCCATTCATAAACCACATCATCACGGACAGCGGCGCAATTCCCTTGTGCCTGTTTCCTTGCCTGACTATAGATATAATCAAAGCATTTCTGCCACGTCTTATGTTCCTGCACCACATCCTCGGCCAGCCCTTCATCCTCTTCACACCGCTTCAGAAGATAGCTGATAATCGAATCTGCAAAAGATTTATCTTTGACCTCTGCCAGCTCCTTTTTCAGCTTTTCCACGGCCCGCTGTTTGGCCGACATGCTGTCCTGTTCGCTGGTACTCTTGCCCTCCACCGGTTTAGGCGGCTCCTGTTCGCTTTCAGCGTTCTCCACGGTCACATTATGCTCACTATCCGATTCATCCTCCGTTCGCTCCGCCTGTGGAGCCTTGCCAGCTTCCAGATCTTCCTCCGTCTGTTCCACAACCAAATCGCCTTTCCCATCCGCATCATCTTCCTCCCTGGTATTCATATTCTCCGCCGTATCCCCGGCACCGCTGTTCATCAGCCACTCATATTCCTTTTCAAGCCTCTCATTCGCCACGTCAAAGAGAGTGTCCCCGGCAGCGTCATAAAAGACTGTTACCTCCGGGCGCTTCAATGTCTTGTACGTCTCGCCCATCACGACAATATCAGGACTTTTATCCTCGGCATTATATCCGCTTTTCAGATACTCATTTACAACCTGGTTCCAGATCGCTCCATAGGCATTTTCCGCTGTACATTCAGCCGTGAAGTGCTTAACCTCTTTTTTCTCTTTCATGCTATCCCTGACTTTCTGCCATGTTTCCGACTGCAGAGCCTTTTTGCTCTCTTCCGACAGATTCCCATCAAATCCTTTGATTCCCATACTGCGCCTCCTTTTCTTCAAAATCGAAAAACATATAAAAGTGCTCTTTTTCCACTGTTTTTTCGGTGGTTACGGTTCCACCCATACTTCCCAGCGAATGAAATATCTTTCGCCACTGCCACACATCCGACTGGAACATTGGCATATACCACATCTCCTGCCCCTCGGTTTCCCTGGGGAATAGCACCGGGCCGGTCAAAGGATTGGTAAACGTATCCCCTACGCAGATATAACCAGCGCATCCCAGGAGGGAAAGCTGGATATAGCACATCAGCGCCACCACCCGATCCACATCCTGCCCCGCAAAAAGCACATGGTTCTGAAAATTATATTTAGACCCTTTCAGGGTATTTGCCGCCGCTATCAGCGTTGCCCCGGCACCACAGGCCGGATCGCAAATGGATATGTAACCCTGTTCTTCAATCTGCCTGTCAGCATTCCCCACAGTCATCTGCGACATCATTTTGCATATGTTGTATGGTGTAAAAAACTGGCCTTTCCAGTGGTTTCCCAGATTCAGATTCATATACATTTTTCCAAGGAAGTCTTGTTCCGGCTCATTTTCCAGCGCCATGACGATGATATTGAGTATCTGCGCCGGTGTCTCCACCGATCCGAGCCTCTCTATGCATTGGGCATATTCCTTTTCCCTTGCTTCAAAACGCTTCTGCGTCCGGTCTGTCACATTGCTCAGGGTACATGCGATTGCGCTTATCAAGTCAGCCCATACCTGCCAGGGGCTTCTGGAATAGCAGAGCTGATTGAACACATCCAGAAATTCTTTTTCGGTACCCTGTATGGTTTCTCTCCGCTTTGGATTTTTCACTCAACTTCCTCCTTCGCCTGGCAGGGTATTGCTTTCACTCCCAAGCCGCTCTTTAAGTCTCTGAATTACCATGGCATTGTAATCCGTATTTCTCTGCTCAAAGTTGTGGAATCTGTTGGGCTGTGGCTTTGCCCCTTTGTCATTCTTTGCCGTTTTACTCCGGCTTTGGATGATCAGCGTTTCAAATTTTTCCCTGAACTTTCTTGCGCTTCGGATATTGGATTTCCAGAAACCGTCCGTAGTTGCATACGTCAATGCCTCAATGATGTCCGACTCATTTCTTTTGTCCAACCGCTTCATCCGTTCGATCTCCATTGCCCATTTCCGCTTTTCTCTCTGGGTCTGTGGCACCTTTGCCCCTGGAAATACAGCCATACAGGATTGGATAAGCATATCAACACACTGATACTCAAAGTCGCCAGCCGGATATCTGTCCATGTTTTCAGAGTCAGCGTTGCCTGGAGGTGCAACAATTATGTTTTTATCTATCTCTAGATCTCTATTCTCTAATCTCTGTGTAACGTTTTTGGAACATTCCGGTAACTCTGTGGTAACATTGTTACCCATCTCACATAGGTAACCTTCCGGTAACATTACGGTAACATTGTTACCCTCTATAAAATTCTTCTGCGCCCTGATTTTTCTCATGAGGATAGCCTTATCCGTTTCGGAGCCTATCATTTCCTCCATGCGAGGCAAAAAAATTTCACCGCTCTCCATAATTTCTACAAGTCCGATATTCTTAAGCAATTCCATGGCCACAATCGCCGTATCATAATCCGTTTTAGTTATATCCGCAAGCTTCTTAGTGTCGTATGGAACAAGGATCGTGCCCACCGTACGGATCAGCAGCCCATTGGTCTTTAAAGACTTTAAGCAGAGTTTCAAATAAAACAATGCATATTCTTTTCCTTTTGGCTGTTCCTCCAGCCATTCGATTGCATCATCATCGAAAAAATCTTCCCTCAGTTTCATCCAGTAATATTTCTTTGCCAAACAAACACCCCTTTTCGCCGGAGGCCGTCAGGCCCCCGGCATATCTTTTTAACAAGTTCCCCTTTTTGCAGGTACTCTGCGATTATGTGCCTGCTCTGTTGGCGTAGCCCATCTACAATTTTCCGGACAATAATTGCCGTTGTTATTTATTCGGTCTATACTCAAATCATGCATATCCAGAAGAGACAGCCCATTCATAAAAGGGTTCGAAACTGTTATTCCATTCTTCACAAACAGAGATTCCTCTTCCTCCATACCGATCATAATTCGATTTGTTTGGATTGTTACATCTTTGTTTCATGCTTCTCCAAATTTCATAAATGCGGGTGTATCGTTTGCCATGGATAGTATGGGCACCAGCTTCAATAATTTCTTTTTTGGCGCATCCGCAGCTTGTAGTATGTCCTCTGGCAAGATTACATGCAAAAACTACAACTTTATTCCCGCAGGAGCAACAGCAAATCAGCCTTCTCTTATAGCCTGCTGCCATTTTTGCTTCCCCTATGACTGTAAGTCTTCCATATATCTTGCCGATATAATTTTTTCTTTCCATCAATCCCACCTCACATGGCTTCCCTGATCATCTTTCATGACTGTTATGCTTTGCGGGAATCTTGCCTTGAATGTCGGATCGTGTGTTATGGCCATAACTTTGATTCCGACATATCTCTGTTGAATAGTTTCAAGAGCATCTACATACGCTTGTACGCCTTCACTATCTAAAAATGGAGCCTCGTCAATAAATAACATACCAAACTGAATGCCTGCGGTCGTTGCCTTAATTTCTGCCAAGGCAAGGATCACGGATAGGGATGCCTTGACCTTTTCCCCACCGGACTTTGACAGGTAAGGCAGCGCCGATTTTCCATACTCCTCAATGAAAATATCCAGTGTAACGACTTCCTTTTTGTTTTTACCTTTGCTAGTTTCTTTTTCCGTTACAAAGTCCACCCCCATCTGGCCACCGGTCATCTGCCCCAAGATATTGTTGGCCGTATTAGACAGCTTAGGCAGGATCGTCCTGACAATCTGGTGGGGAATACCGTCCTGGCTGAAAGAAAGTTTGAGAGCATCATAATCCGCTTCATCCATGGCCAATTCCGTCAATTCCTCCTGGATGGCTTCTATGTTCTCCTTCATCCTGCGCATTTCCCGGCATTTCTGCTCAAATCCCCCAATCCTTTTCTGAATCTCCTTGGCCTCCCGATTGAGCCTGTCAAGCTCCTCTTGCAATTCTTTTACCTGCCTGTCTGCCGCCTCATACTCTGCCGCCGCTGCCCTTTCTGCTTCAGCCTCCGCCTGTTTCCGAGTCAATTCCGTTTCAAGAAATTTAATTTCCTCTGACAATTCTTTCTCTCTCCGGCTGGAATTTGCCCGTCTTTCCCTGATAACCGGTAGTTCACTTTCTTTCCGGAGCCAGACCTTTCCTTCCTCCAACTCTTCCATGACCTTCTCATGTTCCAGATAGCTTTCCGCATACTTCTCTTTCTCAAAACCTATCTCCTGTGCCCTGGATTTCAATTCTGTAAGGCTTTTCTGTGCTTTAGCTATATTTGACTGCATATCCTCGATTCTGGCCTTTATTAAGCCGATTTCGCCTTCCTGCCGCTCCAGCTTCCGCAGCTTGTCCACATAAATCTCTAGGACGGCGCACTCTTTCCCCAAACTTTCCAGCCGATCCTCGGAAAATCCAAGCTGCCGAATCTCATCCTCCGTCTCATGAACCGCTTTCATCAGCTCTGCCAGCGACGTTTCTCTCTCTTTTGCCAATGCCTCCAGCTTTCCCGGGAACGCTTCCAAGTCAGCTTTTGCCTGTACCGCATCCGCCAGGAACCGGCATGACGCCTGCCGGATATCCATGCAGCCTGCATCCTCCAATAACTCCGTACGTTTCTTTAAAGATGCCTGTTCAGCCATCAGGGCCCTTTCCAGTTCATTAAAATATGCCTTTTTACTGTCAAACCCGTATATTCGGCGGCTCCTCTTATCATCCAGCTCCGCCGCTTTCCTGGAAACGCCATACAGCGCATCAAGCTGCCGTTTCTTTTCCTGATATTCATCCGCCTTCCTCCTGACTTCCTCACGGTCCTCCTGGTGCTCGATGGATTTCAGACGGGTCTGGTATCCGAAAAGAGCCCGCTCATGCTCCTTAACCTCCTGTTCTGCGACAGATATCTGCACATGCACCCTTTCCAGCTCCGCTGCTTTTGCTTCATATATGGCCGTCCCCTCTATCAAAAGCTTTTCTTTCTCTGTCAAGCTGCGGTATCTTTCCGCATTTTCAACTATTTCCGTTTCTTCCTTCAGGGCCAAGTCACACGTCTGGATAGTGATTTTTTCTGCCTCCCGGCTCTTTCGAGCAATGCTTATCTTGCTCTCCACGTTTGAGATTTCACCCATAAGGCCCTGATGCCTCTCTACTGCCGCCTTAGCGTTTCCCAGAAGCAGGTTGGCGTTCCGCAATCCCAGTTCCTTTATCCGCATTTTTTCATCTATTTCTTGCAGCTCTTCTTTGACCTGCTGCAGCTCTTCCCATGGCCTGCCATAAGAAAGGATATTGTCGGCCTGAACCTCGATAGTCTGCTTTTTCTCTGCAATGCTCCGCTTATACCCTAACGCCCGTTCCTTTGCCAGTTCTTCCATCTTGTCATAAATCCCCAGCCCCAGGAGATTAGAAAGGATGACCATGCGTTCTTCTTTTTTTGCCTGCAAGAACAATCCATACTGATCCTGCATAATAAGAGCACAGCTTTTAAACGTCATGCTGTCAACGCCGATCAAATTTTCTATTTCCGTCTGGGTGTCATTTGTTTTCTCATGGCTTCGGTTTTCCCACTCCCCATACACCAGCTCTGCCAAATTCAATGTTGGCTTTCCAGATTTCTGCCTTGACCTTGTAATGCGGTATATCTTATCCCCGATCGCAAACGTAAATGTTATGTATCCAGAGCGAACCCCTTCATCATTTCTCAGCCATGGGACCTTTACGGACGTCCCCTTTCCTTCCCGTGATTCCTCATAAATGCAGTCAATAATGGCGTCCATAAATAGGGATGACTTACCTGCTCCGTTCTGTCCATTGATAGTGCAGAATTGAATATCCTCGAATGAAAACTTTTCCTTTGCATAGGCACGATAGTTTTCCACTTCGATCTCAATGGGCACGAACATCCCACAAAAAGCGGCTCCGTTCTCTGATGCCATGGCTTCAGCGATAATCGGCCTGGCTTTAAACAGCAGCCTTTCAATTTCTTCCTTCCCCATCCCCTTCCTTTCCAGATATGTCTTCAAATTTGCTTCCGGATCCGTTTCCCTGGACAAATCGGTGCGGTCTGGGGATTCTTGCATCTTTTCCTGCGTAACCCCCGCTACCCAGAAAGCCCCGTCCTTATACAACTCTTTCTAATAAGGCAGTACTGAAAGCCTTCTTCTTATCTGCGGAACATTCATATAATACCCTGACAATCTTATCTGCCGCCGCCCCATTCAGCCGCCAATAGTTCATGGCCACTTCGTCAAGGCGGTTGTTAATAATCGCAGAGACGTCGTCATCTGTAAACCGGAACGTAACGAATTTGCGGTATGGCGTCTTTACCAGCTCCGAATCGGTAAACACCACTCCGTCCCGCCCAAAAGCTCCCCGTTCAGCATAGTGAATCCAGAAGCCTTTCTCCTGCCCCTCGTCATTAAAATTATTGGCATTGATGGAGCCTGAATAGTATACGTTGTCAAACCCGGATACCAGCTGGGGACGGTGAATGTGGCCTAACGCCACCAGATCATAGCTGGCTGCTGACAAAGCTTCCGAAGGGATGATCGGTTCAAACTTGGTCAGGATCTGCGATTGCCCGCTTTCCGTGTCGCACCCTGGAACCGTGTAATGCGCCATAAGGATTGTCGGCCGGTCTGTCCGGCAGGTCGCCTTTAACCCCATGACAATTTTGCCAAGCTCCTGTGAAAACATTTCATTTTCATCCTCTTTTCCCAATCCGGGGAATTTTGCCCGGTATACGCCCCGGTCGAAACCTGGCAGGACCGCAATATCGGCATATTCTGTCCGGATCACGTCCGGCATGGTGACAATATGCACTTTCGGATGATTCTTAAAATGTACCGCAAGGACTTTGAAAGGCCCGCTTCCGTCATGATTAGGCGTCCCTCTCATGACAACAACCTGCTCCGCTGCCACTTCCAAACGGGAAATAATTTCCATAGCGAGTACCACTTCTTCACAGCAACGGTCGCTCCACGTCTTTCCCTCATGAAAAATATCCCCCGGTACCAGGACAAGTTCCGGATGTTCCCGTTCCGCACGTTCGGCCATAGATTCAAGGCAGCGCCTCGTGTCCAGGGAACGAAGATTCACCCCTTCTTTTTTCGGTCCTTTAAAAGAACCTATATGCCAGTCACCCGAATGAAAAACTTTCATCTGTAATCCCTCACTTTCTCTGTCAGTTCTTTTAATTTGGGAAATAGTTTATTAAACTGATCCTCTACAATTCCGCAGAAATCAATCCCATCCCTGCTCCACCTTTCTCCCACAATCAGGATGTTTCCTGCAATGACGCATCCATGCTTATCCGTCTCATATAAATAGCTGCCCACCTGATTGTCTTTAAGGTCATGATAAATCCCCTCTTCATCAACCAGCATACTGACACAGGTTCCAGCTTTCTTGCTAAGCTTATTAGAGCCTCCAAGTTCCGTGTACAGTCGTTTCGGCATGACACACTCATATAATTCGCATTCCGGGCCGATTAGTCCCCTCAGAATCCGGTTCTGTTGGGAATAGGAGCCTTCAGGAAATTCGTGTACGGAAATCTCGTTATTCGTATTTATTCTGATGATCCGCATTACCTCCTTCCTCCCTTCTGCCCCCTTTTTACAATCCGCTGGCATTTATAGCAGAGTGGCCTTCCAAAATTTTCTACGGAATAATTCCATACTTTTTCCTGAATCATGCAATCACATTTATCACAACGGAAATCTACGGAGCGATCCTCTATTTCCGTCTCCTGTCCTGCCTCCACTACGTCTTTATCCATCCTTTGGCTACCTTCCTGCGGCGCTTCCCGGTTTTCCTTGGATATTGTCATTTCGCTTACTTCTGATGCAAAATCCACTTCGTCATACACATCTCTTTTGGGTATGGATATTGTTTGCACAACCGGCTGCACATTTCCAAACAGATTTCCCACGCTCTGCATAGCATGCTGCAACAGCATTTGCTTAACTACAGGATCGTTATAGTCCGGAGAAAATGATGTTCTCGCCACAGCAAAGGGCTTTTTTAATTCTTCAATCGTATAGGTTCCTTTAATCCCCAGAAGATCCCTTATCACTCTCAGTTTAGCCCCCGTAGCTGCCTTCTGCGGGGCATTGGCCCGTAATTGCGTCATAGCATCAAGTAAACTGTTTTCG
Source organism: uncultured Hungatella sp. (assembly GCA_947089145.1). Classification (GTDB taxonomy): domain Bacteria; phylum Bacillota; class Clostridia; order Lachnospirales; family Lachnospiraceae; genus UBA3402. The sequence continues at coordinate 15,820 of CAMUJH010000027.1, read as the reverse complement.
ATGTATTTTTCCCGTTCCTGCTCTAAAACCATATATAATTTGACAGGATAACCTTTATCATTCACTTTGCCGGTGTCTACCCATTTTCCCGCATACTTTTTAGCAGCTTCTTTCGCCGCCTTATAATCGGCAATACCCCTTTTTGCTTTCTCCTCATAAGCCAGGCGATATTTCTTTTCTTCCGTAGCCAGGTCAATTACCTTAGTATTACTACTAGTCCGCACACCATTGTCCGGTAAGCGGATAGCTCCGAAAGCGCTTGCTTTCCACGTATTTTCATCCACTTTCGATATATCCATTGATCCGGGACAAAACTGAACTCCGGCCTCGGTAGCAAGCCTTTCCAGGAAAGGCTTGCTAAGAGCATACAGATCTTTCCATTGGTCATTACCAAAATTCCGGGAACCTATTTTGAATATCTGCGATGCTTCCTCTTTCATATCTACATAAAGCAAAGAAACACTCATTTTGAAAAACGGGTTAATCTGCTGGGTTGCCACAAATGGGACGGCCAAATTGTAATCATTCTTATGGGCAAGGACGTCTTGAATCGTTAAATTTCGTAAATTTTCTTCCATCTTTCTTTTCCTCCATATTGATTTATTCTCGTTTTCATGTTACAATATGGATATTCCCGAGGGCGCTCTGGTCTTTGACTGAACGCTCTTTTTCCATACCGTAACGACCACTAATAACACAAACCTCCATTATGTAGTTCCTCTGTGCAGCGTCCATGTGATCCATTCCAGCCCTTTATAAGCCCCCCAGAACACAAATGGGATGGCAAGATACTCCCCTCCATAGGCCTTATATCCTCTCTGGAGAAAAGCCTGTTCCGCAGACCATACTGCATAGATATAGGTTAATATTGCTGAAGCAAATAACCTAAATCTAACCGTAGCCATGAGCATTACAATCCTTTTAAATAACCTCCTCCCCTTCTTGCACCAAACTTTCTGCATCTTGGACATACATAACCTGATTTTGGAATGATCTTTAATGCACTGATATTCCACAATAAGCCACACTTCACACACTCTGCTTTCATCCAGATCCATCCTTTTCTCTCTATTATCCATTTCACGCTTTTAACCTTTCTGAAGGCCAGCTAAACGTAAGTTGATTGCTTCCCGCCTCCTGTTTATAAAGCCGCTCTATCCGCTCCTGTTTTCTTTTTTCTTCTTCCCTGCAATCGCATTTCTCTCCGCTATCAAGATTTGCGCCACATAACGGACATGTCCAATACTGCATGTCAGCATCTCCTTTGACTTATTCTTTACCCACGCCTTCCTTATCCCCCGTTCCTTTCAATTACTGCATTGACCACATCCATAGGGATTCCGTATTTTTCAGAAAAAAGATACTTGCTCGCCTTGCCTTGGCCATAAGCGAATTGTCCATTCTTTTTTGCCAAATTATTGATTGCCCTAATAGTCTCGTATGCTTTATTCTCCTTACACCCGAGCAGAGTCATCACGTCCACAACCGTGATATATGTTGTCATTGCCGCACCTAAAACCCCGGGCGCTGTCGCCAACGCTCCCATGCAATCCCTCCTTCAAGTTTCTGCCGTGGCTCTCTTACCATGCCGCTCGGACAACATACGGATCATCATCAATCTCCGGATCATAGTAATCAACCTGGCCCCGGATGCCTGCGCAGACGGCATCAACAATCCCCTGCACTTCATCCAGCGTCCGCATCTCCGAGCGGGGTGGTGCCTCGATCTGCACCTCCAGCGCTCTCCGCAGATAGGCCATGGCAGCTTTCAAGTAAAAGTCTCCGTAGTGTGTGCGAAAGTGCATATCCCGCTGCACATCATCTATTCCCTGCCCTTGCAGTACATAATGTTTCAAAAACCCCTTTACGATGGCGTCCTCGTCCAGATTGTCATGCGCCAGGTCGAACAGCCATGTTGCCTTATCTTCCAACCATGCTTTTGCCATGGTCACACACCCTCCTTTGACAGATCTTTTTTCAGTAAATCATCTATGGTAACGTTGAAAATTTCTGATACGTTTATTAACCACTGATTGCTCAGTTGAACTGCTCAGCTTTCATATTTGCTCACACACTTTTGTGTAACATTAAGCAGATTCCCTATATCCTCTTGCGTCATCTTATGTCTTTTCCGCAGAAATCTAAGATTTAAGGCATAGAGTGGAGTCGGTGGTCGCAAATCTTTTAGAATCAAGTCGTCAAGTGTTATGCCAAAATACTCTGCAATGCATACCAGCATATTTATTTCTGGTTCTCTTTTGCCAACTTCCCAATTTCCAACTGTAGATTGTTTTACCCCTAGAATATCCGCCAGATCTTGCTGCTTCAGGCCTCTCTGCTCCCGCAGATATTTCAAATTTTGTGCCAGATACAACTTGTCACCTCCTACTCCAGATTTTTTTCTGTCCATACCTTCAGGCTCTGGGCAATGGCAGATATTTCATCAAGTGTAGCCAGGATCTTCCTTAGCTCTGGCTTTTCATCCTTAGTAATAATGCCATCTGCGGTGATATCCAGCAGGCTTTCTTTGGCCTGGGCCACCTTGCGGAGACTTGCCATAGCACGCACGGTTATCCGGTCCAGATCCTCCAGTTCCAGCACCGGCATATCCCGACCCAGGGGGCATGCCTCCCTACAGTAGTGATTCCGAAGCTCCGGCGCATTGTACAGATCTGCCATCATATGAACCTCTTCCGGATATGGATTAGCTATCCCGCTCTCAATCCTATAAAGACGGCCCCGGTCTATGGACATGATGTCTGCTGCCCCTTCCCGGCTGCTCAGATGTTCGTTATGTGCTGATGCCTCGCAGCGGGCCTTATAAAATATGTTGGAGCTTGTCTTCGCTGTTATGTTTGACATTTTGATTTTTACCTCCACTTCTTATAATGGAACTAGCAGACTATAATACCTTATCGCGCAAGCGCAGCATCAACCTCCAAAGCCTTGCTAATAGTTTGTATTGTTTTCTCAGGCACTACCATCCTTCCGTTTATGATGGCTGAAATGTAAGTTTTCGATAAGTTTGTCTCCTGACTTAGATCAGAAAGCGTTTTTTCAAGAACAATCATCTGAACCTTACACTGCCTGCCCCATGATGATAATTCTCTTTTCATTGCCTCACTCCTTTCACACTTTTTGCTTTAAAAAGTTACAGTAATGTGCTATTATAATTCTGTGCAAATTAATACCAATGAAAGAAGGTGGTCTCTTGAAGAAACTCATAAAAAAGTTTTTGAGCTACCCTGTTCCCTATATAAGGTTTTGGAACTAGACGATTCCAAATAAACGCATTGGCGCGGCCTTAGATTATGCCAACTAATTGGGTACATAATATTTGCATGGCAGAACCATAACTGCATAAGTGGCATTGCCTGACACCAATAGCTCATCTTGCTTAAAAGCAGCTATGCCGAAATCAGGTTATATGGAACCGGAACGATTTATGGGCATACAATGCAGGTTAGGGTAAAAAAATTTCGGGAGTTGTCCCTGTCGGCAGTAGCAAGCTACCGGCAGGACTTCTCAAACCATCTTTTTTGATTTGGATCACATTACTGCTGTTTTGATAGTGTAACTTGTTGTTGTGTATCTTTATAATAATCCCCATTTGTGAGTTTATCAATGCTTTTATTCACATTTTAGGATTTTGAGGGTTTCTATGATAATACAGCGAATTCTCACAATATTAAATGAAAAATCTTTAGTCGCAGCGGATTTGTGCAGATATATTGGAATAAATACGAGCACAATGACAAATTGGAAAAATCGTGGCACTGATCCTCCTGCCAAGCTAATAATTCCAATTTGTGAATTTTTGGGGGTTTCATGTGAATTTCTATTGACCGGAAAAGAATACCCAAATCCTTTTATCACATCTAGTGATGCGGAATGGCTATCACTTATTCACCAACTTCCTCCAGAGGCCCAATATGAATTCAGGGGAGAGCTAAAAGGCTATCTAAAACGTCTCAATGAGGAGTCCGTTGCAGCAGATTCCTCGTTGAAGAAGACCGGAACTGATAAACCGGGAAAATAATACCCTTCGAGTGGTACCGAAGGGGAAAATAATGATTATATCTTTGGAGTATTCATAAATGAACCCTGATTTACGAAAAGATTTACAAAAGACAAAAAGTGACGATTATAAACAACTGCTGCTGAAGCAGGACAGAAATAATATTGCCATGTATGAAAAAAGGCTGGATGCAGCCTATGCGGAATTGGAAGGAATTATCCAGCCGGAAATTTATAGAAAGATTATAAATATCTCCGACCAACTCCTGCGGGCTGTAATAGGATATACCTTCGAGTGCTTCGCAGATATGTTAGCAGAACTTGATATTGAAAAGGAAGAAGAAAACGAAGCGGATTTCTAAACACCAACCTTTTCTCTTAAGGACTGCGCATAGGGCCCCTGTGCATCCTCAGGGATATGAATTGTATCATTTTTGTGTTCTTCAACATATTTGAGGAATCGCGCCGTTCTCTTGCTACGTATTTCCTCATTCCGCTCTGCCATCGCCGCATCAATATATGCGTCAATGGCAGCCAACAGTTCTGTCCCAGCCTGCTCCTTAGTCTTATATGCCATAGCCCTGCTCCTTTCTTAATCAAAAATGTATTATATGACTGTATTATAAAACGGCGTACCAGATTTTTCAAGATTATCTGCTTCCATGAAAATACAACAGAATTACTACCAAAAAGGAAGTGACACATGATGCCAGCCTACAAGTATACCTTAAAAGACGGAAAAACCACACGCTGGCGAGCAAAATTCTATGTGACAGATTGGACCGGCGCAAAAAAGCAGATATGCAAACGTGGCTTCAAAACCCAGCGTGAAGCGAAAGAATTTGAACACTCATTCTTAGATCAACAGAACAATACCAGCGATATCCTCTTTTCCTCCCTGGTGGAGAACTATCTGGAGGACATGTCGCACCGGTTGAAGCCTACCACAATGGAAAATAAGCGGTTCATCATAAAAGGAAAGCTGCTCCCCTACTTCGGGAATCTGAAGGTATGCGATATTGACACCATCAAGGTCCGAAAATGGCAGAACGAATTGATATCCTATCGGGATGAAGCCGGGAATCCGTTTTCCCAGACATATCTCAAGACTGTCAATAATCAGCTGTCCGCCATTATGAATTATGCCGTAGCCCACTACCGGCTCTCTGCCAATCCATGTCGGGCCGCCGGTAGCATGGGGAAGAGCCGGGCCGAGGAAATGAACATATGGACGCAGGCGCAGTATGAGCGATTCTCCGTCGCCATACAAAAATCCTCTGTAAAGCTGGCCTTTGATGTGCTGTTTTATACCGGGATGCGCTCCGGGGAGCTGCTGGCCCTTACCCCCGCAGACATCCTCCCTTCAAAGCGGATTGATATCAATAAGAACTATGCAAAAGTGAATGGGGAAGAATTATTCCTGGAGCCAAAGACGCCCAAGGCCAAGCGGTGCATATCCATACCAGATTTCCTATATGATGATATCCGGGAATATGTGTCAAAACTCTATGGGATTGAAAAGGGGGACCGAATCTTCTATTTCACGAAATCTGCCCTGGATAAGGAGATAAAGCGGATCGCCGCCAAAGTCGGATTGCCGCCCATAAGAGTCCACGACCTGAGGCACTCCCACGCCAGTATGCTGATTGAAATGGGCTTTGCCCCCTTGGAGATTGCGAACCGGCTGGGGCATGAATCCGTGAAGACCACGCTGGACACCTATTCCCATCTCTACCCGGACAAGGATCAGCAGCTGGCCGACCGGCTCAACCAGTTCCGGAGGGCAGCGCCGGGAGAAGAAAATCCTTGAACTTTCTCACGGATTGTGCTATTCTTTAGATAAAGAGAGGCGCCTGCTGTAACAGACGCCCCGTAGGAGCCCCACTCCAAAGGTGGAGTTTCCCAAGCAAAGGCAGTTACCTCTCAGTGAGAGGCGCCCATCCTGGTGCTAACAGGGTGGGCATTATTTTTTTCGCTTGTGGTCCTTGTCTCTGTCGAGAAAGGCAAGCAACGCTATAACAAAGCTACCGAAAGCGATCAGCAAGCCGATCACCCCTATGAATATCAAAATGATATCTGCAGCTGTCATTGGCGCCACCTCCCTTCCTATGTATTCCGGCAAACCGGTCATTGGCTCGGGAGGCTGCCACCCCTGTCATGGGTTCCATGAATGGATTCTACCACAATATGACAGGGATTTCAACCACATCCATTTTGGAGTAAGAAAAGTAGCTGGCTATATTTTCAGTGTCATGTTAGTGTCACGAAGAAATAAAAAATGCCGGAAGCCCTTGTTTTATCAGACTTCCGGCTGAAATGTCCCCTATTCGAACTCAATCGTCGCCGGCGGCTTCGGGCTCATATCAAAGCAAACCCGATTCACATTCCCCACCTCGCTCAAAATCCTATCCGTAATCCTCTCCAGCACATCCCAATCCACCCTCTCAACGCTGGCGCTCATAGCATCCACCGTATTGATAGCCCGGATAATCACCATATAGTCAAAGCACCTGGCGTTATTCTTCACGCCCACAGACTTAAAGTCCGGCACCACCGTAAAATACTGCCACACCTTCCTGTCCAAACCAGCCTTTGCAAATTCCTCTCTCAAGATAGCATCCGACTCCCGCACTGCCTCCAGCCTATCCTTGGTAATCGCTCCTAAACATCTTACGCCCAGTCCCGGCCCTGGAAACGGCTGACGGTACACCATAGACTCCGGCAGCCCCAGTTCCACTCCGCAGGCCCGCACCTCGTCCTTAAACAATTGCTTCAGCGGCTCCACCAGTTCAAACTTCAAATCTTCCGGCAGACCGCCCACATTGTGGTGGGACTTGACCATCTTGGCCGTCTTGGTTCCGCTTTCAATAATATCCGGGTAAATGGTTCCCTGGCCTAAAAAGTCGATGCCCTCCAGCTTCCTGGCCTCCTCCTCAAATACCCTGATAAACTCGCTGCCAATGATTTTCCTCTTCTGCTCCGGGTCTGCCACGCCCTCCAGTTTCCCCAAAAACCTCTCCGTGGCGTCCACATAAATCAAATTGGCGTGAAGCTGATTCTTAAACACCTGGATCACACTCTCCGACTCATGCTTCCTCATCAGTCCATGGTTCACATGAACGCACACAAGCTGTTTTCCTACAGCCTTAATCAGCATCGCCGCAACCACCGAAGAATCCACACCGCCGGACAGGGCAAGAAGCACTTTCCTCTCCCCCACCTGCCTGCGGATAAGTTCCACCTGATCCGCAATAAAATTCTTCATGTTCCAGTTGGGCTGTGCCTGGCACACACCAAACACAAACTCCCTCAAGACATCCCCATTGGGAAGCTCCTTAAAATTCCTTCCGCACTTTGCCGCAGGGTGGTCAATGGCAAGCAAAGGATACCCGCATTCGTAAATCGCCGGATCAATATCCACCGGCACGCCGTCCACTATCCGGTTCTCCCCGCCGTTCAGCACGATTCCTTTCACATTCTCCAGCCCTTTTAGATCCCCAGGCGTAATGTCGTGGGGATGGATCTCACTGTACACCCCCATATCACGGATCTGACGGGCAATTTCCGTATTCCTGGTACTTCCCAAATCCAGAATCACAATCATATCCTGCTTCATGCTAATCGTCTCCTTCTATGTAATTACATGGCTGAACATCAAAGTCCCTGCCCGCCTGCGCCTATCTGCGGACCCATTTTCCAAACAAAGTCTTCTTGTACTTCCCAAGCTCTTCCTTAGCGTCCGCCCGGTTTCCCGCTTTCTGAAGGAACTCCACGCCCTTCTTAATATCCGCCGGAACACCTAGCCCCTGAGCGTAAATAACTCCCCGCAGATAAAAAGCCTCCTCATTGTTCCAGGTCACCTTCTCCAAAAATTCCCTGGCTTTCCGGTAATCCTGCGCCACGCCAAGCCCATACAGATAAGCTCTGCCCAGATAAACGCATCCCCAGTTATTCTCCTCCTCATAAGCTCTCATTAGGAGCTTTACCCCTTTCTCATAATCCTGGGGAACGCCCTCGCCTTTAAAATACAACGCGCCAAGCCGATTATAGCACCCAACGCTTCCTGTCGGCTTCATTCCCTTCTCATAGCACTGAGCCGCACGGCTTGAATCCTTTGGAACGATCTTCCCCTCCTCATAAGCCAGGCCCACATAAAACCAGCTGTTCTTCTCCCCGCCTGCTGCTGCCTTTTCATGCCATCTGAAGGCTTCCGCCTTATTGCCGGCCTTGTCCAAATCCCTCGCATAAAAATACTGGTGAAGCGGATATCCAAGCTCCGCCCCCATGCGCCATATCCCCTCAGCCTTCTGAGGCTGCGGCGGGATAATGTCCTCATCTCCCTTTTCATAATATTGGCGCAAATTACCGCCTGCATGGTACATTCCGCCCCGAAACGCCTTCCAGAACCAGTCCTCGCACTTGGAAATGTTATCCCTTAAATACGCTTTAAATGCCTGAGGGCTTGGAAATGACTCCCTCCCTTTGCCCTGTATCTCCAGAAAGTCCCACCAGAAATAGGCGTTTCCTATTGTGTACTGACAGAATGCGTCCCCCATCTCCGCCTTTTGAAGAACCACGTCAAAAGCCTCCTGCAGGCTGGCAAACGGCATCCTGGCCCTTACCTGTGGCGTCAGTTCCCCGGACCTTAGAGACACCAGCACCCCGATAGCGCTTCCCTGCTCCACCGACCTGTGATAAAGGGCAATCGCCCTGTCGTCATCCTCAGGAAATCCGTGCCCCTCCCATGTGTACTGGTACCCGCACAGACACCTTGCCAAAATACAGGAGGCATCTCCGTCCCCTGCTGCCGAAGCCTGCTCCAAACGCCGGAAACTCTCCTGCCCCCGCCCTGTCCTTACATCATAGTAAATATCCCGGAGTGCCTGCTCCACCACATCACTAAAACATTTCCCCATATCGCTTCTCCTTGTATCCGCTTTTCTAACCAAAATGCCAGCCTATGCTTCTGATGCTTTTTCTGCCAAAACATATGCAGCATATGGATTTATTCACCACCATTATATCCGAAATCACGTCACAGCACAATTATTTCCTCAACAAATTTACGGTGCCTTTCCCGATGCACATGCCTTTCACCTTCCATGTCAAATAACCGGATTCTGCCTTTTCCGTCTCATTGCTCCAAAGCATCAGGCTTTGCCAAAATGCCCTCCCTTGGCATTTTGTATGCATCCCCCAGAAGGGTTAGTAGCCCCCTCTTTCATTTATGGTGATGCCGAAAAAGCGGCATGGGGGTACTATGAAAGTCCGACGACGAGTAGACGGCACCCATTCGGCATTTGGGGACGCCAGATACGCCCGCCTGGCTTTCATGCCTGGTGGTGCCTCCCCCACCAGGCGCATGGGGATACTATAAAAGTCCCCCGTCAAGTAGGCTCCACCCATTCGGGGATGCCAAATGCGCCCCCGGACTTTCACGGGTGGTGGTGCCTCCCCTGCCGGGCGCATGAGGGTTACCGTGACAGCGTATATCCCCGTCCGTTCACATTCATTACCGGCGAGGCCACAATAAACGCATTGGGGTCAATCCCCAGTGCTTTATCCCGAAACACAGGATACTGCTTGGCATACACCACGCTGAAAACCGCCTTCTGAGCCTCATTGCGGTACCCAGTCTCAATATTCAAATACGTCATGCCGCTGTCCAAATCGTTTAAAACAGCCTTGCAGATTTCCTCATATTTGGGAGAAATAATAATCAGCTCGATCTTCTTCTCCCCGGAGAGAATGGTCTGATTCATCATCCCTGATGTAAGCACAATCACCACGATTCCGTAAAGAATGCCGTCCCATCCCCCTCTTAAAATCTGAAGTCCAAGAATTACAATGTCAAAGCACATCATGGAATTGCCCACTGGAATCCCCTTTAATTTCTGCAGAATGCAGGGCGGGATGTCCATGCCTCCTGTAGAACCGCCTGCCCGGATAACCAGCCCAATGCCGCCGCCCATCAGAACCCCTGCAAACACAGCACAAAGCAGCGTGTCCCCGGAAAACCAGGTTCCCATTGGAAGCCGCTCAAATACCCCCAAAATTACCGGATAAATGACCGTTGAAATAAGAGAAGTCATGGCAAACTTCTTTCCCAGAAAAATATACCCCAGCACAAACAGAGACACATTAACAACCGCCGTGATTGCAGAAATAGGCAGTGGAATCCACGACCGGATCACCAGGGCGATCCCTGTAGATCCGCCCAGCATAAACCCATTTGGAACAACAAATGCGCACACGGCAAAAGCCAGCAGCATGTTCCCGGCCAGTATGTAAAGCAGCATCTCAAATCTCTTCATCTTCTCCTCCATTCTGCATCCGAATCCTGCTGCCTTCTTACTCTTATGGGCAACAGCTCAGATACAATTTTAAATTTTTCTTTCCATCTGTTTTTATTATAAATAAGAAAGAAAAAGAGATTGTTGTTTATGCAACATTTCAGAAAATTTTACCTGTTTTTTGAATTGCTGCTTCCTTGCTGCTTCTTCACTGCTTCCCCGTCCTCTACCCCAAAGCCACATCCAGCGCCATCATCACCGTAAATCCCGCTGCAAAGAAAACCGTTCCCAAATTGGAATGGAACCCCTCGGAAAGTTCCGGAATCAGTTCCTCAACTACCACATAAATCATGGCCCCCGCCGCAAAGCTTAAAAGATAGGGAAGAACCGGCACCACCAGGCCCGCCGCCATGATTGTCAAAGCTGCCCCCAAAGGCTCCACTGCCCCGGAAAGGGTTCCGTAAAAAAACGCCTGTACTTTACTCATCCCCTCCGCCCGCAAAGGCATGGATATGATGGCGCCCTCCGGAAAATTCTGAATCGCAATACCCAAAGAAAGGGCCAGCGCCGCCATGGCCGTGATCCCCGTATCCCCCGCAAGCCATCCTGCATAGACCACGCCTACTGCCATTCCCTCCGGCAAATTGTGAAGGGTCACCGCAAGCACCAGCATGGTTGTTCTCCGCAGCGCACTCTCCGGCCCCTCGGCCCTGGTGCTGTTCATGTGCAGATGAGGAATCGTCCGATCCAGAAAAAGCAGAAACAGAATGCCAAGCCAGAATCCGGCTGCCGCAGGCACAAAGGCCCATTTCCCCATCCCCTGTGCATATTCCATAGCCGGAACCAGCAGGCTCCAGACAGAGGCCGCCACCATGACCCCGGCGGCAAATCCGGTGAGAGCCCGCTGCACCATAATATTCAGCCGATCTTTCATAAATACCACACATCCGGCCCCTAAAGCAGTCCCTAAAAAGGGAAACAGAATTCCCCATATAACCTTTCCCTGCATCACGCACCCCTTCCCAACATCAGAATGTACGAGAATTATTTAAACTCCGGTTTTCTCTGTTCTCATAATACTACAGCTTTCCCACAGTTTCTCCACTTTAAACATGGGCAATGCCTCTTTGCCGTTGCGGTTCGCTCCCCTTGCTAGAGCGTGTTTGAAAATTCATTCCCCGCTCCGCCATTCCCCTGCCGGAAATCCCCGACCCAAAATCATCCGCCCTTCTGCCGCTCCACCACTTCCTTAAGCCCTCTGCGGTTCAGAACCCTCAGGTACCGGTATCCCCTCTCCAGCCACCCCTCCTCTTCAAACTCCTTCAAAACCATGGTAACTGTAGACCGGTTAAGCCCCAGGGAAATAGACAAATCCTCATGCGTATAGGGAAGCACCCCTCCGGCAGCGCCTTTTTCCACAGAATCCGGCTCTGTTTTATCCAAAATATAGCTTGCCACCTTTCCGTACCTGTCCAGCAGACACTGTTCCTCCATTCGGGCAGTCAGATGATCCATGGCATTGGAACAAAGCTGCAGAAAATGAAGGGCCAGCTCCCCTCTCATTCGAAAGTACGGCAAAATATCCCCTATCCGGAACGAGATCAGGGTAACCCTATTTACCGCCTGGACAGACGCAGGCCGCACACCGTTTCCCATAAAGGCCGACTCTCCGAAAATCCGGCCCGCCTCCGCCACATCCAAAGTCATTTCCCGGCCAGAAGGCAGATTCTGGAAAATCCTTACCCGGCCTTTTAAAATATAATAAACCTTGTCAGCCGAATCCCCTCTCATATAAATAAAATGACCTGGCTGAACCGTAAACACAATTCCCGTATCCCTGAGAATTTTCTCCTCCTCCTGAGTAAGCACCCTGCCTGCCATGCATCTCCCCTCCTGCCAACGTAAACATTTCTCCAAAACTGCCGCCTTTTACTTTACTTTTTATGTAATAAAGTATATCATTAGAGACAAACAAACGAAATTCCTGTAAGAAAGGAGCTCCTTATGGCTGGAAAAGAAAAACGCACCATTCAAATCATCGGCGAACGCAATATCCATCTCCATCTAAGCAACCCTTCCCACCGCCAGCGAATTGCCAAAATCGGAAAAGCCCTCTCCTCCCCCGTGCGCCTGGAGATCCTGGATATGCTCAAGACCACCCCCCGGTCCCTCCAGGAAATCGCTTCCATCTTAAATATTCCCTTGTCCTCCGCCGCCCTTCACATCAAGACCCTGGAAGCGGCAAAGCTGGTCATCACCGAAAGCCAGCCTGGCCTTCACGGCTCCATGAGGGTGTGTATGTGCAGCCTTCAGTCCTTTCACCTGGAAACCTTTGATGCAGATATTGACTCTGCCAGCAAGACCATTTCCCTGGACATGCCCATTGGAAACTACTGGAACTGCACCATCTCCCCCACCTGCGGCCTGGCCGACGAAAACGGCCCCATAGACGCCTATGACACCATCCAGTCCTTTTACACCCCTGCCAGAACCAGAGCCCAGCTTATCTGGTTCAGCAAAGGCTGTCTGGAATACCGTTTTCCCAATATTCACAATCCCCTTCTCCCTTTGTGCGAGATCTCCTTTTCTATGGAAATCTGTTCGGAAGCCCCGGGATTTTTAGAAAACTGGCCCTCTGACATTACGGTTTCCATTAATCAGACAGAAGTAGGGACCTTCCACTCCCCAGGAGATTTCGGCGCCAGAAGGGGAAAGCTTAACCCGCCTGCCTGGCCCAACGGCAATACCCAGTACGGCCTGTTAAAAACCTTTTCTGTCCGGGAAAAAGGCAGTTTTCTGGATGGAATGCCCGCCAATCCATCCATTGGGTTAAAAGACTTAAACATTGAAGCCCAGCCCTATATTTCCCTAACAATCCAAATCAAAGAGGATGCAGAATATGCAGGAGGGCTGAACCTTTTCGGCGAAAAATACGGCGATTACCCCCAAGGCATTGTCATGAATCTTACGTATCTCTGAGCCATGCCCTGCTTTTCTCCCTGAGCAAAAAGGCGCCTGTGATCCCCAGTGTAACCGCCTCTGTCATTGGAGCCGCCATCCATACCCCTGTCATTCCAAATAGCGGGGGAAGCAAAAAAATACAGATCAAAAGAATTACCAATCCCCTGGAAAAGGAAATCACCGCCGACTCAAAAGCCCTTCCGGTAGCCGTAAAATAAAAGGACGTAATCGAATTTATCCCGGAGAAGAAAAAAGAAACCATAAAAATCCCCATGCCAGCGCCTATCATTTCCCGCACATATTCGCTTCTGACAAACCATCCCCCATACCAGTCAGAAACTGCTGTCATGATCAAATATACTCCCACCCCTGCTGCAAATACATATCGGTTAGTCTTTTTTCTGATATCCGCTGCCAGCCTTCTCTCCTCCGCCCCATAGCAAAAGCTTATAAGAGGACTTGCCCCCTGCCCGAACCCGACCACAATCATGCTGAATACATAAGAGATGTATCCCACAACAGTAAAAGCCGTCACGCCGTCCGCCCCAATCCTTCTCATAATCACGAAATTATAGGCAAACATTGCAATTCCTGTAGACATTTCCCCAATAAACTCCGAACTGCCGTTTAGAATTCCTCTTAGGAAGACCACCCAAGAAAAGCGGAATCTTCCCAGACGGTAAATCTCTGCCCTTCTCAAAAAATAGCCGAACATGCACCCCAGGGAAACCGCGCCGGAAATTAGCGAAGCCAGCGCAATCCCCGATGCCCCAAGCGTCAGGCGCCCTGCAAAACAGTAATCCAGCGCCACATTCAGCAAGACGTTTAAGACTGTCACCTTCATATAAAATTCCGGATTCCCCTCTCCCCGGATAAACATCCCAAAAGAAGAGCTTATCACCATAACAGGATATTCCAAAAGCATAATCCGGTAATATGCCTTGAAATGCTCCGCCACCTGCCCGTCTGCCCTCAGCACAAAAAGCATTGGCTCAAGGCCAAATGCCATGGCAATGCTTATAACCAAAGAAACTGCGGCCGCGGTAACAATGGTCTGGCGAAACACCTGGCTGCACTGCTCCCTGTCACCTGCCCCATGGGCCATGCCTGCCATGGCCGCTCCCCCGATGGAAACCATCAGCCCTGCTGCCAGGTACAGATACACAATGGGCAGCCCCAAATTAACCGCCGCAATGCCTTCCTTGCCCACGTAATTTCCCATGAAAAATCCGTCTGCAACCGTAATAAGCGCTGTCAGCACCATGGCAATGATAGCCGGAACCGAAAATTCCATGATCTTCTCTGCCGTGTTTTGTCTGATCTCCTCTAAATTCATAAAAGCACCCTCCTTATAATGAATAGATCATGTCCATTATAAGAAAGGTGCAGATTATATACTTCTGAATTCTTGCCATGCAGCGCTTACTTAACCGGCACGCATATATCCAGCTCCATATTCATGGCAGCGCAGTCTGCCCTATGGTAGATATCAAACAGATTTCTCTCCGGGTCCACCTGATAGCATGCCCTGGGCAGCCACACCGTAAAGATCGTCTGGTATGCACCATAAATTTCCGTGACATGCCCCTTAAAATGATAGACAGCGCATCTGCCGCCGCGTATGGTAGCCGTATTTTCCAGAGGACAGCTCTTGTCCACGCTCATGCAAATATCATAAAGGCAGTTTTCTGCCTTCGTTACCCCTGGATCATCATAAGTTCTCTCTAAAAATTTCGTATCCTGGGAAACGTACTCCCTGTATTGTTCCAAAAAACGGCCCCAGTCCCTGCAAAGTTTTCCGTAGCTTCCAAACCGCCTCTCATAAATGACGTGGTAATCCTTCACATCCTCCATTGTGATTTTCTTTCTGCACTCCTGAAAACTTTCCGTACTCCAGTTTTTGTGGTGAAAAACCGGATGTTCCTTACACAGAATGCGGCATCTTTTTCTGAATGCAGCCGGACTCACATGGTAATGCGCCTTAAATGCAGAACTGTAATTGGAAGAACTGTACCCGTAATCAGCGCTGATCTCCGTTATGGGACGCCCGCTCTCCGTTTTCAGCCGAAATGCGCTTTGCTCAATCCTGACCCTTTTTATGAACCCATAAACGCTTTCCCCTGTCTGCGCTTTAAAAAGCCGGCAGAAATAATATTTGGAAAAATGACAGTGTTCTGCCACATCCTCCAGGCTTATGCCCTCTTCTGCGTGCAGCAGTATATAATCAATTGCCTGATTTACGGTTTCGTTGGTAATCATAGGTCGCATCACTCCGTCCAAGAGCATGTTTGAAAATTGCTTTCCGTCAGATGTGCGTCACAGTTTGCGGGAGATTTGGCCCGAATGAGGGAGGCGTAGTGGGCTACGTTGACCGAATGAGGGCCAGATCTCCCGCAAAGTGGGGCGTGCAGATGGCGGGAATGAATTTTCAAACACGCTCTAGAGCGTATTTTTGATCAGAAACCCGTCCGGCGGACTGCCGGCACGGGCCCTACAGCTCCAAGGCCCGTCTTCCGCCGCGGCGGATCGCCTGGTCAGCAATTGCCTGT
>CAMUJH010000026.1 GCA_947089145.1 uncultured Hungatella sp. | reverse complement strand
TTTTCAAGGTTCGCCGCTGTTTCTCTTCTCGAAAGCAGCTTATTTATGATACCACGCTGTTTTCGGATTGTCAACAACTTTTTTCTTTTTTTTGGATTTTTCAATCCGTTTTGCTTTTGTGACCTCCGTTCTCACGGGGCGAGTCTTATAATAACAAATCTATTTGCAAAAGTCAACAGCTTTTTTCATTTTTTTCTAAAATTTTCCAATTATCCGTTTTATATAGTATTCTCAGCCTACAGCAGCCCATTTCACTATTTCATATCAGGCATAAAAACAGAGCTGATTTTTTCACACGCCATTTATCAGCTCTGCTAATCTCACACCTGATTTTGTCTTGCGTACTCCTGAGCAATCAAGCTTGCTACATACTACTATTTCCAAATTTCGGAAATATTTACAGGTTCAGGGGATTAAACGGCGCATAGCGCCGCTCTGCAGCCATCTCATCCTGCGGCAGGTTTAAAGTATCCCGGATACCTCCTTCTCACCTCTTCCTCATCTACACGGTACCTTTTTAAATGTTTGTCCATAAGGATCTTGGCTGTATTTTTGTCTCCCTCTTTTACTGCCTCCAGGATCTTTTCATGGTCTTCCACCAGGCTTTTGTCTTTCAGCGTGCCTAAAGCCATATTCCGCACCCGGTCAAAATGCACCATCATCCCTTTCATCATCTCATATGCCTGCATCTTGCCCGCAGTCTTAAACAGAAGGCGGTGAAATTCGTCATCCAGTTCCAGCAGCTTGTCCAGCACCCGATCCTGCTGGTAAAACCACTGCAGCTTAACGTTTGCCTCCAATTCCTCTATGGAAGCCCTGTCCGCCCTATCACAAGCCGTCTCCACAACCGCCCCCTCCAGCACGCTGCGGACAAAGTACGCCTCCTCCACCAGGTCATAATCAATAAGGGAAACCACGCTGCCCTTCTGGGGATAGATATCCACCACTTTAGCTTTTGCAAGCTCCAACAGCGCCTCTCTGACCGGAGTCCGGGAAAGGGACAGGCAGGCCGCCATCTCTCTGTCGCTGATACTGCTTCCAGGCTCCAGCTCCAGACGGATAATATTTTCTTTCAACATGCGAAGGGCATAGTCCCGGCCGTTTTCCCTTGCCAGCTGTTCTGTCACATACATTTCCAGTACTCCCTTCCCAGAGCTTGTTTCTATATGCTCTTGCTTTGCTGCCTCTATGCTTTTACTATTTCCATGTACGCAAAGAAATGCGTCATCGGCGCATTTCTCTGCTTTTCTACTATATTGGATTCTTCTGCTGATCAGCTCCCCATCTCCTGTTAAGCCAAAAGATGCTTACTGAATATATTTCTTAAGCGTCGCCCGCACAGCGCCTGGCCCAGCCAGCATTTCGCAGAACATGGTTTCCACCTTGTCAGCCACTCCTGCATCATACAGATTCACTCCGAATATTACCGGATTGGACAGAATGCCGCTCAGCTGGCCTTTATAGGAATCAGGCTCCCCCGCCTTCACGCCTGCCAGCTGCTCCTGAAGCTGTGCCAGCATTGGATCTGCGCTGACTGCCATTTTCTCCCCCTTGTCATCCACGCCAAGAAGGTACCGCAGCCATCCGGCCAATGCCAGAGGGATGTAGGTCAGGCTCTTCGTATCCAGCTTGCTGCTTGCCATATAGGACTTTATGGTTTCGCCAAACCGGATAGCCACTTTCTGGCTGGTATCTGTGGCGATTCTTTGAGGCGTATCCGGAATAAACGGATTTGGCAGCCTTTGGTCAACAACTTCATGGATAAAGTCCATAGGGCTGATAATACCCGGATCTGTAACCACCGGCATTCCCTCGTCATATCCGATGTGTTCCACCAGCTTCTTAAGTTCCGCATCCTTCATCTCAGAGGCAATGCTGTCATATCCCAGAACACATCCGTAAACCGCCAGTGCAGTGTGCAGCGGATTCAGGCAGGTAGTTACCTTCATGCGCTCTGTCATGTTTACCGTATCTCTGGTGGTCAGGTACACCCCCGCTTTTTCAAGAGCAGGCCGCCCGTTGGGGAACCGATCTTCCACCACCAGATACTGAGGGATCTCCGCATTAACAAAAGGAGCAATATACGTATTCCTGCTGGTAATAACCGGAGCCATATCCTCAACACCTGCTTCGGTCAGCTGTTTCTCAATAATCTCTGCAGGTCTTGGGGTAATCTTGTCAATCATGCTCCACGGGAAAGAAACCTTTTCCTCATCGCTCATATACTCCTCAAACTCTGCGGGTACCAGATTCTTCTCCTTCCACGCCTTTACAATCGCCAGTACGCTTCCTTTCAGTTTCTCACCGTTATGGCTGCAATTATCCATGCTGACCAAAGCCATCGGAGCCGCTCCCGCTTTAAAACGCGCAAACATCAGCGCTGCCACAACACTCATGGCATGGCGCGCCCTGTCAGGCCCCTGCTCCATATCCTCTTCAACCACCTTCATCAGATTGCCCTGGATGTCTCGGATGGCATATCCTTTCTCTGTAATGGTAAAGCTGGCCATCTGAAGCGCCGGGTTCTCAAACACGTTCTTTAAGCTTTCCCACTGCCCTTTATCCGAGCTGTCAGCCTTCACGCCTTTTGCTATGGAAGCGATAACCTCTTTCTCCGTGCTCCCGTCAGGTCTTAAGCTCACCATAAGAGTCATGCTGTCGTGGGGCCAGTATATTTTATCAATAATATCGTAATCAAATGTTTCAGCCGCAACAATCCCGCTTTTAGCCAGTCCCTGGTTTAAAAGCCTCTGCTGCAGTCCGGCGATAAATCCTCTGAAAATATTGCCTGCCCCAAAATGCACCCACACCGGAGCTTCCTCGGTGGCCTGGCACATCGCCTTCCAGTCATACTCCGGCAATGTCACGCCGGCTTTCTGCCATGCTTCTTTTTCTTTTAATCCCTCATAACTTAATCTCATAACTGATTACCGCTCCTTTTTCCTGTTAACTGAACTATTTTGACATCTTCTCAATAGCTTCCCAAAGTCCGTTAAGATAGGTGGCCCCAAGGGCACGATCATACAAGCCATACCCCGGACGTCCGACCTCGTCCCATATCATCCTTCCATGGTCAGGGCGGACATAAACATCATGGGGACATGTGTCGTACACAGCCTTGACAATCTCAAACATATCCAGATCTCCCTGACGTGACAGGTGGGGCGCTTCCCTGAATCTGCGGTATCCCAAATATTTCACGTTGCGGATATGCAGGCAGGCAATGCGGTCCATCTGGCCAAAGTGACGTATAATGGCCGGAATATCGTTGTCCGGGTTTGACCCTAAAGAACCGGTGCACAGGCAAAGGGCATTGGCCGGTGAATCATGGAGAGCCACAATCTTGTCGAAATCCTCCTGGCTGTGGGAAATCCGGGGCAGCCCGAAAATAGGCCATGCCGGGTCATCCGGGTGTACTGCCATCTTAATGCCCACCTCCTCGCATACAGGAATAATGGCATCCAGGAAATATTTGTAATTGTCACGGAGCATGTCCGGAGTAATGCTCTCATACTGTTTCAAAGTCTTTTCCAGCTCGGCCAGACGCTCCGGCTCCCACCCTGGAAGAGTAAATCCGTTGCTGTCCTCTGCGGTCTTTCTCACAATCTCCAGAGGACTCATACTGCCCAGTTCCTTCTCGTCATAATAAAGGCTGTTGGAACCGTCCTCCTCAATCTCCCGGGCCAGATCCGTGCGGAGCCAGTCAAGTACCGGCATAAAGTTGTACACGATAACTTTAATGCCGTATTTCGCCAGATTCCGAATAGTAGTGATATAGTTGGCAATGTACTGGTCACGGGTGGGAAGTCCCATCTTTATGTCCTCATGGACATTGACGCTTTCAATAACCTCGCACTCCAGGCCTGCCTCATGGACCTCATTGACATACTTCTCGATCTCTTCTTCAGTCCACACCTCTCCTGCCGCCTTGTAGTCAAGAACTCCCATAAGGCCGCTCATGCCGGGAATCTGCCTGATCTGCTTCAATGTAATGGAATCACTGTCGGCTCCATACCAGCGGAATGTCATTTTCATATGCTTTTTTCTCCTTTTCTCTCCTGAACCTGGCCAGGTTTATTTTGATGATCTTATTATACCAAATTTCTTCCAGCTAGTCAACTAATATATTAGTAGACCAGATATTTTTTTATTACTGCCCCGCTATGCTTTTTCCCGCCCGAAGATATGCCTGTCGGAGTGAATTACAAATGATATTGTAACCTTTGCCCTTGTTTTCATGCAGATTAAATAAATATATGTCAATAGCCGTTTTTGACATATAGATCGTCCTCTTTTG
The DNA here is from genome assembly GCA_947089145.1 of uncultured Hungatella sp. Taxonomy (GTDB): domain Bacteria; phylum Bacillota; class Clostridia; order Lachnospirales; family Lachnospiraceae; genus UBA3402. Next base: position 54,489 of record CAMUJH010000026.1, on the reverse strand, counting down.
ACATTCGAAACCGATTTTTTTTAATATGGAGAAAAGGGTTGCCGTTTCAGGCAAATTGCGCTACCATTAAAGACAGCCTGTCCAAGGCTGTGAAAATGCTGCGCCCCAGAAAGGAGTCTTTATGAAATCCCATACGGTTATTATCACTTCTAAAATAGATCCGGGAACCTTTTACCGCTTCGCCGTGTTTGACACGTTAAGCCTGCGCAAACGCTGGATTTCCCCGGCCGTCTTTGCAGGAATTTTTCTTGTCTGCTCCCTTATCTGCTTTTCCATGTATTCAGAAACGAATCAGGCAGAACTTTTAGGCGCTGTCCTTCTGATCGTAGGCCTGGGCGTCCCGGCTGTATACTTCGGAACATTTTTCCATTCTTTAAGGCTCCAGTCTAAAGCCCTGAAGCTTCAAAAAAACGCCGTTGCCTACACGGTAACATTAACTCCGGCAGAAATTCAGGTAAGCAAAAATCAATCCGGCGGCAGCAATGTAACATTTTCCTGGGATCAGGTTTTCGGCGTCTATGAAAGAGCCGGCTGTATCTACCTGTATGTATCCCCGCGCCAGGCATTCCTTCTTCCGGAAGGCTGCGCCGACGTTCCCCCAAAGGATCTGCGGGAAATAATTGCATCCCGCCTGAAACCTGAAAAAATCCATGTTATAAAATAGTTTTCATTTTGTGACCGATACGCAGGCTTTGTTTTCCTCGTACCGGTCTTTTTCTTCCTGCCGTTTTACTCTTCCTTATTCTGTCTCCTGCCTTTTACAAAACTTTTTCCCGCTCCGAAACCGCCCTGCCAGTTCCGCCAGTCCTATGGCACCTATGGTTCCCCCTGCCGCACAAACCATGATTCCTATAACCAACCCTGTCTGCTGGGCCAATCTGATAAAAAGTTCCATACACTTCTCCCAAAATTTATTTCAGGCACAGCCCGCTTCGTCCGTGAAGCAGGCTGCAAAAACCGCTGCCCTCCTTCTATTATATTGCCATTGCCCTTTATCAGTTCCCCTCATTCAGATACCGCCACAGGGTAGTGCGTCCGATGCCCAGCCTTTTGGCCGCCAGCGTCTGGTTTCCGCCGCACCGGGCCAGAACCACCTTTACGATCTCATGGGTCATTTCGCTTAAAGGGCGGTCATAGTGGAACATGGCGGAAGCTGACGGCACATACTGCCTCTTTTCCTTCTCAATGGTCTGGTACACAGTATCATACTGAATATAAGACGTTGATGTAAGCATAACCAGCTCCGCCAGCACCCGTTTTAGCTGAAGAAAGTTATCCGGCCATTGATAGCTGACCAGCAGCTCAAGTGCCTCTGGCGTAAATCCCACAATCTGCCTGGACAATTCCACGTTAAGGGTGTTCAGGTACAGATTGGAAGAGTTCTGGATATCATCTGCCAACTCTCTTAACGGCGGCATATAGATGGTTATGCAGGTAAGATAGTCAATAAAATTCTTGGATGGGTCATCCATATCTCTGTCCAATGTCTGGGAACAGGAAAAGATAATCCGGTTTCTCTTATATGCATTCGTATCCACCAGAAGTGACAGCAGCTGATTCTGCTGGTTCTTTGACAATGCCTGAATATTGCTGATAAATATGGTATTATTCTGATCATTAAGCGGCGAGTTGTAATTGCCTACTATATAGTTCCATGTCCTGTCATTTACTACCTGACAGTCTATGGTCACATAGGGATATTTCCGCATAGAGCTTTCCAGATAAAGCTTGGCTGCCAGCTGGTTTTTCCCTGCTCCCCGCTCCCCAAGAATCATAACCGGCATCTGATTCTGGTTAATCATCTTAATCTTTTCTTCCATGATTCTTGCGCTGGCCGTAAGGGAATAAAAGCTTCCGGAATACATAACCGAAATCTCTGTATAGGAAGAGAAACGGATTCCGTGTTTGCTGCCGCCTACTGGGCAAGGATTGGGTTCCACACAGAATATATAGCAGGGTTCCCCGAGAAAATCGGCTTTTTCCGCCAAAATCGAATACAGCCCCTTGTCTATCATATGAAACCCCTTAGCAGACATGCCATGAGGTTCCTCCGCCATTTTCCGCAGATATCCCATAACAGAAGCAACATTTTCTTTATTATAGGTGGAAAACAACACAGTCCCATTCTGTTTCATAATAACGGTCCCCATGCCCTGCATCTGCAGCGCCGCTGCAAAGAGACGGCTTCTGGCCTTTGTCTCCTCTATGGCATCGCACATATGAATTGAAGTCTCCATGGCGCCTTCAACGCCCTCGGGGCCGGACGTGATCAAAATCGGCTCCAGGCCTGCCTCTCTGGTCACTGTCTCTGTAATCACATCACACAAAACAAGGTGATTGCCTTCCTCTTTCAGTCTCCGCAAAACCTCATCCAATTCCTCCGGATGGTGGATGGTAATAATGTTCATCTGGTAATTCATCATTTCACACAAAATATGAGCCGGCTGAGTAATATTGGGATAACCAACAATGGCATAAGGTTCCGTAAGGTTCTCCAGAAGGAGAATAGCCCGAAGAATATCATTAATGGACACGGGAATCTCAACCACTGGAATGGATGCCACTTTCTGAATCATATCCGCAGTTCCGCCCCGGGACAGAATAAGGTCAAATCCCTGGTTCATATACTGCAGGGCCAGCAGTACTCCATCCTCCAGATTTCCTGTATAGACTGTTAATTCAACTTCCTCGTATTTTTCCGCCGCTGCAGTCATGGCGTTTTTCAGGCTCTGATAGGGCGCTATGCCCAAAATCCTATATTTTCTTTTCATGCTCCTCCCTCCTTATTTTCTTAATGTACTCTCGGAGTCTCTTTCTGTCTGTTTTTTAATATGTTTTTCTCAGATGCAGATAGTGTTTCAATATGAAAATATAGTACCATGTTTTCTAAAAAACCACAATAATGTTTCAAAAAAGAACAAATACTGTTATGTTTTTAATTGAAACATATGAAAAGATGTAGTATTCTTTAACTGTCAAATTCAAACGATATTTGTTCTAAAATGAAACAGATAGGAGGTGAGATTATGGTTCAGTTAATGATTATTGCTGATGACTTTACAGGCGCCTTGGACACTGGAGTCCATTTTGCGGAAAAGGGAATTCAGACCAGGGTAATCGTCAGCTCAGAAGGCGGAGGAAATCTGAAAGATGCCCAAAGCCCCAGTCAGGCAGCTGTTCTGGTTATTGATGCAGAAACCAGGCATATGCCGAAAGATCAGGCATTCAGGAAAGTATATGACATTGTGGCGGACGGGAAAAAGGCCGGAATTCCCTATATTTACAAGAAAACAGACTCTGCCCTCCGGGGAAATATCGGAAGCGAGCTGGAAGCAGCTTATGCTGCCTCCGGGGAAAATCACCTTGTTTTTGTCCCTGCATTCCCCCAGATGAACCGAACCACCAAAGGCGGAAAACAGTATATTGACGGCGTTTTAGTCAGTCAAAGCGTATTTGGAGCCGACCCCTTTGAGCCGGTGAAGCATGATTCCGTAAAAGATATCATCCGGCTCCAAAGCCAGGTTCCCGTAAGGGAAGCAGCCAGCCCCCATGAGGAAGACTGGCAGGAGGCGGGCATCGTCGTCTTTGACGCGGAGACAGAAGAAGATATCCAAAACATCGGAAAAAGCCTGACCGCATCGGGAAAAAGCCGGCTCCTGGCAGGATGCGCAGGATTTGCCCTGATTCTTCCCCAGCTTCTGGGGCTGGAGCGCAGTGCTCCTGCCCGAACCGTTCTGGAGGAAAAGCTTTTTGTTATCTGCGGCAGCGTAAATCCCATTACCAAAAAGCAGTTATGTTTTGGGGAGCAGGCCGGTTATCCAAGGGTGTACATGACCCCGGAAGAAAAGCTGGACAGAGATTTCTGGAGCTCAGAAGCCGGGGATCGTTTAATCGGGAAGCTGCTTTTGGACAGCAAGGCTTTTGACTGCGTTATGCTTGACAGCAACGACCAGGAAGGGCAGGCCAAAACTCTGGCCTATGCCGCACAAAAGGGCATGGATACTGAACAGGTGCGTCAGAAAATCTCAGACAGCCTGGGCATTGTCCTGAAAAAAATGCTGGACGGAGGACTTTGCGCCGTTGTGCTGGTAACAGGCGGAGATACGCTGCTTGGGTTTATGAAGGAAATCGGACAAAAGGAATTGCAGCCCATTCGCGAAATCAGGCCTGGATGCGTGCTGACAAAGCTTTTCTATGGCTGCAGGGAATATCATATTATTACGAAGTCCGGCGGCTTTGGCAAAGAACAGCTGCTGTGGGAATTGACAGAGGAATTAAAGGGGCATTAAAAATGCATGCATAAAAAGGAAGGTGGAAATATGGCATATCGAATTAAAATCCCGCCCTGCGTCTATTCAGGAATCGGGAGCATTGAGGACATTAAAACCATTGTAAACAAGGAATCTGCCAAAAAGGCCCTGGTATTTACGGACAAAGGGGTTGCCGGCGCCGGGCTTCTTGACAGGCTGTTAAAGGTTTTAGACGAAGCCGGCGTCAGCTGTAAAATATTTGACGGCTTAAAGCCCGAACCGGCCTACCAGGATGTTGAACGCGTGGCAGAGCAAATGGACAAAGAAAACGGAGATATTATTTTTGCCATAGGCGGCGGAAGCGTTATGGACGCAGCCAAGCTGTGCTCCCTGCTGAAGGGTTCTTCCTACAAAGTAAAAGATCTTTTGGACAACCCCCTTCTGGCGTCAAAACAGCTTAAGACGGTTATGATTCCCACCACCTGCGGAACCGGCGCAGAGGCAACCTGCAACGCTATCGTGGCGGTTCCTGAGGAACAGTCGAAAAGGGGAATTGTAAATGAAGAGATGATACCGGACTATGTGATTCTGGACGCAGGGATGATTGCCGGCCTGCCGGCTCCTATTGTGGCTGCAACGGGAGTTGATGCCCTGGCCCATGCTGTCGAATGTTTTACCTCGAAAAAGGCCACTCCCTTAAGCGACACCTATGCTCTGGCAAGTGCAAAGCTGATTTTCAGGAACATCGAAGAGGCTTATGCCAATCCTTCCAATATAGAGGCAAGGGACAGCATGCTCCTGGGCGCCTTTTACGGCGGCGTGGCCATTACCGGAAGCGGCACCACTGCGGTCCACGCCTTAAGCTATCCTCTGGGCGGAAAGTACCACATTGCCCACGGCATTTCCAATGCCATCCTGTTTGCCCATGTTATGGAATTTAACAAGGATGCCTGTCAGGAAAGGCTGGCATCCCTGTGTGACGGGGTTTACCCGGAATGTTCTGCAAAGTCTCAGGATGAAAAGGCAGATTACATGGTCAGCCGCATTGAGGCCATTGTAAAGAACACCGGCATTCCCACTGACTTAAATGCATTCGGAGTTAAGATGGAAGACCTGGAGTTCCTGGTGGATGCAGGGAGTAAGCAGCAGAGGCTTTTGGTTAATAACATGAAAGAGTTACGTATTGAAGATATCCGTTCCATTTATTTAAAAGTTCTGAAGGAGGGTTAAAAAATGACTGAAATCAAGGGAATTATTGCGGCCATGCAGACAGCCATGCATGAAGATGGCAGTATCCATGAGGAAGAGCTCCGCAGACAGATTGACCGCCAGATTAACGCAGGCGTAGATGCGGTATTCTGTCTGGGAACCAACGGCGAATTTTATATTATGTCTATGGAAGAAAAAATCCGTGTTATGGAAATCTTTGTGGATCAGGTTGGGGGACGTGTTCCGGTATATGCCGGCACTGGATGCATCGGCACGAAGGAAACCATTGCGCTGTCCAAAAAGGCGGAGGAAATCGGAGTTGACGTGCTCTCTGTCATTACCCCCTACTTTGCCGCTGTCAGCCAGGAGGAACTGTACCAGCATTTTGCCGCAGTGGCAGAGTCTGTCAGCCTTCCTGTGGTTATGTACAATATCCCGGCCAGGACAGGAGCCGCCCTGGCGCCGTCTACCGTAGGGCGGCTGGCAAAAGATTTTTCCAATATTGCCGGAGTAAAAGACTCCAGCGGTAACTTTAACAATATCCTGCAGTATATCCAGGCTGCAGAGGGAACTGATTTCTCGGTTCTTTCCGGCAATGACGCATTGATTCTGTGGACTCTTCTGGCAGGAGGCCATGGGGGAATTACAGCCATTGCCAATATTCTTCCTACGGTTATGGTAAGCATTTACCAATACTATCTGAAAGGCGACATGGAAAATGCCAAGAAGGCTCAGAATTCCATTGCGCAGATCCGTGACTGCTTTAAGTACGGCAACCCTAATTCTGTGGTAAAGTGCGCTACTAACCTTATCGGTCAGCCTGTAGGCCCCTGCAGAAAGCCTTTCGGTATCCTGCCCCAGGAAGCCGTGGCCGGAATCCAGAAAACCATTGACACTTATTACGCAGAATATAAGAACAAATAGGAGGCGGAATTATGAAGATTATCGGGATAACCATGGGCGACCCCGCAAGCATCGGGCCGGAAATCACTGCAAAGGCATTGTCTGACCCCGCAGTATATGAGCGGTGCAGGCCTCTTGTGGTGGGTGACGTATCCGTTATGGAGGAGGCGCTTAACATTACCGGACTGGACAAAACCCTGAAAATTCATGGAATCAAGGATGTAAGCGAAGCTCTTTTCCAGTACGGAACCATTGATGTCTATGACATGGAGGCTGTGGATATCCGTCAGCTGAAGCGGGGGCAGGTTTCGGTTATGGCGGGAAATGCGGCGTTCCAGTATGTAAAAAAGGTCATTGAACTTGCCATGGAGCACAAAGTAGACGCCACAGTGACCAATGCGCTGAACAAAGAGGCTATGAATCTGGCAGGCCATCACTTTTCCGGGCATACAGAGATTTATGCGGAATATACCAATACAAGCAAATATACCATGATGCTGGCTCATGAAAATTTAAGGGTGGTTCATGTGTCCACTCACGTATCGCTGCGGGAAGCCTGTGACAGGGTAAAAAAAGACAGGGTGCTCGAGGTTATCCGCATTGCCCACCAGGCATGTAAACAGCTTGGAATTGAACAGCCAAAAATCGGAGTTGCAGGGCTGAACCCTCACAGCGGTGAGAACGGGATGTTTGGACGGGAAGAGATTGAGGAGATCACTCCGGCTATTGAATCGGCTAAGGCAGAGGGGATTCTTGCAGAGGGGCCTGTACCGCCTGACACGGTGTTCTCTAAGGCACGGGGCGGCTGGTATGATATCGTAGTGGCCATGTACCACGACCAGGGGCATATTCCGCTGAAGGTTGTAGGGTTTGTCTATAACCGGGAGGAGAAGAAGTGGGATGCTGTAGCCGGGGTAAATGTTACACTTGGCCTGCCTATTATACGGGCGTCTGTGGACCACGGAACCGCCTTCGACCAGGCGGGGACAGGGCTTGCCAGTGAGCTGAGCCTGATTAATGCTTTGGATTATGGAATTCGGATGGCAGAGAGAACGTAAGTCTGGCGCAGGGCCAGGCTGGAGGAGAAAATTCTATAGAAAAGGAGATAAAGGAATATGGAATACACAAGATTGCCGGGATTGACGCCTGACGGGAAGATGTATTGGAATGAGGACTTGGGTACAGTTGAGGCTATGATTCCTCCGGGAGGATATAAGACGGCCCATGGACCGGGGCTTCTGGAACTGGATAACGGCGATATGCTGTGCGTCTGGTTTGCCGGCTCATTCGAGGGGAATGCAGATGTTAACGTGGTCTGTGCACGGCTTCCCAAAGGATCTGACAGGTGGGAAGAGCCAGTGGAAGTTTCCCATGATCCGGACAGAAGCGAGCAGAATCCTTCTCTCTTTGCAGGGCCGGACGGGAAAGTCTGGGCAATGTATACTTCTCAGTTATCACGGGTAGAGGGCAAGGACAACATGCAGTTTACTTCGGTTATCCGCTGCCAGAAAAGCCAGGATGGGGGAAAGACATGGAGTGATTATGAAACGGTTTTCCCGGAAGAGGGAAGTTTCTGCAGGCAGCCGATTCAGGTGCTGGCCAATGGCCGCTGGATATTCGGCAACTGGATCTGCACGGATTCAGAGCTGGGACTGACGGGAGATCCTACGGCTTTCCGCATTTCTGACGATCAGGGAAAAACCTGGAAAAAGGTGGATATGCCTGAGAGCAACGGAGCGGTACACGCCAACGTGGTGGAACTGGAGCCGGGACATTTGGCAGCTTTCATGCGGAGCCGGGCAGCTGACAATATTTACCGCAGCGAATCAAAAGATAACGGGGATACCTGGACAGCCCCTGTTCCCACGGTTCTTCCCAATAATAACTCCAGCATCAGTGCAGTAAAGCTGAAAAGCGGAAGAATCGCCATTGCCTATAATCCCACCTGCACCCCCTGCCCTACTCCGGGCATTGCCTCCTGGCCCGGGCTGCGCTGCCCGGTAGCGGTTGCCTTGTCTGAGGACGGCGGACTTACGTTCCCTATGATCCGGTATATGGAGCGGGGGGAAGGCTATATGGGTGATGAAAATAAGACCAACAACAAGCAGTATGAATATCCCTATATTATGCAGGGCGCAGACGGCCGGCTTCATCTGGCATTTGCCTATAAAGACCGTATCGGCGTAAAGTACATGAGTTTTACAGAAGAGGACGTTATGGGCAAAAAGCGGGAAACCGTAGGTCTTTACAATCCTACGTCCGCAAAGGTGCAGTGATATGTATATTCCGCCTAAAGTAAAACCTCTGTGCCCTCCGGGGCAGCCGCCCAGGTATGAAGATATTGTATACGGGGAGGCCGCTCTGGATAACGGGCAGTCCTATGCCCTGAAGCTGGATATCTATCAATCCCCCTCCCAGCGCCGGCCGGGGCCATGCATTGTCTACTATTTCGGCGGCGGATGGATGTGGGGCGAATATAAACAGGTAACTCAAAAAGCCGTATACTGCAGAGATCTGGTCAATATGACGGCAGAAGGCTACACCGTCGTCTGCCCTGATTACCGTCTCGTAAGCCAGGCTGTTTTCCCTGCCTGCATTCATGATGCCAAAGCCGTGATCCGCTTTCTGAAAGCCCATGGACGGGATTACCACATTGATCCGGAGCGTATCGGCGTATTGGGAAATTCGGCAGGAGGGCACCTGGCAGCCATGGTGGCTCTCAGTTCCCGCTGTCCTGGGCTGGAAGGTACGGTGGGAGGAAATCTGGAATACTCCAGCTCCGTAAAAGCCGCATGCCTTTTCTATGCCCCCTGCGATTTAACAGAGAGTCTGAGGACAAATGCAAAAGGTTTGGATGGAAGCCCTAAAGACTTAACAGGTACGGAAATTGAAAATGTGGGAAATGACACAGCCGGAATCATACCTGCATTGATTGTAGGGTACACCGGGCCGGGACGCACCATGGAAAAGCTGGCTCAGGTGCTGGATAAGGGGGATAAGTCTGACCCTGACTGGCATTATATCCAGCTGATGGAGCAATGCAGCCCTATCCAATATGTAAGCAGGGATAATCCGCCGGTATGCATCTTCCACGGAGGCTGCGACCCCATTGTTCCCATCAGCCAGAGTGAAATGCTCTATAAAGCATTGATGGCTGCCGGCGCGGATGCTACATATATTTCTTATTCCCAGGGAGGCCATGGGCCTTCTCTGGGGCACCAGATTGACGGGTTTGCATATCAGTTTTTGAGGGACCGGCTGTAATAAGCAATTACCATGCCAAAACGAAAAGGAGATAAACAAATATGACAACACAAATGATTCTTGCCCTTGCAGTGCTGATCATCATGATTGCCTTAATCATGTTTGATGTAATGCCTTTCGGCGCACCGCCGATTTTCGCATGTATTCTGCTGGTGCTCCTTGGACTCTCCACAGTCCCGGAAGCTTTTGCCGGTTTTGCCAATTCCAGCGTGATTATGATTGCAACCTTTATGGTAGTGCTGGCAGGCGTTCAGGAAACCAGGCTTATGGATAAAGTAAAAGAAGCCCTTATTTCCCTGGTAAACAAGGGCGGTTACAAAAGCTATGCTCTCTTGGTTATTGTAGTAATGCTGGGGGCCAGCCTTGTGGGAGGCGGCAATACAGGCTACTACGTGCTGATCCTGTCCCTGATTTCCACCATTCCTTACACCCAAAAAATGCCTACCTCCAAACTGATGATGCCTCTGGGATTCGCTACCAACCATCCCCTGCTGCCTTTTAACGTGGCGCTTTATTATGGGGTTGTCAGTTCCGTTCTGGAAACTGCAGGATTTATGGAGCAGGTTTCCATGGTAAAATTCGCTATGGTAAACTTTGTTATGGCAGCTGCGTTTCTGGCATGGTGTCTCGTTTCTTACAAGCTGCTTCCTGATCATCCTATCGCTGCGGCCGAGGACGACGCCAATGCCAAAATTGAAAAGACAAAGGCAGTTGATATGCCTGCATGGAAAGAGAAAGCCACTGTGGCTCTGTTTATTGTCAGCGTCATCGGCATGATGCTTCTCAATACACTGGGCAATATGGCTTACGCCATCCCTGGCCTGGCGGCCATGGCTCTGCTGCTGATTAAAGTCGTTGATTTTAAAGAGTTCCGTGAAAATATGTTTGCCCCTGTGATTCTTATGATGGCCGGCGTTATCGGCGTGGCTGACGCCCTGGCCAATTCCGGCTTCACCGCAATGATCGGCGAAGTCATCGCAGGAACCCTGGGCACCAGCGTATCTCCGGTTCTCATCGTGCTGCTTTTCGCTCTTCTGACCAGTACCTGCGCCACTTTTACCGGTTCCAATATGGGGTCCGTGTACATCTTCGCCCCTATTGCAATTGCGTCCTGCATGAGTCTGGGACTGAATCCCACGGCCGCCGCTGCCGCCGTAGTGGTATCAGGATGGCAGGGAGGATATATGCCCATTGACGGCATGCCGGCCATGATCATGGGCATGGGCAAATACAAGCTGCCTGAATTCTGGAAATTCTCCGTACCTATGTATTTAATCAGGATCGTGGCCTTAAGCGCTGCAGCAGTAATTATTTTCCCGATGTAAAAGAAGGTGCCGCCTGCTATGGATCTGCAAAATTTTAGCCATCCTCTGTATTATTATGTCTCATCCAAAGCTGCCCATGATCCCTGTAAGACCATATATTTGTGCCCGCCTGCCGCCCAGGCGGGCACCTTAAAGGCGGCCAGACAGTTTGCCCTTGCCTCCGGCTGGCAGGATTTGGCCGAAGAAAGGGAGGCTGTGCTCGTGATCCCAGTTGTGCCGGATGGATGGGCGGCAAAGCCCAAAAGCCTTTTCCTGGATATTTACAGAGAAACTGCCCATCACTTTAAGACCCGAAGCGGCAAAGCGATTTGGGGACGTCAGGGAAGCTTATGGTGCTGGGAAACCATGCTGTATATGGCGGCCTATGATGACGGGGCAGTATTCGCCGGAAACGTCCTGGTGCAGTATCCCAGCTTGTTTGCCGCTGCCGCACTTGTCAACGGCGTACCGGATGATTTCTCTGGAGCAGACGATTTTTCCTGCCGCTGGCTTGTGCCGGATGCTGATTTAGAGTATAATGTGAAAAACAGGGACATTCCTGTACATCTATGGATATTCCAGAAAGAGAGCTGCAAACTTTGGGAGGAGGCCGGTTATTTTTCTGGCTGTTACGGGGAATGCACAAAGTCACGGATAACGGTTCAGGGGCTGCAGGGGGAAGTGACAGTTTCAAAGACAAATCCGGCATGGCAGACCCGGGTGTTTTTTGGAAATTTTTGCTTCGAAGACCGCCAACTGAACAATATGATCCTGGCTCAATGCTTTGAACACGTTATCCGATGGAAAAACAGCCCTGACGGTACTCTGGCTCTTGTGGACAGCAAAGAGGAATTCTATAAAGATCCCCGATTTCTGCACCGTAAAGTTACTGTCAGCGGTATTGACTATGATTATTTTGTACACCTGCCTGAAGGCCGGACAAAAAAGCAGCTGCAAGGGCTTCCTCTTGTCTTTACCGTACACGGCAGAGGGGAACCGGCCTGGCTGTTTACTGGGAAAAACGGATGGGATACCCTTGCTGATGAAACCGGGGAGTTTATCCTGGTATCTCCCGATTCGCCGGGAAATATCTGGTTCCTTCCAAGAGACTGTATGGTATTTCCTCAAATCGTGTATGATATGGAAATAGAGTTTGGAATTGACGTCAGCCGGGATATGAAATGCCTTTTGCATTTATCTTCGGCGATAAAGACAAGGCTGCCTGCGCCGAAAATGATCCCATGGCTGAACCCATGGTTGCCGCCAACGGCTGCACCAGCATGGAAACAGCAAAAGGAGACGGGTTTTCCATGGTTTCTTATAAAAACCCAAATGGACAGGCCATGGTAATGGTTACTATCATGAAAAACATGCCGCACGGCGCTGTCTATGAGGAAAGCCGCCTTACCTGGGAGTTTCTGAGACAATTCTGCCGCATCGGCGGTTCACGTAAGGTGAAAGCCTGCAGACAGGTTTCTGCCAAAAGTACTTAAAACAAATTAATCAATAAACACATGTTAGGAGAAAAAAATATGCTGATTCCTATTTTGCTGTTCGCTGTGGGGCTGGTCTGCCTGATAAAAGGCGGGGATTGGTTTGTAGACGGTTCCACGGGAATTGCCCGCAAGTTTCGTCTGCCGGAACTGCTTATCGGCGCAACCGTTGTCTCTATCGGCACCACCCTTCCGGAAGTCATGGTTTCCACCACTTCTGCGCTGACAGGCCACAGCGAAATCGCTTACGGCAATGCCATCGGTTCCATTATCTGTAACACCGCACTGATTGCGGCCATCACCATTACGGTTAAGCCGGGGCCAGTCAACAAAAAGACTCTGCGCACGCCGGTAATGTTTTTCTTTGCATCTGCCGTGCTTTATGCCGGAGTTGCCTATTTCACCGGATATTTCAGCCGGTTAGTCGGTGCTGCTCTTCTGGTAATCTTCGTTGTCTACATGGTAGTTACCGTAATGCAGATGAAGCATAACCCACCTGAAGACGAGGATGGTGAGAAAGAGGAAACCGAAAAGCCTCTTGGAAAAAATATCGGCCTGCTGGTTATCGGCGCTGCCCTTATAGCCGTAGGGGCCAACCTTCTGGTAGACAACGGAACCCTTATTGCCCAGGCTCTTGGAGTGCCGGAGTCTGTAATTGCGCTGACTTTTGTCGCGCTTGGCACTTCCCTGCCGGAGCTGGTGACAGCCATCACCTCCCTTTTGAAAGGACACGGGGCCCTTTCTCTTGGAAACGTAATTGGCGCCAACCTTTTTAATCTGGTGCTGGTCAACGGCGTCTCCGTGACCCTGGCTCCTTTCAGCGTTCCCCAAAGTTCCGTGATCTTTGGCCGCAATGCCTCTCTTGTGCTGGAGATTCCGGTTATGTTCGCAGTCATGCTGCTTATGACGGTTCCGGCTCTTATCCGCGGGAAGCTTTCCAGAGTTCAGGGAATTGCGCTTCTTATTCTTTACGGGGCATTCTGTACGGTTCAGTTTACCCTGTGACAATACCCGGCAGCTTTTACTTTTTCGTTTGCTGCTCCATGCCAAAAATGCGCGCCGTCAGACCCACAACAGGAAAGGCCGGATTCACCACAAAGAACCGGCCTTTCCTATTTTTAAATCCAGTCCGGGCCAGGACCGCCTATACATAGCCCAAAAGCCCAGGCAGCCACATAGATACTGCCGGTATATACGTCACTACCAAAAGGATTGCAAAAATAGCTGCAAAATAAAGCAGCAAAGGCTTTATCACCTCTTCGATCCTGGTATTTCCCACTTTTACTCCCACAAACAGCGTAGTCCCAACTGGCGGCGTAATGGTTCCAATGCATAAATTGAAAATCATCATAATGCCAAAATGCACGGAATTCATTCCCAGCGCCTGGCAGACAGGCAGGAAAATAGGCGTGAAAATCAGGCAGGCGGGCGTCATATCCATAAATGTGCCCACAATCAGAAGCAGTATATTAATAATCAGCAGAATCACATAGCGGTTACTGCTGATCCCAAGCATGGTTTCTGAGATAGCCTCCGGCAGCCCTGTAAACGCCATGACCCAGGACATAATGCTGGAAACGCCAATAAGGAAAATAATAATCCCTGTCATCTGTGCGCTGTCCATAAAAATTCCCGGCAGATCCCGCCATCTGATGGAGCGGTAAAAAAACAGGGATAGGATTAAACTGTACACTACGGCCACCACGGCTCCCTCTGTGGCAGTAAAAATTCCTTTGATGATTCCTCCGATTACAATTACGATCATGAGAAGGCTTGGAACGGCCTCATAGGCGGTTCTGACTTTTTCCTTGCCCGTAAAACTCCGGGTGCTGCGGTATCCACGCTTTCTGGCATAAAAATACACCACTGCCATACAGGCCAGCCCCCATAAAATTCCCGGTATATATCCTGCCATAAACAGCGCCGCAATGGAAGTTCCTCCGCTGACCAGCGCATAAGTGATCATTACATTGCTGGGCGGTATTAAAAGCCCTGTCGGCGCCGTTGCAATATTGACAGCTGCCGAAAAGTTTCTGTCATACCCTTCTTTTTCCTCCACCGGCCCGATAATGGCTCCCATAGCCGAAGCTGCCGCAGTTCCTGAACCGGAAATAGCTCCGAACAGCATATTGGCCACAATGTTGGTATGAGCCAGGGCGCCTGGTATTTTTCCGGTAAACAGCTTGGCAAATTGTATCAGCCGAATGGCAATGCCGCCTTTATTCATAATATTTCCTGCCAGAATAAAAAAAGGGATGGCAATCAGGTTAAACACTGAAATTCCAGAAAATATCCTTTGGGCGCCTGTTAAAAGAGCCGGTTCCAGTTCCAAAACAGGCAGAATGGCACAGATTGACGACACGGCCAAAGCAATGGCTATGGGTATGCCTGCAAGAAGCAAGATCATCAAAACTGTCAGGATTATCAGGCCGGCTGTCCACGCAATGCTCATTGCTGCTCACCTGCCTTTTCGATATCCCTGGCTTCTCTTATCATCTGAATCAGGTTGAGAACGCTGTACACAAGAATTATCCCCCCGCCCAAGGGCACAACCGCATACACGTATCCCATGGGGATTCCCAGAGATGCCGTTTTCTGGGCCATCGTTAAAGAGGTAATCTGAATCCCCCCATATACCATGACAATGGCTGCAAACAAAAATACCAGACACTCCGATACAATCTCCAGTGCTTTCTTCGCTCCTTTTGCTGCCTGGTCCGCCAAAAAACCCATGCGCATGTGCCCCTGCTTCCCAAACATATAAGCCGCTGCCAAAATCGACAGCCATGCAAATGCATAGGTCAGCAGTTCCTCTGACACGGTGCTTGGCTTATTAAACAGATACCGGACAAGAATCTGATACGTCCCCACTGCTGCCATAAGGGCAAACAGGCTTATCTGGACAATTTCCAGCCCCTTGTCAAGCCCTCCCCTCAGTTTTCTTATTCCATCCATGCTCCTTCCCCCTTTTCATCCGCAAATTCCCAGTCCGATTTCCATATCATCCCCAGCCCTGCCTCCATGGCGGACTGAGGTTTTATTTCTCCCTCCGGTTCTCCTTTCCCCATCTCCGGCCCATATTCCATGCCTTGTGCTTTCATGTTCTCATTGATTTCCTGAATAGCCGTATACAGCTGTGCTATGTCCGGGTTTTCCAAAAGCATCTCCTGGTGAAGGGGAAGCACCTTTTCTTTAAACAGCTCCACATCCGTATTCAAAAACTCCACCCCCATGTCTTCGGCCGCCACTCGTTTCGCCTCCTCCACCTGCTTGTCCCATTCCTCAAGTTCTACCTCATTGGAGCGTCTGGCCGCCTCTTTAAAAACTTCCAACTCCTCGGCTGTCAGGCTGTTTAAAAACTTCAGATTGCCTACCAGCATGTCCGGAACCATCTGATGCATGTTATAAGTAAAATATTTCGCCACTTCCCCATGCTTGTTGTTTGTAAGCGCCAGCTCATTATTTTCCGCCCCGTCAATCACTCCCTGCTGAATGGCCGTGTATACCTCGCCAAAGCTCATTGGGGAAGCCGCCGCTCCGAATGCCTGCATCATCTTTACGCTGGCCGGGCTCTGCTGCACCCTGATTTTCATTCCCTTCAGATCCTCCGGCGTGTAAACAGGCTTTTTGGCATAAAAATTTCTGGTCCCCGCATTATACCAGGTTAATACCCGGAACCCTGCCTTATCTGTTGACTCATAGATGCCGTTCATCATGGCCTCGTCGCCCATAACCGTCTGGTAAACCTCCGGAGAATCAAACAGATAGGGCATGCTGAAAATCTCATATATATCTGCAAACGTTTCCAAGTTTGCGGTTCCTGCTACCACAAAGTCAATGGCTCCTGTCTGGGTCAGCTCAATAGCCCTCTGGGCAGCTCCCAGAATCTCGTTGGGAAAGATCTGCACCTCATACCGATCCCCCAGCTGTTCCTCCACATATTCCTTAAATGCCATAAGGCCTATATATTCCGGATGGCTTTCCGACTGCCCCAATGCGATTCTTACAATCCGCCTGCCGTCTGCAGCTTTCCCGCACCCGGTTACAGGGACTGCTGCCGCCAGAATCACAGCAAAAAACAGCCCTGCTCTGCAAAAGATATCCTTTCGTCTCATATTCTCAGACGTTCCTTTCTTATGGATTTCTTTTGTTAGTATGACTGTTTTTTGAAAATATACACCAAAATTTCCGTTATGCTTCCATTTTTCCTGCACTTTTTGGGTTGACTATAAAAGGCTGCTTAGTCATATTCCTTTTTTAGAGTGAATCCTCTTCCCCTTACCTCATTTACCTGGTGAATTACAATAAAGGCCTGGGGATCAATCTCCTGGATCAGCTGATTTAGCTGAACCAGTTCCCGGTTATTCACCACAGACATAACCACATATCCATCCCGTTTCAGATGTCCGGTTCTGGATTGAAACAGCGTCACCCCTCTGTCCAATTGGCTGGCAATGGCCTGGTTAATTTCCTCAAAATGTTCTGTCACAATTTTTACCTGCATTTTGGCCCTTCCCAGAAGCAGCACCCTATTAAGAACCCCGGTATAGGCCAGTACCAGCAAAATTCCATAGAGAACCATTTCCTTATTGGAAAATACCATCTGCAGAAGCAGGATTCCCGTGTCCATTACGTTCATGGTCACAGATACCGGCAAACCAAGCTTTTTATTCAGCACCAGGGGAGGAATATCCATTCCTCCTGTGGAAGCCCCCATTCGGATAACCACTCCGATTCCGGCCCCGATAAGCAGACCTGCAAATATGACTGCCAGCAGATTATCATCTGTTATCTTCCCCAATCCGGGAATGCCCTGCAGGACAGACAGAATAAACGGATAATAAAAGGTACTGATTACTGTAGTCAGTGCAAATTTCTTTCCCAGCACAGCTGCCCCCAAAAGGAACATGGCCACATTGAATACAGTCACAAATGCCTGAATCGGCACTCCCAGCTGATGGTAGAAAAACAGAGCCAGCCCTGTGGTTCCTCCGGTAATCAGGCCGTTGGGCAGTATAAACACAGTAATTGCCAATGCGTAGGTTGTATTGCCTGCCAATATCCAAAAAATACTTTTCAGCTTCTGCAGATTTTTCATAACATTTTACCTCTCTCTACTATTCAAATAACTCGCTACCACACTAAAGTCCCATTAAAAAACCGCCTGCAAGCGTGCAAGCGGTTTCTCTCCAGCCATAAACGGCTCATCATTCCATTTCCTCCAAAATCGACTGTCCAATTGTTCCCTCTGGCATCTCCACCATAAAATTATCGGCAGCCGTGGCTCCAATCACTGCAAAAGTATCCCTATCCGGCATCCTTCCCCGTCCTTTCATAGAGGGTGACCACGCCAAAAACGGTACCTTTTCCTTTGTATGGTCAGTGCCCTTATAAGTGGGATCATTCCCATGATCAGCCGTAATGATCAGCAGATCCTCCTCCTTTAGCTTCCCAAGCAGTATCCCCAGCTTCTCGTCAAACCGCTCCAGTTCCCTTCCGTATCCCTCTGGATCTCTCCGGTGCCCCCACAGTGCGTCAAAGTCCACCAGATTCACAAAGCACAGCCCTGTAAAGTCCTTATCCGCCAGTTCAATGGTCTGCTCCATCCCATGGACGCTGCTCTTGGATTTGTAGCTTTCTGTAATCCCTTCCCCGTCAAAAATGTCCCTGATCTTTCCCACGCTTATCACATCATAGCCGGCTTCCTTCAAAGCGTCCATGGCCGTCTTTCCATAAGGCTTCAGTGCATAATCATGGCGGTTGGAAGTCCGTTTAAATTCCCCTTTTTTCTTTCCCACGTAGGGCCTGGCAATCACCCGTCCCACCTTCCACTCATCCCGCATGGTCAGCTCCCTGGCAATCTCGCAGCACCGGTACAGCTCCTCAAGGCCGAATGTCTCCTCATTGCCGCAGATCTGCAGTACGGAATCCGCAGAAGTGTATACAATCATATCGCCAGTGGCAATCTCATGCTCTGCCAGCTCATCCAGAATCTCTGTTCCGCTGGCAGATTTATTTCCCACGATCTTATGTCCCGTCCTGGCTGACAGTTCGTCCAACAGCTCCTTTGGAAATCCTGTCTCTGTAAAAGTCTGAAACGGCTTTGTTATATGAAGCCCCATCATCTCCCAGTGGCCGGTCATGGTATCTTTGCCTACACTGGCCTCTAAAAGCTGTCCATAGTATCCCAAGGGTTCTTTGGCAGCCTCTGCATGTTTTAATGGGTGAAGGTTTGCCAGCCCCATACGGGTAAGATTGGGAATCACAAACGGGTCCATATGGTCATCAATATGGCCCAAGGTATCCGTCCCCTCGTCATCATACTCCGCCGCATTGGGCATAGCCCCAATTCCCAGGGAGTCTATGACAATGATAAAAATCCGTTTATATTTCTTCATGGCGATCACGCTCCTTATGTGCTATATTATATAGCCTGCCGGCAAATTTGTCGATGGATTCTTTTCAGGTCCTGCTAAAAATACCAGGAAGCTTATGCCGCCTCCTGGTATTGCCTGTAAGCTTTCTATTCCTCCGGCTTTCCGCTCAGATAGTCATGGATTCCCCTGGCTCCCGCCCGTCCTGCCTCCATGGCAAGAATCACCGTGGCTGCCCCGGTTACCGCGTCCCCTCCGGCAAAAACGCCGTCTTTGCTGGTCTTTCCGTTGTCCTCCTCTGCCACGATACATTTTCTCCTGTTGACTTCCAGCCCTTTTGTGGTACTGGAAATCAGCGGGTTAGGTGAAGTTCCTAAAGACATAATCACCGTATCCACGTCAATGACGAAGTCCGATCCCTCAATGGGTACCGGCCTTCTTCTGCCGCTGGCATCCGGCTCCCCAAGCTCCATGCGGATGCACCGCATTCCTTTTACCCAGCCGCTGTCATCTACCAGGATCTCTGTGGGGTTAGTCAGCAGATCAAAGATAATCCCCTCCTCTTTTGCATGATGGACTTCCTCCGCCCTGGCCGGAAGCTCCGCCTCGCTTCTCCTGTACACAATATGTACGTCTGCTCCCAGCCGCAGAGCCGTCCTGGCAGCATCCATGGCCACATTGCCTCCGCCTACTACGGCTACTTTCTTTCCCGCTGCAATAGGAGTATCATAGTCGTCACGGAAGGCTTTCATCAGATTGCTCCTTGTCAGGTACTCATTGGCCGAGAACACTCCGTTGGCATTCTCTCCGGGAATCCCCATAAACATAGGCAGGCCTGCCCCGGAGCCGATAAACACCGCGTCAAAGCCTTCTTCATCCAGAAGCTGGTCAATGGTCACCGATTTGCCGATAATCACATTTGTCTCTATCTTCACGCCCAGCTTCTTCACATTCTCGATTTCCGGCTTTACCACGCCCTCTTTTGGAAGACGGAACTCGGGAATGCCATACAGCAGTACGCCGCCCGGCTCATGGAGCGCCTCAAATATTGTCACTTCATATCCCTGCTTCGCCAGATCCCCTGCGCAGGTCAGGCCAGCCGGGCCGGAACCGATAACCGCCACTTTCTTCCCGTTCATGCTTCCCGGAGCCTCTGGTACAAATCCGTTTTCCCTTGACCAGTCAGCCACAAACCGCTCCAGTTTGCCGATGGAAACCGGCTCGCCCTTAATCCCCCGGATGCACTGTCCCTCGCACTGGCTTTCCTGGGGGCATACCCTGCCGCACACTGCAGGAAGCGCAGAGGATCTGGCGATGACTTTAGCCGCCTCTTCAAAATTTCCCGCCTTTACTTCTTCCACAAATCCGGGAATATTAATGGACACCGGACAGCCTTTGATGCATTTGGCATTCTTGCAGTTTAAACACCTTGAGGCTTCTTCCATAGCCTCTTCTTTGTTGTATCCCAGGCAGACTTCTTCAAAATTTCCCGCCCTCACCTTAGGGTCCTGCTCACGAACCGGAACTTTTTTCAGCACATCCATTATTCGTCACCTCCGCAATGTCCGCACCCGCCATGGTGGGTATCTCCCTCTTTCAGTTTCAGCATGGCGCGTCCTTCTTCTGTTTTATACATCTGCTGCCGTTTCATCGCCTCGTCAAAATCCACCAAGTGTCCGTCAAATTCCGGACCGTCCACGCAGGCAAACTTGACCTCGTTCCCAACAGTCAGGCGGCAGGCGCCGCACATGCCCGTCCCGTCCACCATAACGGGGTTCATGCTGACAATGGTAGGTATATTCAGTTCCCTTGTCAGGATGGATACAAATTTCATCATAATCATGGGGCCAATGGCTACGCATACATCATAGCGCTTTCCCTGATTCTGCACCAGATCTTTCACCACGTCAGTTACCATGCCTTTGTGCATATAGGAACCGTCATCTGTGGTTATGTAAAGATTTCCTGCTGCTTCCTTCATCATATCTTCCAGGATCAGCAGATCCTTTGTCTTAGCCCCTACTATGACATCGGCGTCAATGCCATGGTTCCTCAGCCATTTTACCTGAGGATACACCGGCGCAGCCCCTACGCCCCCTGCCACAAACAGCATTTTCTTTTGCTTTAAAATCTCCAAATCTTCATGGACAAACTCCGACGGACGGCCCAGAGGGCCTACAAAATCCCGGAAGCTGTCGCCGGCTTTCAGGGATGCCATCTTCCAGGTGGACGCTCCCACAATCTGAAACACAATGGTAACTATCCCGTTTTCTCTGTCATAATCGCAGATGGTTAAAGGAATTCTCTCCCCTGTCTCGTCCATTTTCACAATCACAAATTCTCCCGGTTGGCAGGCTCTGGCTACCCTGGGAGCTTCTACATCCATCAGATAAATTTTATCCGCCAGCTTCTCTGCCTTTGTAATCTTATACATCTGACTCCTCCTCATATATGTATTCCCAAAGACTTCTGAGTTTCCTTATTATAACATCACATGTATCCAGTGACAACATTTTCTCAAAAGAAGTATAGTGAAAAAAAGTATATAGTGGTAAAATATACCCATGCCGTACTCTGCCAACCTATGGAATGCTTACGGCGGACTGCACATTACAGGAGGAATCCCCAATGAATGAACCGAACCCGGATCTGTCTTTATTGTCAGGACTGATACAGACCATAAAACAGAATATTTCCCAGGTTATTGTAGGGCAGGGCAGCACGGTTGATCTGCTTTTGACTGCCCTTTTATCCCGGGGCCATGTGCTTTTGGAAGATGTCCCCGGCACCGGGAAAACCATGCTGGCCAAATCCCTGGCCAAAAGCCTTGATCTGGCCTTTTCAAGAATTCAGTTTACCCCTGACCTTCTGCCCTCGGATGTTACAGGCTTAAACTATTTTAACCAGAAGGAGGGGCAATTTATTATGCGGAAAGGCCCTGTATTCACCCACATTCTGTTGGCGGACGAAATTAACCGGGCCACTCCAAGAACCCAGTCCAGCCTTCTGGAGGCCATGGAAGAAAGGCAGGTTACCATTGACGGGGAAACCTGTCTGCTGAGGGAGCCCTTTTTTGTTATTGCCACTGAGAACCCTGTAGAAACAGCCGGAACCTACCCTTTGCCTGAAGCCCAGCTTGACCGTTTCCTTATGCAGGTTTCCATGGGCTATCCTGATAGAGAGGAGGAACTGGCCATCCTGGAGCGTTTTGGCACGCATAACCCTCTGGATGACATTAAGCCAGTATGCTCTCTCAATGATATTTATATGCTAACAGAAGCTGCTGCCAGGGTCTATGTCCACCCTCTTCTGAAAGGTTATTTGGTAGATCTGATTCAGGCTACCAGAAGGGACAGCCAGATTTTAAACGGGGTCAGCCCCAGAGGAAGTTTAAGCCTTTGCAGGGCAGTCCGCTCCTATGCTCTGATACAGGGAAGAGATTATGCGGTCCCCGAAGATATTAAGGTTTTGGCAGTCCCCGTTCTGTCCCACCGCCTGACGGCTGCCCACTCCTTTGGTTCCCCCTCTCTTGGCCGTGAGAACATTGAACGGCTTCTGGGCACGGTTGCGCTTCCCACTGAAGAATGGGGGAAGCGTCTATGAAGCTGTTTACCATGGCTGCCTGGGCTTTTATCCTTTGGATTCTTCAGGGTCTTGTATTCCATCAATGCTGGCGCAAAAACTTAAATGTCAGCCTGTCTTTCAGCTGCGCCGGCACTGAGGAAGGAAGCCGTGCTGTTTTAAAAGAAACCATCACCAATGCCAAGGCTCTGCCCCTGCCTGTACTCCATGTAAAGTTTCAGATGGCCAAATATCTGATTTTTACCTCTTCCGGGAATTTTAAAATCACGGATCAGAACTACAGAAGTGATATTTTCTCCTGTATGCCGTGGCAGGAGATCCGAAGAAATCTGGAGTTTTCCTGCAGCAAACGGGGATATTACACTATTTCCCAGGTACAGCTCATTAGCTATGACCTGTTTTTTTCCAGCCGTCTGGCAGCCTCCCTTCCTGTAAATGCCTGTCTGTACGTTTATCCCAGGGAAGTTCCTCCAGAAAGGCTGAATCTTCCTTTTCGGAATCTCTGCGGACAGTTTCTGGCCCGCTCCTCTCTTCTGGCAGACCCATTTGAAATTCAGTCGGTCCGCCCGTACCAATCCTACGACCCTTATAGGGCGATTAACTGGAAAGCCACTGCCAGGACAGGAGAATTAAAGGTTAATGTATATGCACCTACTGCCTCATGGCAGGTTATGTTTTTGCTTGATATGGATTCCGGCGGCATCTATAAAGATGAAGCTCTGACAGAGGAGGCCATACGTCTTTGCGCCTCCTACAGCCGCCTTCTCATACGGCAGGGCATTCCCGTATCCGTCTGCACCAATGGGACAGACTGCCTGACAGGGCAGCCTGGCTGCATAAAATCCGGCGCCGGCCCTGGCCATGTTAAAGCTGTTGTGGAGCTTCTGGCCAGAATCCAGGCTGCAGAAAAGCTGCCTCCCATAGAACTTTTTCTGGAAACAATGGCGGATGGCTCCTGCACCTTTGCGCCCTGGGGCAAAGAATCCGTGATCTATATTCTTATTTCCTCAAAGCAGAGGGAGTCTCTGGCAGAGTCCTATGGCTCCCTTTGCCGCAGCGTCCCTGGATGTCAGTGGATTCTCCCTCTGCGGCCGGGGCAGAAATGCTGCCTGAAGCCCTCTGCTCAATTTTCTCTTTTCCCCTGGGAGGTGGCCTATGACTATTCGCAAGCTTCTTAATTGCTGGCTGGGAAAAAAGCGTTCCGGGTTCTACCTGTCACTGGGCATTTTGTCCGCTGCTGCCTATGCTGCCGAAAATCTAATCCAAAGCCCAAAGTCCTTGTCTCTGATGCTGAAACCAGCAGGATTCTTAGGCTTTTTGGCAACGATCCTGGCCTTTTTTATTCACCTGAACCTTCATGCCGCTCACTGGCTCCTGGATCATTTTAAGGACATGGACCGACTTCCAAAAAAGCAGATCGCCCTTGTAAATTCTGTTTCCATGACTGTCTTTACAGTCCTGGCCGCCGCAAGCCTACCTGGAGCCGCTTTTCTGCTGGAACCTTTATGGCAGCTTGCAGGCAGATGGCTGTCTGGCCGCATGAGTTTAGACCAGGCCGTCTATCCTGCCCTGTACATGCAGTCCCAGCCTTTGGAAACTCCGGATTTTTCGGCCCTGCTGGCAGATGCAAGGCCTACGGCTCCCTGGATCAGCCTGTTAGATAAAATTTTCAGAACTGCAGGAACCTTCCTGCTTTTGCTTCTGGCGGTTTTGGCAATCCGCATCCTGTTCTCCCGCATCTGGGCCTGGATTGTAAAGCCCCGGCATTTTGACAGTGACGAAAAAATTTATCTCACCCCCGTATGGCCTCCTTCCCCGGCTGGGAAACTGCTGCCGCACAAAAAAAGGAAAGGATTCAGGCTCTCCTATGACGAAAAAATCCGTCAAAAGTACCGCCGAAAAATCCTTTCCCTGTCTTTAAAACGGAAACAGACTCCTGCCTTGTCCGCAACTCCCGCCGAGCTGGAGCAATCTGTGGAACTTTGCCAGCCAATCCTCCATCAGCTTTATGAAAAAGCCCGATACAGCAAAAGCGGATGCACCAAAGCAGACTGGGAGATTCTATCTGAGGCCGAAGACATTTAGCTGTCCAAAACCGGCAGCATTCCATGCCTTCCCTTTCTTATCGCCGAAGCTTAAATCTCTGCACTGACTCTGACAGCTCCTCTGACTGGCTCCGCAGCTCTTGGGCGGATGTTGCCGATTTCTCCGCTGTTGCGGCATTGGTCTGAACCACTCCGGAAATCTGCTCCATCCCCATGGTCAGCTGAGCCAGAGATTCCGCCTGATCGCTGGCGGATACAGCGATATGCTCCACCAGTTCCGTAGATTTCCTTGCCCCTGCCACTCCTATTGCAAGGGTTTTGGTACTCTCAGCCGACAAAGCCGTACCGTGCTCCACCAAATTCATAGAGTTTTTAATAAGCCTGGTAATGTCCTGGGCTGCTATGGAGCTTTTGTTGGCCAGGCTCTGTACTTCATCAGCCACCACGGCAAAGCCTTTTCCTGCACTTCCCGCCCGTGCCGCCTCAATGGCTGCATTGAGGGCCAGGATATTGGTCTGGAAAGATATATCCTCTATGGTCTTAATGATTCCGCTTATCTGGTGAGAGGCTTCGGAAATATCCTTCATGGCAATGGTCAGTTCCGCCATCTTCTCATTGCAGGCTTCCAGCTGGACTGCCGCATCCATGGAGGCGCTGCGGGCGTTGTCTGCATCTGTGGATGTGCTGTTAACCTGGGCTGAAAGGGTCTGGATGCTGGCTGACAGCTGCTGCACTGCAGATGCCTGCTGCATGGCTCCATGGGAAAGTGTCTGGGAATCTTCAGCCATCTTTTCCGACTCCTGGGAAACCTGGCCTGCCGCCCGGTTGATCTGGTACAAAGCATTGTTAAAAGAATCCAAAATCTGGCTCATAGCCTTCTGAATAGGCTGGAATTCTCCCCTGTAATCGCTGCCGATAGCCAGATCCATTTTTCCCTGGGCCATCTGGGCCAGCTTTACATCAATATCGGAGATATATTTCTTCAGCTCCCTCTTTGTCTCATGGATGGACTGCACCAGCATTCCGATCTCGGAAGTATCCGGCTCCAGCGGAAACTCAGCAGAAAGGTTCCCCCTGGAGATCTCCCCCATCTGATCCCTGACCGCTATCACTGGATTTAAAATCCTCTTTTTAGTGATCATCATCACATAGATCTGCAGTATCCCTACTAAAACCAGGGAAAGGAATATAATCCCTAAAACAATATCGCCCTGCAGCCTCAGACTTTTTACTTCATCTTTGGTCCTTATGTTCAATTCATCTAAAAACTGCTGCTTAATCGACGTAATGTTCTCTGTAACCGAACTGTAATCACTGCCGTATACGTATTCCAGGGCATCCTCCATCTGTCCGGACTGCACCTGCTCCATGGCTCCTTCCTCCAGAGGTACCAGGTTGTTGGACAAAGCGGACATCTGATCAATCATGTCCTGTTCCTGGGATGTCAGCCCGATTTCCTGCATAGCCGCAACTCCCAGATCGCGGTTCTTTAGATTGTTAATCTCATTCCAATAGTTGTCATAGTGCACCTGGTTTCCTGTAGAAGCATAGGCACGCACTTCATTTGTAAGGTAGGACGAACCATTCATAAAACGGTTAGCGTTATAGGTTAAATCGTATCTGTCCTCATTGGCATCATTAAGCTTATCATTTAATCTGCCGTAGCCAAACAGAAGCAGCACCACCAGCAAAAGAGCTGCCATGGAGATTCCGTTTAAAATCATGTTCAGTTTCGATTGATTCATTGCTCTCTTCATATTAATATACTCCTTTAAACTTTACAGCGAATACCTCACCGTAATTGTCAGCGGCAACTGCAAGCCAGCTACTTTAGTTTCGTCCCTGCTGTTTCCTTTCCGTCCAGAATTCTAATTCCGAGCATGTAGGTTCTCTTTTCCCCGGCCTTTAGGCGCTGCACGTCATGCTTATGGGCAAACTCATCATCCTCGTCAGAACAGATGGCAGAACCGTTCCAAGGCTCTATGCACAAAAACGGCGCCTGCTTCCCCATGGGAGTCCAAAAAGCCACAGATGCAAAGTCCTCAAATGAAACCTGAACCCCTTTCCCTGTACTTCCATGAATCAGGGAAACTTTCTTAGACTTAAGTCCCTCAAAATAAACGGCATCACTGTCAAACAGTTCATATCGAAGAGGCAGTACCGATGTTCGCTCCAAATGATACCCGGGTTTTCCTCTGTCAAACTCCAGGGCTTCCAGATCATAGACAACAGCATGGCAGTCCTCCTCATGGTCAAACTGAAGCCGGTAATCTTCAAAGCTTTCTCCCTCTTCCATGGGGCAGTTAAAACCCGGGTGGGCTCCAAGACAGTAATACATAGTTTTAGATCCCTGGTTCTCCACCTGATATTCGGTCCAAATCCCGGCTTCTGTCAGCTTAAAGCAAATGGAAAAGCCAAATTCATATGGATAGCAGCGCCTGGTTTCCTCTGTATCTTTTATAGCCAGCAGCACCTCTGACTCCGTCCTGCGCTCCGCCTTAAACTCCATCTCCTTAGCAAAACCGTGTTTGGAAAGCTCATACCACTGCCCGTCAAATATAGTTTTTCCGCCCCTGCTGTTGCCGATAGCCGGAAACAAAACCGGTGAAGTCCGAGGCCAGAATTTTGGCTCTCTCTGCCACATATATTCCTTTCCGTTCCTGTCTCTCAGAGAAAGCAACTGAGCCCCTGACGTATCAATAACCGCTGTTGTAAGATCATATTTTAGTGAAATCAGCATCTGTATTTTCCTTTCTCCCCTTTATATTTTTTATTCTACCATAAATCTTTGACATTTGCTATAAAAACGATACAAAAATACGCCCAAACTCCAGAAAAATGCCGGAAAACGTAGTTTCACGGTTCTTGACAATGCGTATGGTTTGGGATATAATACTTTGAATGCGAAAACCGCTTCAGCAGCGGGCCGCAGGGCCGTCCCAGCCGGTTTTAAGGCCCGCAGTAGAATATGGAAATAACGGGAGGTTGTGCTGATTATGGCAGAGAAGAAAAACATTCTTACGTACGCAGGATTGAAACAATATGAGGACGAACTTCACAATCTGAAGGTAGTCAAGAGAAAAGAAGTTGCACAGAAGATTAAAGAAGCCAGAGAGCAGGGGGATCTGTCCGAGAATGCGGAATACGATGCTGCCAAGGATGAGCAGAGGGATATAGAGCTTCGTATTGAGGAATTGGAAAAGCTTTTAAAGAATGCGGAGGTTGTTGTTGAAGAAGAAATCGACCTTGATACCATCAACATCGGCTGCAAGGTTAAAGTATATGAGCTGGAAGAGGACGAGGAGATGGAATTCCGGATTGTGGGTTCTACGGAGGCCAACAGCCTTCAGAACAAGATTTCCAACGAGTCCCCTGTAGGCCAGGCCCTCCTGGGTAAAAGGGTGGGCGACGTGGTTGATGTGGAAACTCAGGTCGGCGTCATCCAGTATAAAGTATTAGAGATCCAGAGGGTATCTTAAAAACCATGGGCAATTGGAAAATTCCAGTCTGCGGCATCCGGCCTTCCAGTTGCCCAAATCAGCCGCAAAGGCAGGTGCAGGAGAGGTTCCGAGAGTACATTCAAACATAAAGGAGGAGACAAGTGGCACAGCAGCAAAACCAGATACAGACCCAGGAAGACATAAGTCAGTTACTTAAGGTGCGCCGTGAGAAGCTGTCACAGCTTCAGGAATCAGGCAAAGATCCTTTTCAGATTACGAAATATGACGTTACCGCTCACAGTGCCGATGTGAAGGAGGACTATGTCCAGTGGGAGGGAAAAGAAGTATCCGTAGCCGGTCGTATGATGTCCAAACGGGTTATGGGCAAGGCTTCTTTCTGCAACATCCAGGACTTAAAAGGCAATATTCAATCCTATGTGGCCAGGGACAGCATCGGCGAAGATTCCTATAAGGAATTCCGCAAACTGGATATCGGCGATATCATCGGCCTGACCGGCACTGTATTTACTACAAAGACCGGTGAGATTTCCATCCATGCCACTTCTGTAACCCTGCTTTCCAAAAGCCTTCAGGTCCTGCCTGAAAAATACCATGGTCTGACCAATACGGATATGCGGTACCGGCAGCGCTATACGGATCTGATTATGAATGAGGATGTAAAGAAAACGTTTGTCATGCGTTCCAAAATCATTAGCTGCATAAGGCGGTATCTGGATAACCTGGGATTTCTGGAAGTAGAAACCCCCATGCTGGTCAGCAATGCAGGCGGCGCTGCGGCAAGGCCCTTTGAGACTCACTACAACGCTCTGGACGAAGACGTAAAACTGAGGATTTCTCTGGAATTATACTTAAAAAGGCTGATTGTCGGCGGCATGGAAAGAGTCTATGAGATTGGCCGGGTGTTCAGAAACGAAGGCCTTGATACCAGGCACAATCCGGAGTTTACTCTGATGGAGCTTTACCAGGCCTACACTGATTATTATGGCATGATGGATCTGACGGAGAATATGTTCCGGCATATCGCCCAGGAGGTCTGCGGCACCACAAAGATCCCCTATGCAGAGGTGGAGATCGACCTTGGCAGGCCCTTTGAACGGCTGACCATGATTGAGGCCATCAAAAAGTATGCCGGCATTGATTTTGAGGAGATTAAAACTACTGAAGAAGCTAAAAAGCTGGCTGACGAAAAGGGGGTTCATTACGAGGCCCGCCACGTCCGGGGAGACATTATCAATCTGTTCTTCGAAGAATTTGTAGAAGAACATCTGATCCAGCCCACCTTTATTATGGATCACCCGGTAGAGGTGTCTCCTCTGACCAAGAGAAAGCCGGATAAGCCGGACCTGGTAGAGCGGTTTGAATTGTATATCTATGCCCGGGAAATGTGCAATGCATATTCAGAGCTGAATGATCCCCTCGACCAGAGAGAGCGCTTTAAGGCCCAGGAGGCCGCACTGGCTGCCGGTGACGAGGAGGCTAACACTACGGACGAGGATTTCTTAAATGCCCTGGAGATCGGCATGCCTCCTACAGGAGGCATCGGCTACGGTATTGACAGGCTTGTAATGCTGTTTACCAACTCTCCCGCCATCCGGGATGTGCTGCTGTTCCCCACGATGAAAAGTCTTTCCTGATTTCAGAGCCGGAAAAGCCCGAAAATAAAGGAAAATTTGTTGTTGGACTGTTGCCAGGACGGCGGTTTTATCTCAAATTTATCTCAATTCCATAGATTTTCAAGGAATGAAAGCCCTTACTACTGTGAAAAGTAGAGGGGCTTTTGTTGTGGAGTCATTTGAAAATTTTTTGGTATTTAATACATTTTTTGCTAATTTTTTACAATTTTAAAATCCTATAAGATAATTATATAGGAATAATGACCAAAGGCACAAAATTAAGAACACTACAGCCGAATATATAATCTTGCCCGGCAGCCCTCCCCTGATTCAGCCGGCCATCATCCCCTTTACCAAATATTACTCCTAGAGCGTGTTTGAAAATTCATTCCCGCCATCTGCACGCCCCACTTTGCGGGAGATCTGGCCCTCATTCGGTCAACGTAGCCCACTACGCCTCCCTCATTCGGGCCAAATCTCCCGCAAACTGTGACGCACATCTGACGGAAAGCAATTTTCAAACACGCTCTAGACAGTACTTCACTGGCCTGATCATTTGCGTCTTCCATAACCTGGCCATCCAGCCACTCCTCCCACTGCTTCCTTGTTCCAAAAAACACGTTGAAATCCACAAACTCCTCCTCTCCCCAAACCCCATGAAGCTTTCCTCGGTTCGTATACTGCCAAAACGTCCAGCCTTCCCCATCCACAAAATCCGGCTCCCGCCAAATATCCCGAATCCAAAGCGGATACTCCGCAAACCTGCCCTTAATATAGATCTCCCAAGCCTCCCAGGTGGAGTAGATCACCGGCTTTCTCCCGCAGGCCGCCTCCACCCTGTCCAAAAAATCCTTAAGCTGTATCTCCACCGCCCCTGCATCCGGCGGATTCTCCTTCTTGTCCCCATAAAACTCCACATCCACCGCCGGAACCATAGCTCCCTGAAAGTCCCTGATTGTCTTTAAAAAGTTTTCTGCCTGGAACGCCCCCAGGCTGTCAAAACTAAAAAAATGGTACGCCCCTGCAGACATCCCTGCCTCCCTTGCCCCTGCTATATTCTCAGCGAACCTCTCATCCACATGGGAACTGCCCTCCGTAGCCTTGATATAGGCAAAATCAATCTCCTGGCCTGCCACTGCCTGCCAGTCTATGTCCCCTTGATAGTGGGACACGTCAATCCCCTTAACCGGATACTTTCCCGCCGCCAGCCCGTTTACATGCACAAGTCCTCTGTATATGCTAAACGCAGTCCCCAGGGCTAAGACAATCGCCAAAGCGCTAAAGCTGCCGATTCTCCAAAGAATCCGTCTTCCATCCCTCAATCCGTCACCCTGTCTCTCTCAGATCCATCCAAAATGCTTACATGCATTGTAAATCCCATCTTTGTCACAATCATCTGTCACATAATCTGCCAGGTTTTTCAATTCCTCTATGGCATTTCCCATGGCAATGCTTGTCCACTCTTTCCTGAACATGGAAATATCATTTTTCTCATCCCCGAACACCACCACGTCCCTGTAATCGCCTCCAAGATAATCCACCATGGCCTTAATCCCCGCAGATTTATCTGCCGGCTCTACAAACAGGAATTCCTTAAAAAACCGGCACCACGGCAGATCCTTTAATGCTGTAAGCCTTTCCTCCTCCGGGGAAAAACAGGCAATATAAACCTTGTAAATCTCCTTGTAATCCCGGGGATTCAGCCCTGGAACCACTTCCGTCTCCATATATGCGTCCTTGGTAAAATCATTAAACCGATTATCCGGCGCCAGCCTCCTTTTAGAATCATCCGGCGAAAACGCCCAGATAAATCCCTTTTGCTGGCATTCTTCTATTAATGCCAGGCATTTCTCATAATCCATGGGCTTAATGCCTATCAGTTTGTTGTCAATGGTAATCCCGTTTCCCCCGTCACTGACCATATTGGAAAACCCCATCGCCTTCATATAGTCCAATGCCATGGCATAGCTTCGCCCTGTAGCGATGGCCACAAAGTGTCCGGCTGCCCGAAGCTCCTCAAGCGCTCTCTTTGTGGATTCCGGAATATACTGGTTCCTCATCTCCCCTGCCGCCAGGGTTCCGTCAATGTCAAAAAAGAAATATTTGCGTTTCATTCTATCCTCCCTCAGCCATCATCCTGCTGTTATCTCTTCCTCTTTTATCAATTCTACCACAGCAAATCAATTTCGTCTATCCTATCGTCTGCTGACATAAAAAGCCCTGCATACAAAAAAGAGCTGCCTTTGGCAGACAGCCCTTCCACAATCCGATTGCCGTTTCCTATTTCCTCTACACGGTTATCTCAATCTGATTCCCCTCAAAATCCAGCACGCAGCTTTCATAGTATCCATCTCCCGTAGTTCTTGGCCCGCTGACCACCTGATACCCGTCTTCTTTAAGCCGCATGGTCAGCTTATCCACATTCTCCCGGCTTCCCACTGAAAAGGCCATATGGATAAACCCCGGCTGCACAGACGTTTTCTCTCTTTCCTTTAAATCTTCCCTGCTCATAATCTCCAGTCTTGCTCCGTCCTCAAAAGTGAGAAAATATGAGCGAAACCCAGTCTTTTTATTATGATAAAGTTCATTGGAAATCCCGCCAAAATACGTGGCAAAAAAATCCTTTGCCCTTTCCAAATCCATAAAATATGCGGCGACATGCTCAATCCTCATTTTTTATGTTCTCTCCCCTCATTGTATGCTGTGCCCTTATTTATCGCTTTAAAGCCTGTGGAACACCGGCTTCATCCCCTCAAACGTACAGAATTCCTGAAAGCCCAGGGACTTTAAAAGCTCCTTGGCCTCCTGGACATAAGCTCCCAGGTGCTCTTTTTTATGGCTGTCGCTGCCAATGGTCACAATCCTTCCTCCCAGCTCCCGGTATAGCCTAAGAATATCCCTGGAGGGCGTCGAATCCTTCAGCCCATACCTATGGTAAGAGGTGTTAACCTCAATCCCCTTTTGATCCTTTATGACCTTCCTTAAAATCTCCTCCACAAAGGGCCTGATCTTCTCAAAAGGGTAAACCCCGGCGTCATCATACCTTACAATCAAGTCCATATGCCCCAGCACGCTGTAGTCATGAAAATTGCTGACCAGATCCAGCATCTCCTCATAGTACCGCTCGTTGTACTCCTTCTGGCTTCTCCCTGCCTGAAAATCCCCGTTCCAAAATTCTTTGTCCTCCACCTGGTGAACCGACAAGATTATAAAGTCAAAGGGATATCTCTCATAAAGGGACTTAAACTGCGGTATGGTGTGCATCTGCGCCCCAAACTCCATTCCCATGCGGATTGTGATCCTATGGCCGTAGGCGTCCCGCAGCCTGTTAATCTCCGCCGCATACCTTGGATAATCCACATTGGCCATAGGCTCTCCCTGACGGTAGACAATCTCCTTTCCACAGTCCCAGTCCACTTTCACGCCGTAATCCACATGGTCTGTAAAGCAGATTTCATCCATCCCCATGCAAATGGCATCCTTCACCACGTCCTCCATAGGATAAACCGAATCATCACTAAACTCTGTATGTACATGGTAATCCGCAAACATTTTCCTTTCCTCCCTGAGCCAATCACGCTCTGCTTTTCTATGCCACTATCATAATACAGCCATCTTGCCATAACTATCAAAAAACAGTCGTAAACTATCAAAATCCAGCCAGAAAGATCGCAAACGTTTTTGGCTTCATCACATGTCCGGCTCTGCGCCTGTCCACGGTCCCCAGCAAAAAGGAGAACAGCAGGCACCTATCCTTCCTGCTGTTCTCCCTCCTTTTTTGCCTTTTTCTCACTGCTTATAAAAAGTACCACGCATACCGTACGGTTACCATCAGCAGAGCCATGGCTGCAGCAAACGCACCTGCCCCAATTATTTTGATCTGCTCATTCCACAATCTATTGATATTTTTAACCATAATTATCTCCTCCTTATTGACCTCTGCTTTCATCAGCCTTTCAACTGATGGCTCCCATAATACAGGAAAAAGAGGAGAGATATAAGGTGCAATTTTATCCAAATTATAGTCAATATTGACTTTGCTCTTGAAAATCATCAAAAACATAGTATAATAGCCGTCATGGAAACGATTTTTAAAGAAACCAATGTTCCCACTGAGATGGGATTTCAGATTGACTTTGTAACCATGAGCTGTAATTCGCCGCTTCACTGGCACCGCGAGATGGAAATTCTCTATATTTTAAATGGAAGCGCTATACTGACCATGGAAGGAGAGAGTTATTGTATAAAGCCTTTGGATGTGATCGTAGTGGACTCTTCTATCATCCATGAGGTGGTTTATAAGCTTCCCCAAACCATGGGGATCTGTATCCACATTTCCAAGGCCTCTCTCCGCCGGTATATGCCTGACATCGAATTGCTGCAAATTACCTGCTGTCCCAAAAGGCTTAAGTCAAGGCAGCAGGACAGTTACAATCGGTTATGTGAATATCTGAAGGATCTGACCCAGCTTTATTTTGTACAGAAGGCAAGCTATCCCTTTGCCAGCAGCGCCCTGATCCTGTCGATTATGGCTGTGTTGGTGGATGACTTTGCCACCCCGGCATCAGACACCGCAGTAATCGGGGGAAACAGCCAGTTAAACCGCATTGAACAGCTTTTTCAGTATGTGGAGCAGCATTATAGAGAACCCATTGAACTGCAGGCAGCCGCAGATGAACTGGGTCTGAACAAGGAGTATTTCTGCCGCTTCTTCAAAAAGAATACAGGGATGTCCTTTCTTCAGTATGTCAGCCATGTACGGCTGAACCACATTTATCAGGATCTTTTGTACAAAGACGGCAGCATACAGGAGATCATGGAGCGCAACGGGATCTTTAACAGCAAGATGTTCTACAGGCAGTTTAAAGAGATCTTTCAGTGTACTCCCAGGCAGTTAAGAAAGCTTGGCCGGGATAATCCTTATGTGCAGTAATCCCCGTCATCTTACTCTCTCCTCAATCAGCCGCCTTAATTCTTCATAGCTCTCTGCCTGGTTAATCCTGTTTCTCAGGGCTGCACAATGGGCCATGCCTGCTGTATACCAGGCCACATGTTTCCGCATCTCCCGGATTCCCAGATATTCTCCCTGATATTCCACCTGAAGCCTCATATGCCGCAGAATCTCCTTTTTTATCTCATCGGCTGAAGGCGGAACTGCCTCCTTTCCTGTCTCCAGGCAGCGAAGCAGGCCGGCAAAAATCCAAGGGTTTCCCTTTGCCCCTCTGGCCACCATGACGCCGTCGCAGCCTGTCTCCTCCATCATCCTGACTCCGTCCCCGGCAGTAAAAATATCTCCGTTTCCCACAACCGGTATCTTCACTGCTTCCTTCACCTGCCGGATAATGTCCCAGTCAGCCTTTCCCGAATAAAACTGCTCTCTGGTACGTCCATGGACTGCCACGGCCGCTGCGCCGCATGCTTCTGCAATCTTTGCAATCTCCACTGCATTGACCTGGAAATCGTCAAACCCTTTCCGTATTTTAATGGTCACCGGCTTCTTTACCCTTCTCACCATAGCGGTAAGAATCTTCTCCACCAGCCGGGGGTTCTTCATCAGCGCAGAGCCTTCTCCATTGTTCACCACCTTAGGGACTGGGCATCCCATATTCACATCGATCCAGGCATAAGGCCCTTCCTCCACCTGAGAGGCAATCCGGCTTAAGATCTCCGGATCGGAACCAAAGAGCTGCAGTGCCACCGGCCCCTCCTCCTGTCCCACCTCCATAAGCGGCCTGGTATTTCTGTTCTTATATAAAATCGCCTTGGCGCTGACCATCTCTGTGTACATCAGGCCGCACCCCTGCTCCTTGCACAAGATCCGAAACGGCCTGTCTGTCACCCCTGCCATGGGAGCCAGGATAAACGGATTCTCGAGGGTTACGCTGCCAATTGTCAATGTCTTCAATGTTCTCTCCTTTTATATGGGACTATACCACTTTCTCACCCAGGAAAAACACCCGGTAAAAAAGCTCCAGCGACTCCAAAAGCTCCCTTTTCTCCATTTGATACTGTTTGATCTTCAGTGCGCTTCCTATGTCGTCAAACAGATAATCTGCTTCATGGGCGGTTACTTTAAATTCAAGATTCCCTTCCCTGTCAAATTCCATGGTCAGAACGCCGCCTACATCCTCTGTATACAGGACGCACATAATCTGAAGTTCCTGTCTGATGCTTTCTGGCAGTGCTGCAAATTGTTCGTTAAAATAATATTTCTGCTCATAAGAGCTGGCCCCGCAGAGCACTATTGTTTCTTCCATATCAATTCCCTTCACTTTTTAACCGCCCCTCATACGCCCGTCGGGGGGACGCACCACCACCCATGAAAGTCCGGCGGGCGCACTCGGCATCCCTGAATGCATGCCGCCTACTCGGCGGCGGGACTTTCATACTAATCAAAGAAAAGCTCCTGCCTTTTATAGCGGAGCCTTCCTCATTATTTTCCGATTGCTGTCCTTAAGCCGCAGACGCCTTTCCTATCTGCTCATCATCTTGCTGATGTCATACTGATCTTCCGGGATGTCCTTGGTCATAGCCAGGGCCTCCTGAATATCAAAGTCCACATAATTCCCGTTCTTATAAGCCATCACGCGGTTGCTCTTTCCGTCAGCAAGAAGTTCCACTGCCTTCGCTCCCATAATCGTGGCATACACGCGGTCTTTACAGGTAGGCGTGCCGCCCCTCTGCATATGTCCCAGAATCGTAGCCCTGGTTTCAATGCCCGTAGCTGCTTCAATCCTGCGGGCCATAGAAGCAGAATGTCCGATTCCCTCGGCATTTATAATAATATTATGCTTCTTTCCTCTTTTCCTGTTGTCAATGATGCGGTTAATAAGCATCTGTTCATTGCCGTCATACCGCTCAGGAAGGAGAATGTCCTCTGCGCCGTTGGCAATGCCGCACCAAAGCGCAATGTATCCTGCATGCCGTCCCATAACCTCTATGATGCTGCAGCGCTCATGGGAAGTTGATGTATCACGGACTTTGTCGATAGCGTCCATGGCCGTATTCACCGCCGTATCGAAACCAATGGTATAATCTGTACAGGCAATATCCAAGTCAATGGTTCCGGGAACGCCGATGGTGTTTACTCCCAGTGCCGACAGTTTGCCTGCGCCTCTGAAAGAACCGTCGCCGCCAATAACCACAATGCCGTCAATGCCGTGCTTATGGCAGATCTCCGCACCCTGCTTCTGTCCCTCGGCAGTGGTAAATTCCGTACATCTTGCCGTGTAAAGGATGGTGCCGCCCCGGTTAATGGTATCAGACACGCTGGTGCTCTCCATGTCAATGATCTCCTCCTGAAGAAGCCCTGCATACCCGCGCATGATCCCTTTCACTTTAATTCCCTTTGCAATAGCCGCACGAACAACGGCACGGATTGCTGCATTCATGCCAGGTGCATCGCCGCCGCTGGTTAATACGCCTATTGTCTTCACTGTCTTTGCCATCTTCTAACCTCCTGAGCTGTATGCAGTTCGCAGCCATGTGTTAATATGGCTGAACCGATACAAAATTTTTGATGAATAAACCTTACGAATCCCCCTCGTACTATGATTATTCTAATTCAAATTCCCTAGACTTTCAACCCTTTTTGTACTGCTCTGACATTTTTTTCACCAAGAATTTTTGTAAGCTCTTCCAAAAGCGCTCTGTCACAGCATACATTCCAATTGGCAGGCAGAATTTTCTTTGCCCTTTCTTTCGACAGCCAGATCACCACCTGATCCGCCCCCTCGTTTCCTTTCAGACATTCCATCACCGGTCCGATGGTTTCGTCGTAGGCAGCCTTGTCCTCAAACTGAAGCCACAGCTGCTTTGGCAGTTTCTCAAAGGGGGTTACCCGCTCGCATATTAATTTCCCCACCGGATCTTCACCTATGGATACCCGGCCTGAAATAAACACTTTTGATTCCTCTGTCAGAATCTCCCGGTTCTTCTCATAATCTTTGGGAAACACCAGAACCTCCACTGATCCTGCCAGATCCTCTATGGTAATGAAAGCCATCATCTGGTTGGTTCTGGTAATCTTTGTCACCTTTCCGGTAATGATCCCCCCGATAGTTACCCGGGAGTTATCCTCCGCCTTTGCCCGCTCCGTCTCCTCATCCACTACGAAGTCCGAGGAAACCGCCGTCACGCAGGAGCGCCACAAGGTTTCAAACTGTTCCAGGGGATGGCCGCTGACATAAATGCCTAAAGTTTCTTTCTCAAAAGCCAGAAGCTCCTCCCTCTCGTACTCTTTCACGTTGGGAAATGTAATCTGGAAGTTGTGCTTCTCCTCCTCCGGCACAAAATCAAACAGGGACATCTGGCCTTCCATGGCATGTTTCTTTTCCTTGTTTTTCTGTTCCAGCATCTCCGGCGCCACCATCACCTTCTGGCGGCGGTTGCCGGGAAGGCTGTCCAGTGCCCCGGACTTAATGAAATTTTCCAGAGTGCGCCGGTTTACTTCCTTGTTGCTCATGCGCTCCACAAATTCATCCATGGTCCGAAAAGGACCGTTGGCTGTCCGCTCCGCAACAATGGCATCCACCACTGACCTGCCCACGCTTTTAATCGCTGACAGCCCGTATCGGATCGCATCGCCTGATACCGTGAATCCGCTCTCTCCCTCATTAATGTCCGGCGGCAGAATCGGAATCCCCATCTGACGGCAGGTAAGAATATACTCTGCGCTCTTGTTGCCATTGTCAATGACCGAAGTCATAAGTGCCGCCATAAATTCTTTGGGATAATAGTATTTCAGATACGCCGTCTGATAGGCCACCACCGCATAGCAGGCTGCGTGGGACTTATTAAATGCATAGCTGGCAAAATCCGTCATCTCATCAAAGATATGATTCGCCGTTTTCTCGTCAATGCCGTTGCGCACGCATCCCTTTACGCCTTCCGCGTCATTGCCGTAGACAAAATTCTGCCGCTCCTTCTCCATGACCGACGCTTTTTTCTTTGACATTGCCCTGCGCACCAGGTCGCTGCGGCCCAGGGTATAGCCTGCCAGATCCCGCACGATCTGCATAACCTGTTCCTGGTACACGATACATCCGTAAGTGGAATTTAAAATAGGCTCCAGCTGCGGGCAGTCATACGTCACGGATGCCTGCTGATTTTTCCCCTTCAGGTACTTGGGAATAAAATCCATGGGGCCCGGCCGGTACAAGGAAATTCCTGCAATAATGTCCTCCAGGTTCTGCGGCTTCAGCTCCTTCATAAATCCTTTCATGCCGCTGCTTTCCAGCTGAAACACCCCGTCATCCTTACCTGTCCCTATGGAATCCAAAACCTGTTTGTCATTAAAATCAATCTTGTCTATATCAAGAATGACTCCCTGGTTTTTCTTCACCTGTTCCACTGCGTTCTGAATCACGGTCAGGGTGCGCAGTCCCAGGAAGTCCATTTTCAGAAGCCCCAGCTCCTCCAAAGTGGTCATGGTAAACTGCGTGGTGATGGTCCCGTCCTGAGCCCGTGACAGAGGCACATAGTTGTCCACCTCCGTCCGGCTGATAACCACCCCTGCCGCATGCATGGAGGTGTGCCGTGGCAGTCCCTCCAGGCGCATGGACATATCAATTAGATACTTTACGTCACCGTCCTCCTGATACGCCTTCTTAAGGTCAGGACTGGCCTTAAGGGCCTTTTCCAGGGTAATCCCCAGATCTTTGGGTATCGCCTTGGCAATGGCGTCGCACTTGGCATAGGGCATATCCAGAACTCTGCCCACGTCCCGCACGACGCCTCTGGCTGCCAGAGTACCAAAGGTTACTATCTGCACCACCTGGTCTTTCCCGTATTTTTCCACCACGTAGTCTATAACCTCTTGCCGGCGCTCATAGCAGAAATCAATATCAATATCCGGCATGGACACCCTTTCCGGATTCAGAAAGCGCTCAAACAGCAGATTATAGCGGATAGGATCGATATTGGTAATCTCCAGGCAGTAGGCCACAATGCTCCCTGCCGCAGAACCTCTCCCCGGCCCTACCATAATGTTGTGGGAACGCGCAAAATGAATAAAATCCCACACAATAAGAAAATAGTCCACATACCCCATGGTATGGATGACATTCAGCTCATATTCCAGGCGCTCCCTTAAAGTGCCGTCATCCTCCGGATACCGCCGCTCCATGCCTTCGTTGCAAAGTTTATTTAGGTATCCCCACGAATCATACCCTTCCGGCACCTCAAATTTGGGCAGTTTCGTGACTCCGAATTCGATCTCCACATTACATCTCTCGGCTATTTTGTGGGTATTGTCAAGAGCTTCCTGGGCATAGGGAAATAATGCCCGCATCTCCTCCTCGGACTTGCAGTAAAACTGTCCCCCTTCATAGCGCATGCGGTTCTCGTCCGTCACCTTTTTCCCGGTCTGAATGCACAAAAGAATATCATGGGCGGCCGCATCTTCTGCAAAGGTGTAGTGAATATCATTGGTAGCCACCAGTTCTATTTCTAATTCCCTGGAAAGGCGCAGAAGAGCCTGGTTAACCGTCTTTTGAGCCGGAATTCCATGATCCTGCAGTTCCAGGAAAAAATTGCCTTTCCCGAAAATCCCCTCATACCGCAAAGCCGCCTCTTTGGCCTGCTGATACTGTCCTCTCTCCAGATACTTCTGCACCTCCCCGGCCAGACAGGCTGACAGGCAGATAATTCCCTCATGATAAGTCTTAAGGATCTCATAGTCCACTCTGGGTTTATAATAAAAACCATCTAAATACCCTCTGGATACAATCTTCATCAGGTTTTCATAACCCTTATTATTCTCTGCCAGAAGAACCAGATGGTAATACCTGTCCTCCCCGCTGACTGTCTCCCGGTCAAACCTGGAACCGGGAGCCACATAAACCTCACATCCGATAATAGGCTTAACGCCCACTTCCCTTGCTGCCCGATAAAAATCTATGACTCCGTACATGGCCCCATGATCCGTGATGGCCATGCTGTCCATGTGAAGCTCCTTAGCTCTTGCCGCCAGTTCTTTAATCTTACTGGAACCGTCCAGAAGGCTGTACTCCGTATGGACGTGCAGATGTGTAAATGCCATGGTTTTTCCTCCGTTTAACTTGCAGGCACTCCCGAAATCTTCCCTGCGCCCTTGCCTTCCCCCGCCTGGGGGCTGACGCGGGCACATTTGCAGGCTTGTTCCATTATATCATATCTCACCGGGATTTGCATTCTTTTGAATGGAATAAGATAACAAGCCAGATGGACATGTCCCGCTTAAGGCACATCCATCTGGCCTGTTTTGATTTTTGCTCTTTAATCGCTGGCGTATCGTTTTCTATGTCCAAACAGTTTTGTGAGACATTATCCCACTGTCAGATATTTCTCAATACCCTCCACGGCATTCTCCTCGTCGGCTCCCTCCGCTGTCACAATAACCTGCTCTCCTGCTGTAAGCCCAAGGGTCATCATCCCCATAATGCTCTTGGCGTTTACTCTTCTGGAATCGCATTCCACATAGATGCTGCTGTCATACTGGCTGGCCACCTGCACCAGCATGGCAACCGGCCTTGCCTCCAGGCCTGATTCCAGTTCAATCGTAATTGTTCTTCTTATCATAATTCTCCTCCTCATTCCTTTGAACGGCCGGCAGGCCATTGGACGCCCTGCCTTTCTCCCGCAGTTCCTCTGCCAGGATACTCAGCTTTCTGAGCCGATGGTTCACTCCTGATTTTCCTACGGTAGGGTTCAGTGCCTCTCCCAGCTCCTTAAGGGATGCCTCAGGGCGTTCCAGGCGAAGCATGGCTATTTCGCAAAGCCCTTTGGGAAGCTGCTCCAATCCAATCATATCCTTTATGCAGATAATATCATCCACCTGTTTTACAGCCGCCAGAACCGTCTTATTAATATTGGCTGTCTCACAGTTTACCTGCCTGTTGACGCTGCCCCGCATCTCCTTGAGAATTCGGATGTTTTCCAATTCCATAAGGGCTATGGGGGCCTCCATCACATTTAAAAGGTTGACTATCTGGCTGCCCTCTTTGACATAAACCACAAAGTATTTCTTTCTCTGCACAATTTTGGCGTCCATTCCAAAGGTTGCTATAATATCCTGAAGCTGTTTTGCTTTGGCCTTGGCAGTACATGCAATCTCATAGTGGTAGAACTTCTCCGGATCGCTTATAGAGCCTGCGGCTAAAAATGCGCCTCTCAAAAACGCCCTTCTGCAGCATGGATTCTGCACTACCAGATTCCCAACCACAGACAGATTTTCACCGATCTCTCCATGTTCATCTAAAAGCTTTGCAGCAAGAAGAACCCTCCTGGCATCTGAGTCTTCAGTAATTGATACCTGAAAAGAGCGTTTTTTATTCAAATAAGCATTGCGGCGGATGACAATATCCGTACTTATATTAAATGTTTTTTTCAATAATGTAAAGTACTTTCTTGCAACAGCCGCATTTTCTATACTGATTTTAATACACAGGCGGTCTTCCTCATCAATTTCGATCTTGCCGCACAGGCTGATAATTGCGGCAATTTCCGCTATCTGACAGTGTCTGGCAGGACTTAGCTGCCTGGACAGCTCTTCTTTTACCCTGGAAGAAAATGACATGGCATCCTTCTCCTCTACTTCTTCCGCTTACTGTCGTTCTCAATATCCCGGTGCTCGATCTTCACGCCCAGCTTCTGCTGCCCTGCCAAATACCCATACAGGGCATTGGCAATGGTTACAGATCTATGTTTTCCCCCGGTACAGCCTATTGCAATAACCAGCTGGTTCTTTCCCTCCAGAATATAGTTGGGCATCAGAAAATCCACCATGTCATAAAGTTTCTTTAAAAATTCTTCCGCTGTCCCTCCCTGCATTACATAGTCCTGAACTTCCCTCTCCTCACCGGTCTTTGCCCGAAGATCCTCCACATAAAAAGGGTTGGGGAGAAATCTCACATCAAATACCAGATCTGCATCGGAAGGAATTCCATATTTAAATCCAAAGGACAAAACCGTAACAAACAAATTGCCGTAAGTCTGATCCTCCATAAAAATCTTCTCCAGCTCCTGCCTCAGCTCCTTGGTCAGAAGTTTGCTGGTATCAATAATAATGTCGGCTTTCTTCTTCAGAAAAGCCAGCTTCTCCCTTTCTCTCCGAATCCCCTGATCCACTCTGCCGCTTCCTGACAGAGGATGGCTGCGCCTGGTTTCCTTATACCGCTTAATCAGCACCTGGTCCCCTGCATCCAAAAACAGAATCTCATACGGCACGGATTCCGTCTTCCAGGAATCCAAAATTCCATCCAGCATGGACAGTTCTTCACCACTTCGGATATCGATCCCCAAAGCCGCATGGCTATTTTGCCCATGGCTGTCCAAAACCAGATGTGCAAACTTTTCCATCAGGGCAATCGGCAGGTTATCCACACAGTAATACCCTATATCCTCCAGCATTTTCAGTGCCACGGTCTTGCCTGCTCCTGACATTCCCGTCACAATCACCAGCCTCATAGCGCTTTTACTCCTTCCCTTTTTGCGGTATGTATTCCCGCCGCCCTTCCCGCTCCATGCCGCGGGCTGCATCTCCAAAAAAGTCCATTGGCCTACAGCCGTTTCACTTCCAGTTCCAAGTCCACGCCGAACAGCTCCTTTACCCGGTGCGCCACCTGGTCGCATAGCGCAATTACGTCGGATGCCGTTGCGTTTCCCCGGTTCACCACAAAGCCGCAGTGCTTTTCCGACACCTGGGCATCCCCGACGCAGAATCCCCGAAGGCCTGCCTCCTCAATAAGCTTTCCGGCAAAATACCCCTCCGGCCTTTTAAATGTACTGCCTGCGCTGGGATATTCCAAAGGCTGTTTCTCCCGCCGTCTCCTGGCAAGCTCCTCCATTCTTCCCCAGATTTCCTCCTGCTGTCCACCTAAAAGCCGAAGGCCTGCCTCCAGCACCACGTATCCCTTTCCCGGAATACAGCTTGTACGGTATCCCAGCTGCATTTTTTCTGCGGCGATCTGTCTGACATTGCCATCCTGGTCCAAAATCCGCACCCAGCAAAGTATGTCTTTTATCTCGGAGCCGTAAGCCCCGGCATTCATCACCAGCGCTCCCCCCAGGGTCCCCGGAATCCCCGCAGCAAACTCAAGGCCTGTCAGGCTCTTTTGAGCGGCGGCCCTGGCCAGGCTGGAAAGACGGATTCCTGCCAAAGCAGTGATCACGGCTCCCCGCCCGGTCTGACGGGCAGTCTCTTCAGTTACCTTACACGCTGTCAGGCATTCCGTGGACAGAATTACCCCTTCGTACCCTTTATCGTTTACCAGAAGGTTGCTGCCGTTTCCTATGACATAAAAGGGCACCTGTTCTGACCTGCAGAGCCTCACCGCCTCTATGAAACGGGCCTCTGTCTTTGGCGCCCCATAGTATTTTGCCGGCCCTCCGATGCGGAAAGTGGTATGGTTTCTCATAGGTTCCTCTGTCTTTAAAGAATCCTCCGTCAAAATCCTCTGCAATCTCTCATAAAAGTCGCTCATCTCTGCCCCCTGATTTTTGGTCGCCTTTTGCAGACAGGGCATATGCCTGTCTGCAAAAGATCCGTCCTTCCCTGGCTTTCATGTTACTGCATCTTTGGTTTTGCCAGATTGGCCTGCACCCGGTTGTACAGCTCTTTTGCCGCATTGTACCCCATCTTTTTCTGCCTGTAGTTAATGGCTGCCGTTTCCACGATGATGGCAACGTTTCTCCCGGGACGCATGGGAATGGCGTGGCACACTACCTGATTGCCCAGAAATTCCGTGTACTGGTTTTCCAGCCCCAGCCTGTCATACTCTTTATCCCGGTTCCACTCCTCCAGCTTTATCACCATGTCAATGGCCTGGGTATCCTTAATGCTCTCCACGCCGTAAAGGCTTCTGACATCAATAATTCCTATGCCCCGCAGCTCGATAAAATGCTTGGTAATGTCCGGCGCCGATCCCACCAGCGTATCGTCGCTTACTTTCTGAATCTGTACCACGTCATCCGTCACAAGGCGGTGCCCCCGCTTAATCAGTTCCAGGGCTGCCTCGCTTTTGCCGATGCCGCTCTCCCCCATAATCAGTACGCCCTCGCCGAAAACGTCCACCAAGACCCCATGAATGCTTATGCAGGGCGCCAGCTTCACATTCAGCCAGCGAATCACCTCCGCCATCAGCGCCGAGGTGCTCTGTTCTGACACCATGCACGGAACATCATAGTAATTGCACATGGCCAGAAGATCCTCCTCCGGC
Organism: uncultured Hungatella sp.; assembly: GCA_947089145.1. GTDB lineage: Bacteria > Bacillota > Clostridia > Lachnospirales > Lachnospiraceae > UBA3402. The sequence goes on along the minus strand of CAMUJH010000026.1, from coordinate 9,794 downwards.
ACAAACCCGCGGCTGAAGATCAAACACGGAATATGCTCTGCCAGAAGCCGGTCATACATCTCCCTCTTCCTCTCCGGCTCCATCTGCCTCAGATACTCCTGTTCCACAAAGCCGATAATCTGTACCCTGTCCTTGTCAAAATGGTCGAAAAAGCCAGCCAGCTGCAGGGCAGGACGGTTCACGTCCGGATGGGTAAGTACTGCTTTCTCCGCATCTATTTCAGGAGTCATATTCTTCAGTTTCATTTTTTCTATCAGTTCCGCAATGGTTACTCCATACATAATTTTCCTTCTCCTTTTCCAATTCTCTGCCTGCTGCGGCTATCCACCCTGTATCATTTGTCTGTCAGCGAAAAAAGCTGTATACGCTTTCCGCCGACTTCCGGTTCATCCCCGGCGTCTCCATCAGCTGTTCCAGCGTGGCCTCTTTAACCGCCTCCAAAGATTTAAACTGCCTCATCAGCGCCTTGCGCCTTGTAGGGCCAATATCCGGAATATCGTCCAAAATCGACTTTACCTGCCCCTTTCCCCTCAGGCTTCTGTGATACTCAATGGCGAATCTGTGAGCTTCGTCCTGAATCCTGGTAATTAGCCGGAACCCTTCCGAATGTCTGTCAATAGGGACTTCCACATTGTTGTAGTACAGTCCCCTGGTGCGGTGGCTGTCATCTTTTACCATGCCGCACACCGGAATTTCCAACCCCAGCTCCCCAAGTACTTCCAGGGCAATATTTACCTGTCCCCTGCCTCCGTCCATCATCAGCAGATCCGGAAATCTGGTAAAACTTCCCAGTTCCTTATCCATGCCGCCCTTTTTCAGTTCCTCGGCCTCTTTCATGCCATGGGTAAACCGTCTTGTCAGCACCTCTTTCATGGACGCATAGTCATTAGGCCCTTTTACGGTCTGAATCTTAAACTTTCGGTAATCGCTGCGTTTCGGCTTTCCGTCCTCATAAACAATCATGGAACCTACCGATTCCAGGCCGCTGGTGTTAGAGATATCATAGGCTTCCACCCGCCTTATATGTTCCAGCCCTATTAAATTTCCTATCTGGTTCATGGCTCCGATGGTTCTCAATTCTTCCCGCTTTATCTTTTCCTTATCCTGGGAAAGCACCAATGCGGCATTTTTCTCTGCCAGCTCCACCAGCCGCTCCTTCTGTCCCTTCTGGGGAACTACGATCTTTACCTTCTGTCCCCGCTTGGCTGCCAGCCATTTGACAATCACCTGGCTGTCCTCCGGCTCTGTCTGCATCCACAGCTCCCTGGGCACAAACGGAGTTCCGGAATAAAACTGTTTCACAAAGCTGGTAAGGATCTGCCTGTCATCTTCCTCCGCACCTACTGACACATGGAAATGATCCCGGCCGATAATTTTCCCCTCACGCACAAAAAAGACCTGCACCACTGCATCTGTCTCGTCCTTTGCCATGGCAATGATGTCCCGGTCCTCCATGCTGCTGCTGGTAATTTTCTGTTTCTGAGCCACTTTCTTTACGCTGCCAAGCAGTTCCCGGTATTCAATAGCTTTCTCAAAATCCATGCGCTCCGAAGCCTCTGTCATCTTCTGCTCCAGCATTTTCAGAAGCTTTCCGTAACGTCCGTTTAAAAACTCCAGGGCCTCTGTTATTGATTTTGCGTAATCTTCTTTACTAATATACCCCTGACAGGGGCCGGCGCACTGTTTTATATGATAATTAAGGCAGGGCCGTTCCTTTCCCATATCCCTTGGAAGGTTCCGGCTGCAGGTGCGGATCTGGTACAGCTTATGAATCAGATCCACAGTGTCATTAACTGCCCCCACGCTGGTGTAAGGCCCGAAATATTTGTTTTTGTCCTTTTTCATAGTCCTGGACATCATAATCCTGGGGAAGTCCTCGGACACGGTAACCTTAATGTAGGGATAGGCTTTGTCATCCTTCAGCATGGTGTTGTACCGGGGCTGATGCTCCTTAATAAGGTTGCACTCCAGCACCAGGGCTTCCAGTTCCGAGTCGGTAATAATATACTCAAACCTGGCAATTTTGGAAACCATCTGCTCAATCTTTGCCGTTTTTCCCCTGCTGCTCTGGAAATACTGCCTTACCCGGTTTTTCAGGCTGACAGCCTTGCCCACATAAATAATCTCATCCCTGGCATCATGCATAATGTAAACTCCCGGCTGGCCCGGCAGTTTTTTCAATTCTTCCTCAATATTAAATGAAGGTTCCTGATCCATGGCGCCTCTCCCCTTTTCCTGGCTTTCCCGTCAGCGGAGCCTTTTATTGTCAAATTTTTTACGCATCTCCAAATATTGTCTCACCAGGCGGATCTGCTCTTTTATGTCCCCTGTCCCTTTAGGCAGATCCAAGGATTCGCATAGCAGATCCATATCCTCCTGCCCCGCACTGTCCTCCATGGCCGACAAGATCTCCAGTTTTACGTCAAAATCCTTTGTATCCACAAATGACAAGATCAAAGGATTCAGCTTCTGTCCCTGGCCTGCTTCCTGCCCCTTGGGAGTCAGTATCTCTGAAGATGCCTTTTCCTCCTCCCCGGCCTGTTTTGGAGAGCGTTCTGCAAGTTCCGAAATATCCACCTTTTCAAACCTGTACGCCTGCCTTGCATCCGGGTATTTCTCTCTGTCCACCTTTCCCGTAAACATGGCAAGGGGCCGGGCATAAACCCCGTAGGTTCCGTAAAGGGCCTGATACACAACCAGCTCTTCGCCTGTCTCCGTGTGGCAGGCCACAGCCATCACCTGATACAGTTTATTTTTAAAATGCCGGTAGATTTCCCCAGGCTTTGGCGTCTGCTCCATCTCTTTTCCCTCATTTCTTCCAGTCTGAAGGCCTGGAAACATTTCTCTTACATTCACTGCCAAGCTTACAGCTTATGCCGCTTTCTTCCTTCGGATCATGGTTCCCGCCCCAAGGCCGCTTTTCTCCAAAAAGCGCCTGTCCCTATGCAAAGCGCCTACTGGAGTACCAGGCTGCCCATTGCCTGTCTCCTCCTGCCGGCCCTGGGCTTTTTCTGTCTCCATGGCCGCCCTGGACTGCTGTATCTGCTGCTGTTCCTCAGCCGCCTCCTGGGTGCTCTTTAAGCCTCCCCAGTGATAGCGGCAGGCAGCGCTCCAGAGCATCCATTCATCATACCCTGCGTCATAAACCGCCTGAATCTGCTGCCGGACCTGCTCATCCCCATACTTAATATGGTGGCTTAGATAAGACGCCGTAAAATCCTGCAGCCATGGCCGCACGGCAGCCTGGGAGGATTCCTGATCCCTGTGGCTGTCAAGCACCTCCCGGGAGCCCTTCAGAGCGGCAAGGATGGTTTTGTAAGGCTCCGTATCCGGATGCTCAATGCCGAAATTGCCGTCGCCGTAATGGGAAGGATAAATCATGGGGCAGATATAGTCCAGGTGGTTCGCCATTTCCCCATAAGACTGCCCGACAGTATCCGAATCCACTCCGCTTTCAATAATGGCTCCAAACACGTCTGCCGCCACATAGACTCCCTCCTCCTCCAGTTTATCATGGGCATAGTCAATAAATTCCGTAATAATGTCGGTCCTGCTGCGCCCCTTCATGTCAGCTTCATCATAGACCACATTGTTTACGCCTTTTTCTGTAGAAAACCGGATATAGTCAAACTGCACCTCGTCAAAGCCTGCCTGGTGCGCCCCGATTCCCACTTCTACCAGATAGTCCCAGATTTCCTGCTTGTAAGGATTCACCCAGGCCAGCCCTTTGCTGTCCCGATAAATGCTTCCGTCCGCCAGCTTAAGGGCCAGCTCCGGCTTCTTCTCAGGCAGATACGGATCTCTGAAAGCTACCACCCGGGCGATGGTATAGATATTATGCTCCTTTAAGGTCTTTACTAACCCTTCAATATCAGGAATAAACTTCTGTACGGCCCCTATTTCGCTGACCATGGGAGTGTCCATGGAAAATGTGATTCTGCCGTTGTCATCCTTTACATCAATGACCACCGCATTGATCTCCGTCTGGTCAATCTGTCGGATAATCTCATCCATCAGATCCTGGGTTCCCGCCACATAGGCGGAAATATAGACTCCTTTTACTTTTACCGGCGAACGCCGGGATTTGGGCCGCTCCGTGGTCACCTCAATCTCTATCTTTGGTTTCCCGTCTCCCGTTTCTTTCGTTTCCGCTTCTTCCTGTCCTCTGGTCACTACCACCGGCGGAGGAACCGTTGCCGGCTCCTCCTTTGGCTGGTATCGGCTGCATCCGCTTGTCAGCGCCACGCAGATTAAAAACAGGCTCAGTTTCGTCTTCATAAAGTTTCCCTCTGTCATTGGTAATTCTTGCCGCCCGGCAGCCAATACTGTGTGGATGCCCTGCCGGGCAGTACTAGAGTCCCTAAACTGTCAACATATTACCACATCTTTCACGGTTTGAGAAGTTAAACACTTTCCAAAATCCCCCTGATCTCCCAGGGAGCGTCCACAATGTACCTGGGCTTAAAAGCCTCCAGTTCCTTCCTGTCCCTAAATCCCCATGTAACTCCCACCGTATCCATGCCTGCCGCAATTCCTGTCTTCATATCCGTGTTCGTATCCCCCAAATACAGGCATTCCTCCGGTTTAACCCCCAGCGTTTTGGCGGTGTACAGAGCTCCCGCTGGATCAGGCTTCCGCTTCAGGCCCTGACGCTCGCCTGTAATCAGGTCAAAGAATCCCTTTCCGTAAACCGTCTCAATATTCTCCACTGCCTGGGCATGGGCCTTGTTCGTAAGCACCGCTATTTTTATGCCCCGCCCCTTTAAATATTCCAGCAGCTCCTTCATGCCTTCATACGCCTCAATCCGATACAGGCAGTTTTTGGGAAACACTTCTTCATAAACCTGCAGAGCCTTATCTAAACGGGACAGCTGCCTGTCTCCGCTGTAAATCAAAGCCCTCTCCACAAATTTTTTATAGCCGTCCCCAACAAAAATCTTCGTGTGCTCTTCATCAACAGGGGCATACCCCAGTCTTTCCAGCATCAGATTTATGGTTCTGTTTAATGCATAAATACTGTTGATTACAGTTCCGTCCAAATCAAAAATACAGCATCTGTACATCCCGTCTCCCTCCTCGCTGCCTGTCATTCTCTTTATGTGCGCCCGGGATACATCCATCCTCCAAGCTAACTGCCGCAGTAATCAGCTTTGGTGTAAGCCTTTAAGGCGGCCCTATTTTGTACACCCATATTACCATAATTGACGCCATTTCTCAACCATGGTACAATAATCTGATGAAAAAACCGCAAAAAAATGAGAATTTTAACAGATAGGAGATACATTATGTTAACTATTGGCTGCCATCTCTCCTCTTCCAAAGGCTATCTGGCCATGGGAAGAGATGCTGTAAAAATCAATGCCAACACCTTTCAGTTTTTCACCCGCAGCCCCCGGGGAACGAAAGCCAAAGCTTTAAACCATAAAGACATTGCCTCTTTCCTGGATTATGCCGCAGACCATGGCATAAAGAAAGTCCTGGCCCACGCCCCTTATGTGCTTAATCCTGCTTCTGCCGACGAGCATCTGCGCAGTCTGGCCGGGGATATTATGGCGGACGACTTAAGCCGCATGGAATACCTTGCCGGCAGCTGCTATAATTTCCATCCCGGAAGCCATGTGGGCCAGGGCGCCGAAACCGGAATCAGCCATATTTCTCAAATGCTTAATAGGATCTTGAAGCCCGAACTCCATACCACGGTGCTGTTGGAAACCATGGCTGGAAAAGGCAGCGAAATCGGCCGGGAATTTGAAGAATTAAGAGAAATCTTAGACAGAATAAGTTTGTCAGACCACATGGGCGTCTGCCTTGACACCTGCCATGTCTGGGACGCTGGGTATGATATCGCAAATCATCTTGATGAGGTTCTGAACCGTTTTGACGCGGCAGTCGGCCTGAACAGGCTAAAGGCTGTCCATCTAAACGACAGCCGCAATCCTCTGGGCTCGCGAAAAGACCGCCATGCCAGAATCGGGGAAGGCTGCATCGGACTTGATGCCATGGTGCGCATCATAAACCACCCTGCTCTTAAAGACCTTCCCTTTTATCTGGAAACCCCCAATGAACTGGACGGATATGGGAAAGAGATTGAACTGCTGCGGCGTCATGAAGAAAACGCTGCCGGCTCCCATGTCTGTCCCTAAAGTCCATGGCCGGATTTTAAAGTGCAGAGTTCCTCTCTGTCAGGAACTCTGCACTTTGTCCATCTTTCTGAAAATTCCCAGGCATATAACGAGAGCCAGCACAATGGAAATGAAGTCCGCCGTAGTCTGGGCATAGATAACGCCGTCCAGTCCGAATATGGCATTAAGAAGATACACCGAAGGAATAAACACCACGCCCTGCCTGCATATGGTCAAAACTAAAGATGGTATGGCTTTTCCCATTCCCTGAATGGTATTAATGCACAAGAACAGTATCCCCAGAACCGGCCCGGATATCTGCAACGCAATCACCATCTGAATGCCGTAAGAGATAACCTGGCTGTCATTAATAAATGCCCTGATAACCGTCTCCCTGGCTGCTACCATCAGAACCGTCAGAAGCGTTCCCATAACCACGGCGCAGATCCCAGTAAAGCGGAACACCTGCATAAGCCGTTTCTTATTCCCGGCCCCGTAATTATAGCCGATCAGGGGCTGAATCCCTGAACAAAGCCCAATCTGCAGAAGCACCAGCAGCATATTGGCCTTCATGGCTACACCCATGGCAGCCACCGGCGTGTCGCCATAGCTGATAAGGACCTGATTCAAAACGATATTGGCGCAGCTCATAAGGATATTGTTAAGGGATGCAGGAATACCGATGGACATGACACCGGCAGCGATCCGCTCCCCTGCCTTAAAGTCCTTTAACCGGATGGACAGAGCGGATTTCTTCCGAAGGAAGTACAAAAGATAGAATGCGCTGGCCGCCATGTTTCCGATGACTGTGGCCACTGCCGCACCTACCACGCCCCAGTTCAGGCCAAGAATCATAATGGGGTCCAGCACGATATTGGTCACCGTGCCAATCATGTTGCCGATCATGGATTCCTTTGCAGCCCCTTCTCCCCGCAAAATATTGCCGAATGCGGTTCCGAACATAATAAACGGGCCTCCGAATGCAATATAAGTTAAGTAATCCCTCGCATAATCAATGGTATTTGCACTGGCGCCGATAAGTTTCAGAATTCCATTCATGCCTGCCAAAAAGATACAAGCCATAATAATCCCAAGCCCCAGGGAACCATAGCAGCAAAAGGAAGAGATATTTCTGGCTCTCTCTGCTTTCTTTTCCCCCAAGGCTCTGGAGATGGCCGAGCTGCCGCCGATTCCGAATAGATTCCCCAAAGCCATAAACACCATGAATACAGGCGTCGCCAGGGAAACAGCCGCAACCTGCATGGGATCACCGGTCTGTCCGATAAAAAAAGTATCTGCCATATTATAAATGACCACCACCAGCATGGATATCATGGTGGGAACAGCCATAACGGCCACGGCCTTTGCCACTGGGGCCTCCTCAAATAATTGTCTGTTATCTTTCATAAGCATTTCCTCCTTCTTGTAGTTGCCTGCTCCAAAGTCTCTCTGCCCCTGATTTTTTAAGATCAGGAAATGTTTTCCTCTAACCGCTTTATCATGCAAAGAAAATTCTCCAGTTCCTCCCCCGTCATGCCTTTCTGAAGCATAGCCTCAAACCGTATGAGCCTGTCTGCCATGCGCTCATGGGCAGCCAATCCCTTTTCCGTAACCACAATATGTTTCATCCTGGCATCCTCAGGCACTGGAACTCTTTTAATATAACCGTTATTCTCCATGAGAGTCAGCATATGGCTGGCGGTGGACCGGCGAATGGAAAATCTCTCTTCGATATCCCGCTGGGCAGCCGCCTTGTCTTTCTGGCACACAAGAAACCTGAGCACCCAGGCCTGCCGGGCTGTCAGGGCCTCCTTCTCTTCCTCTGCCACCATCTGATTGATCCTCCGGTTAATCAGGTTTGATAAGGTTCGAATCTCAAATCCTAAATGTTCTTTGTCCATGAAATGATCCTCCCTGGCACCCTTGGGATATGGTATTTCCTTCACTTTGTAAGCATGCTAACATTTTATCTCTAAAATCATATTTTGTCAATGGGTATTTTCGACAGGCTCTTTGCTTGTATTGTCCGGATTTGGTGTAATTAAAGAAATGCGCCTGATGCGCACACAGATTCCTGGAGACAAGATATAATTGAGGAAATGCCGGAAACCGGGATATGAAGATGATTTTGGATACCCTGAAAAGGGGTCTTGAGCAGGCTGTCAGATAAAAGGAGACATGCTGTATCTGCTGAATTGATATTTTCTTGTTTGAGCTGCAACAGACCTGGCAGGAGACGTCTCCTGCCAGGCAAAAGTCCTAAAGCCTTTGTTTTCATCATTGCTCCGCCGGGAAAAGAAACCGAAAAAATCTCCGTCAGCAGTCTGAAGCCTTCCACTGCCTGATTTTTTCTAACTTTTCTTCTGCCTCCTTTTCCGCCCCCTGCCTTGTAGGCACATAGTAAACCCTTCCGGCCAGGCTTTCCGGCAGGCACTCCATTCTGGCTATCTTTTCCTCCGTATCGTGAGCATACACATATCCCTCTCCATAGTGAAGCTGCCCCATAAGCTCTGTGGGAGCATTGCGGATCACCAGGGGAACCGGCTCCGCCAGCATGTTCTGGGCATCTGTCTTCGCCTTTTCATAGGCTTTGTAAGCAGAATTAGATTTAGGCGCCATGGACAGATAAATAACCGCATGGCTTAAATGCACATTGCACTCAGGCATGCCCAGAAAATGACATGCCTGATAGGCTGCAACCGCCAGCTGCAGCGCCTGGCTGTCCGCCATTCCCACGTCCTCGCTGGCAAATCTCACCAGCCTTCTGGCCACATACAGAGGATCTTCGCCTGCCTCCAGCATTCGTGCCAGCCAGTACACTGCGGCATCCGGGTCCGAATTTCTCATTGACTTGTGGAGGGCTGAGATCAAATTGTAGTGCTCTTCCCCCTTTTTATCATATAAAAGGCTTTTCCTGCCAATGCACTGCTGCAGCACTTCTGCTGTTATGACAGTTTTATCCGCACGGATCTCACCGTTTGTCACCGCCATCTCCAGCACGTTCAGCGCCGTCCTTGCATCACCGTTGGCAAACCGGGCAATCATACCCACCAAATCATGGGAAATATCTATATTCAGATAGCCAAAGCCTTTCTCGCTTTTTAGCGTCCTGTTCAGAAGTTCTGTAAGTTCCTCCGCCGACAGTGCCTGCAGCACAAAAACCCTGCACCTGGACAAAAGAGCGCTGTTGATCTCAAAAGACGGGTTTTCTGTAGTCGCTCCAATAAGAATAATGCTGCCCTTCTCCACATAAGGCAGAAAAGCATCCTGCTGCGCTTTATTAAAACGGTGTATCTCGTCCACAAACACTACGGTCTTGACCCCGGATCTCCGGCTGGACTCTGCCTGGGCCATTACCTCTTTTATCTCCTTGATGCCGCTGGTAACCGCACTGAAATTAATAAACCGGGCATGAGTCCTGCGGGCAATGATTCCCGCCAAAGTGGTCTTTCCCACTCCCGGAGGCCCCCAGAAAATCATGGATGGGATCTGATCGTTCTCAATCAGCCTCCGCAGCACTTTTCCCTTTCCCAAAAGATGTTCCTGCCCTGCGAAATCCTCCAGAGACTCCGGCCTTACGCGGCTGGCCAGCGGGTGATACGTTTCCTGTCTGTCAAACAATGACAACTGTTCCATGGACATATGCTGTTCCTCCACTAAATCCTGTCAGTG
>CAMUJH010000025.1 GCA_947089145.1 uncultured Hungatella sp. | reverse complement strand
TATGCAGAAACATCTATGCAGAAACATCTATGCAGAAACATCTATGCAGAAACATAGTGAAAATGGTTGTGTGAATCCGGGAAATCTAGTATAATATTCACAGCGGATGATTTAAAATACGTCAAGGGCATTTGGGGAGGCTGAATTTACAGTCAGACAGCCGCCGGGAGTGCTTATTAACCAACAAGGGGGATTTTGCTATATGAAGACCAGAATAAGAAAAATCGGAACAGTCGGCACCACAGCCCAGATGAGGGTAATCCCGGGTCATTTTGCTACTAACCATGCCCACATCAATTATTATCTGGATCTGACCATGCTAAAAAGCAGGACCAGCGAAGCCAAAGCCATTGCCAAGGTTATGGCAGGATTATATCTCTTTGATACGGTTGTGGATACCATTGTGTGCATGGAGGGGATGGAGGTGATCGGGGCCTTCTTGTCTGACGAGCTGTCAAAAGGCGGCTTTATGTCCATGAACCGCCATAAGAGCATTTACGTGGTTCGGCCTGAGTTTAACAACAACAGCCAGATTATTTTCCGGGATAACCTGATCCACATGATCGAAGACAAGCATGTGCTGGTGCTGGTATCTTCCGCCACCACGGGCCTGACGGTAAATAAGGTTATTGAGAGCATCCTGTACTACAACGGGATCATGACCGGTGTGTCGGCAATCTTCGGCGCCGTGGACGAGGTGGACGGAGTGCCCATTAAGGCAGTGTTCGGAAAGAAGGATTTGCCGGATTATGAATCCTATGATTACCGGGAGTGCCCTCTGTGCAAGCAGAAGCAGAAATTAGACGCCCTGGTAAATGCATTCGGGTATTCGGCGCTGTAAGAAAAGAAGACTTAAAAGATAAGGGCTGCTGCAGGGAAAGGACTTTCCCGCAGCAGCCTTTCTTTGCTTTATAGGAAATTGCGTCCTATAAAGCAAGAAACCTTCGGTGGGTGCGCACTGCGCGCATAAGGGAAATGGCTTCTGCCGCAGCCGCGCTCCGGCGCGGGTCGGGACGCACACTTTTATTGCCCTTACCTCATAAGGTTTTCCAGGGTTTCATAAAATTCCGGATAAGAGATCTTGACGCACTCCGCTCCAAGGATCTGGGTTTCTCCCTCTGCGCACAGTCCGGTAACGGCAAATGTCATGGCAATGCGGTGATCCAGGCGGCTGTCAATGACGGCTCCGTGGAGCGGTTTCCCTCCATGGATTATCATGCCGTCCTCTGTCTCGGCAACATCAGCCCCCATGGCGGAAAGATTTTGAACCATAACTTCTATGCGGTTGGATTCCTTCACCTTCAGTTCCCCGGCGTTTCGGATTACGGTTTTTCCGTCTGCAAAGCAGGCCATGGCGGCAATCATGGGCAGCTCGTCAATCAAAGCGGGGATCAGAGAGCCCTCGATCACGGTTCCGTGAAGAGAGGAAGAGCGGACCAGAATATCCGCTGTCGGCTCCCCGAAATCCCATGTTTCATTTAAAACGGAGATCCGCCCTCCCATGCTTTGGCAGACTTGAAGAATGCCTGCCCTGGTAGGATTGATCCCCACATTCTTAATGAGGATCTCAGAATTTGGAACCATAAGCCCGGCGCAGATAAAATAAGCTGCAGAGGAAATGTCTCCCGGCACATGGATCAGGTTTCCATGAAGCTCCTGTGCAGGAGAGATAACGGCAGTGGTTCCCTCCGTGTGCACATGGGCTCCAAAATGCTTCAGCATAATCTCGCTGTGATTCCTGGACAAATAAGGTTCCGTCACGCTGGTCTGGCCGTCGGCATAAAGGCCTGCCAGAAGAATGGCGGACTTTACCTGAGCGGAAGCCACGGCCGAGGTATAGTGAATCCCTCTGAGAGGGCTGCCTGTGATTTCCAACGGCGCGCAGCCATTGCCGCGTATGCTTTTTATGCAGGCGCCCATAAGCGTCAGAGGCTCCATAATCCGTTTCATAGGCCGCTTTTGGATGGAGGCGTCTCCTGTCAGGGTCACTTTAAAATTCTGGGCCGCCAGGATGCCGGAAAGAAGCCTGACAGTGGTTCCGCTGTTGCCGCAGTCAAGAGGGGCACGGGGGCAGGCAAGCCCTCTCATGCCTTTCCCGTGAACCAGAACCGCATCTCCCCTATTTTCAATGTCAATCCCCATGTTTCGGAAACAGGAGATGGTGGACAGGCAGTCAGCCCCCTGGAGGTAATGGCGGATCTCCGTGGTGCCGTTTGCAATGGAGCCGAACATAACGCCCCGGTGAGAAATGGATTTGTCGCCTGGGGCGGCAACCTCCCCATGAAGTCTTTTTGCTCTGGTAAATTTCATAATGTTTAGGCCTTTCTGGTTATATGGTTTTGCAGGTGTCAGCAGCTTAGTTCGTAATGATATTTTCCCAATCGTTCCCAGGCTTTTTCCATGGATTCCCTGTCATAAAAGTCAATGCGCAGAGCCCCTTCTCCCTGCTCCCTGTTATGGTTAATGCCGATATTTTTAATGCTGATCCCCCCTGCAGCCAAAATCACGGAGATGGTGGATATGGAACCTACCTCATCGGCAATATCCACTGTGAAGCTGTACTCTGGTATGACAGACCCTTTCCTTTTTTCAGAAAACGTACTGCGGTAATCTCTGGAACTTTCAAACAGTTCATAGATTCCCGCAGAATCCTTTTTCTCAAGCTGCACCAGCGCTTTTTCAAGAGTCCCTATATAGAATCTGAGGATATCAGCCAGATTTTCGCTGTTGGTCATGCAGATCTGCTCCCACATCTGAGGAGAGGAGGAGGCGATCCTGGTAATGTCTTTAAACCCTCCGGCGGCCAGCCGGTTCATAAGCCCGTCCTCCCCGTCGCTGTCCCGGACAAGGTTCACCAGGGCGGAAGCGACAATGTGGGGAAGATGGCTGATGGCGGCAGTAATCTGGTCATGGCGGTTATAATCCAGGACAATGGGAATAGAACCCAGGGCGCAGGCCACTGCCACCAGCCGGTCAACATTCTCCTGGCGGCTTTTTGCAGTAGGCGTAATAATATAGTAGGCGTTTTCCAGAAGCCGGTCAGAAGAGTGTTCATACCCGGTTTTTTCTGAGCCTGCCATGGGATGCCCGCCAACAAACACGTCCTCCATCCCCAGGCGGATCACATGGTTATGGATATCCGCCTTGGTACTCCCCACGTCTGTCACAATGGCTCCGGGCTTCAGATACGGCCGGATCTTTTCCAAATAAGCCGCATTGTACTCCACGGGAGTACACAGAAAAATCAGATCGCAGATCCGCAGCTGATCCCCGATGCCGCCAAGAATCACATCCACAATTCCATCCTGTTTAGCCTGCTCCAGTTTTGTCTTGGTGCGCATGTACGCCATTACGGTAACATGGGGGCTGGAACGCTTGATCCCCCGGGCGATGGAGCCGCCTATAAGACCAAGCCCAATAAAGGCAACGCAAGACTCGTCCATTACATGCTCCTTCCCACCAGGCCGGCAAATGGCCTTAGATCCTCCATAAGGGTTTCAAACTGCTGAAACGTCAGTGACTGGGGGCCGTCTGACAAAGCGCAGGAAGGACATGGATGGACCTCGATCATCAGCCCGTCTGCGCCGGCGGCCACGGCGGCTTTGGCCAAAGGCTCCACGTAGGCCCGGACTCCCGTGGCATGGCTTGGATCTACGATAACAGGAAGATGGCTTTTGGCCCGGATAACAGGGACAGCACTGATGTCCAGGGTGTTGCGGGTGCTGGTTTCATAAGTGCGGATGCCCCGCTCGCACAGCACGATATTGGGATTGCCCTCAGAGATAATGTATTCCGCCGCATTAAGCCACTCGTCAATAGTAGCTGACAAGCCTCTTTTTAAGAGAACCGGAACACCCGATTTGCCGGCCTCTTTCAGCAGCTCAAAATTCTGCATATTTCTTGCGCCGATCTGAAGCATGTCCACATACTTTACGGCAGCCTCAATGGCGTGGGCGCTGGTAACTTCGCAGATTACGTTAAGGCCCGTGGCCTCTCTTGCTTCTTTCATATATTTAAGCCCCTCTTCCTCCAGGCCCTGGAAGGAGTAGGGGGAAGTTCTGGGCTTATAGGCGCCGCCCCGCAGGAAAGTGGCTCCAGCCTTCTTCACGGCGGCGGCGGTTTCCATAAGCTGCTCTCTGCTTTCAATGGCGCACGGCCCGGCCATAACTGTCACATTGCCCGGGCCGATGGCAGTGGTGCCTACAGGGATCGTGGAGTCTTCCGGATGGAACTTTTTGTTGACCAGCTTGTAGGACTCTGTCACATTGACAACCTTGTCAACGCCCTCGGAGATCTCGATGTTGGAGCCGTGAAGCTTTGACTTGTCGCCCACAACTCCCACAATGGTTACCTGATCGCCTTTTGACAGATGGGGCTGAAGCCCTTTGGACTCGATGATACGGGTTACTTTTTGAACTGCTTCGTCGGAAGCATTAGGTTTCATAATAATAATCATGGCAGCAATCTCTCCTGAATGTATAGTTTGATTTTAATTGCAAATAAACGCATTACTCATTTTAAGCCATGGGAAAGAATTTGTCAACGCTTTTGCACTTTAAAGTTTTGATGTTTAAAGCTATGAAAGAAATTTTTTCCGCTAACGGAAAATTTATAAATAAAATATAAACAAAATATAAAATACTTATTGACATAATCATCCCTATCTGTTAAACTATGTATATCAGAACAAAAGAATAAAAGTTGGATTGTTACTGACAAGCAGGCAAAACCAGTTTTGAATGACACTTAATAAAAGTCTGTCATTTCGAAATTGGCTTTTTTATTTTCAAAAAGCCCCGAATCAGGGGATGTGGTGCAAAACAGTAATATGAGAATTGAAAAAATAATCAACAACAACGTAATAAGCGCCATGGACAAAGATGGGACCGAAGTGGTGGCCATGGGCAGGGGGATCGGCTACCGGATGAAGCAGGGGATGGAGATCCCCCGGGAAAAGATTGAAAAAGTTTTCCGCCTGGAGAATCCGGGAACTGCCGGCCAGCTGGGAAGCCTTCTGGAAAAGATACCTCCGGAACACCTGGAGATTTCGGCGGAAATCATTGATTATGCCCGGAATGTACTCAACAGGAAACTGAATGAGAACATTTATCTGACCCTGACGGATCATATCAATTTTTCTATTGAGCGCTACCGCAAAAAGATGATGTTCCACAATCCTCTGATCCGGGAAGTGAAAAGCTTCTATAAAGAGGAGTACCTGGTGGGAGAGTATGCCATAGCCTTGGTGGAGAAGAAGATCGGAATCCGGTTCCCGTCAGACGAGGCGGCTTCCATTGCCCTTCATATCGTTAATGCGGAATACAACATCAAGATGCGGGATACCATTGACATCACCAACCTGATCCAGGAAGTCTTAGGCCTTATTGAGGAGTATTTCCAGATGGGGCTTGCGGAGAACTCCATCAGCTACGAGAGGCTGATTACCCATGTACGGTTCCTGGCGGAAAGGATTTACTGCAAAGAACTGCTGGATGACGGAAGCCCGGAATTCAGTCAGATGATTGCAAAGCTTTACCCTGAGGAATACCGGTGCAGTCTCAAGATCCGGGATTATATCCGCAAATCTTATGAGCATCATGTGACAGACGAGGAAGTGGCGTACCTGGCAGTACATATCAAGCGGGTGCGCACTTAAGACATTCCGAGTATGCTGCTGCAAAGAAAATGAAAGAAGCGGGGGCGCGCAAAAGCCTGCCCCCTGGAAAGAAAAGGAGGCGGTTATGTGTTTGGAAACTTGAAAAAATTGTTCGGCGGAGGCCAGGAAGAGAAGAAGGTGATCCTGGCACCGGTTTCAGGGAAGGCCATTCCCATGAGCCAGGTGGCTGACCCCACGTTCAGCCAGGAGATCCTGGGCAAAGGCGTGGCCATTGTGCCGGATTCAGGGACTTTCGTGGCTCCGGCGTCAGGGGAAGTGGCAGTGATGTTCGAGACAAAGCACGCAGTAAGCATTAAGGCGGACTGCGGCGCCGAGTTTATCATCCACATCGGCATGGACACGGTGAATTTAAAGGGACAGTATTTTAACGCCTGCGTGGCCCAGGGCGACAGGGTGAAGGCAGGGGATAAGCTGGTGGAAGTGGATCTGGAAAAGGTAAAAGAGGCCGGGTACGACGTGACCACCCCTATCGTTATCTGCAACACGCCCAATTTTCCCAACATGGTCTGCCATAGCGGCATGGACGTGAAGGCTTTGGACCCAATTATCGAGCTGTAAAGCAAAGACCGGCGTGCGGCAGTGCAGAGGATTTGCCCACATACGCTGTAAGTGCAGTTTGTGCAGGTGAACAGTATGGAAAGAAAAACATTTGTTTTAAAGGATCTGGAAGGGCTGCATGCCAGAAATTCGGCAAAAATAGTCATGGCGGTGCAGAAGTGCAGAGCCGTAAAGGTAACCGTCTGCTGCGGGGACAGGGAAGCGGACGGAGAAAATATTCTTGAACTGATGTCTTTAAACGCCCGGTACGGCGCCGAGATTACGGTGACAGCCCAGGGGCCCAGGGAGCGGGAGATTTTGGAAGAGGTGGAAAAAGCAGTAAACGGCAGCATGATTTAGACCCGCAGCGGGTTTAAATAGAACAGTCAAACGGCCTTATGGCCGGAAGAAAGGAGTTTTTATTATGATGAAGTATTTCCAAAAACTTGGCAAAGCGTTGATGCTCCCCGTAGCATGTCTGCCAATATGCGGCATTTTAATGGGTGTCGGCTACATACTGGCGCCGGCAGCCATGGCAGGCGAAGTTCAGGGCTTTACGGCGGGAGGATTCGCCTACAGCGTAGGTTTGTTCCTTATTAAAGCCGGCGGCGCATTGATTGACAATATGTCGTGGCTGTTTGCCATCGGCGTGGCAGTGGGCATGTCCGATGACAACGACGGCGCGGCAGGCCTGGCAGGCCTGGTATCCATGTACATGATTACCACCCTGTTAAGCAGCGGAACCGTGGCAGGCATTACAGGCAAAGAGGCTGACCCTGCGTTCGCAAAGATCGTAAATCAGTTTGTCGGCATTATTTCCGGTATCATCGGAGCAACCTGCTACAATAAGTACAAAGGCATAAAGCTTCCGGATGCCCTGGCATTTTTCAGCGGCAGAAGGGCAGTTGCAATCTTTACGGCTCTTTATTCCATCGTGGCTGCGCTGGTCCTGTTTTTCATATGGCCAGTGGTATACGGCGCCCTGGTGGCCATGGGCAAGGCATTTATCGGCATGGGCGCTCTGGGTGCAGGAATCTACGCATTCTTCAACCGTCTGCTGATTCCTTTCGGCCTTCACCATGCACTTAACTCCGTATTTTGGTTTGATGTGGCAGGCATTAACGATCTGGGCAACTTCTGGGGCAATACAGGCGTATTCGGACAGACCGGCATGTACATGACAGGATTCTTCCCGTTTATGATGTTTGGCCTTCCGGCAGCATGTCTGGCCATGTACCAGACCGCAAAACCAGGAAAGAAGCAGGTAGCTTACGGCCTTTTAGTATCTGCGGCATTCTGTTCCTTCTTTACCGGCGTTACAGAGCCCATTGAATTTGCATTTATGTTCCTGGCTCCCGGACTTTACGTAGTCCATGCCCTTCTGGCAGGCATTACGGCAGGCATTACGGTGGCGCTTCCCATCCGGGCAGGGTTCTCGTTCTCAGGCGGCGCAGTAGATATGGTTCTCAGCTCTTTCACCCCGCTGGCTCAGAATCCGTGGCTTCTGATTCCTGTAGGCCTTGCGGTTGGCGTTATCTACTATGTAGTGTTCCGGTTTGTAATTACCAAGTTTGATCTGAAGACTCCCGGACGGGAAGACGACGACGATGAGACTAAGGTGGTTCTGGCTAATAATGACTTTACCCAGGTTGCGGCTATTATTTTGGAAGGCGTAGGCGGTGCGGCCAACGTAACCTCCATTGACAACTGCATCACAAGGCTTCGTCTGGAAGTGAAGGATTACACGGCAGTGGACGAGAAGAAGATCAAGTCCGCAGGCATTGCAGGCATCATCCGGCCAGGAAAGACTTCGGTTCAGGTTATCGTTGGAACCCAGGTACAGTTTGTGGCCGACGAATTTAAAAAGCTGTGCAAATAATTACAAGTGAAGTGTACAAAATAACATTGTATTTCAATGCCTTCCCCTTTATAATAAAGGGGAAGGCATTTGTGGTTCATGAAATGCGAGAATGGAGGAAATCATATGGCAATCTTGGTAACTGGTGGCGCCGGATATATAGGAAGCCACACCTGTGTGGAACTGTTGAATGCGGGGTACGACGTGGTTGTTTTGGACAATCTGTGCAATTCCTGCAGGGAATCCGTAAATAGAGTTGAGGAGATCACGGGAAAGAAGGTAACCTTCTATGAGGCGGATCTTCTGGATCAGCCGGCGGTAAAACAGGTGTTTGACAATGAGAAGATTGAGTCGGTGATTCATTTTGCAGGCTTAAAGGCAGTGGGCGAATCCGTGTATAAGCCTTTGGAATATTATCATAATAATCTGACGGGAACCTTGATCCTGTGCGACGAGATGAGAAAGCACAACGTTAAGAGCATCGTGTTCAGCTCCTCAGCCACGGTTTACGGCAACCCGGCATTTGTGCCGATTACCGAGGAATGCCCTAAAGGCGAGATCACCAACCCATACGGAAGAACCAAAGGCATGCTGGAGCAGGTTCTGACAGACCTTCATACGGCTGACCCGGAGTGGCAGGTTATGCTTCTGCGCTATTTTAACCCCATCGGAGCCCATGAGTCTGGAAGAATCGGGGAGAACCCCAAAGGCATTCCCAATAACCTGCTTCCGTATATCACGCAGGTGGCCGTAGGCAAGCTGGTATGCCTGGGAGTCTTTGGAAATGACTATGATACCCCGGACGGAACCTGCGTCAGGGACTATATCCATGTGGTGGATTTGGCAGACGGCCATGTGAAGGCGCTTCAGAAGCTGGAGAAGAGCCAGGGCGGCGTATGGATCTACAATCTGGGCACAGGCACAGGATACAGCGTCCTGGACGTGATCAATGCCTTTGAGGAAGTAAATGAATTAAAGATCAACTATGTATTTAAAGAGAGAAGGGCAGGGGATGTGCCGCAGTGCTATGCAGACCCTGCCAAGGCAAAAGCGGAACTGGGCTGGGTTGCAAAGCGCGGCATCCGGGAGATGTGCCAGGATTCCTGGAGATGGCAGAAGAATAACCCGGCAGGGTATGAGGAGTGATCAAAAGGCCAATGTCTTTTGCAAAACGCGAAAAACAGGATTAAAGCAGGGCAGGGGATTTCCCCTGCTTTTTGCTTGCGGGGAGCTGCTTAAAGCAGGGATCTGCCCCCGCTTGGGCCTCTGTCCCTGCATATACAGTTTGCAGCAGCCCCTGCAAGGCGGGCATGTAAGTCGTTTGAGGATTCTTGACAGACGCCGTCTAAAAAATATAATATATATACTGAAAAATGCTGGAGACAGTAAATCGCCCTCCATATATATTTTGCTAAAAAACAACAAAAACAGGTAAAAATCATCAAAAAATACCGAAAACTAATTGACATAAAAAATTCTATAGTGCATAATTAACATACAGAAGTTAAAACTCTGCTGCGGCAGCGCAGACACTTTCAAAAGGAAAGACATTTGCAGCAGAATTTAAGATTGATTTTCAAGAGAAAAGGTGTTATTATAATTTCGATGTGCTTTGCCCTGATACCCAGTATTTTACTATTGCAAAGGGCGGAGGTTTAGTGGAAAATAGAAAGAGAGAGGAGAGAAGGTATGATGTCCGAGATGTACGGCAACGGAGTTGCGCTGACAGAGAAAGTGCTTGATTTCTTGTGGCAGAGACAGACAGTATCCCTGAATAACGTGGCCAATGTTGATACGCCAGGGTTTAAATCCCAGTACATAACATTTGAAGAGGAACTTGGAAAAAGAATTTCAGAGGCTAACAAGACCAAACGTTCTCCCAGACATACGGTGTATGAAGCCATCGGAGATTCACGGTCATGGCTGAACACCACATGGGATGAGTCCAGCAGGCTGGACGGCAACAATGTGGATATGGATCAGGAGCAGGTGGAGATTGTCAGGTCTGCTTATGAATATCAATATATGCTGAACTCCTTGAATAACGATATAACCCGGCTCAAGAATGCGGCCCGGAGCTTCTGACGTTTGGTTTTAGGAAGCTGGATTTACAGATGACAGGACGTAAAAACTGAGATAACAGGATGGGGAGAAGAAAATCATGGAGGGAGTATCATTTATAACGCCTATGCAGCTTTGGAACATAGGCGGGATTGGAGGAGGGCTGGAGGAGACTCAGACCATGCCCTCGCTGAATGCGGAGGCTTCTTTATTTAAAGATGTCTTCAAAAATGCCGTCAATCAGGTGAAGGAAACCCAGGCGGATGTGGAGTATAAGCAGTACCTGTTAAGCACGGGCCAGCTTAATGACGCTCACACCCTGCCCATTGCGGAGGCGAAAGCCAGCCTTAGTCTTGATGTGCTCATAACATTGCGCAACAAAACATTGGAATCTTATAATGAACTGATCAAGATGAATGTTTAATGTCTGACAGGAAGCACATTTCCGGTTAAGCGCCAGCAGCCGCAGGCTGCCATAAAGAAAATATGACAAAAGGTTGGATGAAGAAGTGGATAAGTTAAAAGAACGCTGGCAAGGAGTCCCGGAGAAGACCCAGAAGATTATTAAAGCAATCGCAGGGGGAACTGCTGCGATTGCTTTCGTTGCGATTCTTGCGCTGTTTGTTTTCAGCGGCGATTCGGATTATTCTACGCTGTTCACAGGACTGAGCCAGGAGGAAGCGCAGGAGGTCGTGGGACTTCTCCAGGATGAAGAGATCGAGTATCGTTATGATGCAAACAGCGGAGCCATACGGGTTCCGGAAGCTACGGTGGAGCAGACCAGGGTAAGCCTTATCAGCAAAGGATATCCCAAAAGCGGGTTTGCTTACGATATGTACTTAAACAATACGGGACTCATGACTACGGAATCAGATAAAAAGCTGATTACCCGGTTTGAGCTGCAGGATCGCCTGGGAGCCACCATCAGGATGTTTGACGGCGTACAGGACGCGAAGGTTACCATTACCGAAGGGACGGAGGCTTTGTATGCCTGGGAAGACGATTCCGGAGCCGATGCGTCCGCCTCTGTCATGGTAACCATGAAAAAGGGAAGTTCCCTGACAGCGGATAAAGCCCAGGCGGTTAAGAACCTGATTTCTCATGCTGTAAAGGGCATGAATTTCACCAACGTAGCAGTGTTTGACGCCGAGACTATGATGGAGGTGGACGGTACCGGGGACGGCAGCAGTTCCACAAGCGCCGCCTCCGATCTGGCCAGCCTTACGAACATGGTGGAGAACAGCATTGCCGGCAATGTAAGAAGGGTTCTGGAAAAGCTTTACGGCGCAGGCAACGTGGCGGTGTCCGTAAAGGGAACTCTGAATATGGAGCGGCTGATTCAGGAGAGCACTCAGTACTCTACGCCGGAGAAGATTAACGAGGAAGACAAGTCAGGGCTTCTGGAGAGGGAAGATATAACCAGCGAGGGAAGCACTGCAGCCAACCAAAACGCAGGCGGACTGGTGGGAGCCGACGCCAATGCGGATGTGCCCAGATATACCAATGAGGACGGAACCAATGCCGCTCAGGACGCATACAGCAACTATACCGCTTCCAGGGAATGGCTGTTTAACGTTTTGAAGGAACAGCGCCAGATCGATCCCGGCATTCTGGAAGACACCTCCATCGGCGTGGTGGTCATTACGGACAGGACCGACGCCCCGACTCAGGAACAGCTGATCCGGCTGGTTGCCAATTCTGCCGGCATACCGGTGGATACGGCGGCGGATAAGATAACCATTATCCGTGATTCCGGCGTGGTGGTGGATGTACCGCAGCAACCTGAGGACGAGGAAACTTCAGGCGGCGTTACGGCGGTTATCGAGACTGTGCCTCTGCCCATCCTGATAGCCATAGGCGCAGGGATTCTTTTGCTCCTGCTTCTTCTGATTCTGCTCCTTGTGAGAAGAGGAAAACACAGAAGAGGGGAAATCGTTATGGAAGGCGGCGATTTCATAGATGGAGATATGCTGTCAGCGGATGACATAGCAGGCGGAGAGAATCTGGCCCTTGCGGAGGAGGGTGCCGGCATGACACCGGCTTCCGGCATGGACGAGGAAGAAGACGAGTTTGCAAAGAACGAGGAGATCATGAACCTTCGGATGCAGCGCAGCCTGCGTCTGAAACAGAATATCGGAGAGTTTGTTGATCAGAATCCGCAGATAGCGGCTAAACTGGTACAGACCTGGTTAAGAGGAGAGGAGGCGGACGGCGATGGCAGCAGAGGTAAACGTGCCGGCAGAAGTAAGTAATTTGGCGAAGCCGGAAGGCGATGCTCCGATAACCAACTCAAAGAGCAAAGCGGCTTTGGTGGTTGTATCTCTGGGAGCAGACAGGGCATCCCAGATCTATAAGTACTTAAACGAGGAAGATATCGAGGAGCTTACATACGAGGTGGCGAAACTGGGGAAGACCAGCAATACCCAGGTGGAATCCACCCTGGACGAATTCTATAAATTGTGTCTGACGCATAAGATGATGACAGACGGCGGACTGGACTACGCCAGGAACGTTCTGGAGAAGGCCTTCGGCGAATCCACTGCCAGGAATCTTTTGGAGAAAGTGTCTAAGACGCTGCAGTCCAAGCCGTTTAATTTCTTCATGAAGGGCGATCCGAAAGCATTATTGTCTCTTTTGCAGAATGAAAGGCCTCAGGTTATTGCTTTGATTATGGCATATATGGAAGCGGAACAGGCGGCGCAGGTGCTGGAACAGCTTCCTGATGAAAAGCGTATTCTGACAGTGGAAAGCATGGCCCGCATGGATCGCGTTTCCCCGGAAGCCATCGCCATTGTGGAGGAGGAGATGAAACGGAAGTTTGCCACCATCAT
The DNA here is from genome assembly GCA_947089145.1 of uncultured Hungatella sp. Classification (GTDB taxonomy): domain Bacteria; phylum Bacillota; class Clostridia; order Lachnospirales; family Lachnospiraceae; genus UBA3402. Next base: position 47,679 of record CAMUJH010000025.1, on the reverse strand, counting down.
TACCAGCGAGGACAACATGAACCTGGGCGGCGTAGATTATGTGGCTGACATGATGAACCATATTGACCGCGGAAGCGAGCGGAAGATTTTCGAGGAATTGGACAAAAAGAATCCGGAACTGTCACAGAGCATCCGGGAGAAGATGTTTGTGTTCGAGAATATTATAGATATGGACGACAGATCCGTACAGCGCTTTGTCAGGGAGTGCGACAGCAAGGACGTGGTATTTGCCCTGAAGGGTTCGTCTGACGATATGAAGGCGATTTTCTTCCGGAATATGTCAAAGCGTATGGCGGAGTCCGTCCGGGCCGACTTGGAGATCACTACCAACGTAAAGAGAAAAGACGTGGAGGAAGCCCAGCAGCGTATTGTTAACATTATCCGAAGGCTGGAGGATCAGGGCGAAGTGATCATCAAGAAGGGAGGCGCGGATGATGACATCATCCTCTAAGCGAGTCATCAAGCGCCCGGAGGCATCAGGCACCCTGGCAATAGAGGATTACCTGCTTCCTGTGGAACAGTTTGTCAGCAGCCAGGTTGTGCTTCAGGCGCCGGTGTTTCCCCAATATACCAATGAGGGGGAGAAAAAGGCGGAACGGAAGATTCCTTTTAAAGAGATTGACCAGGCGCAGGAGACGCAGCAAAAGGACGGCAGCGGCGAACCGGCCGAGCAGGATGAGTTTGCCAGGGAACGGCAGATGTTAGAGCAGTGGAAGCAGGAGGAGTCCAGACTTTTAGAGGAAGCGAGACAGAAAGCCGTCAGGATTCTGGATGAAGCCCAAAAGGAGGCACGAGAGCAGCGGGAGCGGGCTGCGGAGGAAGGCCGCCGGGAAGGTTATGCCCAGGGATATGAGGAAGGGAGACGGCAGGCGGAAGGGGAATTCCGCAATGAGATTGAAGACCATCTTCTGGAATTTCAGGAGGACATGAGAAAAGCCCTGGATGCTGTGGACACGGCCAGAAAGAACTGCCTTCATACCTATTTGGAAGAATTAAAAGACTGTGCCATCGCCATAGGAGAGAAGGTGATTCATATCAGCCTGCGCTCCAGCGGGGAAGTGATCAAGCAGATGATTATCTCCGCCACGGAGAAGCTGAAGAAAACCGCATGGGTAAAGATTTATATGGACAAATACGACTATGACATGATGATGGAGGCGGATGCAGGGGTTATTGACGAGCTTTCCCATTTGTCGGATAACATTAAGTTTATTGTCATGGACAAAGAAGACAGGGGAAGCTGCATTATAGAAATGCCGGAAGAAATCGTGGATGTCAGCGTTAATACACAGATTGAGAACATTAAGGATATACTGGAAAATATCAGGATATAGATTTAAGGAAAAGCAGGGAGCCTCAGATGTTTGAGAAGATACCACAGCTGATTGCCAAATCAGAGACTATCAGCCATATCGGAAAAATTGAAAACGTAGTGGGAATGTCTATGGAGGCTTCCGGCGGACGTTCCAGCATCGGCGATATTGTTATGATATACAATGAGGAGCAGAACCGGCAGATGCCGGCAGAGGTGGTAGGATTTAAGGACGGCAAGATTCAGCTTATGACCTATGAAGCTACCAGCGGCATTTCCTCCGGCAGCTTTGTGCGCAATACCCGCCACAGGCTGAAAGTCCCGGTGGGAGATTTCCTGCGGGGCAGGATCATCAATGCCCTGGGAGAACCTATAGACGGAGGCCCCCAGTTCCAGTCGGCGAAACACTACACGGTTCAGAGCCCTTACATCAACCCTTTGAACCGTCCGCCTATCCGGGAAAGGCTGGAGTTCGGCGTCAAAGCCATTGACGGCCTTAATACCATCGGAAAGGGACAGAGGATCGGGATTTTTGCCGGTTCGGGCGTGGGAAAGAGTACCCTTATGGGCATGATTGCCAAGAATGTAAAGACTGATATCAACGTTATTGCCCTGGTAGGAGAGCGAGGCCGGGAGGTTCTGGAGTTTATAGAGAAGGATCTGGGAGAGGAAGGCATGAAACGCTCCGTGCTGGTGGTTGCCACGTCTGACCAGCCGGCCATGCTGAGGATGAAATGTCCTCTTGTCGCCACTACCATTGCCGAATATTTTAAAGACCAGGGATATGACGTGCTGCTGATGATGGACTCCCTTACCAGGTACGCCATGGCTCAAAGGGAGATTGGCCTTGCCATCGGGGAGCCGCCTATCGCCAGAGGGTATACCCCGTCCATTTATGCGGAGTTTCCCAAGCTTCTGGAGCGCAGCGGCAATTTTGACAGAGGGTCCATTACAGGAGTTTATACGGTTTTGGTGGAAGGCGATGATACCAATGAGCCTATTTCCGATACGGTCAGAGGCATTCTGGACGGCCATATCGTTTTAAGCCGCCAGCTGGCCAATGAAAACCATTTTCCGGCCATAGACATCGGAGCAAGCATCTCCCGTCTTATGGTGGAGATTGTGCCGGGGGAGCATCAGAAAGCTGCCTCCAGATTCCGGAACCTTCTGGGAATTTACCAGAAAAATGCAGATTTGATTTCCATCGGCGCATATAAGCGGGGAAATAATCCGGCATTGGATGAAGCGGTTTCCAAGATCGATGCTGTAAACGGGTTTTTGCAGCAGGGGATCGGAGAGAGTTTCAGTTATGAGGAGACTGTGCAGCGAATTAGAGCCATAACAGGCTGACTCTGATACTGGAGGGACTTTAGGTGAAACAGTTTAAATATAGATTGGAAACCGTGCTGGACTACAAGACTCAGGTTCTGGATAATCTGAAATCCGAACATGCGGTGATTATCCAGAGCGTAAATCAGAAACAGGAAGAGATCCGCGGCCTAAACCGGGAACTGACTGGAATACAAAGCGAATTTGACAGAACGAAAGAGGCCGGTGCCACCATACAGAACTACCGGCTATTTGACATGTGCATCGGGCGCATGGAAGAGATCATTGACGAGGAGAAGGAACGGCTGAAGGTTCTTAGGAAGAAAGAGGAGGAGAAAAAGCAGGAAGTGATTACTGCGAAGGTGGATACCTCCAAGTTTGAGAGACTGAAGGATAAGAAATACAGAGAGTATCAGAAAGAGGCGGCAAAGGCCGACGAGACGTTTATTGAGGAGTTTGTCTCCAATACTTCCCTGCGCATACGCCATCAGCACAGAGGGTGAGAGGGAAGAATGGCTTGGATAATCACAGCCAAAAGCTGTTGATTATAGATATTCTATTAAGAAAGGAGGGAGAGAAACATGGAAGCAGTAAAAGTGCCCAGTACTTCGCAGGTGAAAAGCCAGATGCGTACCGTGTCAGCGGATGCGTCTAAAGGGGGAGATGAATTTAAGAAGCTTCTCCAGGTGAAGAATGATCAGGTGCAGAAGGAACCGGTAAAGAAAGAACAGACACAGCCCCAAAATGCGGATGTGAAAAAGAAAGGCAGCGAAAACAGCGGGGAGCAGGTAAAGGATACGGCTGAGGGCAAGAAGGATCACATCCAGGATACGGAGGAAGAGATTCTTGTTCCAGGCGCTTCTGAGGAGCAGGATGCCCTTTTGCAGGCTGCTATGCAGCAGACCTTGGCGCAGATGGCAGGAATCGTTGTGCAGCCCCAGCCTCCCAAGCAGGAACAGGCAGGAGAGCCGGCTGAGATTACCGCTGACAGTGGAGTTTTGCTGTCGGAAGAACCTCTATTGCAGAATATTTCCCTGCAGACTGAGCCGGTACAGAATGCAGACGTGTCCGGCGCCGCAGTGCAGCAGAACGTGTCTGCGGAAACCGTTTCCAAAGAAAACCAGGTGCAGCCGGAAAGTGCGGTTGTGCAGCCGCAGGAAGAGGTGAGAAAGCCGGAACAGCCAAAGGAGTCGAAAGCCTCAACAGACGGGGAAGCGGCACAGGATTCGGAGTATAGCTTTAAAGGCTTTGAGGGATTTCAGGGAAGTAAGGCTTCTGACAGTGAGCCGGAAGTCCAGGTTTCTGAGAGCCGGCCGGCAGTGACAGGAGCTGAACAGAAGGTTCAGATCCAGGAAAAGACGGACGCTCAGGAGAGCCTTTTCGGAGCGGCTCCGGTAAAAAACGGCGGGGAGCAGGCGGAACATATCTTTAGCGATCAGAGGACAGAGACAGTTCCCATGAAGACCAGCCAGGATACGCTGCCTCAGGATCTGGGCAGGACCTTGGCGGCAAAACTTCCGGGAGGCGGCAGAGAACTTGTTATGGAACTGGAGCCTGCAAATCTAGGCAAACTTACGATTAAGATGGTTTATGAGGCTGGCCGGGCGGCAGTGTCCATTATAGCCACCAATCCCAAGACTTTGGAGATCTTAAACCAGAAGGCGGCGGAGATTGCAAATATCCTGGAAGAAAAGACAGGGCAGGAAACCATTATTTACACGCAGGAGGCCCAGCAGGAAAGCCAGGAGGAGAATCCGGAGGAAAACCACCAGGGCGGGCAGGGACAGCAGCAGGGGCAGGAAGAAAAGCGTCAGGCCAGGAAAGACGGCCATGGCGATGCGGAATCATTTGCCCAGCAGCTCCGGTTAGGTCTTGTGTAAAAGAAAGGGAGAAATTATGGCAGACAGTTTATTAGGGAAGGTAAGCGGAACTGACAGTCCCTACAAAACAGGTTCCTACACGGTAGAACAGAATGATAAAAACACACTGTCCATGACAGGGTATTTTCAGCTTCTGGCCACACAGCTGCAGAACCAGGATATGAGCAATCCCATGGACAACAGCGAACTGATGGCACAGATGACTCAGATGGCCATGGTGCAGGCAGTGACATCCATGACAGAGTCCATGAAAAACTCCACTGCGGTTACGACCCAGACTTATGCGGCCAGTTTAGTAGGGCAGGAAGTTACTATGGCAGTGACAAAGGAAAATTCCTATGGACAAGAGACGCCAGTGGATGTAAAATACTCTACAGTGGAGTGGGTGAACTTCACGTCAGGCGATCCCACGATTAAGCTGAAGGATGATGATAAGGAATATTCTCTGACCCATCTGGTAGGCATGGGAAGAGTTCCCAACCCGTTTGCGGATAAGACAGGGGAATCTTCCGGAACTGACACAGATAATAGCGGGGATAGTGAAGAGGGCGGAACAGATCCGAAGATTACTTCTCGGATGGCATCAGAAGCCAGCTACAGTTCAAGGCCGCCTGTGGCAGGATATGTGGATGACTCCGAAGAACCAAAAAGGACTGGCAATACAGGCCGGGGGGCAGCCATGGCAGCGGCAGCGAATCTGGCAGAACTGTCCGGATTATCCGGGGCGGACATGGAGAGCCTCAGGGAGAGCAGGAAGACCATTAAAGAGCTGGCCAGCAGCGGTGCGTTTACCAGCCCGTCTCAGATTCCGGATCTCACCATTACCCGGTAATATGATTTGAGGCAAAGGCATTTGGAAAGAGGGAAGTAATATGGGAGTAAATGGGGTAGGCTCTTTTGAGCGAAGACTATCCGGCATCCCCGGCCAGAACACCGCAGCACCTGGAACGGGGGGGAATGATACAGGTTTTAAGACGCTTCTCCAGGAGCGGGCGAAAGTGGGCCTGAATTTTTCCAAACATGCCGCAAAGCGAATGAATGAAAGAGGCATTTCGGTTGACAATCAGTTGATGCATGATCTGGAACACGCCGTGGAAGGCGCCAGAAAGAAAGGCGCAAAGGACGTGGCCATAATCGGCTCCCAGGGAGTTTTTATTGTCAACGTGCCCAACAACACGGTGGTTACCACCATGGCCCAAAGCGATATGAAAGAGCGGGTCTTTACAAATATTGACAGTGCTGTCCTGATGTAGCAGGACCTCGGCTGAGGATGTTAGATTCCCCTGCCTGACAGGCAGGGGAAGGGACAGAGAAAGGAAAAGGAAAAGATGTTAAGAGCAATGGATTCAGCGGTGGCAGGCCTTCGGTCCCACCAGAACAAGATGGATGTGGTGGGACACAATATTGCGAATGTGAATACCTTTGGTTTTAAAGCGCAGACCTATACCTTTAAGGAGGCCATGTATCAGACTTCCACCGCGTCTACAGGAGGCGGCAATACCGGTGGTGTCAATGCGGCTCAGTTTGGTTATGGTACTTTGATGGGAAGCATCGGAATGGATATGACGGCTAGTACACCATCTTATGTAGGTGGGTTTAATGCCAGTATTGATGGGGAAGGTTTCTTTGCCACTGCGCCTTCAAAACTGGGTAATGTTGCTGGTACTGGAGTAACAACCCAAGGGGTTAGTGTTAACAATTTTAAAAGTGAGGATTTTGATTATACCAGAGTGGGACAGTTTTTATTAGACAGTGAAGGGTATGTTGTTGACGCTAACGGAAATTATGTATATGGATTCAGAGTAAATAATTATAATGTTGCTAACGGTGAAATCGGTAATGTAGAGTACGAAAAGGCGATTCTTCAGCCTTTACGTGTTCCGAAGGTTGAGGCAGATAAAGACGGAAAGATCACAGGTTGCGCTATTAATGATACAGCAGGTGAAAGCCAGGCATCACAGTCAATTACCATTGAGATTAATAATGTAGGTGAAATCACAGCTACAGTCAGATATGATAAGGGGACTGCAACTGCCCCTGCAGTGCCGGATAAGGACAGTAAGGTAATCTCCATCGGGAAGGTTGCACTTGTAACATTCCAGAACCCTAACGGTTTGACAAAAGCAGGAGGTAATTACTACAAGGCTAAGAAAGGCGACAATACCGGTCAAAGCATTGCAACCGTTCCAGGCGATTCAGGTACCTCCACCCTTATGGGCGGCTTTATCGAAGCCTCCAACGTAGACCTTGCCAAGGAATTTGCCGACATGATCACCACCCACAGAGGCTTCCAGGCCAACTCCAAGATGATTACGGTCAGCGACGAAATGCTGTCTGACCTGGTATCCATGAAGCGTTAAGGAATTATAGTATCTTAGTTTATGAAACAATCCGGCTGTGCATGGCCGCTTTGGATAAAATGACAGAATTTGGAATGGCACAGAAACGGTTCCAGACAGCCATGCAGGCCGCAAGAAAAGCATCAAAGCGGTAAACAAATTATGAGACGGCGAAAAAGCAATGACCAGAAGATCATGGACAGAGCCAGACAGGCGCGCAAAGAAAGAATAAGCGGGGAGAGAAAGCGGGAGTATTACGATCTTTCCGCCCAAAGCGGAGTAAGCCAGGATGAACCGACTGGAGGAAATAGAATGATAAAAGTGACGCGGCTAAGCGGCGAAGTTTTATATTTGAATATTTTTCAGATTGAATCAATGGAATCAATACCTGAGACCAAGATTAAAATGATGAATGGCTATTACTTCCTTGTGAAAGATTCCGCAGATTCGGTTTTAGCACAGATTCGAACACTTTTAAAAGATTTTGCAGCTCCGGAAGGACAAGGATAAAATGAGCGGTATCATTAATTTTAAAGCAGGGAGGAAATAACAATGGATATATCAACACTTATAGGCTGGATCATGGCCGTAGGTTTGATTGTTTGGGGTATTGGTTTTGAAAAGCTGGGAAACTTCTGGGATCTGCAAAGCTTGGCTATCGTTTTGGGCGGCGCCGTAGCGGCGCTGATTGCCAGCTATCCCTTCCGCATTTTAAAAGAGGTGCCGAAACACATTCTCATATGCTTCCGCGGAGGAAAATACAATGTCCCCAAGCTGGTAGATCAGCTGGTGGATCTGGCCATGCTGGCCAGGCAGAGCGGTCTTCTGGCTCTGGAAGAAAAAGCAGAAGAGATCAAAGACCCGTTTTTTAAGCAGAGCATCTTAAAAATCGTGGATGCCAATGACCCGGACAAGGTTCGGGAGATGTTAGAAAAGGAATTGGATGATATGGCCGCCAGACATGACGAGGGCGCAGGAATTTATGAGAAGGGTTCCGCCTATGCGCCGGCATTTGGTATGATCGGTACCCTGGTAGGTCTGATTAATATGTTGAAGGGCATGAATCTGGGGGACAGCGGCGGCGCCAGCAACTTAGGCCAGGATATGTCCGTGGCTTTGATTACTACGTTTTACGGCAGTGCGCTTGCCAACGTGCTTTTCCAGCCAATTGCCAAGAAGCTGAGAGTCCGCCAGGCGGAAGAGGAGCTTTACTGCAGCACCATCGTGGAAGGCGTTATGGCCATCCAGGCAGGCGTAAACCCGCAGATGCTCAGAGAGCAGCTTCTGTCCTGTATGAAGCAGTCCCAGCAGAAGAAACTTCTTCTCAAGGCCGCCAAGAGCAGCGGTAACGGAGGTGAGGGCTGATGGGAAGGAAGAAAGCCGGCGGAGGCGGTGAAGATTGCGGAAGCTGGATGGATACATATGGTGACATGGTGACACTGCTGCTGTGTTTTTTCGTCATGCTGTATTCCATGTCTGACATTAACCAGCAGAAATGGGAAATGTTTGTAAAAAGTATTTTTCCCAATTCCGGCGATGTGGAGCAGGTAGCCATTAATGAGAACATCTCAGAAGGGGAATTTGACGTATCCGGAAATCTGGAGACAGACGTGGAACTGCCGGAGGATCTGGATGAGCTTTGGCTTACCATTGTGGATAAATTAAATGAAAAAGGCGTGGAGGACGTATCAGTGTCCCAGGGAGAGGGATACACCTTCGTGGCTTTTGAAAATCATGCCTTTTTTGCCGGAGACAGTTCAGCGCTGACCAGCGAGGCTACAGAGCTTTTAGATATATTTTGTGAGATCATTGCCCCAGAGGTAGATAAGATTTCCCAGATCGAGATCATGGGCCATACGGCCCAGGCAGATCCCAACCATCCCAACAATCCCAGAACCGACCGCCTGCTTTCCGCCATGCGTTCGGCTGAGGTGGCGGCCTACATTACCAACAAAAATATTATAGATCCCAGCAAACTGGTGGGGATCAGCTACGGTCAGTTCCGGCCAGTGGATACGTTTGCCACGTCAGAAGGAAGAGCCAGGAACCGGCGTGTGGAATTTTTGATCGTAGACGCAGGGGCGGATATTAAATCCATGAATGACTATTATGACGAGTATTACAGCAGAGTGGATGAGGGAGCCGTAACCATAACCGGAAAAGGCAACCAGGACGCTGACGGATTTGCTCCCGTAGAGGAGGAAAACATGGAGGGAGCTGCCAGCATGATTCCCGAATCAGACGTTTCATCCGGCGGGGATGCGCAGGGCGCGGACGGAGCAGGCCAGGCTCCTGGTGCAGGAAACCAGGGGGCTGCAAATGTGCCGGCAGAATAAGAATTTGAGAAGAGGTGGCTTTTAGAAATGGCAGACGTATTATCCCAAAGTCAGATAGACGCGCTTTTAAAGTCCATGCAGAATCCTTCTTCAGAACCGGCAGCCAGCACAAGCAGCAGCCCTGTGGAGGAGAAGAAAGCAGAGACAGAGCAGGTTAAGTACAGCAAGTATGACTTTTACAGCCCCAGGAAGTTTACAAAAGATAAGATGAAGATCCTCTCAAGCGTATTTGAAAATTATGCGCGGATCATTACATCTCAGGTCAACGGCGTATTCCGGGTTATGACTGACATTACGGTGATGGAAGTTCAGGAGCGGCGTTACTATGAGTATGTAAACTCTCTTAATGAAAATGATATGGTTACTTTGGTGGAAGCCATTATTCCTGACAACACCAAAAACCTGGTTCCCCTTATGATGTATGTGACTCCCGGCATGGTGATTACGCTTATTGAGAGGATGCTGGGCGGCGGGGAAGAGGTGGTGAAGGTAAAAGACGGGTACCGGTATTCAGATGTGGAAATCGCACTGTACCGCAGAGTACTGTCATACCTGATTCAGGCACTAAAAGATGGATTCTCCAATTATATTAATATAGACTTCAAGGCTCAGAGGATGGAAGACAATCCCAGCATGATCCAGGACGTTGGCCTTGATGAGACAGTTGTAATCGTCCATCTGAACGTGGATGTGACGGGTCTCGCAGTGGAACGGATCAAGATATGCCTGCCGGGAACACTGCTTGAGAATATATTCCAGGTAATTGACAGCCGCAAGCATATAGCAAGAGGATATGCATTTGAGGACAATAAAGAAACGATCCTTGATAACATCCGTCAGTCACAGCTTTCTATTACAGGCCAGCTTGGCACGGTATTCCTTGACCTAAGCGATATCTACCATCTGAAGGTAGGGGATGTCATTGACATGAGCAAGGGCAAAGATAAAGAAGTAAAGCTGTATATAGAGAAGCAGCCATGGTTTATGGGCAAGATGGGTGTGTACAAAAAGAATGTGGCTGTCCGGATAAACAGACGCCTTTACCCGGAAGAGGAAGAGGAGGAAGCTTTGTCCGAAGAGAACCTGTCCCAGGCAGGAACTGCAGAGGTATGACGGCAGGAAGCTGCGTCAACATAAAAATTAAGAAAATAAAAATATGTTTTTAGAAAAGAGAGGGAAAAACAATGGCTAAAATTATGTTGGTTGATGATGCCGCGTTTATGAGGATGATGGTTAAGAATGCTTTGACAAAAAGCGGTTATGATAACTTTGTAGAGGCACAGGACGGAGCAGAGGCTGTAAAGAAATATGAAGAAGAAAGCCCTGACATGGTCATTATGGATATTACCATGCCCAACATGGACGGTCTTCAGGCCCTTAAGAAAATCAGAGAGGCTCATCCTGATGCAAAGATCGTTATGTGTACTGCCATGGGTCAGGAGGGAATGGTGGTTGATGCCATTAAATCCGGCGCAAGGGATTTTATTGTAAAACCTTTTAACGCTGACCGTATTGTTCAGACCGTAAATACAATTTTAGGAAACTAGTACCGGGCAGGAGGGAGAGAGGAAAATGGCCTTTTTAAGTTCGTTTGACATCAGTGCATCCGGTATGAGCGCCCAGCGCATGAGAATGGATATTGCCGCCGAAAATATTGCCAATATCGACACTACCAGAACAGAAGGCGGCGGGGCTTACCGCAGGAAAGACGTGGTTTTTGAAAGCTACGGCGGAGACTCATTCCGGGAGGCAATGCGAAATGCTTTAAGGGGAAAAGGCTTTACCAGCAGCCCGGCGGGAGTCCGCGTGGCTAATATTGTCGAGGACGACAGAGAAATGAAGCAGGTGTATAATCCAAATCACCCCGATGCGGATGAAAATGGTTTTGTGACTTTGCCCAATGTGGATTTGCTGAAAGAGACAGTTGACAGTATGTCTGCCACCAGGTCTTATGAAGCAAACGTTACGGCTTTGAACGCAATGAAGCTGATGGCGCAGAAGGCACTGGATATTGGCAAATAATGTCCGGGCCGATTGAAAAAATAAGATAAAGGAGATTAAAAAATGGGCGCTAGCAGCTTTAACGAAATGGAACTGGACGCCATAGGCGAAATAATGAATATAAGTCTCGGCGCCTCAGCGACAGCAGTTTCCACAATGCTTGGTACCTTGGTGAATATCACCACGCCGGTGGTTTCCGTTCTGACCCGGGACGAATTTGAATTCAGGCGCATGGAGCCGGCAATTGGTGTTGAGATCGCATATGTAGAAGGTCTGGACGGCAAAAATATCATGATGTTCCGCCGTGAAGACGTAGGGGTGATCGTAGGCACATTGCTTGGCGAAGATCCGATGAATACGGATTTTGAGATGGATGAGATCCATATCAGCGCCATCTGCGAAGTCATGAATCAGATGATGGGGTCATCAGCCACGGCGTTGTCTGAGTTTTTAGGCACCATTGTTAATATTTCCACTCCAAAGTCTTTTGACATCGGAGATCCAGAGGATTTTAAAGTTAAATATTTTCCGGAAAAGGACGGCATGGTGGTGGTTCGTTTCCGCCTGGAGATTGCGGATAAGATGAACAGCGAGTTTATGAATATCATGTCCATTAAACTTGCTAAACGTCTTTTAGAGCCCTTTGAAGAAAGCTTTGCGGCGGCAGGCGCAGTTTCTGAACCGGCTCCGGCCCCAGCTCCGGCTGACAACGGCACCATATCTCAGGATGAGATCAATGCCATGCTTGCAGGACTTCCGGGAATTCCCCCGGCTCCGGCAGCGGAGGCTCCTTCGTCATCGGGAGGCACCATGTCCCAGGACGAGATCAATGCTATGCTTGCGGGAGCATCAGCCCCGGCAGCGGCCCCAGCCCCAGCGCCTTCATCGGGAGGCACCATGTCCCAGGACGAGATCAATGCTATGCTTGCGGGAGCATCAGCCCCGGCAGCGGCCCCAGCCCCAGCGCCTTCATCGGGAGGCACCATGTCCCAGGACGAGATCAATGCCATGCTTTCAGGAGCATCAGCCCCGGCCCCAACCCCGGCGGCCCCAGCACCGGCACCTATGCCTCAGCCTCAGATGCAGGCAGGACAGCCGCCTTATTATGGGGCTCCGTACCCTTCCATGGGGATGGACCCTATGGTTATGCAGCTTTTCACCCAAATGCAGCAGACTCAGCTCCAGATGATGGAAATGATGAAATCTGTCTCCGCAAAGCCGGCAGAGCCTGCGCCTTCCCAGAACCAGCCATCAGGAGGCGGTTCGATTATCAAGCCTTTAAAGTCATCGCCTATTAAAGACGAGTCAGGTGACGGAGAGGAAGATAAGACCAATCAGGAGATGCTGATGAAGGTGCCTCTTGAGATCTCAGTGGAAATCGGAAGGACGAAAAGGCTGGTGCGTGATATTCTGGAATTTACCCAGGGTACGCTGGTAGTTCTTGACAAGATGGCCGGCGAGCAGGTGGATCTGTTTGTCAATGGGCAGTGTATCGCAAAAGGCGACATTGTTGTGGTGGAGGATAACTTCGGCATCCGTATTACAGAGATCGTTACAAGGGAATTAAACCCGGAAAGTCTGTAGCATGGGAGACTTGACATTGTTCCGCGCAGTATTGACCGTAGCAATCGTACTGCTGCTTGCATATTGGTGCAGCCGCCTGCTGGCAAAGCAGTGGGTGAGAGGGAATGGGAACGGCAGTCTGCAGATCATTGAGCAGATTCAGTTAAGCCAGAACCAGAAAATCCTTCTGTTAAAGGTGGGGGATACCAATTATCTGATAGGAGTAAGCCAGGCTGGCGTACAGATGCTGGCGGAAGTGGAAGGTGAGTTTCAGGCGGCAGAACCATTAAAGCCGGAGCCTTTGACCCAGCTTCCTTTCCGTGATGTTTTGAATAAATATCTGGCGCCCCATCAGAACAAGAAGGAGGAAGACAAATGAGCGACCTTCTGACGCAGTTAAACGGAGGAAGCGTTCCTACACTTGATATATTGATGCTGCTGACCTTTGCGGCGCTGATTCCCTCCATTGTGGTGATGATGACCTCATTTACCAGGACAATCATCATCCTTTCTTTTACAAGAAACGCCATGGGAGTCCAGCAGGCTCCGCCTAATATGGTTATGGTGGGCATCACTTTGTTTCTCACGCTGTACATCATGAATCCTGTTATACAGAGGATCAATCAGGAGGCGTATCAGCCTTACCTGAATGAGGAGATTACCCAGGAGGAGGCGCTAGAGAGGGCGGCTGTACCTTTAAAAGAGTTTATGGTCCGCAATACTTATAAAAGCACACTGGATAATTTCGTGAGAATGTCCAATACGCCTCAGGAGGAGCAGGCCATAGATTATCCTTTAACGGTTATCGTTCCTTCGTTTATGACAAGCGAATTAAAGAGAGGCTTTACGGCAGGTTTTTTGATCTACCTTCCTTTTCTGCTGGTGGACGTTATCGTGTCTACTACGCTGATGTCCATGGGTATGGTAATGCTGCCGCCTGCTATGATCTCCATGCCGTTTAAGCTTTTGCTGTTTGTAACCGTCGACGGTTGGGAGCTTTTATTTTCCAGTATTGTGCAGAGCTTCCATTGATTTGGGAGAAGGAGAATGACCAGTGACAGAGCTTCAGATTCTTGATATTATGTATCAAACCTTTCAGACGGCAGTTAAGCTGACCATGCCTTTTCTGCTGGTCAGCATGGTGGTAGGCGTGGTCATTGCCATTTTTCAGGCGGCTACCCAGATTAATGAGCAGACCTTGACATTTGTTCCCAAATTCCTGGCTATTTTAGTGGTAATGGGACTTCTGGGAAGTACGCTCCTGGGCACTTTGCAGGATTTGTTCCGGAATATGTTAACGATCATCGTGGGGAGTTAGCCTTATGTTTATTCTGTTTGCGCTGATTTTCATGCGGATGACCGGGGCAGTCATGTTTAATCCGGTGCTTGGAAGAACCAACCTTCCGAGATCTTATAAAGGCGCGCTGATCTTTGCCTTAAGCCTTATGATGTACGTGGGAGTGGAAGGAGTTTTGGAACATGAACCGTCCACTATGCTGGAGTATGGAATCATGCTGGTCCAGGAACTTTTGGTGGGGTTTGTGCTGGGATTTTCCATGGAGCTGTTTTTTATGATAATCCGGTTTGCATGCTCCATTATGGATCACACCATGGGATTGTCCATGGCTCAGTCCTACGACCCGACTACCAGTACGCAGATGACGGTTTCATCCGGCTTGTTTTATACATTTTTATTTCTTTTGTTTTTGGCAGGAGACGGCCATGTGCGTTTCCTGGGCTTGATTTTTGCGTCAGTGCGGCTGATTCCCTTTGGCCAGGTGCAGTTCGGGCCTCAGGTTTCGCAGATGATGCTGGAAATATTTAAGACGAATATTGTTACAGGGCTGCAGTTTGCATTTCCCATTATTGCCATGGAACTGGTAACGGAAGCTGCTGTGGGCATTCTTATGAGGATGATTCCGCAGATAAATGTGTTTGCCGTTAATTTCCAGCTAAAGATCATGGTGGGACTGATGATGCTGGTATATATGTTCAGCCCTATGTCTGACAGGATCTATATGATTCTGGATGATATGTTCCTATACATGCAGAGATTAATCGCACTTCTTGGGTAAAGAGGTTTTTGACGTGATGCGAAGGGAGTGGTGAACTTGGCAGAGTCTAACGGACAGGAAAAGACCGAACAGCCAACCGGGAAACGGCTGAGGGATGCCCGAAAGGAAGGTAATGTCTTCCAGAGCAAGGATGTAGTTACGGTGGTAATGCTTCTTGGCGTCTTTTATATGGTGAAGCTTATGACTCCTCATATTTACAAGACTGCCAGGGATGTAAGCGTTCATTTCTTTTCCAGGGCTGTAACGGATAATGCCCTGTCTGCCTCGCCGAGTATTTATCTCTATATGTGCATAGCCATGCTTAAGTGCACTATGCCGGTTCTTCTGATGTCCATGATTCTGGGAATTCTGGGACATGGCATCCAAACCCGCTTCAATATCAGCTTTCATCTGCTGAAGCCAAAATTCAGCAAAATGAATCCCATTAATGGAATTAAGAAAATGTTCGGAATAAAAAAGCTGGTAGATTTGGCCAAGAACCTGATAAAGATTGCACTGTTGCTGGCTTTGTTGTATAATCTGTTAAAAGACGATCTGGTTCAGGTAGCCCGCATGATCGACATGAATATTTACGTATCTGCTGGGCATATGATGGAACTGGTGATGGATCTTGTGGTAAAAGTAAGCATGGCTTTTGCCGTTGTTGCATTTTTTGATTATCTTTACCAGAGATGGGATCACAAGAACAACCTTAAGATGACCAAGCAGGAGGTTAAAGAGGAGTATAAAAACACTGAGGGAAATCCGGAGATCAAAGGCAGAATCCGGAAGATCCAGCGTCAGATGGCCATGGCCAGGATGATGCAGCAGGTTCCCGAGGCGGACGTCATCGTAAGGAACCCTACCCACTTTGCAGTAGCGCTGAAATACGACCCGGAGAAAATGGGGGCGCCTATGGTGGTGGCCAAAGGCCAGGATCATCTGGCCCTGCGGATCGTGCAGCTGGGTGAGGAAAACGGAGTGTTTATCACGGAAAACAAACCTCTGGCCAGGGCGCTGTATGCCTCCTGCGAGGTGGACCGGGAGATTCCGGCGGAATTTTACGGGGCAGTGGCGGAACTTCTGGTATATATTTACAGAGTGAACCATCGGGAAGATATGTTCCGATAAAGGAAGTATAAAAGCAGGCGCCGCCATGGCCGGCAGCCATCAGCCGGGCGGCTGACGGCAAGTGATAAGTGAATGGAGTTTTTACATGAAAAAGTTGCTGAGCTATTCCATAGTGCTGTTTGTATTAACAATTATTCTGTTATTGATCATACCGCTTCCGGAAGCTATGGTGGACGTGGCGATCATTATCAACATGTCCTTGTCGCTGATGATCCTGATCATTACCATGACCATTAAGGACGCTTTAGAATTTTCCATATTTCCGTCCCTTTTGCTGGTTACCACCTTGTTCCGGCTTGGCATCAATGTTTCTACCACAAGAAACATTTTGACCAGCGGAGGTTCTTCCGGAAAGATTATCAAGGCTTTCGGTGACTTTATCCTTCAGGGCAATGTGGTGGTAGGTATCGTTATCTACATGATCATCGTATTGATGCAGTTTTTGGTTATTACCAAGGGTGCTGAACGTGTATCTGAGGTTGCGGCCAGATTTACCCTGGATGCCATGCCTGGAAAGCAGATGGCCATTGATGCGGATCTGAATTCAGGGCTTATTGACGAGCAGGAAGCAAAAGTGCGCCGTGAGAAGATTCAGAGGGAAGCAGACTTCTATGGCTCTATGGATGGTGCCACCAAGATTGTAAAAGGGGATTCCGTCATGTCCCTGATTACCACGGCCATCAACCTTATCGGCGGAAGCATTATTGGCATCCTTCAGTCAGGGCAGTCCATCGGCGCGGTGCTGAACACGTATTCCATTGCAACCGTAGGCGACGGCTTGGTAGGTCAGATTCCCTCTCTTTTGATCTCTGTTGCCACGGGCATGATCGTTACCAGAGCCGTATCCGAGGGAAGCTTAAACGAGGATATTTCCAGACAGTTTATGGCCCAGCCTGTTGCCATTATGATAAGCGGCATCGTGATTGCAGTTCTGGCGGTAATACCAGGCATGCCGGTCCTGCAGCTGGCCATTGTGTCCGTAGGGCTGGTAGGGGCAGGCTTTTATCTGTACAGACGCATGGAGGAGGAACCAAAGCTTGCCTTGGCAGGAGGCGGCGTAGGCGGTCCGGGAGGAACCACTCTTCGGAACTTTTCACCGGAAGGGGAGGAGGAGGAGCCGGAGGCGCCCAAGCAGGTCAGCGAGGAAGAATTTTACAAAGACGTCAACAATGTGTACAGCCTGCTGTCAGTGGAAGCCATTGAGATGGAATTCGGCTACAGCCTGATTCCTCTGGTAGATGAGTCAGTAGGCGGACGCCTGATTAACCGTATTATTATCTTCCGAAGACAGTATGCCCAGGATATGGGGTTTGTAATCCCGTCTATCCGCTTAAGAGACAGTTCCGGGCTTAACACCAACCAGTACTGCATTAAGATAAAGGGCGAGGAAGTGGCAAAGGGAGAATTGCTTATTGATTACTTCCTGGCTTTGGAACCGGAGAATCCGGAAGTGGAGATCGACGGCATTGAAACCATTGAGCCTGCCTACGGTATCCCTAGCCGGTGGATACGGCCGGAAGACAGGGAGAAGGCGGAAATTTACGGATATACGGTTATTGATCCTCTGTCAGTGCTGGTAACCCATCTGTCTGAGGTGGTGAAACAGCATGCCCATGAGCTGATTACCAGGCAGGAAGTGATTCACCTGGTGGAGAACACCAGAAAGATTTCGCCTGAACTTATAGAAGAGGCGTTTCCCAACTTTATTTCTTACAGCATGTTCCAAAAGATTCTTACAAGCCTTCTGAAAGAAGGTGTGCCCATTAAGGATCTGGAGACAATTATTGAAACGGTTCTTGAGACCGTGTCGGATACAGGGCTTCCGGTCAAGGATGTGGACGGCCTGATTGAAAATATCCGGACTGCGTTAAAACGCACCATTACCCGCATGTACTGCGAGGACGGCAGCATGAAGGTTATCACTTTGGATTCGGAGCTGGAGCGGACCATGGTAGGCTGCCTGTCTAAAGGCGAGCGGGGATACTACCTGGCGTTAAGCCCTGATGTGCTTCAGAGCGTGATCAACCAGCTGACAGGCCAGTTAAAGAAGTTTAACAGCCTTTCCCAAAGTCCTGTTGTATTGACTTCCCAGGTTATGAGAGTTCATTTTTACCGGCTGATTGATCAGTTTTATCCTAATGTAAGGGTTCTGTCTTTTAACGAGATCTCCAACAATGTGCAGATTCAGTCGATTGGCAGCCTGACCTTGGAAAACCGCGGGAGAGTAGGAGCTTAAAGCCATAAAAAGGATTGATGCAGAATGGTTCAGACAGATTATTTAGAAGAAAAGACCAATGAAGAGCTTCTGGAGATGTACCGGGCAGAGGGAAAGCTGGAAGTTAAGCAGGCCCTGGTTCTTCGCTACCTCTACATCGTAAAGGCCATTGCATCTCAGATGCGCAATGTCTATACCGGCTCCCTTCAGATGGAGGACATTATTAATGAAGGCGTGATTGCTATCATGAAGGGTATTGACAGATACGACCCGGAGCGAGATAATAAGTTTGAGACATTTATATCAAGGCGCATCAGAGGGATGATCATTGACCTGGTGCGGAAGAATGACTGGATGCCCCGGGACTTCAGGAAGCAGGTAAAAACCATGGAGGATCTGCAGGTGTCTTTGGGACGGAGCCTGGGGCGTCTTCCCACAGACGAGGAGGTGTCCGGTGCTCTGGGGATGGATATCCGGAAGTACCGGAAGCTTCAGCGCATGAGCGTTATGATGAACGTGCTTTCTTTGGACATGATAACCGACGACGAGGGAGAGCATCAGTCTTTGCAGCTTTCCAGCGGCGATGCGGATTCCCAGCCGGAGAAGGCGTTTTTAAAGATCGAATCCCGCCAGGTTCTGGCGGAGGCCATAAAAGGGCTGAAGGAAAAAGAGCAGATGGTCATATCCCTGTACTATATGGAAGAACTTAATATGGGGCAGATCGCCCAGGTACTGGGGGTAAGCGAACCTCGGATCTCCCAGATCCACAGTTCGGCCATCCGCAAGCTGAAGGCCCATATGAGCAGTTATGTGCAGTAAGCTTTGGAAACTGCAGAGACATATTATTTTAGGCTTT
The DNA here is from genome assembly GCA_947089145.1 of uncultured Hungatella sp. Taxonomy (GTDB): domain Bacteria; phylum Bacillota; class Clostridia; order Lachnospirales; family Lachnospiraceae; genus UBA3402. The sequence continues at coordinate 28,663 of CAMUJH010000025.1, read as the reverse complement.
TACATAAGAAATTATTTAAAACCGCCGAAATGGATATATAGAGAAAGGAGGAGATGGGCATGTACCAGGGATTTTATAACCTGACGTCAGGGATGCTGACTCAGAGCAGGAATCTGAATGTAATCAGTAATAATATGGTCAATATCCAGACTCCGGGATATAAGAGGGATAAAATGGTCAGCACCACGTTCCAGGAGGAGATGCTGTACCGCACCGGACGGCGCTACAAGGATAATCCGGAACCGTTGGCAACTACTTCTAAGATCCGATCCGCTGACAGGACCTATGTGAATTATGAGCAGGGAAGCTATGACCTGACTGAAGGGGTTCTGGATTTTGCTCTGACGGACAAAGGTTTTTTCTGCATCGATACCCCCCAGGGGATTCGCTATACCAGAAATGGCTCTTTCCGCGTGGATGATGAAGGATATCTTGCCTTAAACAATTTGGGTCGGGTCATGGGGAAGGACGGCGGCCCTATTGCCATTACCAGCGAGGATTTTAAGGTAAACAGCCAGGGAGTTATCAGCGTGCGGCTTCAGCCGGAGTCTGATGATGAAGACGACTATGGGTATGATGATGAAGAGACGGAGGTACAGGAGGAAATACTGGGCACTCTGCGCATTGTAGACTTTGCAGACTATGAGCAGCTTCATAAGGAGGACTACGGTCTGTTTTCCACAGGCCAGGCTCCCCAGGAGGTGGAATCGCCTTCTCTCTTATGGCAGTCAGTGGAGAAATCCAATGTGGACATGGTGGAAGAGATGACCTCTATGATGACTTCCCAGAGGGCGCTGCAGAGCGCTGCCCAGGTGCTGAAAATGTACGACCAGATTATGAGCAAGGCCGTAACAGATGTAGGAAGATTGTAAGGGAGGAAATAAAACGATATGTATCAGTCATTTTATACCGGCGCATTAGGCGCCGGGACCTGCACGGCAAAGATGAGCGTCATTTCCAACAATCTGGCCAATATCAACAATGACGGCTTTAAGCCGAAGACGGCGGCGTTTTCAGACCTTTTGAATTATAATTTAAACGACTCCGAGAATGCAGTGACCGAACTTATGTCAGGCAATGGCGTCAGGATGCAGAGAACCTATTCCAGATACAGCACGGAGCCTTTCACCACCACCAACAGCGATATTGACTTTGCTATTTTAGATGAAAATGCGTTTTTTATGCTGCAGGACCCTGTTACCAGGCAGATCACGTATACCAGAGGCGGCCATTTTTACCGCTCTCAGATGGAGGACGGCTATTATCTGATGACAGACGGGGGAAAGCTGGTGCTGGATCAGAACGGAGAGCCTCTCAGGGCGGAGGTGCCGGATATTGAGCATATGCTTGAAATGCTGGAGGAGGATTACGAGCCTGAGGAGGAAGAGGAAGAAGATGAGCTTGACGAGGACGAGGAGGACGACAGCCCGCGCCTGAGCCTGTATACGTTTTCCAATCCCAGCCGTCTTGTAAGCGTCAGCGCCAACGAGTATGCGGCGCCTGAAAACATGGAGCCTGTCCTGGTGCAGTCGCCCAAGATTCAGAGCGGCGCACTGGAGCGTTCCGGAACCGATCTGGCCAAGGAGATGGTGCGGATGATCGAATGCCAGCGGGCCTACAGCTATGCCCTAAAGATGGTGATCACATCAGACGAGATTGAGTCTACGATTAATTCCCTAAGGGGATAACCATAGAATGAATGCGAGGATATGAGGTGACTATGAGACTGAAAAAATACGAGGATATGAACCTTCAGGAACTGGATGTGATGAAAGAGATCAGCAGTATCGGCACCAGCCATGCTGCCACCGCTTTGTCAAAGCTTCTCCAAAAGGAGATTCGGATCTCTATTCCGGAGGTAAGTATTCTGGGGTATGAGGAAACCGTAGACAGGCTGGGAGATATTGAGGAGCTTGTGACTGCCACTCTTGTTAGGATGTCCAATGAAATAAACGGTCTGATGCTGTTCGTATTTAAAATGGACTTGGCCAATGCTGTTTTGGGGAAACTCATTGGTAAGGAGTATGATTCTTTTGAAGAGCTGGATGAATTGGCCTATTCTGCGTTGGAGGAAGTGGGCAATATCATTATCTGTTCTTATGTCAATGCCTTTACCCAGCTGGTAGGGGTGGAGATTGATTTGTCCGTTCCCAGCTCCACGGTGAATATGCTGGGCGGCGTCCTGACGGTTCCCATGGCGGAATACGGCTACGTAACAGATAAGCTGATGTATATCAATGCAGAATTTATTGTGGACGGCAAACGGCTTTCTGACGGACTGTTAATGCTTCCTGATATTGAGTCGCTTAACAGTATCTTAGAGAAATTAGGTGTTTCATAATGTCTGAGAAGGAAATAAAAGTAGGGATTGGCGACATGAAGTTTGCCAGGGGTGACAGCCGCGTTATTACATATGCTCTGGGGTCATGTATCGGGATTACGTTTTATGATCCTCTCATTAAGCTGGGAGGCCTTCTGCATATTATGCTTCCGGCAAGGGTAGACCCCAATGATCCAAGGGTTTTCAAATATGCGGACAGCGGGATTCGGGAGACGCTGCGCAAGCTTACTGCTTTCGGCCTGGTGAAGAGCCGGACCATCGTAAAGATAGCCGGCGGCGCCAAGATGTTCGAGATGAAGGGAAGCGGCGGATCGGATTTCGGCAACATCGGCCAGAGGAATGCCACCATGGTGAAACGGGTTCTGATGGATGAAAGGCTGCGCATTGCAGCCGAAGACATAGGCGGCAGTTATGCGAGAACAATGTTGATTGATGTTTCAAACGGCGACGTGATCATACGTACGGTGGGAAGGCCGGAAAAGCATCTCTAGAGAGGAGAAGATAAAAGTGGTGAAAGAAAAAGAGGGAATCCTTCTGGAATCAGGTACCAATGAGATTGAGATTATGAAGTTTACCATTCAGGGGGAATTCTACGGAATCAATGTTGCTAAGGTAAAAGAGATCATGATGGCTGCCAAGGTAAAGGCCATGCCTCATGCCCATCCGGCAGTAGAAGGCATTTTTAAACCCAGGGATCTTCTGATCACGGTTATTGATCTGGGCTATTATCTGACCAACGAATATCTGGAACACCAGACCAGGGATCTGTTTATTGTGACAAACTTTAACAAGATGACAGTAGCCTTCCGTGTTCAGAGCATTGAGGGAATCAGCCGCATCTCCTGGAAGGATATCCAGAAGCCGGATAAGACTTTAAGCCGCGGGGAAGAGGGCGTGGCTACAGGCATTGCCCAGTGTGCCGGGGAATTGGTTACCATCCTTGATTTTGAGGCCATTGTGGCGGAGATTGCGCCGGAAACCTCTATCCAGATATCCGAGGTGGAGCAGATGGGCGACAGGACACTGTGCGACAGCCCGATTGTTATTGCTGAGGACTCCATTCTTCTGCAGAAGATGATTGATGATTCTTTGCAGACGGCAGGCTTTACCAATATTACCAATTTCAACAATGGCCAGGAAGCCTGGAATTATCTGGATTCGATTCGCCACGACTCTGATTTGTTTGATAAGGTTAACCTTATTGTGACGGATATCGAGATGCCGGAGATGGACGGACACCGTCTCACGAAACTGGTAAAAGATGATCCGAGGTTGAAGCATCTTCCGGTGGTTATTTTCTCATCTCTGATTGATGACCAGATGAGAATTAAAGGTGAACAGCTGGGGGCTGACGAGCAGCTGACCAAGCCGGAGATCGGCAATTTGGTTCATGTGATTGATAAGCTTCTGGAGAGGTTTGAGCAGGCAAGGCAGAGCGGGAAGGCCCAGTAAGGCTGACTCTGCCAAAGGGCTGGAGTGCTCCCTGAAGAAACAAAATCCCAGGGAAAGGAGATGCGGACTATGAAAAGACAGCTGACAGGCATTTTATGCGGACTTTTGATTGCGGCGGCGGGTACTGTGACATCCTACGCTGACGACTGGACTCTGTCTGATAATGGAAAGTATTGGATGTATATGTACAGCCCTGATGATCCGGCAAAAGATGAGTGGATCGAAGACGAAGATAAGGTGTACTATGTGGACTCCAAGGGCTACATGAAGACGGGCTGGGTTACAAACAAAGAGGACGGCAAGAAGTATTACATGGGGCCGGACGGAGCCATGGCCTTTAACACTTTCGCCAAGGATGGCCGCTACGTAGGGCCGGACGGAACCGGAATGGAAGAGTATGACAAGTACCGGAAGGCCATAAGATCTGAACTGAAAAGCACCTCTAAGAAAAAAAGCAAGAAGAAAGATGCATCGGCCACTCAGACACAGCAATTTTTTCTTGTTACGGACTTAAACAGGGACGGATACCGGGATCTGGTGGTAATGTGCGGAGAGCAGGAGCCGGAAAGTCTTTTAAAGGTTGCCATATGGGATGCAGAAGATAAAAAGCTGCAGCTGGCAGCCGAGTTTGACACGCCGGATCAGGGGATGAAAAGCACTTTGTACCTGGACCCGGAGGGGGAGGAAGTCTGGCTGGAGATGACAGAACCCAGCGGAGATATGAACCTTTTTCAGTTAAGGAAAGGAACCACCTTGTTTGACAATGTCTGGAGCTTTACCATGAAAATGGATCAGGATGGTTACCCCAGATACTATATGAATGAGGACGAGGAAGACAGAGAGACTTGGGAACTGTTTATGAGCAGGGCAAGACAGGAACGAGGCAATACCCCCGTAAGCGGTTACCTGCCTGTAACGGATGAGAATATTCAGGTACAGGTGGATCTGATTCTTGATGAAGAGGAAATTAAGATGTGGCAGTAAGTTTGGGCCATGGCAATATGAATGAGGCAGACGACTCAAAAAGCGGCAGAGAAATATGCCGTTTTTTGAGTCGTTTTCATCTTCCAGGCTTTAAAGGCTCTGGCATGGCTATATTCTGGAGCAAAGGGAATTTTCCAGAGAACAAAAAATCCTCCTGAAATTCCGAAAAAAGCGGAATCTCAGGAGAGGGATTATTTTTCTACTTTATGCCGCGGATTTTGCCGCACCTTGTTACATGCCTTCATAAGTTCTGTTAAAACAGATATCTTATATTTATTTTCATAGTAGCTGATAAGGGGGGAGATGGAATCCCTGCTGGTTACCACGTACTTAGAAGGAAGCCCGGTTAATGCCAGAGCACATACGTCGGACATACAGCGGGGGCAGGTACATACCTCATACTGCGTTAATACGGCCTCAAGATTCTGACGCATGAGAAGCTGTTCCATAACATTGATAAAACGGTACTCTTTATCCTGAAAACGGCTGTTAAGCTGAGATTCCGGAATAATGGGATGGGGGGCAGGGGCTTTCCCGGGCGCCGCAGCGTTTTCCTGGGGCTGGGAAGGAGAACTGTCAGGCACAGGCGCCGCAGCTGCTTGCGGGGCTTCTTCCTGGAGCTGTGAGGCAGCAGACACATCTGAGGAGCCCTGAGAAGGCTCTGGGGATGGCTGCGGAACCGTATCCTGGATACTGCCTTCTAAAGGCTGGAAAGCGTCATGCATGGATTCCTGAACCGCTTCAGCCGGATCTGCCAGGGGCGTGTCTGCCTGGAACTCCTGAGATGCCAGGGAATCAGTTTCTTCCTGGGTCTGCTCATTCTGGCTTTCCAGATCCGGAGAGACCGTCTCAAGTTCCTGACCGCCTGCTTCTTCCCCTTGAGGCGCCTGATTAACCGCTGTCTGCTCTGCAGCCTCCGGCTTTTTGCTTTCCGATTCATGGGCGCCCAGTTCCCGCCGGGTTTCCTCTTCTAACTCTTCAGTGAGTTTGCCTAAAATCTCCTGGGAAAGGCGGTCATTGCGGCTTCCCTCGTCCACAACGGTGACTTTCGCCGGAGAGACTGTGTGGGACTGGACATCGGCAGCTTTCTTTTCCTGACCGGATACGGCCTCATTCACTGAGGCGTCAGCTTCTGTGGAAGCGCCATTGGTCAGAAGATCCATGACATGGGACGTTTTGTTGGTTTTTTTGGACATTACTGTGATACCTCCTTTAAGTGGATATCAGGAGCAATTTCATCAATAAGCGCCTGATAATCCTTTACCGCTGCAGAGCGGGGATTGTAAGAGAAAATGCTTTCGCCGTGAGCCGGCGCCTCGGCGATGGCGACTCCGGTGCGGATTTTGGCGTCAAAGACCCGGGATTTAATCTGTCCGGCAAGCTGCTGGGCCATCTCAAGAACATCACGGGACAGCAGCGTCCTGGGATTGTACCTGGTCAGAAGAATGCCGAGGACATTAAGCCCGGGGTTAAAGGAACCGCGGACAGATTCAATTGTTTCCTTTAGCTGGGCAAGTCCCACCAGGCTCAAAATGTCAGAAGCCATGGGGATGATCAAAAAGTCGGAAACCGAATAGGCATTCACCGTCAAAAGGTTCAGGGCCGGCGGGGTGTCTATGATAATATAATCAAAAAAATCCATAACAGGCTTTATGGCGTCTCTCAAAATAAACTCCCGGTTGCTGCGGATGCCATCCAGACCGTTGTTGCTCAGGGTAATATCGGAAACCAGCAGATCACCGTAGTCACAGCGGACAAGTGCCTTGTGAACCGGGACAGTGCCTTTCATGACATCAAGAACCGTGTGTGGGTTAGCCATGCCGGCTCCAAGACAGAACCCCAGGTTGCCCTGAGGATCAAGATCAATGCCCAGAACCCGTTTCCCTTCCCGGTCCAGACCCGATATAAGGGCAGCCGATGTGGTGGTTTTACCCACGCCGCCTTTCTGATTGGATACTGTAATAATGATAGACAAAACGGTACCTCCAAATATAAAAAGTAGTAAAAATGATTTTTAAGATATTATTTTTATTATATATCATGTCGATAAATAAGTATAGATTAAAAATGATTTTTTTCAAGGTATTATGATGCAGTTAGGCCGTAAAAAAGGGAAGATACAGTAACTGGAGAGAAAGGCATGTGCTGCATATGAGATGAAAGGAGATAGAACTATGGCGAGTATAAACAGTACCAGCAGCTTAGGGAACACATCCCTCAGAGGTTTCGGCGGTATGGCTTCCGGTATTGACCGCGATTCCATTATCGAGAAGATGACCCTGGGTACCACCACCAAGATTAATAATCAGAAAAAGAAGGTTACAGAGCTTCAGTGGAAGCAGGAGGCATACAGAGGCATCAGCGATAAGATCATTGACTGGTCCGACACGTATGCCAGCTACGCTTCCAGCAATAACCTGAAAGATCCTACAGTGTTTTCTAAAAATCAGATTACGGTTCACGGCAAGGAAGACTCCAAGAACCTTGTCAGTGTCAACGGAAGTTCGGATCTCATAGACAGTCTTTCCATCCTGGCAGTGAACCAGACCGCCTCTGCGGCAGTGCGGCAGTCGCAGACGCAGACAAGCGACAAGGGGCTGCAGCTGAACATGGGGAATCTGTGCGATATCACTTATGAACCAGTGCTGGGTTCCGGTTCAAAACTTGTCTTTGAGTCGGTGGCCAAGAATGATCAGGGCAAGCCTTTAAGCACGGTGCAGTTTACCTTTAGCGATAAATATACAGATCCCAGTGATCCTGATGGAAAAAAGAAGATTACCATTAATTATGCCCCTCAGACTGAAGAAGACTATATAGCATTGGAGACAGCTTTGAACGAGCAGCTGAAGGCATCTGACGTTAAGCTGGGAGAGAAGGCTCTTTCAGAGGAAATCGAGTTTGTGTATAATAGGGATATTGACAATCCTTCCATCACGATCCGCTCTAAGACAGGAAACAGCGAATACAGCCTGAAGGGGAACGTGACATCTGAAGCTTTTGGATATGGATCAGAGAATATTAAGTTGAGCGAAATCAATGGAAAGACCCCGACTTCCTTCAGCAAAACCGGGGTAAGGACGAAGAATAATCTGGATGCCATTACCAATAAAGAAGTGACATTTGTCTATAACGGAACTTCAAAGTCCATTAAGCTGATTACAAAAGCAGAGGCGGATGCTATCAAGGGCATGCTGGTAGGAGATGATCTGGCTGGCGAGATAGAAAATATAGGCAGCTATAACGGAAGTTCGAAGCTCAGTGATCTGCAGAATGACCTGAGCAAGAGGCTGAACGAGATTAAGACTGCTCTTGAAAAACCGGAACAGTTAAACAAACAAATAGCAGGCATTGATAAAATAAGGGGCGAATTCCAGCAGAAGATTGATGACCTGACAGCCAAACTGGACAGTGCAACTGGTGTTGATAAGGAGAATCTGCAGCAGGAGATAGAGCAGTACACTAACGAAATGGGCAGACTGGATGCCCAAAAAAGCGATTTGGAGTCTGAACTGGCAGATGCGAATGCCGCTTTGGCTGACGGAAAAAAGGAAGCGCTCGAGACAGAGCAGGCATCCTTAGAGAGAGATCTTGAAAAGATCAGCAAAGCCCAGTTGAGCAAAGTGAATATACAGGATCGTTTAGATCAGGCTTTTGGAAAGGATGCAGTCAAAGCCAATATTTCCGATGACGGTAAGTTGAGCTTTAATACAGATGCAAGCGGCAACTCTTCTGCCACGGTATCGATTATTTCCGGCGATTCTGCTTTGCTGAATACACTGGGGATCGATTATGGCGCATCCAATAAGATAAATGTCAACGGCAAACTGGATCAGGATGCTCTATGGGGAGAAAATGAAACAAAGGATCTGTCAAAATATACGAAAGCGGACGGCAGCCTGGATCTTGTCATTAACGGAGTGGAGATAAAAGGCCTGACCACGAAGAGCACGATTAATGATATTTTGTCAAAGATTAATTCTACGAAGGCGGCTGGAGTAAAAGCTACTTATGTGGATGCCACAGGCCAGTTCATGCTGGTGGCGTCGGAGACAGGAAAAGGCCGGGAGATCACGCTGGGAACTAAGGATGCGGACGGAAATGAGGATAAGGATAGCTTGGCCTGGAAGTTATTCGGAGGAGAGGAGGCGGACGGCGCCAAATCTACTGATGGAAGAAATGCAGAGATCGCTGTCAGCTACGGCCAGGGCGTAACTGTTACATTGGAGAGATCTTCCAATACATTTAATTTAGAGGGCCTCAATGTTACGGTATCGGGAACATTCGGTGAAAAGGACGCTTCAGCGCCAGGAGGATATAAAACTTCAGAGGCTGTCACATTCTCCGCCAAAGCTGACGTAGACGGCGCCCTGGAGAAGGTAAAGAAATTCATTGAAGACTACAATGCTCTGGTGACAGAAATCGACTCTCAGATCAAAACTCGCCCTGACAGCAATTATGGTGCATTGACGGATGAACAGAAAGCAGAAATGGATGAAACCTCTATCGAAAACTGGGAGAAGAAAGCAAAGCAGGGATTGCTTTACGGCGATTCTGTTATACGTGATTTAAGCGTTGACATTCAGGGAGTCTTTACAAAGATGCTGAACAATGGCGCCAGCTTTGAAGATTTAAAGGAGATTGGCATTACTTACGCTGAGGATTGGGGCGACGGGGGTACTTTGGTATTTGACGAAGCCAAATTTAAGGCAGCCATGGAAAATGATCCTGACAAGGTTTCTAACATTTTCACTGGCGGCGGGAGCGTGAAGAAGGGGTTGATTGATACCATTGAGGAAACCTTTACTCCATATGCAACGAGATACGCTTCCAAAAACAGGGCCAGCGGCGGAAAGGGTTCCTATGGACGCCTGATTGAAATTGCAGGTTCCGAAAAGAAGCCCAGCACGGTTATGGACAACGAGATTTACAAACAGCTTAAAGAAATGCAGGAGACTATAGACAGGCTTCAGGATCAGCTGAAGGTGGAGCAGGATCGCTATATTTCCCAGTTTACCACCATGGAATCCTTGCTGAACCAGATGAATACCCAGTCCAGCTACCTTTCTCAGCTTACAGCATAAAAAGGGATTTAGCTGCCGCTTTATTACCATAAGGCGGCAGCAGAAATTTTATTAAGGAAGGGATTAAATGAACGGATATAACCATTATAAAGAAAAAAGTATTTATTCCATGTCAGGAGCAGAACAATTGTTACTTTTATTTGATGAAGCCATTAAACGCCTGACAAGAGCTGAACAGTCTTTGAAAGATAAGAACTATAAAGACTTTGAAGACTGTCTGACCCGGGTCAGCAGGATTGTTCGGTATCTTATGGATATTTTGGATATGGAACAGCCAATCAGCTGGGATCTTAAAAGGATTTATGAATATCTTATTTTTGACTTAAGCAGGGTTATGGCCGGACGGCAGAGAAGGCAGGACGAAATTGGGCGTATCCGTCATATTCTTTCCGAATTGCGGGAGGGATTCGATGGAGCAAGCAGAAAAGTCAATGATATGCATATCGCAAAGAGAGCCGAGGTAAGAGGCTAGGAAGGATGCGGTGCTATGGAACTTGACATGGAAAAGATTATGATTCTTCTTCAGAGAAAATACGGCGCTGTTCGGGAGATCCAAAGGCTTACCAAGCAGCTGGAGGAAGTGGTGGTGCGCAACGATGGGGTTTCCGCTGCCATGGTTCTTCAGATGCGGGGAGACGAGATGGAGAGAGCCGAACAGTGCATGGAGGAGATATGGCTGTTGGGGGAGAGTGACAGGGAGACTTATGAGAAGCTGCGTGTTTTAGTGACATCTGATCCGAATGAGGCTGTCGGAGCTACTAAGACAGAAGAAAAGATTTATGAAATCAGGCGGAAGACTCAGACCATGCTGAAACAGGTGCAGGAAAGCGATCAAAGGCTGAATCAAAGACTGGCAGGAGATAAGTCCTATTACAGAATCAGGGAGCTTGCTGGACGTACATAATATTAACAGAGTATGGGAAGAAAAAGAGAGAGCTATGAATCGATTATTGTTTGAGGGACGTTCCCTGGTAGAGATGGTAGCTTCCGTTATCCGGCAGGACGACGGACATGTTCCATTTAGCCGGCTGGACTGGGAGAGGATGTACCGCCTGGCAGATTATCACAAGGTGGCAAATATCGTATATTTAGGGCTTCTGGGTCATAGGGAAACGGTACCGGATAAATGGCGGGACCGTTTCTTTCAGCGATACCAAGAGTCCTTAGCATTTGGTGAAGGCTGTGAGGAAGCTCTTAAAGAAGTACTTACATGGCTGGACATGAGGGAAATTTCCTGTACGGTTTTGGTATCAGAGTCTATCCGCGGATTGTATAAACTTCCGGAAACAGCGGACAACAGCCCAGTACAGATTTTCTTAGACGAGGATAAGTATTATCTGGCAAAAGGATATTTAATAGATCTGGGATTTGAAACCGATAAGACCTTCAAGGGATTTGGGGAGCGGATGAAAAGGGTAAACAGCATTACGATTATCCTATACCATAAGCTTCCGTTTAAAACTTCCAAATATGAAAAATATATGGTCAGAATCCTGGAAAGCGCTCAGATTCGGGAACCCTATGAGAATATCTGGATGCTCCCAGTAGAAAGTGAATTGACATACCGCATTGCAGGAGCCGCCTACCGATACGTGACAGACGATTTGACTTTAAGAGAGATGCTGGAGCTGTTTCTATATCACAGGGAATGGCGAAATGAAATCGAGGAGGATGCGCTGCAGAAAAGGCTGGAAGAGTTCAGAATTGACGGCTTGGCGGAAAAACTTCTCGAGATCGCTTATATGTGGTATGGGGATAAATCCGATCCATATCTGCTGAAACGGCATGAGGACATGTCTGTCTATGACTCTCTGGAAGAGAGAATTCTGACCAGAGGAATTATGGTCAAGGAGAACGATGAGCAGGCTATGAAGCTTCAGAGCCTGATTGAAAAGGAGCTTGAAAGGGAGAGAAGGGCAGAAGGACATAGTCTGAAGAAAGAAAGACGGGAAAAATTTTTTGCAGAGCAGAAGAAAAAGTTTAAATGGATATTTCCCGATTACCATTATATGTCTTCCATATACCCCATAGTGGGAAAGATCCCTATTCTTCTTCCGCTGTATTGGCTTATCAGAGGACTTAGACTTTGGTGGAGATCTTTTGTTAGGTGATATTCCTTATCATTTATTTAGGTAAATAATAAGAGACAGTTTAACATTCTGTGCTAAACTGTCTCTTATTGCGTCTGCTAGGTATCTTTTTTATGCTGCAAAAGCGACTGAAGCACCCAGACAGAATCTTTATTGGGAGTGAGAGACATCTTATTGGTCTGCTCTGCCTCAGACAATTCTTCCCTGAGAATTGAAATTTGTTTTGGTGCATCAATAGCTAACCGAACTCCGTCAGCAGCACACTCAATAACCGTTATACGGATATTATCACCAATGAGGAGGCTTTCATTTTTTTTGCGTCGAAGTATCAGCATAATTTATCACTCCTCATTTACAGATGAAAATGAGCCTAATTTATGACAATACTCATAAGATGTATTGTCCAAAATAAGCTGGATTCCACACCGTGTCTGTGGATTAATGGCTAAAGGACATTTCAAATTGACGGTATTCTCCAAATAATCATTCCGAACCACGCAGATCACATAGTAGGAAAGATCACCGCTGTCTGAAGCGTCAAGGCAGGAAAGCTCCTGGGGAGCCAGCACGGGAGAATAGTCAGGGCAGAGGAAGAATGGGTTGATCAAGACAAACACTACATTCGGATCTTCCACTGACAGCATGAGAAGCATGGAATCATCATCTTCCCCCTCGTTCATGCGAAGGAGAAGATAGCGGGTCAGCTTCGGAAATCCGAAGAGCCCATCGGAAAAAGTGATCAAATCTTCCGGTGCATATTCCACCGTGCCATAATCAGTTTGTATCGTCATAATATCAATAACTCCTATGTGAATAGATTAACATTGCCGCCGGAATCGTCTCTAGGCGGAACATAATTAAATCCGCCCAGATATTCAATATGAACTTGAGGCCTTTGGGTAACAACTGTCATTACCATAGGCGGCAGATAGGACAATTCACCCTTGGCAATCCGCATTTCAAAGGCACCCCTCTGGGCAGTATAGGAAGAACTTGCTGTCAAGGCAATATCCAGAACTTCCGGTGCCTGAGAGGAAGCAGCGGTTGATACAGTACTGGAAACCATACTAGAAGCAACAACTTCTGCAGATGCTGTATCTGGAACTGCACTCTGCGCCACGGCAGGAGCAGATGCAGAAACCTGAGCCTGAGACTGCAGCTGGCTGGAAGCTAACTTCTGCTGGAAAGAAGAACTGTTATCTGAAGGCTGTGAATTTACCTGCTTTTTTGAAAAAGCACGGTTTATCTTATTGATATCATCTACAGAGACAGGTCCCTGGCCTACAGAATTGCGGAATGACGCCTGTCTGGCCAAAGCCTTTCTTCGCTCTATGTCAACGTTATTAGAATTTACTAAACGTCCGTTTTGCCGGAAATGTTCTATGCGTATGGGATCAGTCGTAATTTTAATAAGCGGTTCCACACTCAAACCCTCCTTTCTGTGAATGATTTTTTAACGCACAAAATCAAACAGAGAAGAACTCATAAGCTGGGAGCCTACTTTCAAAGCAGCATTGTAGGCGTAATTATTGTTGTACATCTCCATAATAGACTCATATGGATCGGCGCCGAGTTTATCCTTATACTGAATCTTCAGGGAGTCAGCAGTAGCGTTCAGCTTCGTTGTCGTAGTCTCCAGGAGACGATATTTATTGCCCAGGTCAGAGTAGGTGGTACTAAGCCTCTGCTCGGCAGTAGTCATCTCCTCCAAAATAGTTCCCAACTGGTCATGCATAACCCCGCGGTCAGGAGTCGCACCTGCCTGTGGATTAATGAAGTCATTTATAACATGGACAGACTGAGTCACTAAGCCCAAAGCGCTTTTATTCAGGCCGTCTAATATCTCCTGTTCGCTGGGGGTGGGAGGATTAGCATCCAAATCTACGCTGGCCGAGGTGATGCCGGTGAGCATATTCAGACCTCCGGTAAAGGTATCAATAAGGGTATTGCGGTGAGCCAAGGAACCGTACCCAATATCCATACGGCCTTCCTCGTTCATGGCTTTTCTTAGGATCTCTGCACCTGTTAAAGTATTATTAGGTGATACAGTTTTGGTAGGATCTATCTCGAACCCATAGGAACCATCCGCTTTTGACACTAAGTTTAAAACTACCGTGCTGGCCTGATCATCCCCTGGAAATGTATGATTGAAGGTTAAAGATGTTTTATTATTCTCTAAATCCACATCAAGGGAAAACGGGGTGGTAGTGTAATCATTTCCTCCGTATACAAAGAAATCTTCATACTGCGTATTCAGTGAATCCACGATCTCCTGGCTTTTTTGAAGAAGATCCTCCATAGTAGTCTGCAGTGCCGACGGAGAAGTTGTGTCGGTGCGGGCGAACTGTACCTGATTCTTGGCGCCTGCCGGTTTGGAAAGGACATCATGAATCGCACGTGCGCCTAACTCCTGCTGATAGACACGATTGCTGACATCCTTAATGATAGCACTTTTGCTTAAGACTTCCTGATACTCATTGTCAATCTTCTTGCCCTCATAATAGGAGAGAGGTGCCTCAGAGGCCTTTTCATAAGCCTCGCCGCTGGAAATTTTATTCATGCTTTTATTTAAAGCAAGATGTACATTGTTTACTGACGTGGTGAAATTTCTGTACGTTGATGCATTTGTCACACGCATGGGTATTACCTCCTAAAAATATAGTTAAAAAAACAGATATCATTATCGACCTACCACACCTGTACCGTTAATCAACACATCCAGCGCCTGATCCAAAGTAGTCATAAGACGGGATGCGGCATTATAAGCGGACATGTACATCATCATATTGGACGCCTCTTCATCCAGGCTGACGCCGGATATAGAATCACGGGAGTTCTGGATGCCGTTGAGTACCGTGACATTGGTCTTTAAGGTATTCTGGTTGGCATAGGAATCATTAGCCAAAACCGTGGATACATGATTCATAAAATTGATGAAGGAGTTGTTTTCCAAATCCAAATCCTTAAACTTAACATACTCAAGCCGAAGGTTTCCGCTGTCATCAAGGAAATTAGACGTATCGGTTACACGATATGTGGCTTTCATTGCCTCGAGCAAATCCATTATGGTATCATTAAAATCATCACCTTTTGCTCCTATATATGGATCTTTAGAATTGATCCAATCCTGATTAATGCCAATGGAGGCTGCTGCATCATCGGCTTCATAGGAAAGAAGCTGACCCTTTGGCGGAGTAGGCGTAACCGCACCTTGATCCGTGTGATAGCTATTAATTGTATTGAAAACATCAGCAAAGGTTTTTGCAAGATTATTTAGCTGATTCGTGTAATAATCATAGCCTTTTACATCATTAACTCTATTTACTAATACAGGATCACCAGTAGTGGTATTGGTTACAATTCCGCTATTTGCAGCATCCCATTGTGCTACGCCTGTTCCATTTTTCCACAACATATCCAGACTGGCCTGAAGCGCTCCAGAACCATTGGAAAACTGGTTTGTTAAACTAACTACATTTGGATTATTTTTGTCCTTTCCTTTTTCAAAAGTTATAGATTTGGCTGTACCATATTTGCCTGGCTCTGAGGTACTTTCGTAGCCATTAAACTTGAGCTTCAAATCGCTGGGATCAGCACCAGCTTTGATGTCATCACTATTCAGAATCTCAAGACTTCCGTAATTTTGACTCCCGTTTCCTACAGTCCCCTCTACCAGAACTAAGGTCTGAGGATTGCCCTTACCATCCAGATAAGACATAGTAACACGAAGATCGTCGGGCCATTCCTTTTTCATAATAACATTGCCGGAACTGTCAAGATGATACTTTTCTCCTTTTAAATTAGGATCTTCCTTACCAGCAGCGTTAAGACCATCATGCTCCGCATCCTTATAATAAGTAACCTCAATAGGGATATAACTTGCCAGTTCATCCAGCAGCACATTCCGATCATCCATCAGCTCAAGGCTGGGCTGGCCGTAAATCTGATTCTGCTTGATCTGCCGGTTCATCTTTCCGATCTGCTGCAGGAGATCATTGATCCTTTGGACAGCGCCCTGCTCGCTGGTTCCCGTTCCGTCCAGCCTGCTGTACTCGTTCTTTTTCGCTTCGTCGATGCGTCTGGCACTGTCATTAAGCAGATTAGTTAAGGACTGTATTCTGGTGCGCAGCTCTGATTCATAGACGGGATCACTTTTTGACAAATCCTGCATATCAAGCAGAGTAGACCGAATATCAACAAATGCCTGATGAATACCGTCAATATGGGATTCATCCAAAAAGTTAGACAATTCGTCAAAAGATGTCTGCAAAGCGCTGCTGTAACCGGACTTATGCATCTGATCCCGATACTGAATGTCAAGATAGGGATCGCGGATCTGGGTGACCTTATCCATATGCACGCCGAAACCTACTACCACTTCCGTACTGCCCATATAGTGGGAGACAGGATTGGTGTAATTTAAACTGGAAACCTGCAGCTGCTGCCTGGTATAGCCGACAGTATTCATATTCGCAAGGTTCTGCCCTGTAATATCCAGCCGCTTCTGGTTGGCCTGCAGGGCGGAAAACGCCGTAGAAAAACCGGCAAAGGTTGCTCTTACCATAAGTATATCCTCCAATATTTTCTATAATAGACAGGATGCATATCTATACGCTTCCTTTATATAAACAGCATCATGGGTCAAACAAGAGAGGCATAAGCCTCAGACATAAGTATCCCGCATGGCCGGGTGAAGCGCCGAACCGGAACTGACATTTCCCGAGTTATCATAGGAACTGCCCGTCTGTCCGGAAAGGGCCACATCCAGCTCGTGGAGCCTGACCTTTATGATCTGCTCCGCAGCCATCCTGGAATCCCGAAGCTGCATCAGCTGCTGTTCCAGATCCTCAAAGAGGGGACGCAGCCGCCCGCTCTGCCTTAATGGCGCCGAGACGAGAATCTGACGGAATGTAAGCGAATCCCAGCCCAGTTCTCTGGCAAGCCGGAGCCTGCGCTGTTCCAGGCCTCTCAGCTTTAATATCTGAGCCTGTTCTGCCTGAATATAGCCGTCCAGCAGATGATGCTGCTTTAAGGAAGCGGCTTCCGCCTTATCTGTTTCCACCTGGGCGATATCACCCAGCAAAAGCGTGGTTTCTTTAATAACGGAAATAAAATCATCAAATAAATCCTGTGTCTTCTGTTCCATAAATTTAAGAGGAACTCCTTTCTGTCTATAGCCGGGATGGGGCAGCAAAACTCTTTTTCTCTGCCTGAACCTTGAAAGCGGTGCTGGGCAGCAGCCCCAATTACCGTCAGCCCATGCTTTCATGCAGCACTCAGCCTAATCCCAGCATCCTTCCTGCGATCCGCTGAGGGTCAGGCACATAGGTGCCGTCCGCAACCCTGCCCCGCAGCTCTGAAACCCGCTCCGAACTGGCACTGCCAAGCTGTGAGGCGGCCTTCCTTGCCAGCATCCGTGCAAAAGTCTCATCATCGTCTGCCGCCTTGGGCCTGCGGATATTAATAGTATCATAATCCCCTTTTACTGACGTTTTGCGGGGCATAGTTTTCTGCTGTGCGGGAACCGCGGAACGATAAGAGGTATTTAAAGATGGAAATGTAATATTCATAAAGCAACCTCCCTTCAAAATTGCAGATATACACTCTTTATAGGATAATTATCGGCATTTTTCCTGCAAACATAAGCAAAAGCCCATGTTTTCAAGCAGGAAAATCCAATAGCGGTATTTAATAAAGACGTAAAAATAATGTTATTTTATTCTACTTGTGCAAAAAGGAAAAAGATAATATAATAAAAAAAGCAGAGGCGTCGATATATAACATTATTGTGAAAATCCGCAGCCGGGCAGGCGTCATGCATTCAGGGATGCAGAGATGGCAAGTGCGCCCGCCGGGCTTTCATATGCGGCAGTGCGTCCGCAGCCGGGCGCATGAAAGATATAATGAAAAATGGCAGAAAAAATTAGGGGGAAGTATGGCGAACATTTTGCAGGTGACAACGCCTAATATTGATAACCGAAATGTGATCAATCCTCAAGATCCCAAGCACGGAGCCGGCAACCCGGCGGTCCGCAACCCGGCAGATCCTACCAGGGTAGTGCGCACGGACGGACGTGACGGAGAGCAGATGGGGAAGAACACCCAGGACGCCCTTTTAAGCGTAGTGGATTATGACAGCAACTACGGAGCATTCGTCAAGATCCTGGGAGAGGGAAGCGGTCTGGCGGAGGCTTTGGAGCGGCTGCTGTTTACGGACATGGCCGGTCTTGACAAAGTTGAGGTGGCAGATCTGGTGGAGAAGTTCCTCATGTCCATGCGCATGGATTCTCCGGAAGATCTTCTTACCTACCTGCAGGGGCAGGGCGGACTGCAGGCCAAGTTTTCGGGAACTTTTTTCAATCAGTTCCGCTCCATGCTTCTGCAAAGCACTTCCAGAGGCCTGCAGGAGGCGGCTCTGGATTTCTTGAAGGGATATAACAGTTATTCGTCAGGGGAACATTTGCTGCAGCAGATGCATTCCCTGGTAGATGACATCGAACAGCTGCTGCTGAGATCCTATCGGGACGATTTCAAGGAACTGACCAAGGCCATGGACTGGCAGGCGCCCAATGGGGAGACTGTTCAAAATGCGCAGGTGCTGAATAAAAGCCTGATCCCGTTCCTTTCCGAATATATCTCCAGGACTCATGACTACGGCTCCGTACGTGAGGCTACCATGCTTCTCGTCTTTCACACGGCCCGTTATCAGGACGGCGATATCGGAAGGCTGAGGAAGCTTTTTGAAGGGATGGTCAGTGACAGGGAGTTTGACAGAGTCTTTGAGGGGGATGCCCAGGAAAGCTTTGAAAGCCTTCTGGGCGCCAGTTCCAGAAGCGGGGCCCGGCCCATGTCAGGGTTTGCGGACGGGCTGTCAGGGCTTCTTCTTAAGGGAGCCAACGGCGAAGCGGGTCTGGAGAATATTCAGCAGTTTTATAATATTATGAACGGCATGCTGATGAATGAAAGCGTATACATGCCGCTGCTTCATTTTATTCTGCCCTTCCAGTACGAGGACAACAATGTGATGTCAGAGATGTGGGTTGATCCGGATTCTGACAGAGGCGACCAGGAAGGCGCAAGAAGGATTAAGCTGTTTTTAAAATTTGATATCCAGAATGTAGGCAAGTTTGAACTGGTTATGGGCCTGCAGAACAGGGAGGCTTCCATACAGCTGTTTGTTCCTCCCCATCTGATGAAAGAGGATAAGAAGATTCAGTCGGATGTGGCGGATATTTTGAAAAATAACGGGCTCCGGTTCAGCCAGCTTATGGTACGCCGCCATATGAAAGACAGACGGGTGGACGAGATATTCCCTGAGATACGGGAGAGGGAGAGAACGATCAATGTCAGAATTTGATGAGCTGATGCGGCAGAAAGCCGTGGCATTAAAATATAATCCGGATAAGAACGGAGCTCCGGTCATCGTGGCCTCCGGCATGGGCTATCTGGCGGAGAAGATCACGGAGACTGCCCTTGCAGCGGGAGTTCCGGTTTATGAGGACGACTCTCTGGCTACCCTGCTGACTCAGCTGCAACTGGGGCAGGAGATTCCCATAGAACTGTATCAGGCGATTGTGGACATTTACATATATTTTCTGGGATATGTGCCCGGTGCCGACGAGAAGGCCGGAGAGGATTTTGACGGCGCAGACAGTGCCAGTACAGACTTTGACGAGACATAGGGGGCAGGATGGGATGCCGGCGTCAGAGGAGGGATGCAGCCTGCAAAGCGCGAAAAACGGCTGGATTTTACAGCCGGATGGAGAAGGAGATGATGATTGAATATGAATGGAAAGATAAAAAGACTGACAGCCCTGGTTCTTGCGTTCCTTTGCCTGGCTGGAACTCCCATGGAGTCGTGGGCAGCGACAAAGCCCATGAATTCCATCAGCATCCGTATATCATCAAAGCTGAAGGCGGGAAATAAGCTGCCCCAGATTGATATCGGCAGCGGCAGCGCGCCGGAGGACGGGATCATAGTGACTGAGAAGGGGAGCCATTTTACGGTGATCTCAGCCACATGGGTTGACAGCACGGCAAAAGAGACGGTGGCAGCGGACGAACCCAGGATGAGCCTGATACTTGAGCCGGATGATGTCAGCGAGTATTATTTCCTGGCCAATTACAAGGCATCCAGCGTGAAAGTCAGCGGCGGCTCGTTCGTTTCTGCCAGGCGGGAGGGCGACAACCTGGTGGTAACCGTAAAGGTCAACCCTATACGGGGCCAGTATGACAGTCCCCGGGATGCGTATTGGAATGAGAAAAACCTGGGAGAGGCCAGATGGGAAAAACCGGAGAACGATTCAGGCTACTATGAAGTGCAGCTTCTCCGCGGCAATAAAAATGTATTTAAAGTGGATAAGACATCTTCCACCAGTTATAATTTTTATCCGTATATGACCCAGACCGGCAATTATTCGTTTAAAATCCGAACCATTCCGGGAACGGATTTTCAGAAAAGCCATGCAAAACAGAGTGAGTGGCTTGAGTCAGGCCAATTGTCCATCACAGAACGGTATGTCTCTGACGGCAAAGGACAGCAGAATTCCAAATCCACAGCGGTCAAAGGAACTGAGGATACTGTCGGATGGATCAAACAGGGCGCTGAGTGGCTGTACCGTTTTCCCAGCGGCGCTTATAAGACAAACGGCTGGGAGCGCATCAATGACAAGTGGTACTATTTTGACAATACTGGCCTTATGCTGAAAGGCTGGCAGAACATAGGAGGATATCAGTACTACCTTCACGGAAACGGGGAGATGGCCCTTGGCTGGACCAGGATTGACGGCAAATGGTATTATTTCCGTCCGGAAAAAGAAGGCATATACCCGGAAGGGTCCATGTTCTCGTCAGGGTGGCGGGTAGTGGCAGGATATTATTACTACTTTAACCAGGATGGAAGCATTTTTACGGGATGGCTGAGGGAGAATGATAACTGGTATTATCTCAATACGCTGGATAACGGTCTTCAGGGAGCCATGTTTACCGGATGGATTCGGCGGGATGAAAAGACGTATTTTGCAGATTCCAACGGCGAGATGGTGGAAGGCTGGTACCAGATTGACGGACAGTGGCATTATTTCTATCCCGGTTCCGGAGAGATGGCTTATAATACGGAGATTGACGGATTTTATCTTGACTCTGACGGCGTATGGAAACAGTAATACGGCGCTGGGATTACCTTTTATATCCGCTTCCTGTTAATGGCAGGCCGTTACTTGGAGACAATTGGTGATAATTGATTGACACGGAGGGGATATGACGGTAAAATGAAAGGCAGGTTGGAATATGAGGCTTTGGAACAAAGTAAAGAAAATGGCAATTGGCATCTGCGCAGTCTGTTTTATGGCTGCCAACATGGGAAAGGCCGGAATCCCAGAAGCTTACGGGGCGGACTCCAGCGTTATTGAAAGTGTATCCGTGTCAGTAACCGGCTCCTATGGTGAGGCGGAGGAGATTCTGGAACCGGAGATAACAGTCAGCGGGACAGACTGCTATCGAGGCGACTATCAGTATGGCACGGAGATTGACAGGTGGAGGCCTGGCAAGAAAGTGCGGATCGACATTACCGTGGAAGCGGGCGAGGGGAAGGTGTTCCCCATATCCTTAAACAGCTCTCAGTGCAAGGTTACCGGCGCCAGCTTTGTGTCCGCCAGGGCTTTGGGGGATACAAAGCTTCAGGTGAAGGTGGACTATACGCCGGTTACGGTTTTAGGCGGCACCGAATGGGCCGGCTGGGACAAAACGGAAAGAAAGAAAGCGACCTGGAGACCAGTAAAATATGCCACAGGATATTCGGTAGCGCTTTACGGCGACAATAAGGTGGTGAAACGCCAGAAGGTGAAAGGAACCAGCCTGGATATGGCGCCTTTTATGAAGTCGGATGATAAGACTTACTTTTTTGAGGTGAAGGCGATTCCAACTACGTCGGAGGAAAAGAAGTATCTGAAAGAGGGCATTTCGGTTGCATCTTCGGAAGATGAATATGATTACAGCGAAAACTGGAATGACAATACGGATGACGGCGGTTCCATCAGAGGCAGCAGCTACGTTCTGCCTGACGGAGAGAAATCTAAAAACAGCTGGAAAAAGGTATCCGGCAGATGGTACTATTTCGATGAAAACGGCAGCATGGCAAAGGGCTGGAAGTTCATCAACAATCACTGGTATTTTATGAGCAGCGGCGGTGCCATGCAGACCGGCTGGGTTAACCCTTCTGCAGATTCCTGGTACTATCTGAATGACAGCGGGGAGATGTGTACCGGATGGGTTCAGCCAAGTCCCGGTGACTGGTATTATCTGGACGGCAGCGGCTGTATGCAGCGCGGCTGGGCATTTGTCAACGGCCGGTGGTATTACCTTGATGCCAACGGAAAGATGCAGCGGGGCTGGGTCATGGTTTCGGGAGTATGGTATTACCTGAACAATGACGGAAGCATGGTGACAAACGCATCAATTGACGGCTGGACCATCGGAGCCAACGGGGCGGCATACCAATAAAGGATAGGGACAGCCGCAGGGAATTTAAGTCCTAAGGGAAATGCCGTCTTCCGGCCATGCAGCCGGGAGGCGGCTTAAAGAGCGTTTGTTACGGAAAAGAAAGAAAAAGAGGAGAAAAAGCTATGGGTTTAGTAACATCAGTGGCGGATTTAGGCAGCGTCAGTACCCCGAACCGGCAGGTTTCTCAGACAGAGGCAGCCAGTGAAAGTTTCCGGGATGCATTTCAAAGCGCTTCGGCAGGGATTGGCACAGAGAGTATGGACAGCATATTTGAGGAGGCGTCTGCCAGGTATGGGGTATCTGTGAATCTGCTGAAGGCTGTCGCAAAGGCGGAGTCTAATTTTAATCCCAACGCAGTGTCAAAGGCCGGCGCTATCGGCGTAATGCAGCTTATGCCTGCCACAGCAAGATCACTGGGGGTTTCCGATCCTTACAACGCAAGGCAGAACATTATGGGCGGGGCCAAATATCTAAAGGAGAACCTGGATCGCTTTGGGGGCAATGTAAATTTAGCCGTAGCCGCATACAATGCGGGGCCTAACAGCGTCCAGAAGTATGGAGGCATTCCGCCTTATAAGGAGACTCAGAATTATGTAAAGACCGTAAATGCTTATATGAACGGTTCGCCTATTTATGCCGGGAAAATGGTGCAGACCGGCGGGTTTGGGAACCAGTGGGGGCTGGGATTTGGAAACAGCAGTCTGTCCGGTTTTTCGGCGGATCAGCTTTTGAGCCTGTACGGAGTTTCCGGAGGAAGCGTAGGAAGCATGTTTGACAGCGGATCTTCCTCCTCAGACGGGCTGTATGGCTCTTATGGCCGGCAGCCTGGATTGTCTGGTCTTGGAAATTTGGGTTCTTATGGTCTGGGGATGAGCGGCCTGGGAAGTTATTACGGAACCAGCACCAATGGCCTTAGTATGCTTCTCGGAACGGCCACAGCGGACGAGGGCGGAGACACGGTTTCGCTGGATAAGGAAAGCTTTTCCAGCCTGGTGGAGATTCTGCGGATTCAGATGATGATGAATGCCAGCAGGTCGGCGGGGTCTGTAGTCATATAGCGCAGGCTTTGGGACAGTTATGTCTCTGTTTTGGAAATAGCTGCATAAGCTTTGGAACATGTCCCATAAAAATTGAGTAGACAGACGTGAAGGAGGGCTACATAGTCATGAAATTTAGAGATTGTGAAACCTGTATGGTATATGGAACAGACAATAAACCCCTGTCAAGGGCCAGAGTACAGACGGATGAGAAAGATAAGGTAACTTTGTATTTCAATAATTATAAATTGCGCAATATCCGGTTTAAGACCTATGTGGATTTCTATGATATGCAGCAGGGGCTTATGCGGACCTGGTGCGAGCTGGTTATCCGCAAGAACACCAATAAGGATATGATGGAACCGTGGATGGCGGACGTGAAGGTGCTGGAAGTGGCAGATGTATTCCAGAGGCAGAAGGATCTTAGAGTCAGGGTGAATATTTCTACCAGTTTCACTACAGATACCGGCGAGTATTTTTCCGGCAGCATCAAGAACATCAGCGCAGGAGGGATTTTCCTGGTAACTTCCAAAGCCCTGCAGCCTGATACCAGGTTTACGTTCAGCCACCGCTTTGACGGGGAGCTGTGCAAGGTCAATGCCAAAGTTCTTCGGGCTAGAGGCGCTACTACCGGAGGCTTCGGATATGGATGCCAGTTTGTGCGTCTCCTTCCGGAGACGGAAGCTACCATCCGCAAATTTGTGTTTGCAAAGCAGGTTGAAAATCAGAAGAATCCGGAGAGGAGAATATAGTGAAGCTGAACCTGGTCATGATCGTAAAGAATGAGGAGCGTTCCCTGAGGCGGTGCCTGAAAGCGGCAAAGCCTCTGGTAGACCAGATAATCATAGCGGATACCGGTTCAACGGACAGGACGGCGGAGATAGCAAGAACCATGGGAGCATTGGTGATGGATTTTCCATGGGTTAATGACTTCTCCGCCGCCCGCAATTTTGCCCTGGATCATTCGGACGGCGACTGGAATCTGGTGCTGGACGCTGACGAATATTTGAGGCCCTGCAGCCGGCGGGATTTAGAGAAGATCTTAAAAAAACGGGAGGGAATATGGCTTGGAGGAATTACCAGATATGACTCCTATGAGGACGAGGCGGGCATCAGCCAGAGCACGTCAGTGCTCCCCAGACTGCTGCCAAGAGGCATAAGGTATGAGGGGATCATTCATGAGCAGCCTAAAGGCGATTATCCCTGCTACTGCCTGCCGCTGGCGGCTGACCATGACGGATATCTGGTGGCGGACAAGGGGGAGAGAAATCTTCCCTATCTGCAGGAAGCGGTGAGACAGAATCCTCTTGACGGTTACTACTGGTTTCAGCTGGCATCTACTTTGCGGAATATGAAAAGGCTTAAGGAGAGCCTGGAGCCTTTTGGGAGATTCTATGGACTGGCGGAACCTTCCTGCGGCTATCGCTCGGGAGGAGTGGTGCTTTACCTGTATACGCTTCTGGATCTGGGGACAGGGGAATGCCTTGACAAGGCGGCAGAGATTGTGGAGAAGGAACAGGCGGCTTTGGGAAACTGGTCGGATTTCTGCTTTGTGTGCGGCCTGTTTTATATGAAAAGAGTTCTGTCTGACGTGGAGCGGTACATTGATTTGCTTCCTAATATAGAAAGGTGTTATCTGAAGTGCTTAAAATTGGGAGAACGTCCGGAGTTGGGAGGAGTGGTGGGAACAGGCTCCTTTAAGGCGGCTTATAACCTGGGGGCGTGGTATGAGGTGTCAGGACAGATGCAGCTGGCAGGAAAGTATTACAGGGAGGCAGCAAAGATGGGGTATGGGCCGGCGAGGGAGAGGCTGAAGGAGATAAACAGGTAAATAAGGCTGTGATAAACGGAGAATCTGCAGCTCCATTTTTCACAGCTTTTTGATTAGAATTCTTATGACGGCGAGATTTCCTCTTAAAATCCCAGTATGGTTAAGGCTTTATCCGTAAGAAATAAATATTCCAGCCAAAGAAAATAATATTCCAGCTGCAAGGGCTTCAATTCACTTAATTCCCGCAGTGAGCCTCCTGCTGTTTTAAAACGCTTTGGGAATACGGGATAATTGGCTCTCCAGGGTTTGAAAGGAACACCTGCAAAATGAAGAATGGATGGCTGATAATTAGGCTTATGGTCAAAGTGGTCATAATATCCAAGACAGAAATTGTAAGGGCAATACCATAACTCCTGTATCTGCGGATAACCATAGTATTTCATATTGCCAATAAATGCAGCAGAAAGGAGTCCCTGATCTCCGAAATAGATAAATTCCTCTTTTGCTGCATTGGGCCTAAGGCTGCAAAGCTGTTCTGTAAGGTAATAATAATAGGAAATATCAATGCCTGATTCCCGCAGTTTTTGCAGGTTAATCATATAGGAGCCGGAGTTAAAAAGGCCGCTGAGAATACCAGGAAGAAAATCGGGATTTTTTATATCATCAGGGGAGAACTCTTTATATGAATTATTTTCTACTTTATGCTTTTCACCGGTTACAATGAGGAAATTATCTTCAAAACCGCAGTTGTAGTAGGGGGCGATGTCTCCCAGAACCAGGACATCGCCGGCATCTAAATATAATGCACGGTCAACTGTATCTGGAAGCAGCTGATGGACGCAAAGGGGAAAATAGGTTTCCCGAACCCAGCCGCCGGCCTGAACAAGAGGGTCGAATATTTCCGGATTATCTATCTGGATTTCATGAAATGCAATATTCCCGTATCCGGCACACAAAGCGGAGAGCAGATGAAGATTCTCCGGAGTCACCTGGCTGTGAAGAAGGTAAAAGTCTATAAAGCCGCAGGCCAGGTTTTTTGCCATGGCAGTAAGGGATACAGCTAATTGAGGAATCAGCGTATTGTCAGATGAGGTTAAAATGTTGTAGTGGCTTTGAGGGGATGGTGAGATCGGCTGTGTATTCATTAGATTTTCTCCATGGTTTATTTATGCTGTTTATAGCCATATTATAGTCAGAAAATAAAATAAAATCAACTGTTTTGTGATGCGCTGTTTCAAGGCTGCTGCGGTTTAATGGAAACCTTGCTTAGGTAAATTGTAAACGGCAGTCTGTGAAAAAAATGTGAAAATCAGTCTTCACACTTATGAAGCGGTCAAATCTGCCGATATATTAACCAGAAACAAAGACCAAGGATGGTTGATATATGACGGTCCGGCTTTCCGACAGGAGAGTCAGAGTGCCGCGACATAGCAAGGAAGGATGGTTGCGGATATATGATAATTCAGAATAATATAGCGGGAATTAATTCGGCCCGCAATAAAAGCATTTCAGAAGGCAAAATGAGGAAAAACCTGGAAAAGCTGTCCTCAGGATACCGCATAAACCGCGCAGGGGATGATGCGGCTGGGCTGGCTATTTCGGAGCTTATGCGGAATCAGATCAGCGGTTTAAATCAGGCTATCCGGAATGTAAATGACGGTATCAGCATGACTCAGACCGGTGACGGCTCTCTGACAGAGGTGCACTCTATTCTGGAGAGGATGAAGACTCTGGCGGTACAGTCTGCCAATGGCACTTATACTACATTGGCCAGGGCTAATTTGGATGAAGAGCGGATACAGCTTTGTGACGAGCTTAACCGCATTGGCTCAACGTCGAATTTTGATGAAATCCCGCTGTTTGATGATGACGAGGATGCAGTTTTGGAGGCGGCTAAGAAAGAGGGAAAGTATACCACAGATGCCAAGGGGCTTCCTAAGATTGAACCTCCGGTAAAGTCTGATGATATCCGTCTGCAGATTGGGTACAGTAGCGCAGAGATTCTGGATGTGCCCAGATATTACTTGGGGGTTAATGGGCTGGCGTTAAACGGCGTTGATTTTAAAACCATTAAGAGTGCCAATGATGCCATTACCGACATAGATACCGCTATTGAAGCGGTAGCGGATATCCGGGCGGATTTCGGTGCGGCTCAGAACCACTTGGAACATACCCACAACAATATTACGGTTACCTCGGAGAATATGACCAGTGCCGAGAGCCGTATCCGGGATACGCCTATGGCGGAGGAATTTACAGAGTTTACCAAGAATAACATTACGTTTCAGGCTGCTACATCTATGTCTGCCCAGGCTAATTCCCTTCCAGAGATGGTGATGAACCTTCTAAGGTAGATGCGAACAGTTAAGGCAAAACTTAGAAAAACAGTAAAAAAGTACTTAAGTTTTTCAATATATTGACGATATAAGAGAATGTAAGGTAAGTGAGATATAAACTTTACAGACTTTCCGAAGTAGGGCCCTCTTCGGGGAGAAACCAGGGACAGGGAGGTTCCTGGAAGCAATAGTAATCATGAATCAGGAGGAACATTTTATGGTTATACAGCATAATATAGCGGCAATTAACTCTTACAGAAACTTAGGAATTAACCAGAGTGGTTTGAACAAGAACTTGGAGAAACTGTCTTCCGGTTATAGAATCAACCGTGCAGGCGATGACGCTGCTGGTCTTGCTATTTCCGAGGCTATGAGATCTCAGATCAATGGTCTTAACCAGGCTACCAAGAACGCACAGGATGCCGTAGGTTTGATTCAGACAGCAGAAGGTGCTCTGACAGAGACACATTCCATGCTGCAGCGTCTTACTACACTGGCAAGCCAGTCCGCTAACGGTACTTACAACTCCATAGCAAGAGCTAACCTTCAGGCTGAGGCTGATCAGTTGATTGAGGAAATCGACCGTATCGCTAACTACACTGACTTTAACGGTATCAAGCCATTGGCTTCTAAGAATGCAGCAACTGGTGCACCTAATGCTAAGGTAACGATTGAGGCTACAAAGACTGATGAAAAGGCGACTGTTACTGATACTGAGCTTACATCTGCTACAGTTCAGAAGATGACATTCCAGATTGGCCCAAGTGCTCAGGAAACAATCGTGGTAAATCAGCAGAACCTGACTTCCACTGGTATTGGTGTACGTCAGCTTCATAGTAAAGGTATGGGTGGAAGCAAATATACCGATCCAGTAACTAAGGTTGACGGTATGATTGGTAGCCAGGCAGCTGCAAATACTGCTATCAAGGTTATCAACGCTGCTATTAACGTAGTATCTACCTATCGTGCTAAACTCGGTGCTGCTCAGAACCGTTTGGAGCATACGATTAACAACTTGAAGGTTACATCTGAGAACATCACTGCTGCTGAGAGCCGTATCCGTGATACTGA
>CAMUJH010000024.1 GCA_947089145.1 uncultured Hungatella sp. | reverse complement strand
CTGGAGCATGGAAAGTTTGAGTCGGTGATTGTCGTGGACGGAGCCGGAAACCTGACAAGGTGTCCGGAAGCTGCGGGAATAAGAAACCAGATAAAGAAGGCATGACCGGACAGGCGGCAGGCGGACATGGCATCCTGCTGCCCCCCGGCATTTATAGAAAGGCGGTGCGGCATGGCTGAAAAGCGAAAGGATAGCCGAGGTCGGAACCTTAAGACAGGTGAATACTATGACACCAAAAATAAACGCTATATGTTCCGAAAGATGATTGATGGTGAGCGTATCACAATTACCGCTTCTGATTTGGTAGAATTGCGCAGACAGGAAAATGATCTGCTGTGCAGGATTGACCGGGGCAATAAGTTGAATACCAGAAATGCTAGAATGACGTTAAACTCTTATTTTGATTTTTGGTTGGAAACATTTGCAAAGAGCGGCAGGAAAGCCACGACTTGCACGAATTATAAGTCATATTACAATACATACATTAAAAATACAATCGGAAAAAAGCAGATTGCGAAGATCACAAAGGCAGATTGCCAGAGGATCATTAACGAAATGGTTCAGGATGGCAAGAAACATTCTACTATGTCCAATCTGAAAAGCTGTCTAAACATTGTCTTTGAGTGTGCCTTAGATGATGATATTATTATCAAAAATCCTGCAAAAAATTTACAGGTTCCACAGACAGAAAGTAAGAAGCGAACGGCTATAGAACAGCAGCAGATTGATTTGTTTATGGGCTATGTAAAGAACAGCGAGCGGTATTCATACAGTTACCCGGCCTTTGTTGTCCTGTTTAATTTGGGTATGAGAATCGGAGAAATGGCGGCTCTGACGTGGGATGACGTGAATTTAAAAGAGAATACCATAACCATCAATAAAACAGTAAATCGGTATAGAAAAGAAGATTATGGCTTTACTATGGCAGTAGCTTCTCCTAAAAGTAAAACGTCTATCCGTAGTGTTGCAATGAATAGTGTAGTGAGAAAAACGCTCCTGAAGCTGAAAATGCAGAGCGTTTCCTCTTCTGTAAAATTGCCTTATGTGGATGATTCCGGAAATATTCGGAGATATGTATCAGGCTTTCTGTTTGTGAATACATACGGGAATGTATGGAATGAGCCAGGTTTTCGGGAACTGATAAAAAGGATTGTGGAGCGGTACAACAAGGACGCAGAGGAAAACAATACAGAAAAGATTGAGAATTTTTGTCCACACATGGTCCGACACACTTACACAAGCCTTGCCTATTCTGCAGGAGCTGATGTGAAGATTGTGAGCCAGAATCTTGGACACGCTTCCACATCTGTGACATTGGACACATATACACATCTGACAGAGGATAAAAAGAAAGAGCAGGAGGCGGTGGCGCAGATGGTTAGAATATCATAATGGCTGTGACAAATTTGAGAAGAAAGACGGAAAAAGACAGACCATAATAAAAGTACCTTATCAGGCAACAGTATTGAAATAAACGCAGATAACACAGGATGAAACAATACGAACGAAAGTTCGTAAAGAAAAAACACTTGACACTCCGGCCTTTTTCGTGTATGATGGCAAAGGTGACAGGAGGGATACTTAACACTATGGCCTTTGAGAGCTTATCGGATAAACTACAGAATGTATTTAAAAATCTGCGGGGCAAGGGACGCTTAAGCGAAGCGGACGTGAAAGCCGCATTAAAAGAAGTGAAGATG
The DNA here is from genome assembly GCA_947089145.1 of uncultured Hungatella sp. Lineage (GTDB taxonomy): Bacteria > Bacillota > Clostridia > Lachnospirales > Lachnospiraceae > UBA3402. The sequence goes on along the minus strand of CAMUJH010000024.1, from coordinate 60,686 downwards.
GCTCTGCTGGAGGCGGATGTAAGCTTCAAGGTAGTGAAGCAGTTCATCAGTTCCGTACAGGGACGGGCCATCGGGCAGGATGTGCTTAACAGCCTGACGCCGGGGCAGATGGTGATTAAGATCGTCCATGAGGAACTTATCAGCCTTATGGGTTCCGAAACCACGGAGATCGCCTTAAAGCCGGGAAGCGAGATCACGGTTATTATGATGGCGGGACTTCAGGGCGCCGGCAAGACTACCACCACGGCCAAAATTGCGGGAAAGCTTAAGTCTAAAGGGAGGAAGCCGCTTCTGGCAGCCTGTGACGTGTACCGTCCGGCGGCCATTCAGCAGCTGCAGATCAATGGTGACAAGCAGGGAGTTCCCGTATTTTCCATGGGGGATCATCAGGACCCGGTGAATATTGCCAAGGCAGCAGTTGAACATGCCCAGAAAAACGGGTACAACGTGGTTATCCTGGATACGGCAGGACGCCTCCATATCGACGAGGGCATGATGGAAGAGCTTGCCAGGATTAAGGAAGCCCTGGAGGTTCACCAGACGCTTCTGATTGTAGACGCCATGACCGGGCAGGATGCGGTTAATGTGGCGGAGAGCTTTGAACAAAAGATCGGAATCGACGGAGTTATCCTGACTAAGTTAGACGGCGATACCAGGGGCGGTGCAGCCTTGTCCATTAAGGCGGTTACCGGGAAGCCGATTCTGTACATCGGCATGGGAGAGAAGCTTTCCGATCTGGAACAGTTTTATCCCGACCGCATGGCTTCCAGGATTTTGGGCATGGGGGATATTCTTTCCCTTATTGAAAAAGCCGAGATGGAAGTAGACGAGGAGAAGGCCAGGGAGCTGACTCAGAAGCTGAAGAAGGCAGAGTTTGATTTTAATGATTTCCTGGATCAGATGAATCAGATTAAGAAAATGGGCGGCATGGCCAGCATCATGAGCATGATGCCGGGGATGCCCCAGGTAAAAGGCGGCATGGATATTGATGATTCCGCCATGGATCGGGTGGAAGCCATTATTCTTTCCATGACCAAGGAAGAGAGGGCCAATCCTTCTATTTTAAACCCTTCCAGGAAGCAGCGCATTGCCAAAGGCGCCGGGGTGGGGATTCAGGAAGTGAACCGGATTGTGAAGCAGTTTGACCAGATGAAAAAAATGATGAAGCAGCTTCCCGGAATGATGGGCGGAAAACGAAGAGGCGGACTGGGCGGCATGTTTGGAAAGCTTAAGATGCCCTTTTAAGATTTGTTAGCAAAGCAGGGAACCAGAGCGTGTTTGAAACATGTTTCCGAGGCATGGATACACGACGCATTTTGCAGTTTTTTGTTCACTGACATCCGGCGGACAAAAACAGGGGACTTTTGCTTTTGTCTATAAAGAAGCAGCAGATATACCATGGTATGAGGAGGTGAGAAAGACATGGCAGTAAAGATGAGATTAAGAAGAATGGGACATAAGAAAGCACCTTTCTATAGAGTTGTTGTTGCAGATTCCAGATCTCCCAGAGACGGCAAGTTCATTGAAGAGGTTGGTTACTACGATCCCAACCAGGAACCCAGCGTTATTAAGTTCAACGAGGAGAAAGCGAAAAAGTGGCTGTCCACAGGCGCACAGCCTACTGAGACTGTTGGAAAGCTTTTGAAGATTGCTGGTATCCAGTAACCTGAGGTGAGGGATATGAAAGAATTAGTTGAGGTAATGGCAAAAGCCCTTGTGGAACATCCCGAAGAAGTTACCGTGACGGAGACGGAGAAAAACGGCGAGACCATTCTGGAACTGAAAGTGGCCCCCTCCGACATGGGGAAGGTTATTGGAAAACAGGGCAGAATCGCCAAAGCTATTCGTTCTGTTGTCAAGGCAGCAGCCTCGAAGGAAGAGAAAAAAGTAGTTGTAGAGATCCAATAGGAGAAATAAGACCGCCGCCCTTATGGGAAGACGGTCTTATTTCTCACTATCAGTATTATGTACTCTCGGAATCTCTCCTGCACCTGCCTTTGCCGCTGATTTTCCGTCATATGCACCTAAATTTAATCAACGTACGTTCCACGTGCGCCTCATAGATTTATGCATATCTGACAAAAAAATCATCTCACAAAATCAGGTACAGAGAGACTCCGAGAGTACATTATTGGAAAAGGGAAGACGTAAATGGAAGACACGTTGAGGGTAGGCGTCATCACCTCCACCCATGGAGTCCGTGGGGAGGTAAAGGTGTTTCCCACTACAGATGATGCCGCACGGTTTAAGAAATTGAAAGAAGTGCTTTTGGATACAGGGAGAGAGCTTAAGACTATGGAGATTGCCCAGGTTAAGTTCTTTAAAAATATGGTTATCCTGAAATTTAAAGGCTATGATACCATAGATGACATTGAGATCTACAAGGGAAAGGATCTTCTTGTTACCAGGGACAAGGCTGTAAAGCTGGGGCCTGATGAAAATTTTATTGTAGATCTTATTGGGCTGAGTGTCGAGACAGACCAGGGGGAGCATCTGGGAACCCTGACCGACGTGATCCAGACAGGGGCCAATGATGTGTATGAGGTGACCATGGAAAACGGGAGGAAGGTGCTTTTGCCGGCCATTAAGCAGTGCATATTAAATGTGGATCTGGAAAACGGGAAAGTCCTGGCCCATGTTTTAGAGGGGCTGCTTGACTTGTAGAACTTTTTTCGGCGGGCAGGAGTTATTTTTCAGCATGCAGCCGGGCGGACTGCCAGCACTCGTACTGGCAGAGACAGATGCGGCCTTAACAGGGGAACAGGCTGCGGAAAGGACAGACCATGAATTACCACATTCTTACTCTGTTTCCTGAAATGGTGCTTCAGGGGCTGAATACCAGCATCATAGGGAGAGCGGCGGAGAAGGGACTTATAAACATCCATGCCGTTAATATACGGGATTACTCTGCGGATAAGCACCGGCATGTAGATGATGCGCCTTACGGCGGCGGCGCCGGAATGGTGATGCAGCCCGGGCCGGTGTGCGGCTGCTATGAGGCATTGTGCAGAGATCTGGGGAAACGTCCCAGGGTGCTGTACATGACGCCCCAGGGAAAAGTATTTAACCAGTCCATAGCCCGGGAGCTGGCCATGGAAGAAGATCTGGTGTTTCTGTGCGGCCACTATGAAGGCATTGACGAGAGGGCCCTTTCCCTGATTGTGACGGATTATCTGTCCATAGGAGACTATGTGCTGACTGGCGGGGAACTGCCTGCCATGGTGATGGTTGACTGTATTGCCAGGCTGGTTCCCGGGGTTCTGAATAATGACGAGTCTGCTGAGATCGAGTCGTTTCATGACAATCTCCTGGAATACCCTCAGTATACCAGACCGGAAGTCTATGAAGGAATGCGGGTTCCGGAGGTTCTTTTGTCAGGCCATCACAAGAATATTGAAACCTGGAGGCGGCAGGAGTCCATAAAGAGGACTCTGGAGAGAAGGCCGGATCTTTTAAAGGATGCAAACCTGACAAAAAAAGAGAGGGAGTATTTGGAACGGCTTTTAATTTCCCGAGAAAGTGCTTGCGCGCCTGAAAATAGTATGGTAGAATAAATTGGTTTTTGAAATAAGAGATGGTCCTCTGCTACCGAAATGCGGGTATTAAGAACATCAAACATATTTTAAGGAGGTTCCAAAGTGAACGAGATTATTAAAAGCATCGAAGCAACTCAGCTGAAGGCATCTGTGCCGGAGTTCCATGTAGGCGACACTGTAAAGGTATTCAACAAGATCAAAGAGGGCAACCGCGAGAGAATTCAGGTTTTTGAGGGTACGGTGATCAAGAGACAGAACGGCGGCGCAAGAGAAACCTTTACCGTAAGGAAGAATTCCAACGGAATCGGCGTTGAGAAGACATGGCCGGTACACTCCCCGTTTGTTGATGACATTCAGGTAGTGAGAAGAGGCAAGGTAAGAAGAGCGAAACTGTACTACTTAAGAGACAGAGTAGGAAAAGCAGCCAAGGTAAAAGAGTTGGTAAAGTAATTTATTTCAGATGCAGCCCAGGGACAATAAAGCATATTTATTGTCCTTTTCTTTTCAGACGAAGCTGCTCTGAAAGAATGGCTGGGGTTCTATGACAGGCAGGTGTAAGTTTGGAATTTTATCAGGTGGAAGAGACAACCCCTTTGAGAAGGGCGATTAAGTGGATAGTGGATATTGTGGTGGTTATCTCCCTGGCCTGGTTTGTGGCATACGGATTCGGCACCCAGATAAAGGTTGCAGGACAGTCTATGGCGCCTTTGCTTCAGGGCGAGGATGTGGTTTTGATGGACAGGCTTGCTTATGATTTTGGAAAGCCTGGGCGATTCGACGTGGTTGTATTTGAGAGAGAGGACCATAAGTCTAATATAAAGAGGGTGATTGGGCTGCCAGGGGAGGTGGTCCAGATCATAGACAGCATTGTGTATATAGACGGAGAGAAGCTGGAAGCGGAAGAAGGGCTGGATACGGCGGTTCTTCCAGGGCTTGCGGAGAATCCGGTTACCCTTGGGGAGGATGAGTATTTCCTTTTGGGCGACAACAGGGAAGGAAGCGAGGACAGCCGTTTTGCAAATATCGGAAATGTTAAAAGAAATCAGATTCAGGGAAGAATATGGCTGCGCTTGATGCCGCTTTTAGATATAGGATTAATAGAATAGGACAGAACAGGAGCATTTTTATGAATATACAGTGGTATCCCGGCCATATGACCAAGGCCAGGCGTGCTATGAAAGAAGATATGAAGCTGATCGACCTGATTATCGAGCTGGTGGATGCCAGGGTGCCCGTTTCCAGCAGAAATCCGGACATTGATGAGCTGGGAAGGCAGAAGGCCAGGCTGGTTCTCCTCAACAAGGCGGATCTGGCCAGCCCGGGTGGCAATGAAGCCTGGATCAGATGGCTTAAGAACCAGGGCATGGAGGCGGTAGATCTGGATTCCAGAAGCAGGGCGGGATTAAAGCAGATTCAGGCTGCCGTTTTGGAGGCATGCAAGGAGAAGATAGAGCGGGACAGAAAGAGAGGGATTGTGAACCGGCCGGTGCGGGCCATGGTGGTGGGGATTCCCAATGTGGGGAAATCTACGTTTATTAATTCCTACGCCGGCAAGGCATGTGCAAAGACCGGGAATAAGCCGGGAGTTACCAAGGGAAATCAGTGGATACGCCTGAACAAAAGCCTGGAGCTTCTGGATACCCCGGGGATACTGTGGCCCAGGTTTGAGAGCCAGGAAGTAGGCGTGCACCTGGCGCTTATCGGTTCCATTAATGACCAGATACTGGACAGGCAGCAGCTGGCCCTGGAACTTATCGGGCTGTTGGAAACCAGGTATCCGGATGTTCTGAAAGAGCGGTACGGAGTGGATGCGGGAACTGGAGGGGGCGAAGAGCGGGACAGCATAAAAGCTTCACCGCAGGAGGCCGCCAGAATCCTGGAAGAGGTGGCAAAGGTGCGGGGGTGCCTGATGAAAGGCGGCCAGTACGACTGGAAAAAAGCGGCAGATCTTATGCTGGACGATTTCAGAAGCGGAAAACTGGGAAGGATTACCCTGGAATTTCCGCCGGCGCAACTGCCGGGGATATGATGATAACCATCATAATAGTATAAAACAGGAAACACGTAACCAGATGAAACAGCAGCACATATGTACAGGGAAGAGCAGGAGGATTTGCATGGGGATAAAGCCTTTAACAGGGGAAAAGCTGGAAAGGGAACTGGCCCGTCTGGAGGCGATGAGAGAGTATGAGCGGGCCTATGACGGGTTTTCTTGTATCTGCGGCATAGACGAGGCAGGAAGAGGGCCTCTTGCAGGGCCGGTGGTGGCCGCCGCAGTGGTTCTTCCAAAAGACTGCCGCATCTTATACCTGAATGATTCCAAAAAGCTTTCCGAAAAGAAAAGGGAAATGCTTTATGAGGAGATCCTGGAGAAGGCCGCAGCCTACGGAGTGGGCATGGCATCGCCGGGGCGTATTGACGAGATTAATATTCTGCAGGCTACCTACGAGGCCATGAGGCAGGCAGCGGATAAACTGGGGATTGTGCCGGATATTTTTCTCAATGATGCAGTGGTTATTCCCGGCATTGATAGAAAACAGGTGCCTATCGTGAAGGGGGATGCAAAAAGCGTGTCCATTGCCGCTGCCAGCATTCTTGCCAAGGTGACCAGGGATCGGATGATGGCGGAATATGACGGAATGTACCCCCAGTACGGATTCGGAAAACACAAGGGGTACGGAACGGCCGCCCATATAGCCGCCCTCCATGAATATGGGCCATGTCCTATTCACAGGCGGACATTTTTGAAAAATTTTCATCTGGAGGAGAAGAAAGGTGCCTCAGCCTCAGAATAAGCGAAAGACAGGCAGCCATTACGAGGAATTGGCAGCAGCCTATTTGAAACGTCAGGGATACGAGATCTTGGAAAGGAATTACAGGGACCGCCTTGGAGAGATCGACATCATTGCCATGGAGGGAAGGTATCTGGCCTTTGTGGAGGTAAAATACCGGAAGAATTTAAAAAGCGGATATCCTGAGGAGGCGGTTTCCAGGCAGAAGCAGCAGAGAATCCGTCATACGGCGTCCTATTACCTGTACCGCCACGGATATGGTGAGGAGACTCCCTGCAGATTTGATGTGGTCAGCATTGCAGGCGATGATATTTCGCTTTTCAGGGATGCATTTTAAATAGAAGGAGGAAGGCCATGAGACTGGAAACAGACAGACTGTACTTGCTGTCGCCTGACAGCGGGGATGCGGATCGGGTTACTGAATATTTTTGCAGGAACAGGAAATTTATGGAGGAATTTGAGCCTGTCAGGGAGGAGAAGTACTATACGGTTCCGTTCCAGAGTGATGCGCTGCTGCGCCAGGCGCAGGAGTGGGAGGAACAGAAAGGATACCGCTTTTACATTTCCCCGAAGGAGCAGGAAAAACTGATTATCGGGTTCGTAGGGTTAAGCAATGTGGTTATGGGGCCTTTTTGCTCCTGCTTTATTGGGTGCCAGATTGATGAGGATTTTCAGAGACAGGGGCTTATGACAGAGGCAGTCAGCCAAGTGGTCATGTTTGCATTTTCCAGCCTGGGGCTTCACCGCATAGAGGGAAATATTATGCCCAGAAACAAAGCTTCCATCAGGGTTGCTGAGAAATGCGGATTTGTCAGGGAGGGAGTCGCCAGAAAATACCTGAAAATTAACGGCGTCTGGGAAGACCATATCCATTTTGTGAAACTTAATGAAGACATGGAATAGTTCCCGGGTGCACTGGGAAAGAGGGAGAAGCCGCATATGAAAATAGACTGGATTCGGAAAAGGGGGCAGAATGCCCCGGTTGTAAAAGACGTGGAAAAAAACGGCGTCCATTATCTGACATTTCCCCTGCTGGAAAGGGACGGCCTGGTATCTCACGGGTTTGCGACCAGAATCGGCGGGGTCAGCCAGGGGAAGTATGCCGGGATGAACCTTAGCTTTACCAGAGGAGACAACCCGGACCATGTAAGGGAAAATTACCGCCGCATGGCAGAGGCCCTGGATGTGGACATGGGGCGGATGGTTCTGGCATACCAGACCCACACCGTCAATGTAAGAAAGGTCACTGAGGAAGATGCCGGGAAAGGGCTTGTAAGAGAACGGGATTACCGGGACGTGGACGGCCTGATCACCGATGTGCCGGGGATTACCCTGGTTACCTTTTTTGCGGACTGTGTCCCTCTGTTCTTTTTAGACCCAATACATAAGGCCATTGGACTGAGCCATTCCGGGTGGCGGGGAACCGTAAAGCGCATGGGAAAAAAGACTTTGGATGCCATGGGAGAGGCTTTTGGAACCAGGCCAAGGGACGTGCTTGCCTGCGTAGGCCCCAGCATTTGCCGGGACTGTTTTGAAGTTGGGGAGGAAGTGGCTCTGGAATTCCAAAAAGAGTTTGACAGGCAGCACTGGGAAACGCTGTTTTATAAAAAGGACAATGGAAAATTTCAGCTGGATCTGTGGAAAAGCAATGAGATTGTCCTGAAAGAGGCAGGAGTTTTGCCGGAGCATATCCAGATTACGGATATCTGTACCAGATGTAATCCCCAGCATCTGTTTTCCCATCGGTTTGCAGGGGAGGAGCGGGGGAATCTGGCGGCGTTCTTATGCCTGGCAGAGCCGCCCCGGCAAAAATAAGATTTGATTTTATCCTGTTTTACCTTCTGATATCAATCCTGGAAGTGTCTGCAGGGACAGAGTCAGAATCGGACTGAGCGGCAAGATAAGCATTTCTGGCCTGGTTTGTCAACTGGAGATTTAAAGCATGGGCACCATCCTCTTTTTGAGGCTTGGTGCTGTTTTCTTCTTCCTCTCTGGCCCACCTGGCCTCCTCATCTAAAACAGCTTTTAAAATAGTCCTCTCTTCCTGGGCGTCTTCTGGGGATTGTGCCGGCAGGGGCGCCTTTTTCTCCATATCCGCCTCACTAAGCGCCGGATCGTATTGGGCGGCATCTTCAGCCATCTTGTCCAGGCCGGCCCTGCTGGCTTCAACGGACTGGAGGCTTTGGCCCAGGCCGGCCTGTTTGTCTTCCTCCGTATCCCCCTGGCCTTTTGCCTCCTCAGGAAGATTCTTGTAGAATGGGCTTTTGGTGAACTCGTACATGGCGTCATCCAGGGAAGCGGCCCTGTAGTGCTCCATCCTGATCAGATCCCGCTTTTTCTCGGCGGAAAGGCTTTTATTGTCCCGGATGGCATTGAGCCGTTTAACGGCGGCTGCAATGTGATCATTCTTCAGCTGTTCCACCTGCTCCTTGGTGGTACAGGATTCCAGTTCTTTTTCGAAGGAAGCCCGCTCCCGCTCAATGATCTTGGCTGTCTGGAAGGCGGCAGGGTCATGGGCTTTTAAATACTGCAGTTCCTGGCCGTTAAGTTTTTTTCCGGCAGTGAGTTTTGCTTCAATATCGGCTTCCATGGTATAGGAGCGATCATCTTTGGGGTAGCGTATTTCATCCACCTGCTTTTGGAAGGTTTCATCAACAGAGCCGGAGTTATCCGGGGCGTAATCGTTTTCCTCCTGCCTTTGGTGCCATCTCATTTTCATCTCCATATTTTTTGCATAGGAGTTTAGAGAAGTGACCATCATAATTCCCATATAAATTCCCCTTTCCACATGCACATACTGCCGAAACTCTCCTGCGCCTGGGGCAGAATAGCAGATTGGCGGATTGCACACGAAAACATATATTAGAATATCGTCAGGCTGCAGCCGATCTTAATCTGCTGCGTCACATTTCTTCCTCCCAGTCTTTCAGTTTTTTTTCTGCGGAGCGGTAACTCTGAATCAGCTTCTGAAGCTTTTGAGTGGGCGATAAGCTTCTTTCAATGGAGACGTCATGATTCAGGGCATTGATAATCGCTGCCAGGAATTTGCTTAAGTCAGCAGCGGCGTACCAGGGGCGGGATAAAAGCTCCGGCGTCTGGTATATGAGATTGGTGGTGATCACAGAGTCAATATACTCTTTCTCATAAAATTCGTCAAATTTTTCCAGGCCGTTGGTGAACAGGCCGAAGGTGCAGCAGATAATGACTTTATCGGCCTTCCGATCCTTTAATTCCCTGGCGGTATCCAGCATGCTCTCCCCGGAGGATATCATGTCGTCAATGATCAGCACGGTTTTGCCCTCCACGGAGGAACCTAAAAATTCATGGGCCACAATGGGATTGCGTCCGTTTTCGATTCTGGAATAGTCACGGCGCTTATAGAACATCCCCATGTCAACGCTTAAATTGTTGGCCAGATAAACGGCTCGGCTCATGGCGCCCTCGTCTGGGCTGATGACCATGAAATGCTCTTTGTCAATCAGCAGGTCTTTGGTGTGGCCGAAAAGAGTCTTGACAAACTGGTAAGTGGGCATAAAGTTGTCAAAGCAGTGAAGGGGAATGGCGTTCTGGACTCTGGGATCGTGGGCGTCAAAGGTAATAATGTTTTTGGCTCCCATGGCCACAAGCTCTTCTAAAGCCATGGCGCAGTCTAAAGATTCCCGGTGGGCTTTCTTGTGCTGCCTGCTTTCGTACAGAAAAGGCATGACCACGTTCACCCGGTGGGCAGTGCCGGCGGTTGCGCCGATGATGCGTTTCAGATCCTGGAAATGATCGTCCGGCGACATGTGGTTTACATTCCCGAACATCTTGTAGGTAAGGCTGTGGTTGGTCACATCGACCATGGCGAAAATGTCTGTTCCGCGCACGGATTCTCCCATAACCGCCTTGGCCTCGCCGGAACCGAAGCGGGGGCAGCTCATGTTAAGAAGATAGGAGTCTACATCATACCCGCGGTAATTCAAATCAGCCTTCCTGCGCTTCAATTCTTCCAGGTCGTGTCTGCGGAATGACACAATATGGTCATTGACCAGGGAAGCAAAATCCTTGCATCCTTCTAAAGCGGCCAGTTTTAAGGGGGCTACAGGAAGTGAGTCTTTGAACAGATAATTGTTTGACATAGGGATAATTCCTCCATATTTGTGGAAATGTCAGAAATGTGTACAGTACTTTTTGGACAAATTATACCATTGCAGGGTAAATCCAGTCAATGTTTCCCACAAAAGTACTGGAAAAAAAACAGTTTCCTTTACAAAAGATACAAATCTTGTTATCATTAATATAAGGAAGAGAAAGGAAACAGGCAGGTCATGAAAAGAGGACATCTGATTAAATCCGTGGACCCCGGCTCCATAGGAGATGAGCTGGGGCTGGAGCCGGGAGATCGGCTGCTTACCATTGACGGCCATGAATTGGAAGATATATTTGACTACGAGTATTATATAGGAAGCCAGTCCATAGTGGCTCTGGTGGAGAAGCAGGATGGGGAACAATGGGAACTGGAGATCGAAAACCAGTATGAGGATCTGGGTCTTACGTTTGAAAACGGGCTAATGAGCCAGTACCGCTCCTGCAGGAACAAATGCATATTTTGCTTTATTGACCAGATGCCGAAGGGAATGCGGGATACGCTGTACTTTAAGGATGATGACTCCAGGCTTTCTTTTCTCCAGGGGAATTATGTGACCCTTACCAACATGTCGGACAAGGATATTGACCGGATCATCCGGTTTAAGCTGTCGCCTATTAATATCTCTGTTCACACTACCAACCCGGCTCTGCGCTGCAGGATGCTGAACAACCGGTTTGCCGGGGAGGCGCTGAAAAAGATTGACAGGCTTTATGAGGCGGGGACGCCTATGAACGGGCAGATCGTCATGTGCAGAGGCATTAACGACGGGGAGGAGTTGGAAAGGACCATCCGGGATTTAAGCGGCTACCTTCCTTACATGGAGAGCGTGTCCGTGGTCCCGGTGGGGCTTTCCAAGTTCCGCAAGGGGCTGTACCCTCTGGAGCCTATTACCAGGGAGGATGCTGTGCGCACCATTGACACAGTGGAGAAATGGCAGAGAAAGCTTTACAGGAAATACAAAACCCACTTCATCCACGCCAGCGACGAGTTCTATATTCTGGCCGGGCGCAGCATGCCTGAGGCAGACAGATATGACGGATATATTCAGCTGGAAAACGGGGTAGGCATGATCCGGCTTATGACAGAGGAAGTCCACAGCGCGCTGAAAGACATGGAGGGGGACGGCAGACAGGACGAACTTTCCATCGCTACTGGGCTTTTGGCCTACGATTACCTGAAAAAGTATGTGGAGGAGATTCGGGCGAAATTTCCGGGGATTACAGTGCATCTGTACCCTGTTAAAAATGAATTTTTCGGGGAGCAGATTACGGTCAGCGGCCTGATAACCGGGCAGGACCTAATCAGACAGCTTAAGGGCCAGGACTTGGGGAAACGGCTGCTTCTGCCGGCGTGCATGTTCCGCAGCGGGGAAGAGGTATTTTTGGATGATGTTACCAGGGAAGAGGTAAAAAACGCTTTACAAGTGCCGGTGGATATTGTAAAATCAAGCGGATACGATTTTGTGGATGCGGTTTTGGGACTTGGAGGGGAAGAAGAGGATGCGTGCCGGCACGGGGAATATGAGCCGGGAGACATAACTGATGCAGAGCTGTGCACTTGAACGGTTATAAACCGGGGAAAAGGAGATAATATATGAGTAAACCGATTGTTGCCATCGTGGGCCGCCCCAATGTGGGAAAGTCCGCATTGTTTAATGCTGTTGCCGGGGAAACCATATCCATTGTGAAGGACACGCCGGGAGTTACCAGAGACAGGATCTATGCAGACTGTACCTGGCTGGATATGAATTTCACGCTGATCGACACAGGCGGCATTGAGCCGGACACAGACGACATTATTCTGGCCCAGATGCGGGAACAGGCGGAGATCGCCATTGCCACGGCGGATGTGATTATTTTTATGGTGGACGTGCGCCAGGGGCTGGTGGACGCGGACTTCCGGGTGGCGGACATGCTGCGCAAGTCCAAGAAGCCGGTGATTCTGGTGGCCAACAAAGTGGACAGCTTCCAGAAGTTCGGCAATGACGTGTACGAATTTTACAATCTGGGAATCGGCGAGCCGGTGGCCGTGTCAGCTGCGTCAAGGCTGGGGATCGGCGACATGCTGGACGAGGTCAGCCGCCATTTCGGCTCCCAGCATCTCAAGGAAGAGGAGGATGACCGCCCCAGAATCGCCATTGTGGGGAAGCCCAATGTGGGAAAATCTTCCATAATCAATAAGCTGACCGGGGAGAACCGGGTGATTGTGTCGGACATCGCAGGAACTACCAGGGATGCAGTGGACACGCAGGTCATCCACAACGGGACAGAATACGTGTTTATTGATACGGCCGGCCTCCGCAGAAAGAACAAGATTAAAGAGGACCTGGAGCGGTACAGCATTATCCGGGCCGTGACGGCAGTGGAGCGGGCCGACGTGGTGGTGCTGGTCATTGACGCAGTGGAGGGGGTCACAGAGCAGGACGCCAAGATTGCGGGGATCGCCCATGAGCGGGGGAAAGGCGTGATCATCGCCGTAAATAAGTGGGATGCCATCGAGAAGAATGACAAGACCATGAATGAGTTTACCAAAAAGATCCGCAACACCCTGTCTTTTATGACGTATGCGGAGATTATTTTTATTTCGGCGCTGACAGGGCAGCGGCTTGAGAAGCTGTTTAGCACCATTGACATGGTAAGGCAGAATCAGAATATGAGGGTTTCCACAGGGGTGCTCAACGAGATCATGACCGAGGCGGTGGCTCTGCAGCAGCCTCCGTCAGACAAGGGAAAAAGGCTGCGGCTATACTATATTACCCAGGTGGCAGTAAAGCCTCCCACATTTGTGATTTTTGTCAATGATAAGAAACTGATGCATTTTTCTTATACCAGGTATCTGGAAAACAGAATAAGGGAAGCGTTTGGGTTCAGAGGAACGGCTCTTAAATTTATTATCAGGGAGCGGTCCGGAAAGGATGCATAGGGTGCGTGAGTATGGAACGATTAGTTTGTCTGGTGATTGGGTATTGCTTTGGGCTGTTTCAGACAGGATACCTGTACAGCAAAGCCCATAATGTGGATATTAAGAAAGAGGGAAGCGGCAACTCAGGCAGCACCAATGTGCTGCGGGTCATGGGCGTGAAGGCGGGAGCCATCGTTTTTCTGGGAGACTGTTTTAAAACGGTGTTCGCCTGTCTGGCAGCCAGGCTTTTGTACGGCGGGCAGCCGGATATGGTGGGGCTTTTGGTGCTGTATGCGGCCTTCGGGGCGATTCTTGGGCACAATTATCCGTTTTATATGCATTTTAACGGGGGGAAGGGGATTGCCTGCACGGCGGGGCTTCTGGTTTCCATAGACTGGAGGCTGACTCTCGTCTGCCTGATTGTGTTTGCGGTGATTGTGGCAGTAACCAGATATGTGTCTCTCGGTTCCCTGGTGGTGGTAAGCATTTTCCTGGCCTGGATGGTGGTGTTCGGCATGATGGGGGAGTACGGAGTGAGGACAAGCCTTCTGCCCGAGTTCTACGGGGTGTCAGCCCTCATTTCGGCGCTGGCGTTTTTGCGGCACAGGGCCAATTTGAAAAGGCTGTTTTCCGGGACGGAAAATAAGATCGGGGTAAAGAAGAAGTAGGAGGAGCTATGGCGAAAATAGGGATTATCGGTGCAGGAACCTGGGGGACAGCCCTGGGTCTTCTGCTTTATAGAAACGGGCATCAGGTGACGCTGTGGTCAGCTTTTGAGGAGGACGCAAAAGACCTTGCCAAAAACCGGGAACATAAGAACCTTCCAGGGGTAAAGCTGCCTGGGGACATGGCGTTTACGGCTTCCATGGAAACAGCCATGGCGGACAAGGAAGCGGTGGTACTGGCTGTGCCTTCCATCTACGTCAGGTCAACGGCCAGGCTTATGTCTCCCTTTTGCAGAAAGGGCCAGGTAATTGTCAATGTGGCCAAAGGGATTGAGGAATCTACGCTTATGACCCTGTCACAGGTGATTGAAGAGGAAATTCCCCAGGCTCAGGTGACGGTTTTGTCAGGGCCGAGCCATGCGGAGGAAGTGAGCCGGGGAGTTCCCACCACCTGCGTGGCAGGAGCCGTGTCAAAGGAGCAGGCCCAGAAGATTCAGAATCTGTTTATGAGCCCTGCTTTCCGGGTGTACATCAGCCCAGACGTGCTGGGGATTGAGCTTGGGGGAGCCCTGAAAAATGTCATTGCCCTGGCGGCGGGAATTGCAGACGGGCTGGAATACGGAGACAATACCAAGGCGGCGCTGATTACCAGAGGAATCCGGGAGATTGGGCGTCTGGGAATGAAGATGGGCGGTAAGTTTGAGACGTTCAGCGGGTTATCAGGCATCGGGGATTTGATTGTTACCTGCGCCAGCATGCACAGCCGCAACCGGCGGGCCGGGATTCTGATTGGCCAGGGATATACCATGGAGGAGGCCATGAGAGAGGTCAATATGGTGGTGGAGGGCGTGTATTCGGCCAAAGCCGCATGGAAGCTGGCAGAGAAATACCAGGTGCCCATGCCCATTGTGGAGCAGGTCAATCTGGTGCTGTTTTGCGGCAAAGACCCGGCTTTGGGCGTACAGGAGCTGATGATGAGGGATAAGACCAGCGAGACGGATGCAGAGCTGTGGGGAGAACAGGCTCAGGGGTAATGGGCCCTGCAAGGTTATACCAACTATAACTTTTCTGTATAGCTTTACCATGGCAAAAGGAGGAAGCGGCAAAGTAAAAGTGTTGACAAGTGAAAATGTTGAAGCTATAATGTAAAAAGTTTTACACAAAATGTCTGCATAATTTTGAGGAGGAGAACATTATGAAAAAACTGATTACATTAGGCTTAACGGCAGCCATGGTCGCTTCTTTAACTGCCTGCGGCTCCGGAAACGGCGGCGACGCCACCACGGCGGCAGGCAAGACAGAGACTGCCGCGGCAGGCGAGGGCAGTACGGCAGAGGGCGCATTTAAGATCGGCGTCATCGGCCCCTTAACCGGGCCGGCTGCCGCATACGGCATCGCAGTACAGAACGGCGCTGACCTGGCAGTGAAGGAGATCAATGCCGCAGGCGGCGCAAACGGCATTATGCTGGAGATGAATGCTCAGGACGACGAGCATGATCCTCAGAAATCCGTGAACGCATACAATACTTTGAAGGACTGGGGCGCTCAGGCTATTGTAGGCTCCACCACTTCTGACCCCTGCATCGCAGTGGCGGCGGAGACTTCCAATGACAATATGTTCCAGATCACTCCATCCGGTTCCGCAGTAGAGTGCGTGGCTCCGGAGAACGTATTCCGTGTCTGCTTTGCTGACCCGGATCAGGGAACCGCTTCTGCGGTATATATCGGCGAGAATAAGCTGGCAACTAAAATAGCGGTTATTTACGACAGCTCCACAACCTATTCTTCCGGCATCCGCGAGGCATTTGTAAAGGAGGCGGCGAACCAGGGGCTGGAGATCGTGGCTGACGAGGCGTTTACCGCTGACAATGCCACAGACTTTTCCGTACAGCTGGACAAGGCAAAAGAATCCGGCGCGGAGCTGGTATTCCTGCCTATTTACTACCAGGAGGCTTCTGTAATCTTAAAGCAGGCAAGCGATAAGGATTTTGCTCCTATCTTCTTTGGCTGCGACGGCATGGACGGTATTCTGACTGTTGAGAACTTTGACACTTCCCTGGCTGAGGGGCTGATGCTTCTGACTCCTTTCTCCACGACGGAGGAAAGCAGCAAGTCATTTACAGAGGCTTATGTTGCGGCATACGGAATTGAGCCTAACCAGTTTGCAGCGGATTCCTATGATGCGGTTTATGCCATTAAGGCGGCAATGGAGAAATCAGGAATTGCGGCTGACGCAGACTTTTCTGCAGTGTGTGACGCTTTTAAGACTGCCATGACAGAGATTACCATCGACGGACTGACCGGTGCAGGCATGACCTGGAATGCGGCAGGCGAGCCGGATAAGGCTCCTAAGGCTGTTAAGATCGTAAACGGCGTGTATGAGATGCAGTAACAAGCTGCTAAAGACCAATCCGAAGAGGGGCTGTCATTGTGACGGCCCTTCTTCCTTATAGCATGTACAGGCGCTGCCAATGCAATTCTATTACTGTTTAAAACGGTGCCGGGCTGCTGTTTTATAGGCACCAGGAAACAGCAGCCATGTGGGTGGAGGCTGCCAATGGGCCGGAATGTTTGTCTTGCGCATCGATTCCACCTATGATATAATTCGACATAATATTGTTTTCTATTTTAACCGAATGAAGGGGTGGATTCATGAGTTTTCTTTCTTACTTAATCAGCGGAATCAGCCTGGGCAGCATTTATGCCATTATTGCCCTTGGGTACACCATGGTATACGGGATTGCCAGGATGCTGAATTTTGCTCACGGAGATATTATTATGGTAGGAGGCTTTGCCATTTTCACTGTGGTCAGTACACTGGGCATGGCGCCTATGGTGGGGATTCTGACGGCGGTGATAGTGTGTACGGTCCTGGGCGTTACTATTGAGTTTGTGGCTTACCGTCCCTTAAGGGGGGCTTCCTCCCTGGCGGTTCTCATAACGGCCATAGGCGTCAGCTATCTGCTGCAGAACCTGGCACTGCTGATCTTTGGCTCCAATGCCCGGCAGTTTACGTCTGTTGTTACCGTACCGGGCCTGAAGCTGGCAGGCGGCCGGCTGTCCATATCCGGCGAAACCATTGTGACTATTATCGTGTGCATCGTGATTATGGCGGGGCTGACGGCTTTTATCAATAAGACAAAGGTGGGGCAGGCCATGCTGGCGGTATCAGAGGATAAGGGGGCAGCTACCTTGATGGGAATTAATGTAAACAAGACCATAGCCATTACCTTTGCCATCGGTTCCGCCCTGGCGGCGATTGCAGGAGCGCTGCTTTGTTCCACCTATCCGTCTTTGACTCCCTATACAGGTTCCATGCCGGGAATCAAGGCCTTTGTGGCAGCGGTGTTCGGAGGCATCGGCTCCATTCCGGGAGCTCTCATAGGAGGGATTATTCTCGGAGTGGTGGAGAATCTGTCAAAAGCGTATATTTCATCCCAGCTTTCTGATGCGATTGTGTTCTCCATGCTGATTATCATTCTGCTGGTGCGTCCTACGGGTATTTTGGGCAAAAAAATCAATGAGAAAGTGTAGGTGTGTGTGATGAAGGCGAAGAAGAATAAAATACTGATTCAAAACGGCATTACATACGCCATGGTTATCCTTTTCTGGGCAGTGATCCAGATACTGTCTGCGGGAGGCCATGTGTCCAGCCTTATGAAAGGACTTTTGGTTCCTCTGTGCATCTATGCCATCCTGGCAGTGTCTTTGAACCTGACGGTGGGAATCCTGGGAGAACTGAGCCTGGGCCATGCGGGATTTATGTGCGTGGGAGCTTTTACAGGGGCATTTTTTACCAGGTGCATGGAGGCGGCTATCCCCAGCGTGGGGGTAAGGTTTTTCTTCGCCCTGATTGTAGGGGCGGCTGTGGCGGGAGTGTTCGGCATTCTCATCGGGATTCCGGTTCTCAGGCTGAAGGGAGACTATCTTGCCATTGTCACGTTGGCATTTGGGGAGATTATAAAGAATCTGATCAATGTTATGTTTATAGGAAAGGATTCCAGAGGATTCCATTTTTCCATTAAGGACAGCATGTCCCTGGGCCTGGAAGACGGGGGAGAGGTGATTGTCAAGGGAGCGCAGGGGATTACAGGGACTCCGAGGGCGGCAACCTTTACCATTGGAATCCTGCTGCTTCTGCTGACTCTGGCAGTGGTTTTGAATTTGATTCACTCACGGGCCGGCCGGGCCATTATGTCCATTCGCGACAACCGCATTGCGGCTGAATCTATTGGAATCAATATTACCAAGTATAAGTTAATGGCATTCTCTATTTCCGCTGCCCTGGCAGGAATGGCAGGCGTCCTGTATGCCCACAGCCTGGCTACTTTGGCTGCCACGTCGGCAAACTTCGGATACAATAAGTCCATTATGATCCTGGTGTTTGTGGTTCTGGGAGGCCTGGGCAATATCCGGGGCTCGGTGATTGCAGCTATTATTCTTACGGCGCTTCCGGAGCTTCTCAGAGGGCTTAATGATTACCGCATGCTGATCTATGCCATTGTGCTTATTGTGATGATGCTGTTTAATTCCAGCCCAAAGGCCATTGAGATGCGCAGCATCATGATGGACAGATTCAGGCATAAAAAATCTGCTGCGAAGGAGGCTTGATGAACATGGCGATGTTGGATGTAAAGAACCTTGGCATTTCCTTTGGAGGCCTGAAGGCAGTGGACAATTTTAATGTCACCATCGAGAAGGGGGAGCTGTATGGGCTTATCGGCCCCAACGGGGCAGGGAAGACCACGGTGTTTAACCTGCTGACTGGGGTGTATAAGCCGGATATGGGTTCTATCTGTCTGGACGGGAAAAATATTACAGGAAGAAAGACCATTGAGATCAACCAGGACGGAATCGCCAGGACGTTTCAGAATATCCGGCTGTTTAAGGAGTTAAGCGTTCTGGACAATGTAAAGGCGGGGCTTCACAATCACCACACTTACTCTACCCTGGAGGGGATTTTCCGGCTTCCCAGGTATTACAGGGTGGAGCGGGAGATGAATGACCGGGCCATGGAGCTTCTGAAGGTGTTTGACCTGGACGGGGAGCACGATTACAAGGCTTCCAACCTGCCTTACGGCAAGCAGAGAAAACTGGAGATTGCCAGGGCGCTGGCTACAGATCCAAAGCTTTTGCTTCTGGATGAGCCTGCGGCAGGCATGAACCCCAATGAGACAGCGGAGCTGATGGAGACTATCCGCTTTGTGCGGGAGAAATTTGACATGACGATCCTGCTCATCGAGCATGACATGAAACTGGTTTCCGGCATCTGCGAGAAGCTGACAGTGCTGAATTTCGGCCAGGTGCTGACTCAGGGGGAGACATCAAACGTGCTTAATGACAAGCGGGTCATTACGGCGTATCTTGGAGAGTAGGAGGAGAGGACGTTATGGCAATACTGGAGGTTAAGGATCTGGAAGTCTATTATGGCGTCATCCAGGCCATTAAGGGAATCTCTTTTGAAGTGAACCAGGGAGAAATTATTGCCCTTATCGGGGCAAACGGCGCGGGGAAGACCACTACCCTGCAGACCATCACGGGACTGATTCCGGCCAAGGCAGGAAAGATCGTATATGAAGGAAACGATATTACCAGAATTGCCAGCCACAAGCTGGTATCCATGGGCATGGCCCATGTGCCGGAGGGCCGCAGGGTGTTTGCCCAGCTGACTGTGCTGCAGAACCTGAAGCTGGGGGCGTATACCAGGAAAGACAAAGGGGAAGTGGAGGAGACGCTGAAGAGCATCTATACCCGTTTTCCCAGGCTGGAAGAGAGGAAGAACCAGGCGGCGGGAACCTTAAGCGGCGGGGAGCAGCAGATGCTTGCCATGGGACGGGCACTGATGTCCCATCCCAAGCTGATCGTTATGGATGAGCCGTCTATGGGGCTTTCGCCTATTTACGTCAATGAGATTTTCGATATTATAAAGGAGATCAATGACAGCGGCACAACGGTGCTCCTGGTAGAGCAGAACGCAAAGAAGGCTTTGTCCATTGCCCACAAGGCGTATGTGCTGGAAACCGGAAAGATCGTGCTTTCCGGGGATGCGAAAAAACTGATGAATGACGATTCGGTAAAGAAGGCTTATCTAAGCGAATAAGGCTATGGGTGCTTTTGAAACAGCAGCAAGGCATCTCCCCCGGCAGTGTGAAAGGAGCAGCGCTTTGGGGGAGATTTGCATTTGAAGGCCGGGGACGGCGGAACGGAGGTTGCCATACATATGAGAAACATCTGGATTAGGGCAGGGAAAAGAAGATATTTTGCCAGGACGGCAGCGGTTCTGGCCTTTGGGATCTTTGGCCTGGGAACCATGACTGCCATGGGGGCGGTGAACCAGACAGGGCCCGGGATGCCCAGGGAGTCTTTTCAAACAGAGGAATTTGTGCTTCCTTTGGAGGCCAGGGTTTTGGTGGTAGTGGAAGGAACCGGTGACAGCAGCTGCCAGGTGTATGCCTATGAAAAGACAGATAGCGGATGGGAGAAAAGGCTGGAAACGCCGGGAATCCTGGGGAAAAACGGCATGAGCAGCAACCGGGTGGAGGGGGATAAGACTACCCCCATAGGCGTATTTCAGATGAACACCCCTTTTGGACAGGGGGAGGCTTTAGAAGGATTTCCGGATAATTATATTAAGGTAAAGGAAAGCCATGTCTGGTCTGATGCTTTGAATAAGCTGGTAGATGACGCCGCCGAAGCGGGAGAACATGTGGGAACCTCGGCTTACCAGGGATACTATGATTATGTTCTGGACGCCGGTTTTAATCCCAAGGCAGTTGAAAAAAAGGGCAGCGCGCTGTTTCTTCACTGCCGGGTGCCTGAAGCCGTCAGCACCGGCGGATGCGTGGCTATTCCCAAAGAGCATATGGAAACGGTTATGCGGCTTTACGGTTCCTACGGCGATGGGGCATGTTACATTGCCCAGGCGCCGAAGGGCACGTTTTCCCTGATCTATGAGTCTTACGGAGTGAATGACGGATTGTCGCCGGACGGTGATTTTGGAGCGTAAGGAAGAAAGGAAAGCTGTCGGCTTTATCCAGACAAAGGGGAAAAAGAGAAGAACCCCTCATACTTAGAGAGTTCTTCTCTTTTTGTTTTTAAACTGCGGTAAATAAAATGACTGACCTTTTTTAATTATGCTTCAATACCACCACATACGCTTCCTTATTCAGCGTTTTATCCAATAAGCGATCTAATAAACGACTGCATAGTTCTTCCTCAGTCTCGGCGTCCATACCATCTGCGGTATATTCTCCCATAATCTGCTGTAATTCGGCTATATTGATTCCTTTTAAGAACTCTGGCTTAAACAGTTCCAGATCATGCATATTTCCATTAAAAAGCCCCCAGGTATAAAAGAGATTCTCTAGATCAATTAAATATGTATTGCTCCCCTGACCGGATAAAAATAAATTACCAAATTTCTGCAGATCTTTCAATAAGGTTTTGTCGGTAATGCCATGTATTACATTTTTCAGCTTTACTATAATAAGCTTGTTGTTAAAATCGTATTGTCCTTCAATCCGCTGGCCATCATCTTTAAGCTGGTCTGTTCTGGTAAGTTCAATGAGAATATTATTAGATGGATCTATATGTTCGTAATCTACTTCCTTCCAGGTTCCGTAATCTTTTACAGGAATCTGCCCATTTCCATCATAGTACACAATAGTGCGATATATTTCCTTTCCAGAAGCTGTATGATTTTCATGACTGTCAAACTCATACTTGTGGAACTCCTTTTCCAACTGTTCCTGGGTATAATTATAATATTTCTTATATGAATTATCATATGTAAGTTCTGCAGGGGATTCTGGCAATTCTGTGGTTCCTTTCCATTGGCCTTCCAAAAGGGTAAGGTCTGCCAAATCAAACTCCCGTTCAAAGCCTTTTTCACCATGCATTAAATATTTAGCCTTTACTTTTAATTTTACCAATGCTTTAGCCTTTAGATAAGCTCGTATGGAAGCCTCCCCGTTTGCTGTCCAGCTTATGCCGCTGTTTTTACTTCCCAAAACCGCTCCTGAACCGCTAAAGTTGCTTTTGAGCCCTATGCTTCCTTTCACCATAGCTGGCATAATGCCAAAGCACATAAACCCTGCTCCTATTCCGATACTGGTATCCAGATCTGCAGCGCCTTCGGTCTTAAGGCTTACGGACAGGTTACTGTCATGCCGGTTAAACATGTTGATATCGTACCCTGCAAGTTCAGCGTTAAAATCTCCTCTGTTTTCAGACTGGGTACCCAGAGAGCCGGAAAATCCCTTCTTCTGAACATTGATCCCGCTTTTGCATTTGTCCCGGTATTCTGTGGTAAACGCCGTTTTAACGGATATATTTCCATCATAGTCCATAAGTACCATAAACACGACCATAGGCTGACATCTCGTAAAAACGCTTTGAGTACTATATTTTATATCTTTCATTCTGTATTCCACTCGGTTCATTCCAATATTGACGCCCACGCTGGCAAGCACGACTGTTTTGTTCCAGTCAACTCCCTGCAGTTCTATTCCTAAAAGGCTTTGTCGGTTTTCGGGCATGTCAACTGCTTGGCGGATTGCCTTCATAAATTCGTCCATGTTTACGGAATCATTACAGGAAACCTTTAACTGTATAACCTGATCATAATCTACCACGGCCTTTAACTGCTGGGGCATCATGCTGGACAAGCCCGGCTCCCATATAAACCCAAATTTTGGATTCACATTCTCCAGACCGATTTTTCCGTTCATGACAATCTGGTCATCTTTTGTAAGATAATCCCCGTCTCCATCGTAAAGAACAATATTGTCTGCCTTGAGTAGCAGATTCGCTCCGGTACTGCCATTTTCTTTGCTAAACGAAAGTGAATCTGCCAGGGTTTTACTGCTACGGCTATAGAATACCGTATCTTCGCCATTTTCCAGGCTTCTTTCTGCTACAGAAGGAGTTGCGGTTCCCCAACCCAGGCTTCTTTCTGCTACAGAAGGAGTTGCGGTTCCCCAATCCAGGCTTCTTTCTGCTACAGAGGGTGTTGCGGTTCCCCAAACCTCCATATCAGAGGCGTTTTCCGGTTTCAAACCTGACGCCGTCGGCTCCCACAGCATCTGCGTCTGTACTTGTTCCCGGAAAACCGACGGAAGCCAGATAAATTCCACAGGCTTAGATGAATTTACGCCGCCTGCATGATACTGTGCTTTTTCTGGGAAAATATCTTCGAATGAAGCCTCCGCCACATGGATTACCTGGTATCTGGTCGCATCGTAATTCTGCAGATGCTGCCCTTTATAATCGTCATCGTTGCCCTCATACACGACACTCAGACCGGTAGGAAAGTATTCGCAGGATGGAATCATTACCACATCATTTTCTACAATATTTCCTGCCTGTATTAATTCATATAAAGGACTTGTCTCTTCTACAACCAGGTGTAACTGCTGAACCGACTGAAACTGGGTTTCTCCCTGTGATTGGGATATAATTTCCGGGTTAGAAGCATCTGTCCAGTAATCCGCCACGCTATTGGCAAGTTTTTTCAATTCTTCTTTATCTTGTTCTGTTTTATTGGCAAATGCTTTTACACTGTCTTTTGTTGGAAATACTGTGACATTGGATTCCTCATACACCCGATAACCTGCTGGTTTACTGCCAGATCCTTCCTGGGAAATACCAGGATTGCCGGAAGAGCCGGAACTGCCAAGCCGGCTTGAGGATGCTCTGGGAGTGCTTTCAGCCTTTTTCGTCAGGATTCCTTTTCCTGAAATATACTGAGCAACACCATTTTCCGTCCATTGTCCCAAAGAGTTGACCATATAGCCGTCAGGCGTGGTTCCTGCGGAGTGCATCACCCCGTTTTCGTGGAAATAATAGCAATAACCATCAATCCATTGCCATCCGTTGGTCAAAGCGCGCCCAAAGGAGCCTTCATGTCGAGTGTCTAAAAAATACCAGGCTCCATCTTCTGCTAAATACCATCCTGATTTCATTTGGCCTTCCACTCCCTGGCTTTTTGGTGTCAGATAATACCAGGAACCATCCGTATCCTGATACCATCCTGTGACCATCTTTCCATCAGCAGCTAAATAGTACCACTCCTCTGGTGCCAAAGTAAGCCATCCTGTAAATTTTGTTCCATCTTTCTGGTAATAGTACCAGTCGTTCCCTTCCGGCTGCCAGGCCGCCCGTATCGTGATATCATTTCCCAAAATCCTGCTTCCTATCATCGATACAAGTAGTCCCTGCGCTAGTCGCTTTTTCCATTTTTTCATTTGTCATACCCCCTTGGTTTTTGTATATATGGAAATATATTTAAAATATATCATTCAATATGAATTGTGTCAATTCAATTTGTTGTTTATTTCGATGTTTGCACATCCTATCTGTATTATAAAATCTACAATATTACGAATGGATGTGATTGCTTGATATTTGGAGATATCCTGCGGGAACTATTAGAAGAACGTGATCTATCTCAAAAACAATTTGCAAAAGACTTAAATATTTCTGCCAGCGCTGTAGGAAATTATGTTCGCAACAACAGAGAACCTGATTTTGATACCTTAAAAAAAATCGCCGCCTATTTTCATGTTTCCATTGATTTTTTGCTTAATTACCGCCAGGAGCAGGTTTTTGACTACCGCGATGAAAAGATTCTTCAGATTTTCCATGCTCTATCTGACGAACAGAAAGATTTATATCTTGAACAGGGAAAAGTGTTTTTAAAAATCAATTCCAGGAAAAAAGAAAAGTCATTGCATTTCAGCTCAGGCCATAAGGCAATCTAATAAGGAATTGACCTTAACTTAGGGTTAGGCTGCATAACTTCCTACCCCCTTGCATATACTTTAGAAGCACAGCAAGGGGGTATATTTATGGAGCAGTTTTCTGTATACAAAGATATTAAGGCGAGAACCGGAGGTGAAATTTACCTGGGAGTGGTAGGCCCGGTGCGGACTGGAAAGTCCACGTTCATTAAGCGGTTCATGGAGCTTATGGTGCTTCCTGAGATGGATGATGAGCACACCAGGACCCAGGCCAGGGATGAACTGCCGCAGAGCGCAGCGGGAAAGACCATTATGACTACGGAACCTAAGTTTATTCCGAAGGAAGCGGCCGAGGTGGCCCTTGGAGACGGGATAGACGTTCAGGTTCGGCTGATTGACTGCGTGGGCTTTATGATCGATGGGGCTGCCGGGCATATTGAAAATGACAGTGAGCGGCTGGTGAAGACGCCGTGGTACGACTATCAGATTCCCTTTACCAAGGCTGCTGAGATTGGAACCAGAAAAGTAATTACGGATCATTCCACCATAGGGATCGTGGTGACTACAGATGGGACAATCGGGGATATTAAGCGTCCTTCCTACATTCCGGCGGAGGACAGAACGGTCAGCGAGCTGAAAGAACTGGGTAAACCTTTTGTCATGCTCCTTAACTCGGTTAAGCCCTTTTCTGACGATACAAGGCAGCTGGCAGCGGAACTGAACAGCAAATATGGGGTTTCAGTGCTTCCGGTAAACTGCGAGCAGCTTAAAAAGGACGATATATTACATATTTTGGAAGTGGTACTAAAGGAATTTCCGGTAACTCAGCTGAACTTTAAGATCCCCAAATGGCTGGAAATACTGCCGTCGGATCACTGGCTGAAAGCCGGGGTGATACAGGCAGTAAAGGATCTTATGGGCAAGGTAAATCAGATGAAAGACGTGACGAGAGCTTTGTCCGAGGTCGTGACAGATGTGGTGCGGGGAATGAAGGCGGACCGCATGGATCTGTCTGACGGAACTGTGGCAGTGGATGTTAATGTGGATGATCACTATTATTATGACATTTTAAGCGATTATGTCGGGATTCCCATTAGCGGGGAGTATCAGCTGATGCAGCAGCTGCGCAGCCTGGCCAGGATGAAGCAGGAATATGAGAAGGTGCAGAATGCCATTACCCAGGTGCGTCTTCGGGGCTATGGGGTGGTAACGCCTGAAAAGTCGGAGATCATTCTGGATGAGCCCCAGGTTATCCGCCACGGCAATAAGTACGGGGTGAAAATGCGCGCAGAGGCGCCGTCCATTAATATGATAAAGGCTCACATTGAGACAGAGATCGCGCCTATTGTGGGAAGCCAGCAGCAGGCGGAAGATCTGATTGCCTATATTAAGCAGAATGCCAGGAACAGCGACGAAGGGATCTGGAATACGAATATTTTCGGCAAGTCCATTGAACAGATCGTGGAGGACGGAATACAGGCGAAAGTGTCACAGCTTACCGAGGACTGCCAGATGAAACTGCAGGATACATTGCAGAAAATTATAAATGACAGCAAGGGCGGGATGATCTGTATTATAATCTAGAGCAAGGATATTGTGTTTTTGTTCAGGAAATAATGATTGAAAAAACGGATATTTCCTGCTATACTTAAATAACCGGCATGAAGCCGGGAAACGAATGACAGGAAGGAGAATGCTGTTTGAAGAACAACGGATGTGCCATTGTATCAAGCCGGGAGGCTTGCGTACAATAATCCGGCAAACCTCCCAAAAGGCTGAGAACAAAGACCTTTAGGAGGAAAAAACCATGAACCGTGAAAATAAACAGAAAAAATACGAAAAGAATTATTATAAAACTCATGCCTGTAATGAGATCTTTACCTGCAAGGTCTGCGGAAGGATGGTGGCTCCCCACGGTGCCGGAACTGATCACCGCAACCACTGCCCCAATTGCTTAAGCAGCCTTCATGTAGATATTGAGCCTGGCGACAGGGCCTCTGACTGCGGAGGGATTATGGAGCCGGTTGCCGTATGGGTAAGGAAAAACGGTGAATGGGCCATGATCCACCGGTGCCGCAGATGCGGCAGCCTGTCGTCCAATCGCGTGGCGGCAGACGATAATCCGATGAAACTGATGTCCATTGCCATGAAGCCCTTGTGCCAGCCGCCGTTTCCATTAGAACGGATCGAAGAACTGACGGCTCTTATGGGCGGTGAGGGAGTAATTCGATAAAGAAACAGAGGCATCTGCTTTTGGCAGATGCTTTTTTGATTTCATAGGGTGCGCGTCCTATGAAACAAAAAACTTCGGTATATGCGTAAGGGAAAGTGGCTGCCGCCGCAGCTGCCTGCGCTCCGGCGCGCGAGCCCGGCCGGCCAGACTCTTTGTTCAATATATTTTTGTGAACTCCAAAAACAGCGGTATTTCAGAGGGCAAGCCAGGAATGCTTGCGGGGAGCATAACAAGAAAGGCGGGAGAACAATGTGCGGAATGAAGTTTGAATCTATTTACAGAGAAGTCTTTCCCTTTTGGGAGAAGATATCAGATACTGACAGGGAATACATCTGTCAGAATTCCTATGGTGTCACTTATTCTAAAGGAAAGAATATTCATGACAGCAGTGAATGTTCCGGAGTGATCCTTGTGCGATCCGGAAGTCTCAGGCTTTACATCATGTCGGATGAAGGAAAGGATATTACGCTTTACCGCCTGCATAAGGGAGATCTGTGCATGCTGTCCGCCTCCTGCGTGCTGTCTGCCATTACGTTTGACGTGTTTGTAGACGCAGAGGAGGACAGCCAGTGCTGCGTGATCAGCGGGCCCGCTTTTGCGGCGGTATCAGAGCGGAATCCAGATATCCGGATCTTTGCGCTGGAAACTGCAGTCAGCCGTTTTTCAGATGTCATGTGGGTGATGCAGCAGATTCTGTTTATGAGCATGGATAAACGGCTGGCAATTTTCCTTTCCGATGAAGCTGCGCGGACCGGCTCAGATACCATTGCATTGACACACGGGCAGATTGCCCGGTATATGGGATCTGCCCGTGAAGTGGTGTCCAGAATGCTGAAATATTTTGCCAGCGAGGGGATTGTGGAGGCGGCAAGAGGCGGCGTCACAATCCTGGATAAAAAGCGTCTCCGAAAATTAACCATTTAACATGGCAAGAATTTCTGCTTTGGGCCTTGCGCCTGCTGACTGGCTTATAACCTTTCCGTTTTTGATCACTGCCAGGGTGGGGATGCTTAAGACGTTGAATTTCTGGGCCAGCTCAGGCTCTTTGTCCACGTTGATCTTGCCTATAAGGTATTGGGGATTTTCCTCTGCGATTTCCTCCACGATGGGAGATACCATACGGCAGGGGCCGCACCAGTCGGCATAGAAATCCAAAAGTACGGGTTTGCTGCTGGTTTTAACAGAATCAAAGTTATTTTTGTTTACAATAAGTACTGACATAATTATTACCTGCCTTTCTTTTGATTGTTTTAACTGATTACAGTGTATCATTTTCCGGCTGTTGTTTCGGTGACGCAGTTACATTTTTTGCTTTGCATATCAGCTGGGTCATGGTGCCCATGGGGCAGTAAACACACCAGGAGCGGGGCTTAAACAAAACCATAGTGAGAAAACCCAGTATGGTGGAGGTAAGCATTACGCTGTAGAAACCAAAGGCAAATTGTGCGGCGCCGTCGGAAAACAGAGTGCCATGGTAGGCCCAGTGCCATGGAAGCTTAAATGTCCACAGAAGCGTTACTACAGTGCGCAGATTTCTGGCTCCGGCAAAAACCAGCCAGGTATTCCACAGCATAAGGAAGAACATTGCGAAGAAAAAAATCAAGAAGCCGTATCGGAAATAGCTGGATTTCATCCATTTGGGAATATCTTTTTTGCGGGACAGTCCGAATCTGCCGCCTAGAAGGGAAAACAGCTGCCCTCTGCCGCAATATTTGTTGCAGTAAGCCTTATTGCCTTTTACAATGGCTATGAACAGGGGGATAAAAAAGCATAAGAGTCCCAGCCATGCAAAAAGGATATTGAAGAATCCCAGAATCAGATAAGTAAGGGAAGCGATCCAAAGGTAATCATACCAGTTCTTTTTTCGTTTCATTTTTCACCATTCCTTTCCAAACGCAGACATCACATGAAAAAATTGTCCTCACCCAACTGCCTCTTCCAATGAGATAATGCTGGCCGGGCATTCTTTCACGCATTTTCCGCATCCCACACATAATTCTTTATCAATGGAGGCATGGATGCCTTTTGGGATGGAGATTGCACTTCTTGGACATACTTTTATGCAGCATCCGCAGGCCACGCATTCCCTGATACTGACAACCGCTTTTCTTTTGGCCATAATAAAAACTCCTTTTGATTTTTTATTTTCAGACACGTTCTAGTATATAGGGTAAAGATTTTTTATTCGGTGATGAAGTCACAGAAGGTACGAGGAGGGAGAAACTGGGCAGTGCAAGAGATTGCGGATAAATTGATTATGAATAGATTTCATAAGATCTTGAACTTTACATGCTTTTGTGGTATTATGTTATCGTCATATGTCGGAAATGGAGGTGGATGTATGGCGAGGCCGATCCGGTGCCGGAGAATCTGTTTCGAACCGCAGTATGACAGTTTTGCCCCTTGCGGCGTGAAAGGCGGGGAGCAGGTTCTGCTGACTGTGGATGAGTTTGAGGCAGTCCGTTTGATTGATTATGAAAAAAAAACTCATGAACAGTGTGCCAGGCAGATGGGAATTTCCCGCACTACGGTGACAGAAATGTATGAAAGAGCCCGGACAAAGATTGCGGACTGTATTGTCAATGGAAAAACACTGTGTATTTCCGGCGGAAACTATACGCTTTGTGACGGCTCTGCCAAAACATGCTGCGGAAAAACATGCAGCAGGGCAGAATATGCGGCAGAAACTGCCAGGAAAAGAAAGGAAGAGAGAATGATGAAGATTGCAGTTACTTTTGAGAATGGAAACGTATTCCAGCATTTTGGACATACGGAGCAGTTTAAGGTTTATGAGATTGAGGATGGAAAGGTTACAGGCGCACAGGTAATGGATACCCAAGGCAGCGGCCATGGGGCGCTGGCAGGGCTGCTTTCTGCATGGAACGTGGATACGCTGATCTGCGGGGGGATTGGAGCAGGCGCACAGATGGCGCTGGCAGAAGCGGGAATCCGTCTTTACGGCGGCGTGTCTGGAAGCGCAGATGAAGCGGTGAATGAGCTTCTTGCAGGCACCCTTTCGTTTAATCCTGATGTCCGCTGCGATCATCATGGAGAGGGGCATCATCATGGAGAAGGACATCACTGCGGGGAAAACGGGCACGGCTGCGCAGGCCATGGGGGCAGATGTCAGTAATTACTGTTAAGCCGGGCGCATGGTTAACATCAACTATGGGGAGAACGAGAGTCTGCTGTCTTTTTGCAGGCCGTTAAAGGAATATGCATGGCTGGTAAGCCAGATCCGGGAGAATCAGAACTCCATGGGAATCGAAGACGCGGCAGACAAGGCCATAGGGAACCATAGGAAACATGCCGGAGGATTTCGAGATCCGGGAGTATTTCATTACTGGAAAGGGCTGCCGCACAATTCATAGTGTGGCAGCCCCATTTTAGCATATAATTTAAGTTGCCAAAATGTATAGGTTTTGGTCACTTTTTCAAAGCTATAAATTCTTACATATTTTAATATATTATCGTCAATAAATCAATATTCTTAACCATTTTTCTTATGGAATTTTACCCAGCATTTTCTATTGCCAAAACCTATACCTTTTGGCAATGGCTATCTTTCACATATTTTTAATTTTGCTTCTCTAGGCCGCAGCAAACAGGCGAAATACCGTGAAATGTCGCATATAGGCCGTTCATCGGGATAAAAAACGTATTTTTATAGCTGAATTACATGAAAAAGATATGGAGAAAAACAGAGTGATTACCAAAACCATATGGCAGCATACAGAGGTTCTTCCCCAGGAAACTTTAAAATTTTTGAAGGGGATTGCTGCGGATTATGCCAAGGTAAAAGGAAATGTGTATGAAAGGTATTCCGGCCCTGGAGGCCTTGGGAGGCTTGCTTCCATTTATGACATTATGACAGAGATGCGCCACTGTGGACTGCGGGAGCAGCTGAAGCTGCCATCGGTTTATTATGAACTGGCAGTGAGAGATGCCGTCAGCGACATCAAAGGCACTTGGGGGGTCCTGAAAAACAAGATTCGGACGTTGCTCACTGCCAATGAGAACTTAAGCAGCGACGACCGCATGTATCTGCGCACGGTTCTGAAGCTGGATGCCGTGTACGCAGCCATTTTAAAGGGAGAAGCGTACCCTATGCCGGAAAAGGCAGCGGGGCTTGGCATGGATGCGGATCATGTAAACCGCCTGAACAATCTTCTCCGAAGGCTTACCAGGAGATATCAGGTGAAACCTGTGGCGGGAAACAGTGACAGCTTCTGTGTGTCGCCGGCAGGATATTCTTATAAAGATCACAGTCTTTATCTGGTATCCAGAGTGCCCAGAAGGAGAGTGAAACTGCCCCTGAAAGATGAGAAAACCAGCACCAGGCAGATTCGGATCTGCATCAAAACCGGATTTGCTGTAATTGCTATTCCCACGGAGGTCAAGGGACAGAAACATGAGGATTATCAGAATACATTGTATATCCATTTGGGCTACGAGCATATGTGTACCTTGTCATCTGGAAATATTTATGGCGAAGAGGCAGGAAAGCTGTCAGCGGCAAAATCTTATCGGCTGATGGAGAAAAACAGGCAGCGGCGCAAGGTACAGGCCAGATACCAGGAGAGCCTTGCTCTGGGAGATGAAAAAAAGGCAGATGCGATTAAGGCCAATAATCTAGGCATCGAAAAATATGACCGGCAAAAAAAGCGGGAGCAGGCAAGGATAGAATCCTATATTAATGCCGAGCTTAACCGGATGCTGGAAACAGAAAAGCCGGGGAAGATCGTTATCACGAAACCGATTACTATTGACAGAGCAAAGCTTAAGTATAAAGTGTCAAACCGGAAAGTTGCCGAAGGACCCCAGGGATATGTGAGAAAACGGCTGGCGCAGAAGTGTCAGGAAAACGGTATCGAATTGGTGGAGATTAACTCTAAGGGGACCGGGAGTGTCTGTTCCGTTTGCGGGGCAGAGGGAAAGCGGCTGGAGGAAGGGTTTGTTTGTGAAAGCTGTGGCTTTCAGAGCGCCATTGCCTTTAATGGGGCTAGGAATATTGAGAAGAAGTATAAGGAATCAGGTAAATGACCAGATAAGACGGCCTATCGGAATCTTTTGCCGGAGAATGGCGGCTTTCATTTGCATTTTCCGTAAAGATGGGGAGATCCGCAAAATCGGAATATGAAAAGGCCGCTGAAATATGGCTTAGAGATTTTGAGGGGCTATTAAGAAAATAAGGTGGACTCATACACCCTGGGAATGAACTCATTCCAGGCTCTATAAATGCGAAAGCAGATATGGAGTATTTGGAGGAAGGTTTTACCGGATACGGATCGCAGGGATGGATGTAAAACATAGAATGCCATGAGGAAAGGATGGGAGAGATCATCTGTTCAACCAGCATGTATCCCGAGAGAATACTATGTTCCGAAAGATGCATGCAGCAAAGGAATCATGGCGGGCGGGAGATGCCTGCATGGCGGGCGGCAGTGCCAATCTGTCTTTGAGGCTCTTGAGCCTTTAAAGCTTGTGCGGCGCCTTTTCATGGAGATATCCCAACGGCATTACCTAAGCTGCTTTCAGCGGCTTTCCGATATGCCAGGACCGTGGCCTGCTTGAAGCGAACACGGAGCGAAGGGAGAAACCAAACTCCCAGACAGAAATGTCCGGCTAATTCGTATGATAAAAAATCATGGAACAGGAGGGGCAGGCGTGAGGCAGTGCAGAAAAGAAGATACCTTAAGCCTAATAAAACCATGACAGAGGCAAATAACTCTGTCACAAAAGCGCTTCCTGCAGCCCCGGAAGAAAAGTTTGGAAAAACAAAAATATGCTAATTATATTTAGGACAGATATTAGATCCCATACAGCTAACTTTTTTAACTAATATTCTAAATTAAAAATCTTCAAGTAAAGGAGTTTACAATGGATTATTATTCTAAATTGGATAATTTGATAAGAATAGAAATCGAGAGAAAACAGAGAATAGCAATTTATCCTCTGGGAAAAGTTGGCTTGCAGGCAAAAGATATTCTTGTTAATAGATATGGAATCAAGGAATTTATTTTAATTGATAATAATCTGGCAAAATATAATAACCAGATTATAGATCTTAAATGTTTTCTGAAAATAGACAGATCAGATATCTCAATTATTATATGTACTACTGACAATGCATTAAATAGAAGATTGTATGAGGAACTGAGGGAAAAAAAGATAAAGGCTAAAGTGAAAAACATATTGGAGACGTATAGAATTAGTCAACACCCGGATAAGCCAGAGTACTTTAAACGTATAAAGGAATTGCTTCAGGTTCAAAAGGCTATAGATTATGAATTAATCCGAGTTGGAAAAAATCATGATGGTGGATATATTATGCTTAATGATTTTAGACATGATTATATTGCGTATAGCTTTGGAATAGGCTGGGAAATCTCGTGGGATAGGTGGATAGCTGATTGCGGTATAAACGTCTATTGTTACGATCATACAATTGAGAGATTGCCACAAAATTATCATAGATTAAATTTTAATAAAGTAGGTATTTCAGGAAGTGATGATATCAAGGAAAACTTATTGTCGCTACCTACTATTTTATATAGAAATGGACATATGCATAACAAAAATCTTATATTAAAAATGGACGTTGAGGGATCAGAATGGGAATTTATTAATTCCATATCTTCAGATGTATTAAAGCAATTTTTGCAGATTTCTTTCGAATTACATGATTTGACAGATATAAATAATAGTAAAAAAGTTATATCTGCATTAGAAAAATTAAACGAAACACATCAGGTGGTCTGGATTCATGCTAATAACAATGGGGAAGTTGGAAAAGCGGCTGACATATTGATACCCAATCTTTTGGAAGTCACATATGCAAACAGAGAACAATATACATTTAAGCCAACAATATATAATTGCCCATTGAATATAGATTATCCTAATATAGAAGATCGTCATGAAATTGAATTAAAAAATTGGGGTAAAATAGGGATGTAGATAATTATGGATGCAGAAGTAATCTTTGAAAATTTTATTGTTTATCATAATAGACTGTGGTTTACAGACATTAAATCAAATGGATTTTACTATTATGACTTTTCAACAGAAGAAACAATATTAATATGCGAGATATTAGAGGAGGAGCCAAAGGGAAGGCTTTTTGGGAGTATAATATTAGAAGATAATATTGTGTATTTGATACCATTTACCGCAACATCTATGTATAAAATAAATCTGGAAACAAAAGATTATAGGAAGATAACGTTTAAATCCTATAAAGAGAAGAGTGAAGATAATCACTATGTCAAGTTTTTATCAGCTCATAAATATGAGAATAAAATATATATGATTCCTAGTACATATCCAGCGATTGTCGAATATGACTGCGAAACTGAGAGGATGGCTTATTATGACAGCTGGATGCAGGATATAAAGAGATTTATTCGTTTTGATGAGAAATCTTTTTTTCGGAAATCTTTACTTATAGATAAAAAAATTTATATACCATTATGTGTAGGCAATGCTGTACTTATCTTTGATTTAGAAAAGAAACAGCAGGTTTTTAAAGAGGTTGGTAGTAAAAAATGCAGTTTTTCTGATATATGTTACGACGGACAGGAATTCTGGCTTTTGCCTAGACGAACCGGCTCATTTGTAAGGTGGAATGAGAGATTGGGAAAATATAAAGAAATTAAGAACAATATCTGTACAAGTTCATCAGAACCTGTCTTTAACGCAATTATTTATTTTGACCATAAAATCATCATATTACTTTCAGGGAATAATAAAGTGTATGGCATTGATAGCGATAAAAACGAAATATTAGAATATAATAATTATACTTTGAATAATGATAGTTGTTTGCGCCATTATAAAAGTAATGATATGTTATATCTATTTTCTTTTCAATCGAGAAAATTGTATACATATAGTGAAAGCAATGGGAAATTTGATTGTGAAAGTATTAAAATACCAAAAGACTATTTTGTTGAAAGACAAAAAAGGATTTCTGCCACTTACCGTTTGATTCATGGATTATATAATGGAATGGCTGATATACTCAGTGAAGATTATAAAGATGCATTAGATGAGTATATAAAATACATAGTAAAACAGAATACGATTGAAAATAGTGTGCTTTCGGGAACAGTTGAAAATAATATATTCGGAATGCTTTCAGATAAATAGATATCAATAAAGAGGAAGAAAAAATGAAATATTTTATTTGGGGAATAGGAGAAGAGACAAAGAAACTTTTAAAGTTCAGAAAGGAATTCAAAGGCGAACTAATAGGTTTTTTGCAGTCGGTTAAAAGTCAGGATTTCTTTTATGATAAGCCGGTTTTTATGATTGAAGAAATAGAAAAGTATTCATGGGATTATATTATAGTAACTTCTTCTTTATATGCGGATGAAATATATGCATATGCAAAACGGAATGGAATAACGGATGATAAACTATGTTTTTTGCATTTGCCCCAAAATAGTTATTTTAATATGAATGATAATTTAAGAAGATTATGGACTGTAATTCCAGAGAAATATCTAATTGACATAGAAGGATATAAAAATAATGAAGAGTTTGACTTTATTTTGAAAGACTTGAAAACATATAACTTAATGAATACAAGGGAAGAATTTCGATATAAAGAAGAATATAAAGACTTTTTATATTATGATAAATATACACATGCAGGGAGCATACATAACTATTTTTGGCAGGATTTATGGGCGGCGCGCTTAATATATAAAAATAAAGTGCAAATGCATTACGATATTGGATCAAGGATAGATGGATTTATTGCTCATTTGCTGTCATTTGGACAAGATGTAACATTGATTGATGTGCGCCCTTTAGATAAACAGGTGGAAGGCTTGCAGTTTGTGAATTCTGATGCGACTAATCTGAATGAAATTGAAAATAACAGCATCGAGAGTATATCCGCACTTTGTTCTTTGGAACATTTTGGATTAGGCAGATATGGAGATCCTATTGATCCAGAAGCGTGTTTTAAAGCGTTTGAAACAATTGGTAAAAAGGTAAGGACGGGGGGGCATGTATATATTTCTGTGCCTATAGGACAAGATCATTTGGAGTTCAATGGGTGCAGAGTTTTTTATGCTGAGACTATTATAAAGGCATTTCCAGGTATGAGACTTGTTGAATTTTCCACGGTATATAATGGTGAAATGGAATATAATGCGGACATCCATAGCTGGGATAACTTTTCAGAAGCACGTGCCGTATGCTATGGACTGTTTCATTTCCAAAAATATATAGATAAATTTTTATAGGTAAAATATTCAAAAAAGGTTAGGAGAAAGATGGATGGTTGTCTTATTTCTGGAGGGAGGATTAGGAAATCAAATATTTCAATATGCAGCGGCTAGGACATTATCAGAATTACGAAACAATGATAGCATTATAATTGACACGGATATTTGCAAAACGTCAAAAGATAGAAAATGTGGATTACATAGATTCTTGTTACCTAATATGCATATAGCTACAGAGACAGAGAAAAAAATAGTCGAATATCGGGTTGCAAAGACAATTATTCAACTGTATAGAAGGTACGGGATAAAGGATAGTAGAATATCGTTTTTTGACAGAATATTTCAACTTTTTTTAAACCGTTTGGGCATTTATATACATGTTGGTCACTTTGAGGATGCGCCGATACCTGCTTCTTTACTTAAGAAGAAAAATATTTATATATATGGTTTTTTTCAACGTAATCGTTTTATAAAATGTATAAAAACAATTGATTTAAAATGGAAGAGTCCGCAATTTGAAATGTGGAAAAGAAACGTTGAATTTGGAGAGCATGTGTGTGTGCATATTCGGTTAGGAGATTATGTAGATAACAGTTTCTTTGAGGTCTGCTCAAAGGATTACTATTACAGGGCAATGAAATATATTGCAAGTATAGTGGAAAACCCGGTTTTCCACATTTTTTCAGATGATATGGCTGTCGTAAAAACCGGATTTTCCTTTGAATATCCAGTAATATTTGAAGAAGAGAAGAATATAAATGAATGTTTAATAAAAATGAGCTTATGTAAACATTTTATTCTATCCAATAGTACGTTTTCTTGGTGGGCACAGAGGTTATGCCAAAACAAAAATAAAGTAGTTGCAGCACCTGCACAATGGTATTCTGATAAGAATATTCCATTTTATTTATATGAAAAGGATTGGAAAAAAATAGAGGTATAGAGTATTCAAATTAGAAAAAGGTAGAGAAGAGTTATTATGAAAATAGGAATAGTAGTGTTTGCATATAATCGTCCTAACCATTTATCCAAAGTATTAGAGGGATTAAAGAAAAATGAAAATATTCGGAATATATATATTTTTCAGGATGGACTGAAAAGGAAGGAGCATCAGGAAGGCTGGGAGCAGACAAAAAGAGTGATCAGAGAGATTGACTGGTGTAGGGTTGAATACCGTCTTTCTACTATCAATAAAGGGATTGCTCAGTCTATTATGGAAGGAATTTCTGAAGTTTTTAAAAGGGAAGATGCATTAATTATTCTTGAAGATGATTGTGTGCCTGCATCTAATTTTGTAAGCTTTATGAGACGATGTTTAGAGCAATATGAAAATAATTATAATATATATTCTGTGACAGGATATGGTTATCCAGTTCAGCTAAATAAAGACTGTTCAGATATATATTTTATCGGAAGAGGTTCTTCATGGGGGTGGGGGACGTGGAAAGACAGATGGGAAAACTTTTGGCCTGATGATGATGTGCTGAATAGAATCAGACAGGATAAAAGGAAATCCGTTTATTTAGCAATGTGGGGAAATGATTTAGAGACAATGCTTAATGATAGGCTATTGGGGAAAAATGATTCTTGGGCTGTTTACTGGGCATTACACATTATTGACCGTATGGGATTAAACGTTGTACCATACCAGTCATATATACAAAATATAGGAATGGATGGAACCGGAGTACACTGTGGAACAACAAATCAGTACGATGTCGCTATAAGACACGAAGAAAAAACAGATTTTTTCTTACCACAGAAAACGATAATGTATAGTAAAGCAAGCGAACTGTTTTTGAAATGGTTTGGTGGATATACAGTAAACAATCTTGATTTGCGGAAAGAACATATCTTGATATATGGGCTTGGAACATATTTCAGGCACATTGAGAAGTATATATGCGAAAATTATTACATTGAAGCATTTATAGATCAAACAAAAAGCGGATATTATGCAGGTAAAAGGATAATAAGGCCTTCTGGGATTATTAATTATGCTGATTGCAAGATAGGAATTACGATTCAGGATAAATGTGAATGCCAAAGGGTAGCTTATGAATTAGAGATAAAATACAATATATTGTCACAAAATATAGGAACGATTAGTGAAAAGGGTTGGAAAAAATTAGTAACTTTAAATTGAAAGGATTTGTGTATGGGATATGCATACGATAGAGAACAAGATCGTTTTCAAGCTGGTTGTATACAAACGGATTTAAAAAAAATCATAAACGTAAATAAGGACTTTATGATAGAAAATTTTGCAGAATTTGGTTTTCAGGTGTTCTCGCAATGGAATGAGGATGGCTTAATTCAGTATTTAATTCAAAACATACCTATAGAGAATAAAAAGTTTATAGAATTTGGTGTTCAGAACTATGAAGAAAGCAATACTAAATTTCTTTTGATGCATGATAGTTGGGAAGGATTAGTACTGGATTCATCAAAAGATAATATTAACTATATAAAGAACTGCAACTTATATTGGAAATATGGCATTAGAGCAGTAAGTGCATTTATCACGAAAAAGAATATAAATGATTTACTGACATTTCATGGTATGAAAGGAGACATCGGACTCTTAAGCATTGATATTGATGGAAATGATTTTTATGTATGGGATGCTATAAATTGCGTTCAGCCAAGAATAGTAATATGTGAAGTTAATCCATATTTTGGAAAGTATGAAAGATTGGTAATTCCATATAAGGAGGACTTTTTTAGAACAGATGCGCATTATAGCAACTTGTATTATGGAGCATCGTTATCGGCCATAGTATATTTAGCAGAGAAAAAAGGTTACAAATTTGTATGTATTAATTCTGCTGGGACAAACGCCTTTTTTGTAAGAAATGATATAATGCATAATTTAAAAGAAATTCAGGTAGAAGATGCCTATAAAATCCCTCAGTATAAAGAATCAAGAGGTGAAAATGGTAACTTAACACATTTAAGCTATATGATGGGATTAAAATTAATTAAAGATATGGAATTACTTGACTTGCAGACAAGGAATATAAAAAAGATTGGAGAATGTCAATTCTATCATGAATATATGAAAAGATACGAGGGGAATAGAAGTGGAGACTTTTGAAAGTAAAGAAGACTTTAGAATAGGGGTTTCCTTTGAGGGATTTTGCGGATGGCAGGGGGGGATTGATTTTTGTATGACTTTGCTGCGGGTTTTAGGTTATCGGCGCTTGTATAGAGAACGAAGGGTCAACATATATTGCTTTATTCCGGTAATATGCAGCATAAAAGAAAAGTCCGATTTCATTGAAAAATGCATTTTAGGATTTCATATTAAGCGGGAACTACGAAACGGTAAAGTGATTTTTTACAATAAAGCAAGTCTTCCTGATTTAACAGAAAAATATAAAATAGATATTATCTTTCCTGTTTATAGCTGGATGAATTTTAGCAATACTTTAGCTATTGGATATATTGCAGACTTACAGCATAGGTATTTGAAAAATTTCTTTTCTCCTAAAGTAATTAAAATGAGAGATGAAAAATATAAAAAAATATTAAATAGTTTCAAATATATCATTGTAAACTCACAACATGTTAAAAATAGTTTAGAGAGAAACTATTCGCCATATCCGGCGAAAGTATTTGTGCTGCCATGTCTTCCAATAGCCTCGAAATGGCATATTGAAAGAAAAAATAATATACATCATATGCAAAAGAAATATAATATTCCTAAAAGATATTTTTTGATCTCGAATCAATTCTGGATGCATAAAAACCATCTGTTAGCCTTCCATGCATTTGAAAAAGTATATCAAGCGGGGTACAAAGATGTCTTTCTGGTTTGCACAGGAAAAATGGAAGATTACAGGAGCAAAACATATATTGAAAGAATGTTGCAGGAGGTAGAGAAATTAGAGTGCAAAAATAATATTTTGTTTTTAGGGTTAATTCCCAAAAGGGATCAATTATGTATCATGAGAAATTCTATTGCAGTAATTCAACCGACGCAGTTTGAGGGAGGACCTGGAGGCGGGTCGGTATACGATGCAATTGCCATGCAGATTCCGTGTATAATTTCTGACATAGAGATTAATAAAGAGTTGCCTAAAAGCAGAAGAATACGCTATTTTAAGGCCGATTCACCGGAAAAACTGAATCAAAAAATGATAGAGATGATTAATAATCCTTATAAAAAAGCAAGCAATACTGTGTTAATGAAAAAAAGGAATAGAAATTTAAGCGAATTTGCAAAAGAACTATATTTTATTATTGATACGGTTATAAATGGGGAAATAATGAATGAATAATAAAAGGGCAATTTTGTGTGGATATCATTGGGCGGGATGTAAAGCGCTGGAATTATTATTAGAAGATGGATATGAAGTATATGTGTATACTCATAAATCGGATAATTATATAGCTGATTTAGAAAGGCTTTGTGTAAAGAGAAATATAAAATATACCCTTGATAAAATTACTATAGATAATATTCCATTTATACCGAATATAATCTGCATTATATATTATAGATATATAATAGGCCAAGATATTATTAATGCAGCGGATGGTAAAATTTTTAGTTTGCATCCATCATTGCCGCCTAAATATTGCGGATGCGGCAGTTTGACATGCGCAATGACAGATGGAGAAAAAAAGTGTGGATTTACTTACCTTTATATTAATGTCGGATGTGATATTGGAAATATTATATTACAGAGAGAAGTAGTAATCGAGGATTTTGATACGCAGCTGACATTATACAGTCGTGTCATGTTTGAAAGTATGAAGGATTTTATGAAAGCAGTGGAGCTGGTTCTAAATAAATATACAGGGATTCCACAAAATGAGAAAAGCATACTATATAAAAGAGGATGTCCTTTAGATGGTGTAATAACTGATTTAATGGAAGAATCTATGAAGGAAAGACCTATAAGAGCAATGTGCAATCCTCCTTATCCTGCAGCAAAATATCAAGAGCGGGAAAGAAAGACTGTCAGAGAATTAAATGAAGATGGGGGAGTAACAATATTCGGGTGTGGGGGTCATGCGCGGAGTCTTATTAATACTATTTATGAAACTAATAAATCCATAAAAATAGTACTGGTCGATGAAAATGCACAGGATAATGAAATTGTAATGGGATGCAAAGTAACAAGGCTGCAT
Source organism: uncultured Hungatella sp. (assembly GCA_947089145.1). Lineage (GTDB taxonomy): Bacteria > Bacillota > Clostridia > Lachnospirales > Lachnospiraceae > UBA3402. Next base: position 19,313 of record CAMUJH010000024.1, on the reverse strand, counting down.
GCGATGCAGGGAAGTGGAAAATACATTGTTGCAATAGGAGATAACCAGAAACGCAAAAAACTGTTTGATGCTATAAAAGGCAGAGGGAAGGGAAAACCTATTTCTATTATTTCAATACATGCCAGGATAAGCATCAGTGCTATTGTGGGAGATGGTACTTTTGTCGCATCCAATGTTTATATAGGCCCTGAAGCATATATTGGAGAGAATACAATTATTAATACGGCAAGCATAATTGAACATGGGGCAATCATTGGAGATCATGTTAATATTTGCCCTAATGTGACAATATGCGGGCGGGCAAAAATAGGAAACGGAGTGTTTTGCGGTGCAGGCAGCATTGTTGTAGATAATATAAATATTTGTGATAATGTGATATTAGGCGCAGGAGCGGTTGTAAAAGAGGACATAGCAGTGGCGGGAACATATGTGGGAGTACCTGTACGAAAAGTTAGCTAACGAGGAATGATAATGAAAAAAATACCTGTGTATGAGCCGTTTTTTAGCGGAAGGGAAAAAGAATATGTTGAGGATTGCCTGGAAAGCAAATGGATATCCTCAAAGGGAAAATATGTAAGAATGTTTGAGGAAAAGTTTTCTGACTATATAGGAACTACATACGGAGTGTCAGTTACAAATGGAACCGTAGCGCTTCATTTAGCATTATTAACATTAGGGATAGGTGAAGGAGATGAAGTTATAGTACCAAGTTTAACTTATATTGCAACGGTCAACCCGGTTCACTATGTGGGGGCGGTTCCTGTATTTGTAGATTCTATAGAAAAAACCTGGCAAATAGATCCGGAAGAAATAAGGAAGAAGATTACAAACAAGACAAAAGCTATAATAGTAACACATCTTTATGGACATCCATGTGATATGGAAGAGATTGTTGATATTGCACACGTAAATGGGCTATTTTTAATTGAGGACTGTGCGGAAGCGATAGGAACAAATTTTGCAAATAAAAAGGTTGGCGGTTTTGGTGATATTGGATGTTTTAGCTTTTTTGGAAATAAAACCATTACTACTGGAGAGGGAGGAATGCTGGTAACCGACGATAAAACTATTGCATTGCGTGCGGCTTCATTAAGGGGGCAGGGGTTGGCAATGTACCGGGAGTATTGGCATGATATAATCGGATATAATTTTAGAATGACAAATATTTGCGCAGCACTAGGGGTCGCTCAGTTGGAAATAGTTGAAGAAATTATAGAAAAGAAAAGAACAATAGCTAAATGGTATCAACAATTTTTAAAGGGGCTGCCATGCCAGTTGCTTATTGGATTGGATGGACAGGACGGCATAAAAAATACATTTTGGATGTGCACAATTATTCTTAAAAACTCTGATCTAAGAGAACCGTTAAGAAATTATCTGAAGGAAAACGGAATAGAAACAAGGCCGTCATTTTATCCAGTACATACAATGCCCATGTACTCAAAAAAATATCAGAGAATTCCAATTGCAGAAAAACTTGGATGGAGCGGAATCAATATGCCAAGTTATCCTGGACTTTTAGAAGATGATGTAAAATACATATGTGATATTATAGAAAAATTTTATAATTGTTTGACAGGGTAATGAAGAGAGGTAGCAACATATATGATAAGCTTAGTAGATACGGGAAGTATACTCGATGATAGGGGAGAACCCATTGGGCATGGCTTAAAAGTACTAAAGGAGCTTCCAGAGCTGTTTGAAGGTGATATCGAGATTTTGGCAGGAAAAGCTTACATTGCAAAACTGCAAGGCAAGGGGAGGGCCTTGCCTTGCTCCAGATATCCTGGAACTAAAAATGAAAATTTTAAGATGATATGTAATTATTTTGCATCATTAATTTTGGCAAAAGGCGACGTCTTAGTTTATACCTATACATTAGAAGCGCTGCTGTGGGGGATTGCGCTGTTTAAAGGAAAACGGAAAATAGTAGCAGTTACCTATGAGAATTGGAACTCGTATATTCGAAATCATTTAAGTGACAAACCTTTCCGGAGATTTTTAGTAAGAAAAGGGCTGAACAATCTAGACGGATGTATTGTAACGAATTATACATATAAACCGAAGGTTCCATATATTAGACTGCCGGATTATTTTATAACTGATCAGATATTGAAATACCGTAAAGAAATCGAAAAAAATGGGTGCATTTGCCTGGGAGAAATCCGGGGGAGCAAAGATATAGAGGGTTTTGTGCGGGTTATGAGGAAAACGGATATTCCCGTTTTAATTGCAGGGAAATTTCAGAGCAGAGAAACTTATACAAGAATAAGGGGCCTTCAAACGGAAAATATAAAGATTGAGAATAAAAATTTGCCTTATGACATCTATATGGAATATTTGTCTGAATATAAATACGTGGTTTTGCCATATGATATGAAATGCTATGATGGCAGGACAAGCGGAGTGCTGCTGGAGGGGATTTTTTTAGGGGCGGTCCCTATTGCGCCGAAAAGGCTGTTGGAGCAAAACAAGATACGGGGACTGGGGTATAATACACTGTCTGACATCCCGGAACTGATCAGATCTTATGAAGAAGGAGACATTACTATTGCAAATAAATTGGAAGGGTATCAGATGGAAAGGTGCAAAAAAAGATTGCAGAGATTTATGAATCAATTAAATGCGGGTATTGTTTTTGACGATTTACAATGGAGTTATGGGAAAAGTGATACTGCTAGTACAGCGCTGCGGAAATAGCGAGTGCTTTATTCACTGGAATGAATTTTCAAACACGCTCTAGCCCGGAGAAAACAGTTAAAACGGTTTTAGTATGAAAGGAAAATATAATGATATGGGATCGCAACCAGATAATCTATATACCGTATTCAGAAAGCAATAAATTTACAAATGGGATCTTGGCGAATACTGCAGCGGTGCTGAAAAGAAAGTATGTTGTAAAGGGAAGCCTTGCCGAACCCGCCCATATTTTTGAGATGCTTCGCACAAAGGCGGTTATCTTAAATTGGGTGGAGGAATACCTGGATGGAAGGATGAAACTTCAACTATTTCTATACAAGTTGTCTGGCGCACGGATTATTTGGTTTTTCCACAACAAAATGCCCCATGACATGATTGGGGAACACAAGGCATTGAATAATATGCTTTGGCTGTCCAACATGTCGGATACCATCTGCCTGCTTTCGAGAAACAGTAAAAAATATATTCCTAATTATAAAAAGAACTGCAGGAAGGCCGCCTATATTCCGCACATTATGTACAAAAGCCGGGCTGATGCCATTGATTTAGATAATGTCCGAGGCAAATACGGGATTTCCGACAAGGATTTTGTCTTTCTTATATTCGGACTTATCAGGCCCTATAAGAATATTGAAGCGGGGATAGAGGCGTTTAAGAGGTTAGGGGCAGCTGACGCTAAACTAATCATAGCTGGAAATCCGGTAAACCGGAGATATGCAAAACAAATCAGAGATTTATGCCAAGGGGATCGTCACATTATTTTGGACATGCGGTACTTGCCGGATGAAGTCTTGGATGGGCTTATCGGGATATCAGATGTGGTAGTCCTGCCGTATCAGGATAAGACCAGTATGAACTCCGGGGTTATGATCCAGTCATTTTCTAATGCAAGGACGGTTATAGCCCCCGATATCTGCATGGCCAGGGATTTTGCAAAAGAAAAATTTTTATATATGTATAAAGAGGATTTGAGCGGGGCGATGAAAACGGCATATTGCGGTGGCAAAGCGGAAAACAGAAGGATGGGGGAGCGGGCGTTGAATCACATGCGGCTTTGTCACTCCGAGGAACAGATTGCCAGAAAATTGTTTGCCATACTAAATAGGAAGGGAAGATAAGAAAATGAAAAATAAGGGCATTGGAGTTTTATCATTGCTGGCAGGTGCACTGGCAGTGGGGACTTTGGAAAGCAGAAGGCGGATGAAGATAAAAGCTGACAGCCTGCAGGAATTATCGGACAAGCATTTGGCCTTGTTTTTAATGATGCGGCAGTGGGTAAAGGTAAAACAGGAGGGAAAGAACCTTTCCGCGTATTTTGAGGAAAAGGGATATCACGAAATAGCTATCTATGGGATGAGCTATGCGGGAGAGGCCCTTGCAGACGAATTGGAGGGAACCGGCATTAAAGTGAAATACGGTATTGACCAAAGGGCAGATTCCATTTGTGCGGAGTTTGAAATGGTGACAAAGGACGACGCACTGGAGAACGTTGATGCCATCGTCGTTACCCCCATTAAATTTTTTGATGAGATAGAGGAAGACTTAGGTGAAAAAGTAAGCTGCCCCATTGTCTCCCTGGAGGACATTTTATATGAGATTTGAGGGCCGCAGATTTAAGGATGCCAATAAGGAAAAAGCATTGGAGAAAATGATAAATGAAAAAGGTATCAGTTGTTATCCCTGTATTTAACGGAGTGAAATACATTGCGGAATGCATAGACAGCGTTATTTCTCAGACCTTAAAGGAGATAGAGATCATTATCGTTGACGCAGGCTCAACAGACGGGACGCTGGAAGTGCTGAGAGATTATGAAAGAGGTGATGACAGAATCAAGCTTCTCCATTCAGATAAAAAGAGCATGGGATATCAGACGAATTTAGGAATCCAGGCATCTTCTGGCGAGTACGTAGGATTCTGTGAAGCGGATGACTATGTAGCTCCTGCAATGTATGAGCGGCTGTATGAGCTGGCAAAGGGCAATATTCTCGATTTTATAAAATCAGATTTTGATATGTTTATTGGCGGCAGGGGGGACAGGCTTTTTCTTAATTACCGCATTTTGGATTCTCCAAAAAGAAAGTTGTACGGGGAGATCATCCGTCCGGCTGATCATCCGGATATTTTGTACCGTGATATAAATATGTGGAACGGGATATATAACCGGCGGTTTATTCAGGCGAATGACATAAGGCTAAATGAAACTCCCAAGGCGGCGTTTCAAGATGTGGGCTTTATTTTACAGACCTTTCTGCTGGCAGACAGAATTATGTACGTTCATGAAGATGCCAACAGATATCGGAGGGATAATATAAATTCCTCTGCATACGATCAGAGGAGCTTGCTGTTTATTGTGCAGGAATATGAATATATGTATCAATTCCTGACTGAAAGAAGACTAGCGGATAAGAGAATACAGACGGTAATTTTCAGCCGCTTTTTAAGTTTGTTCTGCGGGTTCTATAGACGGCTGCCAGAGTGGGAGGAGGCCACAGAGGAGACTAAGGCCGGTGTTGAAAAATTTAAACGGATATTAAAGAGGTTTTATAAAGATTTAAGTTATGAGGAATTGGCATATGGGAATTTAAACGCTTCCATCGAACTGGCATTGCTTCTGGACGATCATGACATTTTTGACTCCTATGAGAGGGAAATGGAGAAGATACGAAAGAAGAATACAAGTGTTTTTTTTAAATATGTAAAGAAGTACAAAAAGGCAGTGATTTTTGGGGCGGGGGAGCGGGGAACTTCATGCTATGGATTGCTGAAGAAGAATGATTATGAGGGAGTCATATGTTTCTGCGATAACGATTCTTCTTTATGGCATAAGAACATAATGGGATTGGAAATTATGCCGCCGGACGGCGTCCTTAAGGATGATGTTCTCTTTATTGTTGCAAACGTTAATTATTGGAAAGAAATTTATGATCAGCTTATTGCCATGGGAATAAAATTACAAAATATTTGCAGAGCGATCGAGATAGATCCTCATAATGCCCTGGAATTCAGTTTGCAGGAGGAGAAAAGGGATGGAAAAGATAATACCAATTGTGACAACAACAGATAGCGCTTATGTCCTAAACTGCTATATTTCCCTATTCTCTATTATTAATGTGTCAGACAAAAGGAATATTTATCACATATACATAATGATAACGGATTTGGCTCAGGAGGATATAGATTTACTAGAGAGCCTGTCAGGACAACATGTAACCGTAAGGTGCGTGGATATCTTTGATATAGTAAAACATGCAGAGTTACAGCGAACGGCGCATTTCCCGGTACAGACATATTATCGAATGTTTATTCCTTTGGCATTTCCTGAGTATGAAAAAATTCTTTATCTTGATTCGGATCTCTGCGTTTTACATGACATTTCGGAATTATTTGACAGTGATTTAGAGGAATATGCTGTTGGAGTGGTAAGGGATGTCCCGTGCGCATATCTGGATCGGCATGACAGGAAGATCGGAAATCTTGACTGTACAAAAACTTTTAATTCCGGCGTTATGCTCCTAAATACTAAAGTTTTTGAAGAAAATTATGTGAGAGAAAAATGCCTTGATTTACTTTCTGAAGATTACAAAAGAGACAAACGGAAACTGATCTATGCTGATAATGACGCATTGAACATAGTCTTGTATGAACAATGCAAACTATTAGATGACCGGTGGAATTTTCAATGGCAGTATCTGTGGAAAATGGAGACTATGTATGAGGAATACCGAAAGGCTTATAAAAATACGGCACAAGAGCCATATATCATACATTTTACCGGGAAAATAAAGCCATGGACCCATCCGGATTTTCCGATGGCGGATACGTTCTGGGATTTAGCGGAGAAGGCTGGCATAGCCAGAAGGGCTGCATGGAAATCCATTGTGGATGTGAGAAAAGAAAAAGAAATATATGACAGCTGCACGACATTTCCATTTCCATATTCCAGTATTGTGCCCAGAAGCAAAATCGCAATCTATGGGGCGGGGCAGGTCGGAAAAGCTTTTTATAAGCAAATGCAAATCACCAATTACGCAGAGGTTGTAATTTGGGCAGATAAAAATCACGGAAGATTTCAATATGGCAAAGTCATAGAGCCTCCCTGCACGCTTCTGGAAAAGAGCGCAGAGTATCAGTATGCGATCATTGCGATTGAGGATAAGCAGATAGCGGGGCATGCATGGAAAGACCTTATAGGTTTGGGGATTCCAGAAGAGAAACTTGTCTGGTCGCAGTATAAAATTGAGAAAACATGAAGGGAAAACAGATGAAACCATTAGTTTCTGTTGTGGTACCTGTATATAATGCAGAAAAATATTTATCTGAGTGTATGGACAGCATTGCAGGGCAGTCTTATAGGAACCTTGAGATTGTATGTGTAGATGACGGATCGAATGATCATAGCAGGGATATGATCTGCGCTTATATGAAGTGGGACAGCAGGATAAAATTGCTGGAGCAGGAGCGCAGGTTTGCGGGGGCTGCAAGGAACAGGGGATTAGAGGCTTCAAAAGGCAAATACATTATATTCCTGGATGCAGATGATTTTTTTGATGCTCAAATGATTGAAAAAATGGTGGGAAGGGCAGAGGATACCGATGCTGACATTGTAATATGCGACAGCCAGGGCTTCGATGAAAAGAAAGGGAAGCTTTGCCCTCTAAAGGGAGCTTTAAATAAGGCGGTTATACCGTCTGAAGATTTTTTTTCATGGAAGGAAATACCAGACTATATTTTTCAGCTTACTTCCGGATGGCCTTGGGATAAGCTGTATTGCCGGGACTTTATTCAAAAGAAGCGTCTTTATTTTCAGGATACCAGGGTGGCGAATGATGAATTGTTTGTTGATCTGGCGTTTGCGGAAGCACGGCGCATCGCAGTGATTGATGAGATCTTGGTGACCCACAGAACAAACGTTCCCAATTCTATAGAAAACACAAGGCATCGTTGGTGGAGATGCGGGTTTGAAATGCTGAGCGGGGAGCACAAGGCTTTAAAGACGCGAAAACTGTTCCGACAGACAGAGAAGAGCTTTCTTAACAGGGCGGCTGACTATATTGTATGGAACCTATACGACATGAGCGGCACAAGCTATTTTCATGAATACTATCAGTATGCGAAATCAGAAGGGATTCCTCAATTAGGACTGCCAGGATATTCGGACAAGCTTTATTACAATGAAATTGTTTATGAGAACATACAAAAAGTGATGCGGCTGACAGAGGAAGAGTATTTAGTAAGGCATATAGCGGAGCTTAATGCCTGCGCAGATAATCTTTCCCGCTTAATAGAGAGAAAAAGGTGGTATTTTCCAGAGGAAATATTTCCCCAAGGTGCCGGATTAGTGATTTATGGATATGGAGAGATTGGACGGGACTTTTGTCATCAGATTTTGAATTCAAAAAATATTCATCTTGTGGCCGCTGCAGATAGGAACTATAAGAAGATCACAGAGGAAGCTGTTAAAGTAAAGCCGCCGGAAGAAATTTGTCAGTTAGAGTTTGATTTTATTTTTATCGCTGTTTTAGAGAAAGATACGGCGGGAGAAATAAGAGAAGAACTGGTATGCAAAGGGATTGCCCCGGATAAGATTGTCTGGTATGACGTAAATACCGGAAATACAAATTAAGGAATGATTTATATGAAAATTGTGATACTCGGGGCAGCTGGATTTATCGGAACAAATTTGGCAGTCAGAATGGGAAGCTTTCATGAGAATACGCTTACATTAGTGGATAAGGATCGGGACGCCTTAGACAGAATCCATATATCAAAAGCGGTTCGAATTAACAGAAAGCAGATGAGCCTTTCCATGGCAACAGGCTTCGACGAATTGCTCAGAGGACAGGATGTGGTCTATCATCTGATTAGCACAACAGTACCGACCACGTCGAACCACCTTATTTCTGAAGAAATCAGGGATAATGTTGAATTAACTTCCAGATTATTGGAGGCATGTGTAAGATGCGGCGTGAAGCGGGTGATTTTTCTTTCATCCGGAGGAACCGTATATGGGATGGAGCATCCATGTCCCTTAAAAGAAGGCATGGAGACAAATCCGATTAATTCCTATGGCGTGCAGAAGGTAATGAATGAAAAACTGCTGTATTTGTACCAGTATATGTACGGGCTGGATTATCGCATCATACGGCTTTCGAACCCCTTTGGGCCATACCAAAGACCCGATGGCATATTAGGAGCAGTAACAACTTTTACATATAAAGCTTTGAAAAAGGAAGAAATCTTTGTCTATGGCGACGGCACTGTTGTCAGGGACTATATTTATATTGACGATGCCATAAAGGCAATTATAAATATTGGGAACAGTGAGGGAGATGAAAGATTGTATAATGTGGGCAGAGGAGTGGGAACCAGTATTAACCAGCTGCTGAAGACAATTGAGGAAACGCTGGATATAGAGCTGAAAGTCAGGCATATCCGGGGAAGGCCCGTAGATGTCCCCGTAAATTATCTTGATATTTCAAAATATGAAAGACATTTTGGAAAATTAAACCCTGTGTCTCTACAAGAGGGGATTAAAAAAACTGCTGATTTTATGATAAAGGAATACTTATGAGGATCGGAAAGGAAGTGAGGCAATGGATGATATGGAAACTATAAAGGTTTCTGTGTTGATCTACGTAAAAAATGGCATCTGCCATATTGAAGAATGTATCCGCAGCGTCATGAACCAGACCTTAAAGGAAATAGAGATCCTTATCATTGACGGCGGAAGTACGGACGGGACATTGGAAATCATAGATGAAATGAGAGGTTTAGATTCCAGAATCAGGGTATTTCATACAAAGCCAAGCGTAGGCATGCAGTTTAATACAGGCTTAAGGGAAGCAAAAGGAGAATACATCGGGATCTGCGAATCGGATGATTACATACTGCCCGATATGTATGAAAACCAATATAAAACTGCAAAAGAGAGCCGGCTGGATATTCTGAAGGCGAATTTTAACCGCTTTTGCGGTGCCGGTGAAAGAAAGGTGATTCTCCCCTTCAACATTTTAGAGGATCATTCTTTCTATAACCAGGTTATATGCCCAAGGGATCATGACTATATGCTGAAAATGGGAGTCATATCGTATTGGAGCGGCATCTACCGGCGGGAGTTTTTATTGGAACATCATATTTTTATGAATGAAACCAGGGGAGCGGCTTATCAGGATACGTCGTTTGCGTTTTTAAGTCTGTTCCAGGCAGACCGGGTGATGGTGCAGAAGGAAGCGTATTACTGTTATCGCTGGGATAATCCTAATTCCTCTGTGAACGCGCCGCAGAAAATGACAACGCTTATGGAGGAATATCGGGAACTTAAGAAACGTCTGGAAAGGGAAAAAATATTTGCATTGTGCAAGGAATATTATTTTTGCTGGAAGATCGGCGGGCTTGCGTGGTTTTACAGCAGGCTGCCAGAGAACCAAAAGACAGAATATGCTCATTTGCTGTTTACAGAGCTATATGGGGATATGGATTCAGGAGAGTTCCAGGGAAATAAATTAATGCATATGGAGCGGGAGATCGTTGATAGAGTAATGCATTCGGAAGATTGCCTGAAAGAATATCTGAGAGGAAATGAGGAGATTACCTTAAGGACGAAACAGTTATTGAAACAGGCTTGTGGAAGAAGCGTTATTATTTTCGGTAACGGGAATATGGGAAAGCTGGTCCGGCTGTATATAGAAAATACAGGGGGGACGGTTGCTGCCTATATGGATAATAAACAAGAGTTCTGGGGTAAGACGGACAGGGGAGTTCCCGTCCTGTCTCCGGAATGTGCGGCTGCCCGTTTTTTCGATGGGGTTTACATTGTGGCAAATGTAAACCACTATGAGGAAATGGAAAAACAGCTGCTGGGTTTGGGGATTGCTCATAATAGTATTATCACATGCCGGGATTATGATTTTTTCCTGAGCCAGGTTGGCCCTGATTGAAGATTAGAGTACTCGATTAAGAAAATAAGAGGGAGAAGATCTGTGGAATACATAATTGTACAAGCCGGGGGAAAAGGCAGCCGATTGGGATATTTAACCCATAATAAGCCGAAAGCATTGGTTCCGGTGGAAAATCTTCCAATGCTGTTTTATCTGTTCCGAAAGTATCCGGATAAAAAATTTATTATTATTGCAGATTACCAAAGGGAAGTATTGCGGGAATATTTATCCGCATTTGCAGAAGTGATCTTCCAGGTTGTTGACGCAGAGGGGACAGGCACCTGCGCAGGAATCGGGCAGGCACTGAGACTGCTTCCTGAAAACAGCCCGTTTATGCTGATCTGGTCAGACCTGATCCTTCCAAAGGAATTTTGTCTGCCGGCAGAGTATGAAGAATGCATCGGGGTAGCAGAGGATTACATCGGCATATCTGCCACGTTCCCCTGCAGATGGAGCTACCGGGAGGGACGTTTTTTTGAGGAAGCTTCCTCGTGCCATGGGGTAGCCGGCTTTTTCCTTTTTACGGATAAAAAGAAAATAGAGGACGTCCCGGCAGAGGGAGAATTCGTGGGCTGGCTGCAGGAGAACGGGGTGCGGTTTCAGGAACTTAGCCTTGCAGGCACGAAAGAGTTTGGCCTTTTGGAAGAGTATGAGAAGCTGCATAAGGAAAAATGCAGGCCCTTTAACCGCATATACATAAAAGGAAATGTGCTGGTCAAGGAGCCTGCGGACAGCCAGGGGGAAAGGCTGGCAAAAAGGGAATGGGCATGGTATGAGAAGGCGCGGCAGCTTAAGCTGCCGATCCTGCCTGAAATATATGGGTATGCCCCTCTTGAGATGGAAGTCATAAGAGGAAAGAATATTTATGAATATGATCTTCCCTATGATGAGAAAAAGGAGATTCTCTCCAAAGTTATCGGCGCCCTGCATCTTCTCCACGGGGCAGGGCAGATCCCTGGGGATTCCTTCAGCATGAAGGAGGCTTATTACAAAAAGACCATGGACAGGCTTTCCAAGATCCGTGATCTGGTGCCTTTTGCCAATGAGAGGGAGATCCTGGTAAATGGCAAAAGGTGCAGGAATGTCTATTACCACAAAAGGGAGCTGGAACGCTGCCTGGATAGGCTGGAATGTAAAAAGTTCCATTTCATCCATGGCGACTGTACATTCTCGAATCTGATGCTTCGGGAGGACGGCTCTCCGGTATTGATTGATCCCAGGGGGTATTTCGGGCATACGGAGCTTTATGGTGACATCCGCTATGACTGGGCAAAGCTTTACTACTCCATTGCCGGGAATTATGATCAGTTTAACCTTAAGAATTTCCGCCTGGAAATAGGGGAGAAGGGCATTTCCCTTCAAATCGCCTCCAACCATTGGGAAGATATGGAGCGTGATTTTTTTGAACTGACAGGGGCAAAGGAGCATGAGATAAAACTTCTCCATGCCGTGATCTGGCTTTCCCTGACGACTTATGCGTGGCAGGATTATGATTCGGTTTGCGGGGCTTTCTATAATGGATTGTATTACTTGGAGGATGTGCTATGATTCGGTATTTTGAGAAACAGTTAGAAGAATTTGACCATTCCATTCACTCGCTGAATGAAAGAGAATTTGAACGCCTTGTGGATGAAGCGGTGGAAGTCCTGCGGTCGGGCCGCAAAATTATTGTAACCGGTTTGGGGAAAAATGTGCCTATCTGTGACAAGTTTGTGGGCTCCATGGTTTCAATGGGGCTGGATGCCTGCTTTTTACATACAAACTCAGCGGTACATGGCGACATGGGAGTGGTAAAAGACGGCGACATGGTGATTCTCCTGACGAAGAGCGGAGAAACCTGGGAATCCGTATACCTGGCAAAGTTTTTAAAGGAACGGGACATCGCTATGTGGCTGCTGACCTTTCAGCGGGAAAGCATACTTGCCAAAGAGATCCCAAACAGCATCGTGCTGGACTTAAACCATGAGGGGGATTTATGGAACATTATGCCCAATAATTCTACCACTATAAATTTAATTGTATTGCAGGGGCTGGCGATGATGGTTGCCGAGAAGATGGAAGTAGGGCTTGGGCAGTTTAAGCGCAACCATCCCGGCGGACATATTGGCAAGGTGCTGGCCTAAGAAACCGGAAATGGCTGGTACGTCAATGGAGCAGAAGAGAATGGATTTTGAATTGTCAGAAGAATACCAGGGAGCCGTGGGGGGACGGGAGTACTGGATAGCCTTAAAAAGGCAGTTCCCCATAAATGAGAAGACGGGCATCTTTGTATTCCCGGCATTGGACAGCGAGCTAAATCAGACGGCAGTGAAGCTGCTGCCATGGTATTTAAAGAAAAAATACCTGAATAAGGCGGTGATTGCGACGGATCAGGACGCAGTACTAAAACAGGCGGAGTCAGTCATGGCGGACAGTGCGGTTTGCCTGGCAAAGACGGACAGGGAGCGTTTAAACGGCTTATTGGATTATTACAGGCTGGTTCAGTTTCATCCGTCAGTGGTGGTCATTTCTTTGGAGGAGCCATATGGAAATCCGCATATCATCGGGAAGGCGGGGATTACTCTTGAAGACTATGTGAAGAACGCCTTATATGTGTAGGATGGAAGAGCAATGTTAGCATTAGAAGAAGACAGGCGGTTAATTAAAGAAGAAATCGAAAGAAGTATCCAGGGAGGATACTTTACAGAAAAAGATGTCCTGATTTTCGGGTGTACCATTTATACAAGAGATATCCGGGACGTGCTGCTTGAGAATGGTGTCCGGCTTAAGGCCATATTGGATAATAATAAGAAAAAAGCAGGGGGAACCTGTCTGGGAGTTCCGGTTTATTTGCCGGAATCGTATTTTCAGGAACAGGACGGGGATGCGGCTGTGATCATATGCTCGAAATATTACCGGGAGATGGAAGAGCAGCTGCATGCCCTTGGGTGCGGCAGTATGCTCCATATTCCGGTAACAGAAAGCCGAAGGAAGGATGACGACTCCCTGGAAATTTTGCAGGAGCGCTTTGCGGACGCAGAGGAAGGATACAGGATTTATCTGCGGATTCAGCAAAGTTATCCGCAAAATCGCTGGCTGTTCTTATGCCCCTATCCCGGGACGGGGGATATTTATATGGCATGCGTATATCTGGACGCATTTTTGAAGAAGGAACAGCCCGGGCCGTATGTCATGGCAGTGTCAGCGGAAAGCTGCAGGAAAACAGCGCTGCTGTTTGGCGTTGGGCAGATTGAACGGGTATCAAAGGATGAGATGGAAAAGCTGCTGAAAGCGTGGGAGTTTCTCGGAAGCAGGAAAATGCTGGTGAAGCCATTGCTGTATTGGGGCTGGCGGACCAAGCGGTATTTATACGCGGACGAGTACCCGCAGATCACGTTCAATGAAATGTTTTTATATGACGTTTTTGATTTGCCTTGTGGAACGGAAAAGAAACGGATTGAAATAAACGGGCAAAGCGGGTATGCGGAAGCTCTGTTTAAAAGGCTGGGGTTAAAACCTCATAGAACCGTGATTATGGCTCCGTATGCCGGTTCCTTTGTGCCGGAGATGGGAATCGAGGCCTGGGCGGAGATTGCGGCGGATTTGGTGAAAAAGGGATGGACCGTGGCGACAAACTGCAGCGGGGATGCGGAGCGGCCTGTTCCCGGAACGGTGCCAATCTGGTTTCCCTATGAGGAAGCGGTTCAGGTGCTGGAGTATGCCGGGGGATTTGTTGCGCTGAGAAGCGGTTTATGTGATATTGTCAGCCAGGCCAAATGTAAAATGGTTATTCTGTATGAAAGCGGCTTCAACGCTGCCAGATACGAGTATTTCAGCTTGAAAAAAATGGGGTTAAACCCGGATGCCGTGGAATTTGTCTATGAAAAGAAAGACGAAGATGTTTTGAAACAGAAGATCATTGAAGCTGTTCAGCAAAAAGAGATCCTGGAGGAGCCTTATGGTGTCAGTAATTATCCCGGTATATAATACGGAAGCTTATCTGGAAGAATGTATCCAATCTGTTGTAAACCAGACATACCGGAATTTGGAAATTATTATGATCAATGATGGCTCTACGGATCATTCTGGGGAAATATGCAGGAAATGGGAAAGGCTTGATTCCAGAATCCGGTATATTGAAAAACGGAATGAAGGCCAGGGCATTACAAGGAACCTGGGAATCCGGCTGGCGGCAGGGAAATATGTTTTGTTCGTTGACTCGGATGATTATTTGGATACGGGATTGGTTTGGCAGGTGAGAAGCCGCATTTCAGAACAGGGTGCTGATATCTGCGTCTTTTCGTACCGGTACGCAGGGAAAGAGAATACAGAGTGGCCGCTGGAATATAAGACTGCACAGGCGGTGAGCATGAAAGAGAGTGCAGAGCCCCTGGGGCACTTAATGCCGCTCTTGTGTAATAAGATGTTTTCCGCAGAACTGGTGAAACGTGGGGATATTGCCATGAGCAACCGTATCTGTGAGGATCTGGTGTTCAATGCGCAGCTGTATGCCAGGGCTGACAGGATCTGTTTTTTGGACATTCCGCTTTATAATTACCGCTATATGCGGGAAGGAAATTTGTCTACAAGTTATGACCACTATTTTGAGGTGCGCCAAAGCGTTGACGAATTAAATAAGAGCTTTCAAAGGGACGGACATTTTGAAGCGTGCTGGATGCAGTTATATGAGGTGTCCTTTCACATTTTTAAGGATATTTTGTTCCGCCTGAAAAAGCGGAGCGATCTTAATGTGCCGTTGGAAGTAAAAAACCAATATGCAGATTTTTTTTCCGAGTTTAAAGGCTGCCTGAACCAATGGTTTTCTAAATATCTGGATCTTGAACTGCAGGAGAAAAGCTGTGTTTTAGCAGGAAGCTATAATTTGAGGGTGATCCTCCATGCCATGCTGCTGGATGAGGATTTCTTAAAAGAGGATTATGGGTACAGCAGCATTATCAGCCTGATGTGCGACGGGGCGGGGGAAACATTGTCTGGTTGTTCCGCCGGGTTTAAAAATGCATATCGGAAAAGATGTGTGGAGCAGGATGTAAATAAAACATTTTGCCGCAGCGCGAATCTGCAGAAGGCGGATTACATTGTCATTGATCTGCTGGATGAAATTTATGATTTAGTGGAGATCCGTGAGGGCTGCTATATTACGGATTCGGAATTTTTACAGGAACTTCACCTGCGGGAATTAAACAGATATGCCAGGCTCCCTTTTCTGTGTGAAGAGAGAAGAAGGCTGTTTAAAAGGTATGTTCCGCATTTTGCGGATAAATTAAAACAGTCTGGCCGTCCCATCATTATTGTTAAAAATTTTTTATGTGAACGCCACAGCGTATATTATGACAGATCAGAAGAGTATCCGCAGGCGGATGCCATCCGGGAACAAAACCGGGAATTGGAATGGTGCTACAGGCAGCTGTCAGAGTGCCTGCCGGATGCCGTCATAGCAGATGCTTCGGAGTTTGCAGAATTGGCATTTACCCACGGGGATTTTTCTTTTGGATGCAAGCCGGTTTACTATAACTGCGGCTATTATCAAAGGATGGCAGTAAAAATCAGTCAATGTGTTTATGACAGAAAGAAAAAAGAAGTTATTTCATAGGGAATCGGGAGGCTTATGGCTGGATATCATGATGTGCTGCTGGAGGAACTGGAAAAAGATTTGGAATACTATGACAGGATATTTCTTATTCCTGCTGTGAGTCAGGAATATCTTGATCTTTTCATACAGTTTGGCGATTCTGATAAACTGGAAAACTGTAGGAAAAAAATATTGGTTTTGTCTGATGAAAATCTTGCAGAAGGAAAGCGTTTTTCCTGCCGGAAGCTGCCGCACCAAACCGTAAGGCAGTTAAGGGAACTTTATTTTATGTATGAATTTTCAGATCGGTTTCAATTACTTTCGCAGGAGGAAAGCTTTGGAGGGATACTGAATTTTGTGGATGCTGGAATTCTTACAAAGGAAGAAGCGATCTGCGCACTTTTTCATTGAATTAACAGAGGCGGGATGGTAGTAAAGGGTGGATAAGCTGCATTATGAGGAGATGGTTTCCTGTCTGGATGGGCTGATCCGGACAGGAGTCGTCCAGAATAGAAGAATATACCTGTTTGGACATTGCAATGCAACAGAGGAATTGGCAGATCTGCTTTTGGATCGAGGGTTTCCTGTTGAAGCGATTTTAGATAACAATGAGGCGAAGCAGGGAAAGCATTACCGAAAGATCAGGATTGTTTCACCGGAGACGGTTCGGGAAGAAAGACATCAGGAAAATACGATTGTGTGCATAGCAGCAAGGGCTTACGCCGCCATGGCTGACCAGCTGAAACGCCTGGGATACAGCGGGCGGGTGGAGAAACTGGTTGACTACAACACTTACGCAGAATATTCCCTGTCCCCGGAGACAATGCTTCGAAAGCATAGGCGGGCGGAGCGGGGGAGACTCACCCTGCTGTGCCTAAGGGAGGCATATCCTGACCGCTTTATTTTCCTATGTCCCTTTTCCGCCTTAGGCGATATCTATTTTACCATGTCATATCTTCCCCATTTTATACAGAAGAGGAAGGCCGCCCAATGCGTGATAGCGGTGGTTGGGGCGGCCTGCGGCCAGGTTGTCAGGATTTTTTCTGATTATCCGGTAGAGGTGTTTGCCCAGAGGGAGATGGATGAAGCCGTTCAGGCGGCGCTGTTTTTTGATGAGCCGGATATTTTTATCCCCCATCAGGACAGGCCCTATGCGGTAAATCTTTCAAAAGCGCTTTACATGAAATGCATTCCGTTGGAGAAAATCTATTGCTGCGGGATATTCGGGCTTCCTCCTTGGACGAAACCATTCTCTCCGGTATTTTTGAAGCCATATGGCAGGCTGAAAGAAATGAAGCGGGGAAGGTCTGTAATTTTTTCGCCTTATGCCAAATCCGTGACGGCGCTGGAAGCGGAGGTGTGGGAGCGGATTGTGAAAGATTATCTGGATCGGGGATATGACTGCTATACCAACGTTGCGGGGGACGAGAAGCCTCTGCCAAATACATGCCCTATTTCCCCGCCTATTGAGGAGATGCGGTCAGCAGTGGAACGGGCGGGGACATTTATCGGCATCCGCAGCGGGCTCTGTGACGTGATTCGGGACGCCTGCTGCCGGAAAGTCGCCTTGTATCCGGATTACCAGTACTGTGATACCCAATGGAAAGCCATGGAGATATACTGGCTGGAAGGCTGGGAAAATATTATGATTGGGGAGGGATTCCAATGGAGCAGGTATTGACGCTGTCAACGCTTCCAAAGACCTGGATTTTCGACTTGGACGGGACATTGGTGAAACATAACGGCTATAAAAGCCACGGGGAAGATACCCTGCTGGAAGGCGTAAAAGAATATTTGGACAAACTGCCAAAAGAAGACCAGGTGATCATCCTGACTTCCAGGCAGGAATATTACAGGGAAAAAACCTTGGCGTTTTTAGAAAGCCATGGCATAAGATTTGACCGGATTTTATTTGACATGCCCATGGGGGAGCGGATACTGGTCAATGACCGGAAACCTTCCGGCCTGGATATGGCAGTGGCACTGAATCTGGACAGAGATCATTTTTCTCTTCCGGAGATTATAAGAGAAAAGTGAAAGTTCTTGACCAATGCGAAAGGATGAGGAAAGAGGTGCTGAATATGCAATTTGAGTTAACGGCCTCCATGATGTGCGCCAATTACGGCAACCTGGAGAAAGAGGTAAGGGAACTGGATGAGGGAGGGATCGATTCTTTCCATATTGATATCATGGACGGACGGTATGTGCCGAATTTTGCCATGTCGTTAAACGATATGCGCTACATAGCTTCCGCCTCGTCCAAGCCGCTGGATGTCCATCTGATGATCGAGCATCCCAATAACTGCGTGGATCTGTTTCTGGGGAATCTGAGGAAAGGCGATACCGTATACATTCACCCTGAGGCGGAGTACCATCCGTCCACCACTTTGCAGAAGGTGATTAATGCCGGGATGATCCCCGGCATCGCAATTAATCCAGGGACATCGGTAGAGACGGTGCTGGAGATGCTGCGGATCGTGAAAAAGGTGCTGGTGATGTCTGTAAACCCGGGAAACGCAGGGCAGATGTACCTGCCCTATGTGGGGAAAAAGCTTACCAAGCTTCTGTCCATTAAGGAGGACATGGACTTTGAAATCTATTGGGACGGGGCCTGCGGCGCAGACAAGATTCTGGAATACGCCCCCAAGGGGGTAAAGGGGTTTGTGCTGGGAACCACGCTACTGTTCGGCAAGGGGAGGCCTTATGGGGAGACGCTTAAGAATATACGGGAATTGAAATTTTAATCTCTCCGGGTTCAATTCCACGCAGCTTGCAGTGGGGTAATTCATTTTCTTTGGGATCAATGTTCTGTGGCAAGACAGGGGCATTGGCCAAGGCGGTATTCACGATTTGGCAGGAATTAAAAGGCAGGTATTGTTTTTTGGCCACTGCTTGAGTATAATGTTGGTATCGGAATCGATCCGGATGGCCCGGTGATCCAGGAAAGGAGTGAATGCTTAAAGATGGCAGCAGTAAACAGGGAACACAAGGACCGCCTGTTCACCTTCCTGTTCGGAAAAAAGGGCAGGAAGGAGTGGACGCTGAGCCTGTAAGCTTATAACCCTCCCGGTGCCGAAGCTGGTGACGTTTTATAACGGCACGGAGG
>CAMUJH010000023.1 GCA_947089145.1 uncultured Hungatella sp. | reverse complement strand
CACCTGCCTTTGTGGCTGATTTTCCGTCATATGCACATAAATTTATGCACATCTGTCAAAAAAATCATCTCACAAAATCAGGCACAGAGAGATTCCGGAAATACATTTATCTCTGCCCCTTATCATAAGGCACGCCGGAGGCCCTGGGCGCCTGTGAATTCTGGGACGTGAACATAAGCACCACCATGGTAGCAATATAAGGCACCATTTTGTACAGATAGCTGGGGATTCCCAGGGAAGCCAAAAACGGAATTCCCGAGTATGCCGCCGCAATAGCCTTCATCAGCCCGAAAAACAGTGACGCCCCCAGGATTTTCCACGGCTTCCACTGGCCGAAGATCAGAACCGCAATGGCCAAAAAGCCGTATCCGGCCACATCCGCATTAAAATTGGTGGAGGTAGGAACCACGAACACCAGACCTCCAAGGCCCCCAAGGGCCCCTGAAATCACAACTCCCGCATACTGCATCCGATATACGTTAATGCCGGCCGCATCTGCTGCATGGGGATGCTCGCCGCAGGCACGAAGACGCAGCCCGAACCTGGTTTTGTAAAGCACCAGGGCTGACGCCACAAGAATGATGATACCCAGGTAGGTGGTAATATACGCATTCTGAAACAGCATAGGCCCAATAACCGGAATCTTTCCAAGCACCGGCACGGAATCAATTCGGAAGGTATTGGTAAACTGAATCTGCTGAACCCCCTGGATAACCCTGGCCACGAAAATGGCAAATGCCGGCGCAAACATGTTGAGAGCCGTGCCGCTGATGGTCTGGTCCGCTTTCATGTTGATGGCCGCATAGGCATGGGTCAGGGAGAACACCGCGCCTGTTGCCATGGAAATCAAAATAGCCAGAATCAGCTGAACCTGTCCCGACATTTTCCCTCCGGTCAGGTTTAGAAAAAGGATGCTGGTAAACGCCCCCATGATCATGATTCCTTCCAGGGCAATGTTCACCACGCCGCTGCGCTCGGAAAACATGCCTCCCAAAGCCACGATCATCAGTGGAATCGTAAAGAGCATAGTCTGCTGAAAAATAAAGTAAATTACACTCATTCCTGACCGCCTCCCCCTTTCATTTCTTCCTTCTTGGCCCTTTTCTCCTGTATCTTGCCCAGAATCGACCGCACAATCAGAGCAAACGCGCTGAAGTAAATAATCACTGCCACAATAATATCAATGATCTCCGTGGAAAACTCAAACAGCTGAAGATAAAACCCGCCTGCAGTCAGATATGCGATAAACAGGCCGGAAAACAGTACTCCTATGGGATGGCTTAACCCTAAAAGGGCCACGGAAATCCCTGTAAACCCCTCGGCGGCAAGCACGTCTTTGATCTCAATATGCTTTCCGGTTCCTGCCAGGTACAAAAGGCCTCCTGCCAGCCCGGCAATGGCGCCTGCGATCATCATGGCTGCCACCACATTGCGCTTCTCATTGATTCCTGCGTATTTTCCCGCATCCTGATTGTAGCCCACGGCCTTCAGCTCATACCCGAACGTTGTCTTATTTAACAGGATATAAATCAGGATTACCACCGCGATGGCAATGACAATCCCTCCGTTAACGCTGGACCCGGCAAACACCTTGTCAAGCCCCATTTTGGGAATCACCGCCGTAGCGGCCACATCCTTGGACTCGTTTCGCAGAGTATTAAACAGGGCCTTATTGCTTCTCACGGTCCAGTTGACCAGATACATGCCGATATAGTTCATCATAATGCAGGAGATAACCACATTCACGTTAAAATATGCCTTCAAAAGTCCTGGGATCAGGCCCCAAAAGGCCCCCAGGGCAATGCTTGCCAGAAGCGCCGCAGCCCAATGGAGCCCTCCCAGCCGGTCCCACATGATTCCCGCATACACCGCCCCGAAGGCTCCCATAATAAACTGCCCGGGAGTCCCGATGTTAAACACGCCCGTTTTAAACGCAAACCCCACTGACAAGCCTGTAAGGATAATCGGCGTGGCATAGTAAAACACCTGTCCCACTCCCCGCATCCCGTGGGTAAATGCGCCTGTAAGGATCGTCATAAATCCCGGCAGGGCCTGAGACGGGTTACACAGAATCAGCACCACAAGCCCTACCAGCAGTCCGATAAAGATGGCGAACACAGAAGAAAGAACGCCAACATAATTTCGTTTATTCTTAAGTTTCATCTGCTTTCCCCTCTCTCTTTGAGCCTGCCATGTATAGTCCTAGTTCCTGCACGGTAACTTCCTTCGGATCAAGCTGGGCCACAATATGGCCCTCAAAGATCACAAGGATTCTGTCACTTAGGTTCATCACCTCGTCCAGTTCCAGGGAAACCAGCAGAATTGCCGAACCGCTGTCCCTCTGCTTCACCAGTTCTGAATGGATATACTCAATAGCGCCTACATCCAGGCCCCTGGTAGGCTGCACGGCTAAAAGAAGGTCATGTTTCCTGGAAATCTCCCTGGCAACGATTACCTTCTGCTGATTGCCGCCGGACATGCTTCTTGTAATTGTGGCGGCTCCCTCGCCGCTTCGGATGTCAAAATCAGCAATAAGCTTGTCCGCGTAGCTGTAGATGGCATCCTCTTTCAGAAAGCCATGGTTCTGGAACTCCGGTTCAAAATACTGCTGCAGAACCCCGTTATAGGCCAGGTTGTAGTCCAGCACCAGGCCATGTTTGTGCCGGTCCTCGGGAATATGGGCCATGCCGTGAGTATTTTTATAGCGGATGGATCTCCTGGTCACGTCCTCCCCGTTTACCTGCACCGTTCCGCTGTTTGCAGGGCGGATTCCTGTGATCGCCTGAACCAGCTCGGTCTGCCCATTGCCGTCAATGCCTGCGATGCAGACGATCTCCCCCCGGCGCACCTGAAAGCTTACGTCTGACACCAGTTTTTTCGTATGGCCCTCCTGCTTGGCATCCACGCAGAGGCCGTCCACCTTCAGCACCACGTCTCCAGGTTTTGCGGGGGCCTTTTCCACTGTCAGGTTTACCTTGCGCCCCACCATCATCTCCGACATGGCATCCTTGCTGGTGGTTTTTACATCAACGGTTCCAATATATTTCCCGCGGCGCAGGACGCTGCACCGGTCCGCCACCGCCTTGATTTCATTTAATTTGTGGGTGATAAACAAAATTGATTTGCCTTCATCCGTCAGATTCTTCATGATCGCCATCAGCTCGTCGATCTCCTGGGGAGTCAGAACCGCCGTAGGCTCATCAAAGATCATGATCTCATTGTCCCGGTACAGCATTTTCAGGATCTCCACCCTCTGCTGCATTCCCACGGTGATATCGCTGATCAGCGCGTCCGGATCAATGAACATATTGTATTTCTCACTGAGCTCCATAACCCTCTTTCGGGCGTCATCCATTTTCAGGAGGCCCTTTTTTACAGTCTCCATGCCCAGTACAATATTCTGAAGCACCGTAAAATTATGAACCAGCTTAAAATGCTGATGCACCATGCCAATCCCCAATGCATTGGCATCCAGAGGCCCCTTGATTTTTACTTCCCTGCCTTTAACCTTGATGACTCCCTCCT
Source organism: uncultured Hungatella sp. (assembly GCA_947089145.1). Classification (GTDB taxonomy): domain Bacteria; phylum Bacillota; class Clostridia; order Lachnospirales; family Lachnospiraceae; genus UBA3402. Next base: position 60,005 of record CAMUJH010000023.1, on the reverse strand, counting down.
CCGGCTGGTACAGCCCGAAAAGGACACTCATAAGGGTGGATTTGCCGGCGCCGTTCTCTCCTAAGAGCGCATGGATCTCGCCCTTTTTCAGCTGAATCGTAATGTCATCATTTGCGATGATCCCAGGAAACTTCTTTGTGATGTGAAGCATTTCAATAACATAATCCATCAGGTTTCCCCCTTATTTTCCGGAAATTAGACAAAAGGGGGCTGCTGCAAACCCTGTTTGCAATCAGCCCCCTGTATGCATAAAGCTTACTCTACATAATTAATTGTCACCGCTGATACGCTCAAGTCAACAGTCGGGTCAATGTTATCGGCTGACGGCTGAACAAGTTCAAACTCTTTGGCAACCAGTTTTTTATAGACCGCATCGTAGTCTTCCTGGGTGAAGGACTCAAACTTGGATGTCTCCATGGGAAGTCCCACGCCGTTGTTCTCCACGGTAAATACGCTGGTCTTTCCTCCTGGGAAGCTGCCGTCATAAAAGGCCTTTACCCCGTCATAAACGGAGTTGGACAGAAGCTTCATGGCAGAAGTGATAACAGTCTCGGATTCAAAGCTCTGGTCAACGTCAACGCCGATAACCTTGGCTCCTTTCTCGTGAGCCGCCGCCATTACAGAGTTTCCTACGGCGCCGCCGCAGCCGAAGATCACTTCGGTTCCGTTCTGATACCAGGAAGCTGCCATGGACTGCGCCTCCGGCGTAGCCGCAAATGCGCCGGTATAATTGTACATTACCTCAACGCCGGTGATCCCCATCTCCGCTGCCGCCGCCTCGGCTCCTTCAATAAATCCGTATCCGAAACGGATAACTGCCGGAACTGCCATGCCTCCCATAAAGCCAAGCTTGGTGTTTCCGTCCTTAACCGCTGCATAGCCTGCCAAAAATCCTGCCTGATCCTCCTGGAAAAGAATCGGCATTACATTGTCATTGGTTCTGTATTCCGAGTAATCGCCGCTGTGGGGTTCTCCGTCCAGAAGAATGAAATGGGTATCCGCATACTGATCCTGAGCCAGGTAAACCGGCTCTTCAAACAGGAATCCGGGACATACCACCAGTTTCGCCCCGCCTTCCACCGCAAGGCCAATCGTCTCCAAATAAGAATCCGTGGTTCCCTCCTGGGGCTGATAGTACTTGTAAGAAATCCCGTTCTCTTCCGCATACTTGGTCAGTCCCTCCCAGGCGCCCTGGTTAAAGGACTTGTCATCAATGGTTCCAAGGTCTGTGACCAAAGCCAGCTCAAACCCTCCGCTGGAAGGCTCGCTTGCAGTCTTAGTCTCTGCTGCCGCCGTAGTCTCTGACGCCCCTGCCGCCCCGGTGGTTTCAGAAGCGCTGTCGCCGCCTCCGCCGCAGGCTGTTAGTCCTGCCGTCATAGCTGCTGCCATGAGTACTGCTAACAATCTTCTCTTCATTACATTTCCTCCTTGTGTTTGAAGCCTGATTTCCGGATTTCCTGTATCCATAGGTTTCGGGAACTGATCCGGAATCACATAATGCCGGTTATGCCGGTCGCTTTTGATTATATCATAGTTTGGAGAAAGTGCATAGTTTTTTTAGAGCGTGTTTCCTTAATTTTTGTACTTTTGGTTACTGTCACTGCCAATTTCAGTTAGTTAAGGTTATCACAGGCTCTATGGAGCCTTCTGCTGGCAGGCGGCTATCTCCGTGTAAAAAGCCATTGGACAGAAGAAACCTGGGGCGAAAATTCTATGAATTGACGCTGACAAACCGGGAAATACCTTTGATGTTCAGCCAGATTAACCGAGGCGGTTTTCAAAGTCTGCCCCGGCATATAACGATTTTAGAAAGGAAGATGCTAATGGATAAAGGAAGTCAGCTTTATTTTATAATAGATTTTTTTCTTTTCTGATTAAGTATTCTGCATATTCAAAATCTTCAATCGTGTCAATATCCACGCTTCGACTGCGCTCCATAATTACTGCATATTCTTTATCATTATGTAAGGCTATATTGCCTTCAGCAGAATAAGTAATTTTTCTAATATATAATGCACCATTTATTTGGTAGTAAATTTTCATCATCTGCCGCGGGACTATCTGCAAATTCCTGCGGAATTCACTTAACGAGCAGTCCTCATCTAAGGTCATTGACCACAGTGGCGAATGATCCATTTTGCAGACAGCAGTAATTGCGTCAGCTTTTTTTGCCTCAAGTTCTGTATAACCATTGATTATGTCCTGTGCTGTCCTCAGCGGCGATGTTGGCTGCAGTAAGCAAACCGTATTGAATTGTTCCGCATATCCGGCAAGCACCTCTTTGACAACATCCCAGCTTCCAGCCTCATCACTGCTGGTTTTGGGAGATCGCAGAAAGGGCACTTCTGCTCCCTGCGCCATAGCTATCTCTGCATATTCCTGGCTGTCCGTGGAAACCATTATATGAGAAAAAAGCCCAGACTTTCTTGCTGCTGTTATGCTATATCCAATAAGAGGAATTCCATTTAACAATTTTATGTTTTTATCTTTTAACCCTTTCGATCCGCTTCTTGCCGGAATAACCGCAATATGATTCATTGTGCACCTATGCTTTCTGTCAATGAAAATGCAATGTCGTAAAACTTCTTTTTTAAGTTAATTTTGTTATGTTCCATGAAATCTTTAATAATCTCCAATATTTTCACAGAAGTATTGCCATCCCCATATGGATTTTTTGCATTGCTGGCTATTTTCTTAAAATTCTCTGACAGCGCCAAGTCTATTGCTTCATTGACTGACGCTCTGTCGGGCCGGCAATGAATAACGCTTTCTCCCGCTATACGCCCTTTTTGGCGATCTCCAATATCAATCGTAGGAATACCAAAACTTGGGGCTTCCATTAATCCGCTGGAAGAATTTCCAATGACGAATTCTGCATACCTTAGTGCGCTCATATACCGTTTTCTTCCAAGAGAATCAACCAGATATAAATTTGAATTTTTTGCAGCATAATCAGACAGGATTTGGTTGATTATTCTTCCGTTTGCATCCGAATTCGCTTTTGTAAATAAAAAGCGGATGTCCTTATGGCAGTCTATTGCAGACAATATCTCCCTGATCTGAGTTTCTGCTGTTGAATTCTCCAGCGTGACAGGGTGAAAGGTTCCAACCGCATAATGATTTCCTAATTCATACCCAATACTAGCTTCTAATTCAGATAGAGGTACCGGCATGATATGCAACGCATTTTCAACTCCCATGGCACCTACATGAAACGTTCTGTCAGGGCTTTCTCCCATCTGAATGATACGGGTTCGGTAAGCCTCAGTACTGGCAAAATGGAGGTAGCTCATCTTAGTAATACAATGCCTGACAGCCTCATCAACCATGCCCTCAGTCACATCCCCGCCATTAAGGTGGAAAATAGGAATTCTTGCATTCATCGCCGCACAGCATACGGCAAGTGTTTCATACCGATCCCCTAAAACCATTAATGCATCCGGCTTACACTCATCAAAATATTCTGAGAAGCTAATCATGGCTAGCCCCATTGATTTTGAAATCGAAACCGGAGTATCTGAGCTTAGAACGATCTCAATTCGTTTGTTTATCGGTATGCCGTCACATTCTATTTCTTGCACAGTCAGCCCAAACTCCGGTGAAAGGTGCATTCCCGTTACCGCAAGGAGCATTTCATAGTCTGTCTCCTGCTGAAGTTTTTTGATTATAGGCTGCAGTAATCCATATTCAGCCCGCGTAGCTGTTAAAATCACAATTCTTTTCATAGTTCTATCAACTCATCCTCAATAAAATCCCTGCTTGCAAAGGTTCCGATAATTTCGTTCCACTTCATTGGATTGATGCCATTTCCCGGCCTCTTTACAGTGATATTCTCCTTTGTAAGTACTTCGCCTCTTGCTATATTCCTTTTTGCCACAACGCTTTTCCTTACAATAGACAAATTTTTGCTCTCAGATGTTGTTCTTCTTTTGATCCCATCCCCCAGCCCAGCCTCAACATGCCTGATAGCCAAAACCATTTGCCTCAGTTCGTCCGGCTCCAGGCTTGCCCTATGGTCTGGGCCTTCCATGGTTTTATCCAGGGTAAAATGCTTCTCAATCACCGCCGCACCGAGGGCTGCCGCTGCTATGGGAATTTCAATTCCAGCCGTATGATCCGAATACCCCACAGGCAGTCCCGTTTCCCTCTGTATGTGAGCCATTGCCTTCAGATTTACATCTGTATATGGAGTCGGATATTCTGTATTGCAGTGCAGGATTGTAACATTCCCGGCTCCGTTTTTCTCAAGCACCTCCAGGGCATCCCGGATTTCCTTTATCTGGCACATTCCGGTGGAAAGCACAACATCCCGGCCTGTTTTTCCTATCTTCTCCAGATACGGAAGATTTGTAATCTCCCCGGAAGGCACTTTCCAGAAATCCATATCCAGGCTCTCTAAAAAATCAATGCTGTCCAAGTCAAACGGCGTGGAGACAAATCCGATTCCCATTTCCATGCAGTACTCTTTTAGCATATGGAAATCATCATAGGTCAGGGCAAGTTTCCTCAGCATCTGAAGCTGTGTCTCTTTCTCTCCTGTAGTTTCTTTTTGGTACTCTGCCTTCTGAGCGAACCGGGATACCAGATTTTCAGGGACAAACGTCTGAAATTTGATGTAATCCGCACCGGACTCTTTTGCCCTGCACACAAGCTGCTTTGCTATGTCCATGCTCCCATTGTGATTAACTCCTGCCTCGGCAATAATGCATATATGCTTTGTGCTATTCATTCTTAAACCTCTTTCCTATGCCCAGTCTGCCTGTTGTCTTGTATTCTTCAAGCTCTATCATCGTGTCCTGAGTCTTAACAAGCCAGCCCCTTTCTGTCTTGCCGATAATCTGACCGGGAATTCCTTTATATGTATGCGCCCCTGCTATGATGGATACCCTGTTAACCGAAACAGGAACATGATCCACAAAGGTCAATGCCATAGGCCCCGGTGCGCAGATTGCTCTTACAAAATTAAAGATTTCCCTGCTGGTCTGGTTCCATTGAAGCAGTTCGTCTCCTGGCCCTCTCATTCCGCAATACGTTCCCACAGGATCAATGCTGTCCTGCTTTATAGGCTGAACCCTGCCAGACAGAATCTGCCGGACAGCTTCATACAGAACATCTGCGCATCCGGCGTAAGACCTGGTCAGAAGGGTCTGGTAATTATCCTCATCCGTAATTTCATATACTTTCTGCAGAATAATATCTCCGGTGTCAATTCCTTCATCAACATAATGGACCGTAATGCCAAATTCCTTCTCATCATTAATCAGCGCCCAATTTAGAATATTTCTTCCCCGGTAAAAGGGAAGCCTGCCTGCGTGGCAGTTAATGGTCTTTAACGGAGGAATATTTATGATTTCCGTCTTGAAGATCTGATTAAACGACATGGAAACGAACAAATCGCAGCCATATGGCTTTATCCGTTCTATAAAATCAGCGGAATTGATATTTTTGTGCCAGAGCACGTCAATCTTCTGTTTTCTTCCCTCCTCGATCAAAACCGAATCCTGGTGATCGTATCTTACACAAATAAAGGAAATCTCAATGTCTTTATCTTCTGCCAGTCTGGCCAAGGCTTTATGTGCCCAGGGGCCGTCGGCAAAATACCCTATTTTCATTATGCTGCCCTCCCAATCTCAAAATGCGCTGCTGCCCTGATGCTGTCAGCCGCACTCTTTCCATGACCGCCATACCCAATGATTACAATCTTTTCCATACTCACTCACCATACAGTTTTTTACGCATCCTTTCCAGTTCCGGAAGCTGGCCCATATCAAGCCACTCATTTTCGCTTACGGGATAAACAGCCACATTCCTTCCCTTTGCAATCTGCATCCCAACAACATCCGGAAATCCTATGGCAATTCCGTCTTCCATATCTTCCAGGACTTCTGGTTCAACAACATAGATACCAGTATTTGTTAAAAAAGAGAACTGCGGTTTTTCCTTCATTTCTTCAATGGAACCATTCATTCCCATCTCAACTACGCCGTATGGAATCTGAATATTTTTATATGCGCAGATCATTGTGACAACATTTTGATTTTTCTTATGAAAGCGAATCACGCTGTCATAATCTGACATGAGAAGGTTGTCACAATTAGTAAAGAAAAAAGTTTCGTGAATCTTTCCCTTGAGGAGAGTCAGACCACCGCCGGTGCCCAGCATTTTCTCTTCCTCATGCCAAATAATGTTATACTTTCCTTCATTCTCTGCAAAATAGCCTTTCATAATCTGTTTTTTATAATTTACAATGATATGAAACTCCTGGCAGTCATACTCCTGGAACCGCCGCATGATATGTTCAATGATCGGCAGTTCCCCCACTGGTATTAAAGGTTTTGGAAGAATTTTTGTATAGGGTTCCAAGCGGGTTCCTTTACCTCCGGCATTAATCACTACAGGAATATGAATCGGCGGTTTTGGAAGCTCTGTCCGTTCATTTCCAAGATATATGCTGACAATGTTTCTGTTCTCATCAACCAGAGGTATAGCAATATAATTTTTTTTATGAAACAGGGAAACTGCCTCATCATAACTGTAAGCAGTCTTAAGATGTTTATTTGTTGCAAGAGTCACGTTGTCTTCAAGCCTCCCGCCAGAAAGAAGATAGCGCCTCACGTCTCCATCGGACAGGCTGCCTATCAGCTTGTCCGATGGAGACGTGATTATCAAAATACCGTGTTCATTTGCATCAATTCTCTGCATGGCCTGAAAGACTGTCAGATTATCATGCCCTATGAACTTTTGAAGTTCACTATTAATCATTCTTTTAGCTCCTCAAGTACTGCCTTTATCTTCTCTGCCGCAAAGTAAATATCGTCTTCTGTAAGCTGGGTGCTGGCAGGAATATTCAGGACTCTTGCCCCATAGTAAGGTCCCTTTTCAAGTTCAAAGCATTCTTCCTTCATATAAGGAAGCTGTTCGTTAATCAGTCCCCAGACGGCTCTGGTTTCCACGCCGTATTCCTGCAGTCCCGCAATAATTTCTTTTAGTGCAGCTTTTACTTTAGTTCGATCTATGATTAGCGAATAAAACCACTGATTGGAGTATGTACCTTCTCTATAAGGCAACAGTTTCCCTAGTCCAAACCCATGAAATAATTTTTTATACAAATCAAAATTTCTGTGCTTGCGCTCAATAAATTCTGTCAGTTTTTCCATCTGTGCAACGCCAAGAGCTGCCTGCAGATTTGTCATACGGTAGTTATAACCGACTTCGTTATGAATGTAAAAATGGGGATCATCCTTTGCCTGCGTGGACAGATAACGAAGATGATCAACCGTTTCCGGCTTTTTAGCTGTTATTGCCCCGCCGCCTCCAGTAGTAATGATTTTGTTGCCATTGAAGGAATAGGCTCCAAAATCTCCGATCGTTCCTGCGTATTTCCCGGAATACGTTCCTTTTGTATATCTGGTGCCAAGTGCTTCCGTGGCATCCTCAATTACCCTGATATTATACCTCCCGGCTACTTCCATGATTGTTTCCATATCAGCCATATTGCCGAATACATGAACCGCCACAAGAGCCCGCACTATTTTTCCGTTGTGAGTAAGATGGCCATTCTCCATCACACACTTTTCCTGGCAAAAACGCCGTAGTTTTTCTGAATCCATGCAAAGACTGTCATCACAGTCAATAAACAGAGGTGTTGCGAACTGATACCGTACAGGATTAACCGCCGCGATAAAGGTCAAAGGAGGAACCAGAACAATATCTCCAGGAACCACCCCTGCTTCTACAAGGGCCAAATGGAGAGCTGATGTCCCGCTTTGGCAAACCGAAACATTATCAATACACAGAAATTGTGCCAGCCTTTTTTCCAGTTCTGTAACATAAGAACCTGCAGTTGAAACCCAGGCCTTGTCAATCGCATCATCCACATATTTGCGTTCATTTCCCTCGAAATTAGGGATCGAAAGCGGAATATACCGGCTCATACTCTAAAAACCTCCCACTACATCTTGCTGTCCAGGGATTTGCCCTTTTCAATGTGTTCAAAATTAGGCAGGTATCCTTTCAAAATTGTAATAATTTCTTCCTTGCTTGTGTCCGCAGCAAAAGCACTGGCAAGGGCTTCAAACAAGCACTTTACTTTTTCCTTATCCGGAATCCCTTTGCCTGTAATTACCCCAAGGGATACAAGTCTGTCCATGTCAACTTCCTCAGTGTCAGTGTAGAATTCTTCCCACACTTTTTCCCCTGTCGTATCCGAAGCGAAATAATGAACCGGATAGCTGCGGCTTCCTCTCTTTAAGGCTTCCGCCTTATCAATCGCTTCCTCGTCAGAAAAGCAACGCATTACCTCATACCCTTGTTCTTGTAAAAACCGTGTTGCAATTTTGTCAAAGCCCAGCATCTGGGCCTTTTCAAATTTGGGGAAAAATATTTCCCGATTATTCCCAAGCATACAGGCAAGCATACAAATTTGGCCAGCCTCTTCCTGAGAAACAAAATAGCGCATTACATCAGAAGGTGCAGACAATGGCTGCAGATTTTGTATACGTGCCAGAAATCCCGCTGGAAGAGAACCGTTAGAAAAAGCTACATTAGCGAATCGGGCCGTCTTAACCGGAAACTTATCGGAATAAGAAAAAATCACGTCTTCCATAATTCTCTTACTTGCTCCCATAATATTAACAGGATTGGCCGCTTTATCTGTTGACACACAAAAGTACTCATCCGGAGGGTATTCAGCCAACAAATCCAAAAGATGCCGGGCATGAAGCACATTATTCTGCATTAACGCCTCTATGGAATAGATATCTTTCTCAGATCTTACATGCTTATGTGCAGAAAAGTTTCCTACAATGTCAAATCCTCCTCTTGATCTGAACATTTTTTCGAAAACATGAGAGGCAAAATCCATAGGATATGTAATATACTCGTCAGGTACATACATTCCCTTAGTGGAGCGCAGATCCCGTGTCAATTCTGCCAATGCGTTTTCATTATAATCTGCCACAACCAAAGATGCTGGTTTAAAGGGAAGGAGAGCACGAACGAAGGATGAACCAATGGAGCCTGATCCCCCAATAACAAGCACTGTCCTGTCCTTAATTTTCCTGCACAGTGCGTCTCTATTGGCCTCAATGTCTGGCAAAAACATAGACTGCTGGCGCATGATCACATTATCCGATATGAATCTATTTAAATTAAACATTCCGTCTCTCCTTCATTAAAATGGTTTTATAATTACTCAATTGGATGTTTCAATACCCATCTGCCTAAGTGGTCTTTTTCAAAAATCTCCCTGTTGTACAGATTGTCAACAATATTCCAAAACTCTGTTTCCGTATATCCGCAGAAATCGCAGAAATCCCTTACACACAGAGGGTCTAAAACAGGATCATGTTCTTTTACTAATTTTACTGCCTCTTCCCTGTTAATCATTCCATATCGAACCATTCGCGCAGAATAATCGGTTGCAAAGGCATGTCCGAATTTCGGATATTTAAGCCATGGATGAACCAAGTAAGCGCGGGAATCTACCTGATCAAAATTCTCAACATGCTGCGCTCTATCCCACTCATGTGACAAATCGTGGAATCCATGTTTACGTGCAAATTCATAATTTGCAAAACTATTCCATTGAGTAAAATAAGAAATGTAAACAGGATCAAGCATGTCCAGCACCTCCTGCTTTGGTGCTCTGGTAAGGTAAAGATCCTTCTTCGTTACTCCGGTATTTTCAATCAGTTCCTGTTCATCAATTCCAGATGCCACTCCATTGTTCAGCTGTTCCCGCGCTGAATATGTATCCGCAGCATCTCTTCCCCCGTATTCATAGCTGATATTCTCACCATAGACCAGCAAAGGAGTATTAAATTTTTCGGCCATAATAAGGGGATACGTGTAGATAAGGCGGTCAATATACCATGTAGGCTTTCCGTATCTCTCAAACATATAACGCATCAGCTTCTTCTGCGTCTTAATGTCCGGTTTCATGCTGATAATGCTGCATCCGAACTCTTCAGAGATATTTTTAAGATTATGCATTCCGGCCTTAGTCATAGGGAAATTATCCTCTACTGAGAAAAGAATCGGATTCATATGCATCACATTCTTCATCAGATAAACCTGATAATGGGAGTCTTTGCCGCCTGAAACTGCAATCGCACAATCATGGCCAGGGCCATTCATGCCGCGGTATTTATCGCAGATTCTCTCAAATTCCTTCCAACGGGCCTTCCAATCAATAGAAGCTCTCCGTTCATAGGCCTGGCATGCGGAGCAGACTCCCTCTGCGTTAAAAGAAATTCCCGGTCTGGTATCGGGCATTACACACTTCTTACAGTACTTCATCTTAATTGCCTCCTGCTTTTAATTTATATTAGAATACTATTCAGAAATCATGTTTCTTCGAAAAATAGATATCTCATTACTTTTTAACAATAAACAGGCATAAGTCCACAGTGAGATAAAGCAAAAAGCAGTCTCATCTGTCATCCCTCTTATTACTGTTACGCCCAGAATAACTAACAGCAAATAGTTTCCCTTTTTAATACTTAGCATCAATAAGCTGATGATCATCACAATATAATAAAGCGCAGGAATGATTCCATAGTAATAATGCAGGTTGAAAAAGGTATTATGCATATTTCTCTGCTCCGCCAAAAAAGAATATCTGTCAACTGATGCTCCAAACAGAAAGTCTTTAGCAGAGTTTGTCATGCATTCCAAGTATTTTGACCAAATCCAAAATCGGGAATTGTCGTCAGTAAGGAAATTCCACAGTTTTTGCTGATAGCCAAAATAGCAGATCAGCCCATAGCCCGCTATAACTATAAACAATATTCTTTTCTTCGACATTTTATTTTTATCCCATTGTAATGTGATTAAGCCAATTAAAAAAACTGAAATAGATAAAACGCCTCCATTTCCTCCGCATCGGTATGCAACAAGTAACGATATTATAAACATAAAATAGTTTTTTCTGCCGCTATATGTTTTGTAGATTAAACCAATTGATAAAAACATAATAAGGAAAATAGAAACGGTATTTCCTCCAACAAGCCTTGAAAATCTTGTGGAATAGATCCCCTGGCTGGCGCTAACCAGCCTTGGCGGAATAAAAATTGCATACAGTACAATATAAACGTACATTAAATTCACAATCCTGTTAACCAGCCTAAGATTTTCCCTATATTTATATAAATATATTCCAAACATCTGCGAAACCGGAAGCATCAAGACTGTAAATGGAGAACGGTTCCTATTTACTATCAGTCCTATAGCTGCAAACAAATCTATAAAGAGCAGCCTGATTGCATAATTACTGTATTCCGACCTTCTGTCAAAAACAGTAAAAAGGCCTGCAAGGCCTGTCATAATCCAAAAGGAATATGTAATGTTAAAACTGAAATTCCCAAAATAATGTACGAAATAGATCAATAAATACAAGAATATATATGCATCTGTAAAGGAGATTTTTTCATCTATTCTAATTCTCATTTATCCTTCTCCCTGCATTTTGGATTAATGTAACCACAGGCAGCTGTAATTGTCTTCCTGTCAAATAAATATAAGAATAATAATTCTATTATAAAAACAGCCGCCGCTGAAGCAGACAACTGAGCCATCCTGTGTGTTTCATAATTTAATGCCAGCATACAGCATATACATCCGGCAGATATATAAGCCAACAGCAGTATTAGGCTAATCAGGTTAACTCTGATGCTGTTATTATGTTTATGAAGCAATTTGAATAGTGTAACTGCCGAAAACCCATTAGATATTGTTGTTGCCAAGGTAATTCCCATAATCCCTAATACTCTTCCTAATGCAAAGTCAAGAAATATATTGACACATACAGACATCAAATTTATTCTTAAGGGAATTTTGGTATCATCATAAGCATAATATACTCTTGTTGCAATATCCCTGATTGCTACCAATGGAAGGCCAATGATATATCCCTTCAAAGCAAAACTAGTCAGGGACAAGGATGCTGCATCAAACTTTCCTCTTTGATACATGAGAGAAACAATTGTATCCGAAAAAAAGAATGTCACAATAACAAGCGGAATCAATATTAATTCTGTGTAATAAACTGCCTTTCCTGTTTCTTTTGCAATCAGCTTGTTATGATTCTCTGCTCTATGCTTAACCAGATTAGGATAAAGGACTGTTACAATGCTATTTATAATTGTGTTTTCTAAAAATAAATATAAAACACTGCAATACGATAAAGCGGAAGCGGCTCCTGCAGTCAGGGATGTTGCCAAAGACTTATCTATCATCAGATTTATCTCATGGGCCGCCAGTCCTATCATCAATGGGAATGTTAAGTTCAGTAAATTTATTATTTTATTTTTATTCAGTTTAATATCCTTAATTTTAAATAAGTAGTCTTTCCTGATACAAATAAATACAAAGACCGCATTAAGAACATTGCCTGCTATGTAAGAAACGCATAACGCCTTTTCTCCTAACGACCTAGACAATATGGCTACTGACAGTATACTTACTGCACTTGTAATTGTCCCCATTAATTTAACAGGAGCAAAATGGTTTTCAGCCTGAAGTGCAGCACTTATAACACTGCCTGCTCCAATAAAAGGTATTGTAATTGTTAAAATTGATATATATTCTGATAATTTTGATAAATTTAAACTATCTAAATTAGGAGCTAAAACAATAGACAGCCATGGAGCCGTAACATAGCATCCAACAGTAAGAGCAAACATTACAAGTTCAACAAAGGCCAAAATATTAGTCAGGAATTTGCTGCTGTTCCCATTAGTCTGTTCTTTAATATATATACTGATTATTCCTACACTAAGACTTGCTAAAATAATGCTCGATAAGCCATCAATAAATCCGCTGGCAATGTAATAGATATCTGTTTTAATTGTCGTTCCAAAAAAATATGCAATAACGATTCGGTTAATGAATCCTATTCCTTTAAGAGCGACAGAAAGAATGATTAGCCAAGCCGTATTTTTATACATGCTTTGTCCTGCTTTAATGTGCATAGAAGTATATCCTCAAATCAATCTATATAGTTATGCGGATGATCCTATTTATAATTGCTTCCTAACTTTTCATCGGATAACCGCATTCAATAATAGCAGACTTTGCCAGTTCCAAAGATGAATCAATCATTCTATATTTCTTAAAAGCCGGCCGCTGCATCAGCATTGACAATTCAGTACATCCCAAAACAAAATACCCTGCTCCGTTTTTTATTTGAAGTTCAAAAAATTCCGTCAATCCGTCTAACTTGTTATAGTCTCCTCCGTTTTTTATTACTTTATATATCATATCCATAATTGCCTGCTGGAAATCTTTGTCTGGTATGGTATAATTCAGCTTATGACTGTCAAAACACTTTTGGTACAGTTCGGAATCTATAGTCCCATTGGTTGCTAAAATGCAAAACTTTCCTGACTTATCCATATCCATGCATGCTTTTACAGTAACCTCAATAATATTTATAATGATGCTGGACTTACTGCACTTAAAGTCTTCAAAAAAATAGTGAGATGTATTGCAGGGCAGAATAAAAACGCTTGCCCCGCACTGTTCCAGCTTTTCTATTGACCTGTTAATTTCTGCAACCGGGGAAGTTGCCCCTTCTGTAATTGCTTTTGTCCGATCCGTTATCTCTGTATTGCTATCTATAAAAGTATGAATATGATCCTGATCTGTATCAGCATCTACGGTATCAATAATTTTTTCAAATATATAAGAGGTTGCCCATGGTCCCATACCGCCGATAATACCCAGTTTTTTTCTCATACTTTTTCCTCTTCTATATTCATAATCATGCTTTTGTACTCTTTTTTCTCTATAATATCTATAACCATTTTTAACTTCCACAGCCTTGAAGCAACCCTTGTATTATCAAATTTAGCTATGGCGTCAATATAGTTCTCAATATTAAAAATATTATAAAACCATACTGTTCCATTATTCATCGTTGCCTTAAACGCAGAAATATTCTTTTTAAAATACCTTACTTCCACTGCTGAAGTCCCATTGCCTCTGACGGTAAATTTACCAAGGTTTATTATTTTGCTTATTGTACCGCTCCGTTTTGCTTTTATGTTTCCCTTATAGTTTTGCTCTTCTATATTTCCAAGTTCAGGAATATAGGTTAAAATAAATTTCTTCAGGAACTTTCTCCCTTTAAAGCAGTCTAACCCCCATGATAGCGTATCTCCGAACAAATACGGCATATAAATAGAAAAACTTCTCTTATTTCCACTCAGGCTTTCAAATGCACCGAATTTATTTTTGCATCCCAGCTGATAATGAAAATATTTTTCAAATATATAAACGTTACTCTTTCCTTTTAATTTTTCACTTTTTACATATTCTTGCAGCTTATCAATAATATTTTTTTCAATGTCCGGAAATATAACTTTATCAAACCACTCTGGTCTGCGTTCAATCTTTTTATCTCTGTTTGTCAGAAATCTGACAATCTTTTCCATGCGCAGATTAAACAGAGAGTTTGGGTAAAAGATAAGGCCAAGTTTCCGAATTGAATCTACAAGCTCATTTTCTGTCATGGATTCGATATTTTCCGGCAAAGAACTTCCTACTACATATCCGTTCCCGCCATGTATTAGAACATCAAAGTCATCAATCGGTTCATACTTAAAAAATTCAGCAGATCCCATAGGAAAATATTTTATCTCTTCTAAAATGCGCTTACTTAGATTTCTATTAGTCCACTTAACTTCTGTCATCTCAAATTCATAATAATCTGCTATTTTCCCGGCATTTCGGTGATCCTGAGATAAAAACAGTCTGTTTGGCCTTTTTATGCCAAAAATAAATCCTGCGATTTTTAATCCGTTCTTTTTACAAAAATGCGGTATTATTCTTGAATCCAATCCCCCGCTGATCCCTACACCATATGTTATATCGCCGCATTCTGCATATATTTTCTTCACAAGGCAATCAATTCTTTTGTATGCTGAATCCAGGATTTCGCTTAACGGCACAGCGGCGTTGCGTTCGTCATATTCATAATCAAATAGTTCCTCAAGAGAAATGCTGTCTTTCCCAAAATCATATATAAGTTTTGTATTTGGCAGCAGTACTTTCATTTTTTTGACAAATGTATTGTCATAGAGAGGAAAAGGAATTGACATGTGTTCTTTAATAGAATTTATATCCATATCTGTTTCATCTGGATTTATATAATCTATCACATCCCAAAAATTATCTGCTATACAAAAACGTCCATTTCCAGAACAATAATAGTAGATTGGAACCAAACCGCTGACTGAATTCATAACCGTAATATTTTTGCTCTGTTTTTCTGCTGTAATGATTGTTAATGCATGTTCAAAATATTGGTTCTCTCTGCTAGAGCCGTCGTTTTGTACCGCTACCTTTAATTCTGAATAAAATTCTCCGCATCCAATAGATATACGTTCCTTATTCCTGGCAAGCATTGATACATATGGTTTTGCTGTGTCTGTATATTTATATTTTAATTCATTGATTTCTCTATATATGCAGAAGGCCATATCTATTAACCCCCAAGTTTCCTAAGAACTGTTTTATATTGTTCTATATTTTCAGGAAAGTAAGCCCTTCCCTCATAGCTCATTTTCTGTACCATGCGTTTAATCACTATATCCGTTTTACTCCATTCCGGCATATTAAAACTATTCAGGAATATTTTATATAGAAATATCACGTTAGGTTTTTTTTTATATAAAAGAAACGGGGTCAAACCTGCCGTTGATATGATTGTTACAAATATATTATCAGACATATCATATATGGCATTTGCAATTTCAAAGTTTCCGCAGTCTTCTATGTTATATTTTTTTTCATGCTCTATTTTTGTATCACTGGGATGTTTTTTTACACAGTAATCATCAGGATATTCACTAAATAATATTGAAATATACTTATCCTGCTCCTCATACATCCTGATGTCTTTAAACCAGGCGCTAAGAAAAACAAACTTTTTATGAAACCTGGCCGGAACCCCAGTGGTAATATTAATAATAGCATCCCTTGCTGGCGGATCAATTTTACACAATGGCAGATTTCTGGAGTTGTTAATGACAAAATCGGGATTATAGACATATAAGTCTTCACAGACATCAAGTGAGCGATATCCATATACTGCCTTGAGAATCGTATCTTGCTTATGTTTATACCCCGTATGCAAAATTGAATCATAAGACTCAAGTCCGTCTTCAAAAAAATGTACCTTTGCACAATGTTTTTGATATCTCAAAGCCACAATTTTAGAATGCATTTCTGTACCTGTAATAAATACATCTGTATAATTTGCAGACAGATCCATTCCATATGGGCTTCTGCTTATAAGTTCTCTTCCAAGGAATGTATAGACCCTGTCCTTTCTTTCGGAAAATGTACAAATTCTGTATATAAATATTTCTGTAAAGATTTCTTTCATCTTTTTTAAATTCAGCTGTTGGATTAAACCTGAACCAATATCAAGAATCAGCAAATCTTTATCAAATTTTCTATACTCCTGCCCATTTGCAATATTAACTGCATTAAAAATCTGGTATTGCGATGTGCAGATATATAAAGCTCTTTTCACTCTTTGGCATCCTCTGTTTTACAATATTTTATTTCAAATCACCCGTTTCCTTAAACGGCCTGTTATATTTCATCTGCTCGAGTATTTTTGCATCAACTAATGCGCGATACCACCAATGATACATCCAATGAAATACAAACCCTTCTTTTCCGTCAAGAAATCCAAGTTTAAAAACATAATAATAGGCAAACAACAGACAGTTTCTGAAAAACATAGGAAATCTATAGTAAACTCCAAATTTCTTCCTGCGCAAGGAGGATATTCCTTTATCATTTTCTCTGCTTATATCTGTCTGATTTCCAGAACTGATAAATTCAAAATAATCCTGCATTTCCCGAGTTGCGTACCAGTTCATCTTGTTGATCCAATGAGTCATGTCCTTAAAATCATAGTGAATAAAACGTTCCCTGCATGAAATTGACTTTCCTTCAGATAATATGGTATGCTCATCCATTTTTCTGTCTTCAATTCGTCCAATACCTGTTTTAAAAACCATAAGTTTTCTCTTATTGTGAGCGCCATGCTTGATTTTTTTTCCCATAAAGTACAGCCAGGCTTCCATTGTTATACCATTTATATTGTCATCTGTATGCTCTGCCATAATCCGGGAAAGTTCAGCACACAAAGCAGGAGTCAGCCTCTCATCAGCATCAAGTCTGAATGTCCACCTAGTTGAAACCCCTGCATTATCAATGCCCCAGTTAAATTGTCTGGCATAGTTCTCAAATTTATGGATATAAACATCAGCTCCCATTTTTTTTGCAATTTCACATGTTTGATCCGTGCTTTCACTATCGACAACAACAATGCGTTTTGCAAATTCTTTGATAGACGCCAGACAATCCGGAAGATTCATCTCTTCATTTTTAGTCAAAATAATAAATGTTACATCTTCCATTTATTTTTCCGTCTCCTTTATGCTCTCCGCTAATGTATAGAGCCTGTAGTTCATTTTGTAATCACCCAGATGTTCTTCATAAGTCATATTGCCAAACGCTTTATTTACGTATCCTGTCATATGAGATATCAGTTTCAATACCCAGGAAAAGCCAGGAATCAGCACTGTCTTTTTTCCGTGACACGCTGCTATCATCTTTACCAGTTCACTGGTATTGCTCCATTCCTGGTTACACGGCCAGAATATTCCGGTTTCTTCATTCTCAATCATAAGCCTGACAAACTCCGCTAAGTTCCCTACATAAAGCATAGACCGCGCATTTTTAACTTTGGGAAACAGCGGCATTTTCAGTGCCAGCCTTTCCAGTACAGTAAAGTTTCCTTTCCCCTCTTTCCCATAAATCATCGGGCAGCGCAGAATAACCACATGAAAGTTCTCATCTTCCAGCCGCCTGATCCCATTCTCAGCCTGAATCTTGCTGTCACCATAAAAATTAGAAGCCTGTACAGGGGTTTTTTTTGTAATGACCTTCTCCACACCTATGGGAGCAGATTCGCCATAGACAATTGTTGAAGACATAAAAATAAACTGCCCTACTCCTTCTGCTTTAGCTTTTTTTGCTATATTTACGGCCAGTTCGGTGTTTACCATATAATATTTTGTCTTTATCGCATCTGCCGCCTTCCCCACGTCAGCATGTGCCAGTCCTGCTACATGAAAGACACTGTCATATGGAAAGAAATCCATTTCGTTCCACTGGCCGTTTCTAGTTCCAACCACCTGTATCTCAAATTCTTCGGGCCATTTTTCCAGATATCTCTGCACGGCTTCTCCGACAAAAGAGCCAGCTCCCGTGATTAATAACTTTCTCACTTTTTTAACTCCCTTTTCTGGATTTGTTCATCTGCAGTTTCTGACTTGCCATTGGCCCCGCTCATAAGATCAGCTTGTCCAAGCATGCCTGTGCCGCCTTCAACCACACCGTCTCTCCTGATAACAGAAAAAACAGTGCCTATAAAGCATCGGCAGTCAAATAAGAAGCTTATCCTTCTCACATACTCACCGTCAAGTCTGGCTTTTGCTGATATCTCCAGTTCATCCCGGCCATTTATCTGTGCCCATCCTGTCAGCCCAGGGGTAATATCATTGGCTTTATATTTCTCCCTCTCGAATATGAGATCCGCCTGATTCCACAAAGCTGGACGAGGCCCGATTATACTCATCTTTCCTCGGAATATATCCCAAATCTGCGGCAGTTCGTCTAAGCTGGATCTTCTCATAAGCTTCCCAATCCTTGTAATGTACTGATCAGGGTTTGCCAGCATATGCGTAGGCATATCATGTGGCGTGGACATTTTCATGGTTCTGAATTTATGCAGAAAGAAATAAGCTCTGTCTTTTCCTATTCTCTTCTGCGTGAAGAATGCCGGGCCAGGATCATCAATAATCACAGCCAGAGCCAGCACAAGATATAGCGGCGAGAGGAGCACAAGACCGCAAAAGGATAACACAATATCAGCAGACCGCTTTATGTACTTCTCATATACTCCCTGCTTGTGCTGAGACTTCTGCATATCTGTTATGAATTCTCTCATATCCTTTGGCAGGACGTCTTTCTTTTCCGGGTGGAGATAAGGATTGGCATCATTGATTTCTTTGGGTTCTCTTTGCCATAAAACTGCTGCCATCAGGAAAATAAACGCTCCAAAAAGTATATACAAAACTATCATTACCCACTTTCCTTTTCACACGTATCTGCTTATATTGTTTCTCTTCTAACAGATCTTTTTCTCATAATTCTGTAGAACGATGATCACCCATTAACCATCTCCACCCCCATCTTCAGTTCCAAATCCCTCCCCATAAATTCCACCTTCACCGTCACTTCCCTTTTATGCAGATTCACTTCCACCATATTTCCCGCATACCCTTTCAGCGGCCCGTCTATCACCTGAATCTTTTTGTTTTCTTTTACTGCCACTCTGGACAAAGAGGTTTTATGGTTTTCATCCCCTATTCTGCGGATTAGGTTCTCCTCCTTTTTCTCCAGCGGATAAAAGAAATCCTTTTCTCTTCCCAGCACTTTTGTCAATCTGGGAACCTGTTTCAATTCTTCATACAATTCTTTCGGCCTCTCCGAATCCACAAAGGCATAACCCTGGAACAGTACTTCCTCCACCTTATTCCAGCTGCCGTGAAACTTTTTCACCCGCTCCCTTTTGGGAACGAAACATTCCTTTACCAGATTGGGGGAAGCCATTTTCCTGATCGCATGGGCTGTCTTTTCTTCCTCTCCGCTAAGAGTCTGTATGGCATACCACATATCCATCTCTCCGTTCCTTCATCTACTACAGATCTTTCTTTCCTGATGCCCTGCCGTTTGCCAAGCAGCTCTATGCTTCCCCGCATCCATATTCAGGGCATACTTCGCCATACCGCAGCCATAAATCCCACTGCAGCTTAACTCTGCCAATATGACCATGAAAATCTGATCTCTGTGCCAATGCTTCAGCGATCCCACTTTCAATCCTGTTTACAGTGCTCTGGATCTATTTCAATCCTCAGCCTGTACTTTTTTATAAATTTCTAATCCAACGGTTACCCGCCAGTTATCTGCACCTAAAGGGATCTCTATCTCTGCAATCCTTTTATGCCGATCGATTCTCCGGACAAGCTCTTCCCTGCCTTTTAACGGCCCGTTGGTTACCATAAGGGTTCCGTCTCTGATGATTCCCCTGGACATTCCAATCAGATTTCCTGACTGGCACATCTTTCTGGGATAGGGGCTATCCCATGAAAGCAATGAAACATTTTCCCAGTTCCCTTTATGATGTTCTTTCAATGGCATGGCTTCAGTACCAAGCAAAAAAATATATCCTGGCAGCAGCATTTTCTTTTCCAGATGCCAATTGCCGCCATAGCGCATCATGCGCTGATACTGAAAGCAGACTACTTCCTGCAGTCCGTCCCAGGATGCAAACTCTGCATATCTTTCTGCGTACTTCGCCTCATTTCCCTGTGGGCATCTAAGTAAATACCAGATTACTTCCATCCCCTTTCGAGATTTATTGCACAATCTGCCTAAAACTGCCGCTTAACTGGCTGTTAAGCGACACTTGCCAAAAGCGGTGCAGGCAAAGTTGTCATTCATTAACAAATATCAGACAAAATTTCAAGAATCATTTTGGAATTTCAGGAGCAAAATAGCAAATTGCCCCTGTTGACACTGGCCAGAATTAATGATATAATCAAACCCGTTATAGAAAACGGGCTTTTTAGATAAGTTTAAATAAAAAGTGTCGCTTAACAGCCAGTTAAGCGACACTTTTTCATTTCATAGGAAATTGCGTCCTATAAAATAAAAACGCTCCGCGAGGATGCGCACTCCGCGCAAAGGAAAATGGCTGCTGCCGCAGCCTCGCTCCGGCGCGAGTGTGCGTCAAGGCGCACACTTTTTTATAGCAAATTTCCGCCGGATTTTCCTGCTCTTCTTGTCTGGCCGCCAATCTTTTCACCAAAGCAGCCTTATCTTCATCACGTCCCTACTTCCCATACCCCTCAGCCATCTCCTCAAGGGAAGGGATCTTCTCCAGCTCATCCATCATTTTATTATACCCCAGCCTGTCCAGCTCCGCCAGATAGCCATTCCAGGTAGCGTCCACATCCACCTGGCCCAGAATGGCCTGCGTCCGGTAGCTTGCCACGTAGGCATCCAGGTCGCCGTTTATCTCCTGGAAAATCTGTTCATAGCCGGTTTCATTGGCCAGATCCGCCTTGTACGGCGGATGCTGCCATTTCAGCCAGGAGCCGTTTTCTCCCTTAGACCAGTACTTCCCGCCTGCCTGGAAAAGTTCCTCCTCGCCGACCCATCTGGTCACTTCCTCCGTCTGGCCGAACTGGCTGAAGCTCCAGGTTCCCCTGTCACCGGAATTCAGCTTGTTAATCTTGACAGGCATCTCCCCAGCCTCGTCCCATTTCCAGTCCACGTCCTTTTCACCAAAGAACAGCTGGGCAGTAATTTCCCTGTCGCCTGCCCCAAAGATGGTATAGTTAAAGAATTCCAGGATCTTTGCCAGTTTCTGGTCATCTACATTGACATTGACATAAAATTTCCCGTAGGCCGGAGTGGGATTCACCACGGAATTCACTTCGCCGCCGTCAGGCCTCAGACCTGGCGTAGCCAGAATCTTGGCATCGGGATCTCTGTCCAGCAGCGTAAGAGGAGGCCTGTCCATCGCCCAGCTGTTTAGCGTATTGATGGAACTGAGCCAGTAGCCGGCAGCGCCTGTGTTTACTTTATCCCATGCAAGCGTCCTGTCATTGCTGATAATTTCCGGGTCCAGCAAATTTTGGGCGTACAGCTCCTGGAACCCCTTTAGAAATTCTCTGTACTCTTCCATGGCATAGCACTGCTCCGCCCTTCCGTTTACGTTATTAATATCCCTGGTAAATCCGTAGGCTGAATAAAACTGCCCTATCTGCCCAATGCCCCAGTCTGGCGCCGCTGCTCCCAGCGTGTCGTTCTGCCCGTTTCCGTCCGGGTCCTTATTGACAAACGCATCCATAATCTCAATGAACTTGCTAATCTCAATTCCCGACGAGGCCACATAAAGCCTGTCAGAAACCTGCTCCACCTCCACGCCCAGATCGATTCCCAGATTCTCAATCCAGTCATACCGATAAAAATCTCCAGGCAGGTAGTAGTCTACAAACTGGAAGGTCAGGCCTGCCAGACAGATAAATTCCTCCTGATTTTCCGGGTTAAGCACCATTTTGTAGATCAATGGATTATTCTCATAGTACTCCAGAAGCCTGGGACAATACTCCTCCACCATGGATTTGGGAATGGTACGGATCAGCTCCTGATCCTGCATCCAGCTGGGAGTCTTTGACTCTGTCCACATGCAGTCCGGCATCTCACCGGAGGCCAGAAGAAGGTCAATGGTATCTGAAGTTTCCGCCTTCTCCACAGTCAGGTTAATATGTAAAGCATCCTCAATCATTTTTTCCGCAAAAGAGCCATCCTCGTAGTCCGAATAGCACCACTGCCCTGTGTAGGTAATGTCATAAACCTTGTCCGAATCCGCCTGGGCGCTGTCTTTGCCGCCATCCGCCGCCTTTGGGGAACAGCCGGATATGGCAATCACCCCACATAATGTGAGTGGCAGCACCTTTTTTACCGTTTTCTTCCTCATTTTCCAATTCTCCTTTTTTATTCCGCTCACTTTCATCTTTTTCGCAGCTCTTCCAGCTCTTCCCAAAGAATCTTTCGTATGCTTAACTTTGCCAAACAGCTTCCATCTTCCGGCCCTCCGGAATTGTACCCCAGAAGCACCCCGTCCTCCAAAAAGAAGATGGAGCAGTAGCAGTACCCGTGATCTTCCTTTGTCTCAAATGCCATTGCCTTTGTAAAGGTTTTTCCGTTGTCACTGCTTACGGCTATTACATAGGGGGTTCGTCCTCCTGTAAAAATATCCTTCCTTGTCTCACGCCCGTTGTATTCCGGAATGGGATTCCACACTGCCCAGATATCCCCCTTCCTGTCCCGTTTCATGCTTAGCGGGCTGTTAGGAGCTGAAAACCGGGAGGGGCCTGCCCCTGTCCACGTATTTCCATTGTCCATGGAGTACATTTCATACTGACGTCCCAGGTCGGTTCTGGCAAATCCCCACAGGACTCCCGGCGCAAGTTCCACGACTCCTGGCTCCTGAAGGCCTGACGTGCAGTTTCTAAGGTACGGCATGCAGCACTTCCCCTCTGCTGCCTGCCACGTATATCCGTCGTCATCAGAATAAAAGAAGACCGCCTCTGAACGGGCATCCATAAAGTAACCGTCAGGCTTTGATTCCCTGTCGGCCACCCACTCTTCCCCTTCTTCACAGTTGGGGGCATCATCCAGCCTTCCTGTCTGATGGCGCGCGGCCGGAATCAGGATTCTGCCGCTCTGAAGCCGTGTAACCCTGTCATTATTAACCACGAAAAACCCTTCCTGGGGAGTGCACAGCACCCTGTCTCCCCAGGTCTTTCCCCCGTTGCCGGACCGTCTCAGAAACATCTGCACCTTTGTGCGCGTATGGCGCACCAGATAAAACAGCCCTATGTCACCGTTTTTCATTTCCAGAAGGGAAAGGGACATAATATTTACCGCCTTTTCGTCTTCACATCTCAGCAGAGTCCTTTCCTCTCCAAAGCTTCTGCCTCCGTCCCTTGATACTGCGGCACACAGATCCGAAGGTCCCCAGTCCTCACATCCATGGCCCTTAAATCTGCTGTACGCAAACAGAATCGTGTTGTCATCAAGGCGTAAAAATGCGCCTTCGCTGTTTCGCGGATTCTTGTTCTCCTTTGACGGGGCAAACTCCGCTACAATGGTTCCCAGTTCTTTTCTTTCCATGTCCTCTCTTTGGAATTCCTCCTTCTGAATACCCTTTTCCTCCTAAAACCATCGGCTGGACTTACCCTTTCACGGCCCCAACCATGATCCCCTGGACAAAATACTTCTGGAGAAACGGATACACCGCCACAATGGGCAGTACCACCAGAATCGTCGTAGCAGCCTTAATGGTATCCGGGTTCGTATCCACCAGGGCGCCGATAGCTTCCACCCCTGACGCCGCTGTAGACGTGGATGCAGTCAGACTGTCCAGCATTCTCCGCAGCAGATACTGCAGAGTGGTCAGGCTGGCTGACCGGCGGCAGTAAACCATATTGTCAAACCAAGCATTCCACTGCCCTACCATCTGCCACAAAGCCACTGTGGCAATAACCGGTTTGGACAAGGGCATTATTATAGAGGTAAAAATCTTTACCTGAGACGCCCCGTCAATGGAAGCCGCCTCCTCCATTCCTTTGTCAATGGAGAAAAAATAGTTTCGGATAATGATTGTATTGTAAATAGAAAATCCGGTAGGCAGCACATACACCAGGAAATTATTCAAAAGCCCCAGCCGCTTCATATTTAAGTAAGCCGGAATCATTCCTGCTGAAAAAAACATGGGAATCAAAAGCACTGCCGTAATAAGCCGTCTGAAAGGCATCTCCGTCCTGGTCAGGGAATACGCCGCCATGCAGCATACGATGGCGTGCACCCCGGTTCCTATTATGGTCCGCAGCACTGACACCAGAAACGCCGTGATGATCTCATTGTCCTGGAAGCAGTATTTGTATGCATCCAATGTCCACACCTTGGGAAACAGGTTAATATGCATATAAGAAATATCCTGGGCCCTGGAAAAGGACCGGACCAGTACGTCCCAGAAAGGAATCAGTATGGTTATGCAAAACGCAACCATAAATACCGCATTGCAGATGTCAAACGCCCTGCTTCCTGCAGACTGCTTCATCTTCGCTCTTTTTACTTTTTCACGTGCCATAAATCGATCTCCTTTCTGCAGATTAAATAATCTTGTATTCCGGATTGGCCTTTCTGGCAAACCAGTTGGCAATCATGACCAGGGCCAGGCTGACAACGTTCTGGAACAGACCGATAGCCGTGGAAAAATCGTACCGGCTCTCAATCATGCCTTTTCTGTACACGTAGGTGGAAATCACGTCCGCCGTCTGGTATGTAGCGTCATTGTACAGGTTGAACACCGGGTCAAATCCCACGCTTACCAGGCTTCCGATGTTGAGAATCAGCATGGTGCACATTGTGGGAAACATGGCCGGCAGGGTAATGTAGAGAATCCGGTGAAACCGGTTGGCCCCGTCAATAGATGCCGCGTCGTACATGGTGGTATCAATTCCTGAAATGGCGGCCAGATAGATCACAATGCTGTACCCTGTGGTTTTCCACAGATTGGAAATCAGATAAATGGGAACAAACATATCTTTCTGGGCCATAAAATACAGCGGTTTATCGAAAACCCCCAGCTTAATGAGAATGGCGTTGATTACGCCGCCTGTGGGAGACAGCAGCTGATACACGAAAGTGCCCACCACTACCCAGGAAAGGAAATGGGGCATATAGGTAATGGTCTGTACCACGCTCTTAAATCTGGCATTTACAATCTCATTTACCAGCAGCGTAAACATAATTGTCACCGGAAACGTAGTCACAAGGGTCAAAATACTGATTTTCAGGGTATTGCCCAAAACCCTGTAAAAATTAGGATCTGCAAACAGGGCCTGGAAATGCTTGAGCCCAACCCACTGGCTGCCCTCGATTCCTCTCGCCATCTTATAGTCTTTAAACGCTATGACAAGGCCCTCCATTGGCATGTAGCAGAACAGAATCACAAGGATAATTGCCGGAAGCAGGAACATGTAAAAAGGCAGATATTTTTTCAGCTCTTTCTGAAAATTCCCGGTTCCTGATGTCTTAGTTTTCCTCATCCTATCCTTCCTCGCTTTCTCCATACGTTATTTGTTATCAGAGACAAATTTATTCCAATGCGCCCGGGCGCATTTTTCTGCTTATGGCCCCCAAGCGTCTGGCCGGACGGTTTGGAAAACCTTATTTTCTGTATTCCCTTAACTATAAAAGTATCAAATCCCTGCAGTAGGACTGCGCGCCGGTGCGCTGACCGTATGGCGCAAAATTGCCGCTTTTGCCTTCCTTTTGTACGGCTTCTAACATGATTATAGTGAATTCCAGGAATTTCGTCCATGAACTGTATTGGACAAACAATACACAAAATGATACAATATTTCCAAAAAAGCCATACCATATACTCTTGGAATTTCTCCTGCACCTGCCTTTCTGACTGACACAGACACGCTTCAAGAGTACATTGCCGAAGAACGGAGGAAACTGCCCATGTACATGAACGCCGGATACCTTCACAACTCCCTGGTGGATTTTAAGGACAAGTCCAGGCCCCTTATAGTAGGCAGCTGCGGAACTTACCGCCTGTACACCAGACCCAAGCTCCCCACCTACCGTCCTAGGGGACGTATTGATTTTCAGATTCTGTATATCGCCGCCGGAAAAGCCCACTTTTTCCTGGAAGACCAGGACGTGGTGGTGCCGGCGGGCCATATGGTTCTGTACCAGCCGAAAGAAATGCAGCGATATGTCTATTATGGAGCTGACCAGACAGAAGTGTTCTGGGTTCATTTCACCGGAAGCGATGTAAAGAATATTTTAAGAAATTACGGCATTCCCTTAGAAGGCCATGTGTTTTATACCGGCCAGTTTCCGGAATACCAGAACCTTTTTCAGAAAATGATTCAGGAGCTTCAGATATGCAGGCCCCATTATGAGGAGCTTTTATCACTTCATCTGCGGCACCTTTTTATCCTTATCAGCCGCCAGCTAAAGGGCGGCCGCAAAACCGCAGAGTATGTACAGAATGAGATGGAAGCTGCCATCCGCTATTTCAGCGAAAACTACAACACCAATATTGTCATTGATGAGTATGCCTCCAATATGCACAGAAGCACTGCCTGGTTTATCCGCAGCTTTAAACAGTACACCGGCATGACTCCCATGCAATATATTATCTCTGTACGCATTGCCAACGCCCAGCGTCTTCTTGGCACCCTGGATTACAATGTCACAGAAGTGGCGTCTATTGTAGGGTATGACAATCCTCTGTATTTCAGCCGTCTGTTTAAGAAACAGACCGGAATGGCGCCTACGGATTACCGAAAAAATCTGTAAGCGGGATTTTAATCCGCCTTGCGGCAGAAAAACAGGGCCTGCTGCGGCTGTTTGTACCGCAACAGGCCCTATGGGAATTTTATCCGAAATTCAAATTTCCGCTTTCTCAAAGAACCATGGCCATATTCTTTATCTGTGTTCCTCCTCAATGCACACAATGTCTCCCTCTCTCAGAACCTGCTGAAACATACCGGGAGCATTGTTTACCGTCAGCTTTACCACCCCTTTTGGCCGCTCTAAGTCAATGCCGGAATACTGTATCATATCCATAAGATAATACGGTCTGCCGTCCTCTTTGGCAGGCAGTTCAATGGGGGAGCCGTTAAGCCTGAACACAACCGTGCTCTTTAAAATCACAGGCGCCTCTTCTTCAGGTCCCGCCAGTTCTTCCTCAGCTTCATCCGCTTCCTGGCTCTCATCCGCCCGCAGGGAGTCCGCCGGCACGGAATCTTCTATGGATATCTCGCCTTGCCCATGGGATTCCTGGCTGTTTTCCTTTATGGATTCGGGCAGGTTCAGCTCCTTTTCTTCCCCCATCATAGGCGTAATCTTTGTTCCAAACCGTCCCAGCCTTTCCAGGGCTGATCCGGAATGCCGTTCTTCAATATTTCTCTGTTCCAGGCTGGGAGCCGCCCCGCTTTCTTCTGACATTTTTGCCGCCACGCTGCCTTTTGGCAATGTGACCTCTGCTGTTTTTTTGTTTCCTGCAGCCTGTTCTGGCTGCATTGTATCCGCCCCATCCGGCAGCAATACCATAGAAGCGGATTCCCCGCCGCCTGTCTCTGCGTCCGGGGCCGCCTCCTCTATTTCATCTTTAGCCCCCACACTGTCTTTGCCCTCTGTCCCGGCCTCTTCTGTTTCCCCGCCGTTCTCTGTTTCAGCTTCCCCTGTCTCAGCCTCGTCCGGCACCTTTTTCACTTCCGCCTTTTTAGGCAGTATCATATGGATCACGTCGCCGCTTTTCAAAGGGGTCTTAAGAGGCACATGGATTCCGTTCAGCGTAATGTCCACGCAGTCCGCAGCTCCGTCAATATCCCCCAGACAGGCTTTTGCCCCAATGCCCGGGACTGCAGGCACAAAGTCAATGGAATCCCCTGCATGGATAATGTCTGAAAGCTTCCCTTCTCTCTGGTTAATCAGCAATGTAGCCGGTTCTGAAGCGCTGCCGTAAAAAATCTTCCTGGTCCCATTGACAATGACCACCAGGTTCTGCCCGGCTCTGCCCAGAAGATCCCTGAAATTATACCCGTTCATCATCAGAAGGTTCAGCGCAGTAAAGCTGCCGCTTCGAAACAGCTTGGCAGGTTTATTGTTCAGAATCACCCGAAAGCTGTCATTGATCATGTTCAATCCAGAGGAGACAGCAATTCCTAAAGGCGTAGCGTACTCCGGGTTATTCAAATCGTATTCTTCCGAATACGCATTGGCATTAAAATAGTTCCCTGCAATGGCAACTCTGCCGGGAGCCATGCCCAGTGCAGCCGTAAGTCCCTCCTTCAGCCCTGCCAGCTTGCTTCCTCCGCCTGCCAGAAACAGAGCTGACGGAGCGGTGCCGTTAATCTCCAGCACCTTGTTGGCAATCTCTTTGCACAAAATACCGGAGGTGCCCTGAATGCACTGGAAAATCTCATCCCTGGAAACCATGTAATCCATTCCCAGTATGTCCTTAAAAGAAATCTCTTCCTCTGTATCCAGTCTGGCCTTAATGTTTTCCGCCGTGGAAAAGTCCACCAGATACTGCTTCATGATGGTTTCCGTTATCTCGTCCCCGGCCACCGTCGCCATGGTGTATCCTGTAATGCTTCCTCCGGTGCATGCCGCAATATCCGACGTCCCTGCCCCGATATCCACCAGCACCAGGTTCAAAAGACGGATATTCTCCGGAATAGCCGCATTAATGGCTGCAATAGGCTCCAGAGTCAGGCTTGCCACCTCCAGATCTATTTTGTTCATGGTGGTGTACAGGCTTTCCACCACTTCGCTGGGCAGAAATGTGGCGATCAGATCCACTTTCACCTGTTTGCCCCGATGGTCTTTCAGGTTCGAGATGGTATATTCGTCCAGAAAATACTGGCATACTGTATATCCTACCAGATAAAACCGGCGGGAATCTTCCGCCGCCTCATTTTCTGCGTCAAAGGCCTCCTCTGCCCTGGTAATGGCGCCTGCCTCCAGGCGGCTGATGATCTCGTCGTCAATCAGCTGGGAGCCGGAAAGTTCCAGCTCATACTCCGCCCGCTTCGTCCGAAGAGCCCGCCCGGCGGCAGCCACGCAGACCCTGGACAATTTAATGCCTGTCTTATGCTCCAGCCGCCTCTTTACTTTTCCGGCCAGGGCTGCCACCTTCTCAATATTCTCGATCTGCCCGTCGATCATCGCACGTTCCGTGTGCTCTTCCTTTTCCACTGCTATAATATTGATCTTGCCGTCAACAGCCTCGCCTACCATGCCGATGATGCTTCTGGTGCCGATATCCATGGCAAGCACCATCTGGTTGCCCTGCTCCCTGGCCTCCTGCCGCGCCTCGGTGCGGCCCCTTGGCTGGGGCTTTGTCTTTGACTGTGCTTTTGGCTGCTCCTTTTCCTGCTCCTGAATCTGTGTCTTCCTGGCTTGTCCTTTGGCCATGGTTCCCTCCTGAAATTAAACTGAACAGTCACCTGTGTTTATATAGTATAATATAGAAACTTAATCGAATTGATAGATTCCTTTGCTCATTATTCTATCTATCATACCACTTATCGGCGAATTCTGCAATATTTTCGCACAATTTACTTAATACAATACAATTCCAATATCATAGCCTGCTCTTTCTACGATTATCAAGAATTATGGAAATCCAAACTTATTTTTCTGCAACAGCACTCAATCTCCCACCCAAGGCTTTCGTGCATAAAAATACCGCCTGCGTGATCTGCAGAACGGTATTTTAAAACAGCTTTAATAACTGTATCAGCTCATATGGCTCCCCTTTGGAAGAATCCGTCAGTCTTGTGTCAAACTGTTGAAAACCGTTATCACGATAGAAAGATAAAAGCTTTTCCTCATTTGCCGCCTCCAAAAAGATGACCATCCCCCTGCCAAATACTGTAGCTGCTGTATCTGCCGTATTGCCAGCCCAAGCAGTTCCTTTCCTGAAATACGTTCGCTTGCACCATTATTATAATTCTTTCCAAACTGTGCAATCAGGTAAGCCATAAGATTATAGGTCTGATCCTACCGCTTTCTTCCTTTTCTCCATAAATTTCGCTATGTCTTCCGGGTCAGTTAAAAAAGTCGCACTGACATTGATTGGAGGCGTCGGATTATTGGCAGATGCTTCAATCGCAACAGCAAACATCTCCACCTGCTTCTGACCTGATATAACAAAATTCTTCGTAATGCTTGAAGTTGCCATAAAAACACCCCCTTTATCAGTATGGCTCATTTTTCGCTGCCTGCTCTGTCTCAGCGCAATCCGCATACTTCCTTACTCATATTTTACGATTCTGCCGGCAGATTTGCAATTGAATTTTTGTGAATTTAATATAACCTCCTCTTTTCCGGCTGTATATTCCTACTTCCTCACCTGCCCATTCCCATAGATCACATACTTGGTGCTGGTCAGCGCCAAAAGTCCCATAGGCCCTCTGGCATGAAGCTTCTGGGTGCTGATGCCGATCTCCGCCCCAAATCCGAATTCAAACCCGTCTGTAAACCTGGTGGAAGCGTTAACATACACTGCCGCCGCATCCACCTGATCCAGAAACTTTTGGGCATTGCCGTAGTCCGAGGTAACAATGGTTTCCGAGTGGCCTGTATTGTATTTATTAATATGCCCTATGGCCTCCTGCACGGAGTCGACGATTTTTAGGGACACAATATAATCCAAATACTCCCTTCCCCAGTCTTCCTCCGCCGCCGCTGCAAACCGGGGCACTATCTGTCTGGCCTTTTCATCAGCTCTCACTTCCACCTGATGTCTGTCAAGCATGTTCTTAAGCTTTGGCAAAAATGCTTCCGCTATCCTGCTATGGACCAACAGGGATTCGCAGGCATTGCACACTCCGATTCTCTGAGTCTTGGCATTCTCAATAATATCCAGGGCCATTGTAAAATCCGCCGACTCATCCACAAACACATGGCAGTTTCCCGTCCCGGTTTCAATCACTGGAACCGTACTGTTTTCCACTACCGCCTTTATAAGCCCTGCGCCTCCTCTTGGAATCAGCACGTCCAGATAGCCTAAGCACATAAACTGCCTTGCGCTCTCCCTGTCCGTGCTCTCAATAAGCTGAACCGCCGTCTCCGGAATCCCCCCCTTCTCAAGCCCGTCTCTGATGCATTTCACAATGGCAGTGTTAGATTTTAATGCATCGCTTCCACCCTTTAAGATCACCGCATTCCCCGTCTTAAAGCACAGCCCGAAGGCATCTGCCGTTACGTTGGGCCTGGCCTCGTAAATCATTCCCACAACCCCCAGGGGAACCCTTTTCTGCCCTATCAAAAGCCCGTTTGGCCTTTGTTTCATGGAAATAACTTCTCCTATGGGATCTTCCAGGCCCGCTACCTGCAAAAGCCCGTCCGCCATTCCCTGAATCCTGTCCTCGTTCAGCATCAGCCGGTCAACAAGTGCCGGGGCCATCCCCTTTTCCTGCGCTGCCTGCACGTCCTCTTCATTAGCCTTAAGAATCTCCTCTTTCCCGCCTAAAAGCGCCTCTGCAGCCAGCCGAAGCCCCCGGTCTTTCATCTCCGTTCCAAGGCGCCCAAGCACCAGCGACGCCTCCCTGGCCGCCTGCCCCATTTTTTCCAATTCTTCCATCATCTCATGATCTCCCTTCCTGCTGTCATACCTCTTTGATTTTTCCGTATTTCCTTCCAAGATCCGTAATGGTCCCATCTGCTTCCTGAATAGAAATATTATTCAGGTTAGCCCGCATATTTGTCCTGATGGCCTCTATATATTTCCTTCGAAGCATCTGCTGCTCTTCTTTCTCCTCCTGGCTCAGCCCAGCATCCTGAGACTTGTGGTACAGTTCGTTAATTCTGTCAATCATTTCCTGAGTGATCATGCCCTTCTCCTTTTTGCCATCCTGTTCATTTTCATCCTTTCACCCTGCCGGAAGGCCCAGCCGGATTCCATAAGGCGGTACTGGTACAGCCTTTGCGCCATCCCTTTTGCAGCCATCGCCCATAAGCAGGCTGCCTTCTCAATATTCGTTGCTTAAATAATGCATCAGGTCAAAATCCACATTCCTATGGGCAATAAACAGCGTCCCTGTCTCTTCGCCGGCAATGATCTTATGGATCACCTCCACCTTATCCCCATTGGCAATAACCATGTCAGACCCGCTGTCCGTGGCAATCCTGGCTGCGGCCAGCTTTGCCGCCATTCCGCCCGTTCCCACGTCGCTTCCCGATTCCGCCTTCCCCATCTCCATAAGCTCCGGCGTGATCTCCGGTACCAGGCTGATAAACTCCGCCTCCTTGTTTTTTCTCGGGTCATCGGAATACAGGCCGTCAATATCCGACAGCAGTATCAGCAGATCCGCCCCGATAAGGGCTGCCACGATTGCTGAAAGCCTGTCATTATCCCCAAAATTGTCCACCAATGGAATCTCTGACGTGGACACGGTATCATTTTCATTTACAATAGGCACCGCCCCCAGAATCAGCAGCTCGTCAAACGTATTCTGGGCATTGTATCTGGAGCCGTCATGAACCATGGTATCTTTTGTCAGAAGCACCTGGGCCGCCACCTGGTTATACTCTGCAAACAGCTTCTGATATACCATCATCAGCCTTGCCTGCCCCACAGCCGCAAACGCCTGCTTCTGTGCCAGCCGCTCCGGCCTTTTCTTACAGTGCAGCGCCTGTCTTCCTGCTGCAATGGCTCCTGATGAAACCAGAACCACCTCTTTCCCAGCTCCCTTCAGATCACAGATGATCCGGATCAGCTGTTCAATCTTGAACAAGTTCAATTCTCCGGACTGGGAGTGGGTCAGAGAAGAAGAGCCAATCTTAATTACAATCCGTCCCTTATCTTTCAGCTGCTGCCTTTTTCCATGTCCTGTTGTATCCACTGCCATAACCTTTCCTTCCATAACTTTTTTCTTTTCTTTGACTATTGCTCCAAGCTGTCTGATCTGCTGCAGGAAAATACATAATGGGGCATATCCACCCCCCTGAAATGTTTTACAAATGTGCTAACCTGCACCATTCCGTTTCTTCTGGCTACGTTCTGAGAGGCGGTATTGGTGTCCCGGATAATCGAAAAGACTTCATCTGCATGCAGCACCTGGAACGCATAGCTTTTGCAGGCCCTTGCCGCCTCTGTGGCATACCCTTTATGCCAATATTTTTTCTGAAATAAATATCCGATTTCCGGCACCCTCCTGCCCGGAATATTCTGCATAGACAATCCGCACTGGCCTATCAGTTCCCCATTTTCCTTTAAGATCACCGCACACAGGCCAAATCCGTCATCTGCATACCGCTTAAGCTGCCGCTGCAGCCAGATACGCACCTCCTCATCTGTAAATGCGCCTTCATAAGCATACATGACCTCTTCGTCCTGTAAGATCTTACACAGATCATCATAATCCGACAAAACCAATTTCCTTAAGATCAATCGTTCTGTCTCAGCAAATACATCCATTTCCTCCATATTTTCCCGCTCCTTATGCTTTCCTTCCTCTTTCCGCTCCAGCCTCCTGCGGTTCTGTAAATCATTGACATCTTGAAACTTTCCCTATTTGGGCAGCGCATAGGTTTTACCAATGGCCTCAGCCACCCTGATTCCGTCCATGGCTGCCGAGGTGATTCCTCCTGCATACCCCGCCCCTTCTCCGCAGGGATACAGCCCCCGTATCTGGCTCTGGAGCCCTTCGTCCCGGTGAATCCGAACCGGGGAAGATGTGCGGCTCTCCACTCCTGCCAGGATGCTGTCATACCGGGAGAATCCCTTTATCTTTCCCTCAAACTGCTCCACCCCTTCTATAAAAGGCAAAGACAGGCATTCCGGCATCACGCTCCGCAGGTTGCCAAACTGGTATCTCCCCTTTATCTGAGGCTCCACATCTCCAAACTCCCTGGAGCAGACTCCTTTTTTAAAGTCTCCGTAAAGCTGCACCGGGATCTTTCCCTCCCCGCAGGCATATGCCAGTCTTTCCAGCTTTTGCTGAAATTCCACCCCGGCAAGAGGCGAAGCATCCTGATAATCCTTTGGCCCTACCGTAACGATTAATGCGCTGTTGCCGTTTTTTCCGCCTCTGTCATGATTGCTCATGCCGTTAACAGCCGTCATGCCCGGCTGGGACGACGCATCCACCACATATCCCCCCGGGCACATGCAGAATGAGTAGACTCCCCTGCCGCTGCCGGACTGCCAGGTAAGTTTGTAAGGCGCAGGCCCTAAAATTTCCGCCGCCCTCTCCCCATACTGGGAAACATTCAGCATCTTTTGAGGATGCTGAATCCTCAGCCCCACTGCAAAAGCCTTCTGAGCCATGGGGATTCCCTTTTCATAAAGCATGGAAAATGTATCTCTGGCGCTGTGACCCACAGCCAGAACCACCTGCTGTGCCGGAATGGTTTCCTGCCCGTTAATGACTGCTCCCAATACTCGTTTATCCTGAATCACTAAGTCTGTTACCTGGCTGCCAAACCGGACGGTTCCTCCCAGAGCAATTATATGGCTGCGTATGTTCTTCACAACCTGGCCTAAAACATCGGTTCCAATATGGGGCTTCTGGACATACAGGATCTCAGGATCTCCTCCGTGCTCCGCCAGGATCTCCAATACTTTCTGATTTCTCATTCCAGGATCTTTCACCAGAGTATTCAGTTTTCCGTCGGAAAAAGTTCCTGCGCCGCCTTCACCGAACTGGACATTGGTCCCTGTGTCAAGAACCCCTTCCCGCCAAAACCGCTCCACCTTGCTCCTTCTGCTGTCCACGTCCTCCCCCCGCTCCAGGAGCACAGGCCGGTATCCTGCCTGTGCCAGCATCAGCCCGCAGAACAGCCCTGCGGGACCGCTTCCCACAATTACCGGCGGATGGGTAAGCGTCTCCTTTCCAGGAGGCGGGAACTGGTACTTAAGCTGACGCACAGCGCTTATCTGACTGCTTTTTGCCCTTTTTATAATCTGGCTTTCTCTCAGAATCTCCACGTCCAAAGTATAGCTGTATAAAATCTCATCCTTTTTCCTGGCATCAATGGACTGCTTTGCGATCTTTATTGACTTTATATCCTCCGGCCTGGCCCTAAGAACCTTTGCCGCCTTTTTCTCCAAATCCTCCCGGCTATGGCTGATTGGCAATTTCATCTGAGTAATCCGTATCATATCTTATTCCTCTTTTTAATGAAAAGCATCTGGCCACCGCCTGCAGTGCCAAACGCCTCCGCCTTCAGGGTACATACATTCCGTATGTCCTCTTAGCATATTTTTTATGTGTCTAATCTTACCATCACCTTCTGTTTTTATCAAGAAAATCTATAGGATTTTTGTAAGAGCGGCAGAAAAATATAGAATGGAAATCATTATCAGAACAGGAGACGGGAAGAAGAAAGAAGCAGCTATACGCCGCTTCTTAATCCATCACATGAGCAAACCCCCTGGCTCAAGCCATAGCTTACCTCCGTCTCCAAATTTTTATGCGAATAATCACATCTTGTCAATCTTAGTCAGTTTAGCGTTAAGGCTCTCTAAAAACCCTTTTGGCAGCATATCCCCTGCCATGGCCATCATGCCTTCCGGAGTCATGGACTTCATCATGTCCCACATCCCCACGCCGGGAGCCAGGTCAAAATTGGTAGCCAGCTTAATCGCTTTTGAGACAATCTCCAGCGTGTCCGGGTTCTTTGCCAATTCCTCCAGCTTATCCCTGACGCTGTATTTCCCTTCGGGAAACTCCATGGGCGCTTCCAGATCCAGGTCGCCGGCCAGTTTAAACCAGTTGGCCACTCCTTCAGCCCGATCTTTTACTTCGGGAAGAACATAGACGGCTGGTTCCTGCCCCACCCTTTCCAGGGTTATGGAGTCTGTCACGTTTCCGTTTCCGGCTCTGGCTATTATTGTATTGAATCCCGGCTCCAAAGCCGCAGTAAACACAAACACCTTGTCCGATGCCTGCTTTTCTGCGCTCTTTCCGTTTATAACCAGCTCCACCTGGGGCTGGTTGGAGTACACCCGGATCTCCGTGGTTTCGCCGGCCCGCTGGCTGTACCGCCGCCCGCAGATGTGAACCATGGGATCTTTGCTCCAATAAGCTTTGTAAATATAGTAGCTGTCCTTTTTCGTCTTCCGGTCAATGGTTACCAGTCCCTTATTGTTCCGGCCTGCCACGCCTCCCTCATTGCGGGCCGCACATCCGAAATCAAACATGTTCCACACATGGCTGGACCAGATCCATGGGCGGGCATCCAGCACCTTGGCCATATGCTCATGGTATAATGCCTGATACTCCTCACTGTAATCCTTGCATGCAGGAGCCGGTCCGTGGTACGTGACAATACCCTCGCAGCCATATTCTGACAGCCCCAGGCAGATATCCGGGTGTGCGGCGTGAAACTTGTCCAGCCAGGGGCCGTTATCCGTCATCTTGCCGCCGTACCAGCCAAAATAATGGTTATAGCTTTCCACGTCAGTAATATGATGCATGGGGCCGTCGGTTGGGGTCATGGACACATGGGCAATGGCAGTAAGCCTGGAAGGGTCCAGTTCATGGGCAAGCCGGTTCAGCTCAATATGCCTCTCCACCAGCTTATCGGAGATTCCCCCGATTAAAATTTCATTGGAAATGCCCCAGAAGCAGATAGACGGATGGTTGTAGCTCTGAATGATCAGCTCCTTTAGCTGGCTGACACAGTTGTCATGGGCAGCAGGGTCCTGGTTGAATACGCTGATAAACGGTATCTCCGCCCACACGATGAATCCCATCTGGTCACAGGCATCATAAAAATCTTGAGAATGCTGGTAGTGGGCAAGGCGAATGGTATTCGCCCCCAGTTCCTTAATCATGCGGGCATCCTCAAAATGGTCAGAGCGGCTAAGGGCATTGCCCTGATACAGCTTATCCTGATGGCGGCTGACGCCGCGAAGGGGCGTCTCAACGCCATTTATAAGAAAACCTTTTTGGGGATCGCAGGAAAAGTCCCGCACGCCGGCCTGAACGCTTATCTGGTCATACGCCTCATTGCGGCGCTGGAGAATTGCTGTAACGGTGTAAAGGTATGGGTCGTCAATGTTCCATCGGCGGGCGCCGGAAATTGCGACGGTCACTTTCGTATTGTCTGCCGGCCGCACTGCAGATGCCACCTGATTCCCGCTGCCATCTTCAATACGGTACAAGACGGTAAAATTTTCATCGCCATTGACCACCCAGCTCTCCAGCTGAAATTCTGCGCCGTCCCATTCCCTGCAGGGCATAGGAGTGACTTTCAGTCCGGGACCGCCGAAATAGTCCAAATCGAAGTGGGCCTCAGGCACGCTGATCAGGTTCACTCCCCGGTACAGGCCGCCGTAAAACGTAAAATCTGCGGACTGAGGATATACGCTGCTTTTCTGGGCGTTGTCACAGGCTACCACAAGAAGGTTTTCATCGTCTTTTTTACACAGCTTTGTCACGTCTGCCCGGAAAGCGGAGTAACCGCCCTCATGATAAACCGCCTTTTGGCCGTTTACATACACAGATGCCTGCTGTCCTGCAGCAAGAATCTCCACGTACACCCTGCCTCCAGGCAATGGCTGACTGGGGGTTTTGAATGTTTTGGCATACCAGCATCGGCCCCGGTAGTAACTGCCGCTGCCGTCCATGCCGTCCACTGCATTCCAGGTATGGGGCAGATCCACATCCTGCCACTGCTTTGGCAGCGTCTCAGGCAGGCCTTCATCCTCTCGTATAAATTTCCAGCCTTGGTTTAAATTTATAATCTCACGCATACTGCTTTGATTGCCTCCCTTCTCCTATTCTGAATTTCTTCCAAACACCTCAATTTGTGTCAGCGCCGGAAATGGGGAAGGATCTTCCGCCTTCTTAAGCTCCCCCAGCCTCAGCCATGTTATTCCTTTTCTCAGCAGGCAAAACACATGGGGCTTTGCGCTTTTATCCATATTCAGCACCTCCTGGGTTCCGTCTGAAAAGGACACTGTACCCTGTACCCACCAGCTGTCGTGGGGGAAGTCCGCCCGGGTGGTAAGCCTCAGTTCGTCCATGTCCACGGGACGGCCAAATTCCACAGTAAGCTCTGCGTCCTCCCGCTGGTCAATGCCCCATGACTGATAGGGCCACGGGTAGTGGCTGCCATTGGCCAGCACCCCGTCAATAACATTGCGCACTGCAAACAGCGGCGCCACCGGACCCGCTGTCTCCGCATTTGCCCGCACATGGGGATAACACCCTCTGGCGCCTTTCCAGTCCATCACATTTTTAGCCAGGTTACGGTAATTTCTGTTTTCCTCTGTTCTTGCCCTGCGTATTGTAATGTAGTGATGTTCTCCCATAAAACAGCCCGGGTGATAGGAAATCCTGTCTATGTTAAAGGGGTTTCCCTCCTCAAAAGGGATCGGATATTCCAGCTGTCCTTGTGTCAGATACACATACGCCTCATCCATGGCTCCGTCTGTCCGGATAATATAGAAGCCAGGAACCTGATCTGCCGTAAAGATAAGCTTGTCACCCTTCTGATATTTTTGCCGGTAAACTAGATGGATCTCGTCTTCGCCCCATACCTGGCCTTTTTCCTCGTCCTGAGGCCCATGTACGGCGATACTCACTTTAGCCATTTTTCAGACTCCTTCATATGAAATAGATTTAAAATCCCCGATACCGCTTGATACCGGGGAAATGTGGCATAAACATTTACAGCAGGCTTTCTACATAGTCTGCAATTGCCTGATCCTTACAGTTTTCAAAAAACAGTTCCCTAAAATGCGGGCCCGCCACCGCGCCTTTTACCAGCTCCTGATCCAGATCCTTCAGGCCGTCCAGCAGAGGACGCAGGGTTTTGGAACGCACCTGATCCAAAATCCGCTTGTTGCGCATCTCCGGCTCTACCCGCTCCGGGGGATAACCCTGGCCGTGGCCGAATCCCAGCAGCTTTTCAAAGACGTACTCCAGATTCAGTTCGCCGCCCCAGCCAAAGCCCTTGGCAAAAGGCATGGCCACAGCGTTGCCGTCATTTACATGGGCAAAGGTATAGGCGTCCACCGGGTCCTCCACATGGCCGCAGATCACACCGGGAAAACTGTTCATGGCCAGCATGGCCCCTTCTCCGGTTCCGCAGCCGGTAACCACAAAATCCGCCGCCCCGCTGTTGAGCAAAATGGCGCCCAGGATGCCGCACTGGACATAGGTAAGCTGAGCCTCATCATCTGCGGCGTACATTCCATAATTATCCACGGTGTGGCC
Source organism: uncultured Hungatella sp. (assembly GCA_947089145.1). Lineage (GTDB taxonomy): Bacteria > Bacillota > Clostridia > Lachnospirales > Lachnospiraceae > UBA3402. The sequence continues at coordinate 20,577 of CAMUJH010000023.1, read as the reverse complement.
CATAGGCTCCGCCACCTTTTTCAGAGCCGTCAGAATGATGCCGTTCTTGCCTGCCTGGCTGTTTTCATTGATAAGCGCGATTTTCATGCTTGTTCCCTCCTTATATGATTGTGTTTTCACAGATCTCTCCTGCACCTGTCCTTGGGGCTGCATCGGCGCCTTCCGTTTTCTCAGCGCCTGCCATGCAGCCGCAGGGCATTTTGCGGTGAGCCTCCGCCCCGCAGCCCCTCCTGTTAAGGCTGCTTGCCGATGTAGGCCAGAATCCCGCCATCCACATACAGGATATGGCCGTTTACAAAATCAGAGGCGGATGAAGCCAAAAACACTGCCGGACCGGCCAGATCAGACGCCTCGCCCCAGCGGTTGGCCGGAGTCTTTGCCAGGATAAACTGATCAAACGGATGGCGGCTGCCGTCAGGCTGAAGTTCTCTAAGAGGCGCGGTCTGCGGCGTTGCAATATAGCCGGGGCCGATGCCGTTGCACTGAATGTTGTACTGGCCGTACTCACTGGCAATATTCTTTGTCAGCATCTTTAAGCCGCCCTTGGCAGCCGCATAGGCGGACACGGTTTCCCGGCCCAGCTCGCTCATCATGGAGCAGATATTGATGATTTTTCCGCCTCCCTTTTTGATCATGGATGGGATAACCGCCTTGGACATGATAAACGGGCCGTTTAAGTCAATGTCCACCACCTGCCTGAAATCCTCGGCGGACATCTCCACCATAGGAATGCGTTTAATGATGCCCGCATTGTTCACCAGGATGTCAATGACGCCCACCTCTTTTTCAATCCGGGCCACCATGGCCTGGACGGCAGGCTCGTCTGTCACGTCGCAGATGTATCCGTAAGCTTCAATACCCATCTCCTTGTAGGCGGCCACGCCTTTTTCAATAAGCTCCGGGTTGCGGTCATTGAACACGATCTTTGCTCCTGCCTCGCCCATGGCGCTGGCAATGGAAAAGCCGATGCCGTAAGATGCGCCTGTAACCAGGGCCACCCTGCCCTCTAAGCTGAAATTTACCATTACATTACCTCCAAACTTGTTCTTGAAAGTCCCTGCCTGTCCGCCAGGATTTAACGGCAGGGATATGGACTTTTGCCGCTTAAAAACTGTTATTTCAAAAAGCTGCCCCCAGGCTTACTTTGCCGCCTCCTGCGCTTTCATGGAAGCGATTTTCGCCTGAACCTCAATCATCTTATTCTTATCCAGCGGATAGAACTTCATGGCAATAAGGCTGGCAACCCACCCAAGGATAGGCATACCTACAAACAGGAATAAAGTTACCCAGAATATTCCGGAAGTCAGTGGATCTTCCTGAGTGGGGAACCGCTCCGCATAGCCAATGACCACGCAGAACCAGCCTACAATGGTCGATGCGAAAGAAGAGATCACCTTGTCAAAGAAGCCGAACACCGTCCCCATCAAGGCAGGCGCATAATTGCCTGACTGGTACAGCTCATAATCGGCGCAGTCAGCGATCATAGGCGTGGCCAGGCCCACATTGATGCTGGCAAAACCATAAACCAAGGTGTAAAGGCCGATATAGGCGATGGTCATAAATCCGATATGTTCCAGCGAAATCTTGGCAGGATCGCCGAAGATCAGCAGCGCGCCAAGCAGCGCAGAAGATGCGATGCTGCACCAGGTAAACACGACCGTTGCCTGCTTGGATGAAAAGCGGGCAGCAACGCTGGTTCCGATGATAATCATGATCATGCTGGGAATCAGCGTTATCATAGACATCCGGCTAAGCATCTTGTAATTGCCGATAATAATGCCGTACAGCATGATCCCAACCACGGAATTCTGCCGCACCTGGGTGGCAAGTTTGTCAGTGGACGCCGCCACTACCAGCATCTGAATGGCCCGGTTATTTTTGATAATCCGGAAAATGTCCTTAAAACCGTAGCTGGCCTGATCGCCCAGCTTTGCATAAGTCTCCGGACGGTCCTTTTCCGAGATGCCGATCATGGCCAAGATGGTAAGCACCAGGGAAATGGGGCCAAAAGTAAAAATCACTTCTCTAAACAGCCCGGCAGTAAATCCCTGGTATTTTCCTACCAAAGTATCCGTAATGTAAACAGACATGCCTGTAAACAGCAGCGCATTAATGATGCTGTCAATGCGGGCAAACATAGGGCGCTGCTTAGGATCATTGGTCAGCACGCTCTGTCCGCCCCGGGTGGCAGCGTTCTGGAATGTATAGCCAATAATATACACCAGATAAATCGCCGTCCAATAGATGATCTTCGGAAGTCCATCCGGCATCAGATGGGTGGTAGTGAACATCAGCACAACTGTAGCCAGCATAATAAGGTTGCCAAGCAGCATAAAGGGCCGGAACTTGCCGAGTTTCCCATTGGTCTTGTCCACCACGAAGCCGACGATTGGGTCCGTGACGCCATCCCAGAACCGGGCCGCCATCATGATATTGGAAACAAGCATCACAGCCAGCCCTGCCACATTGCCTGCATAGAGATTGACAAATCCCATCAGGGACAGGTAAATGTTGGAAGCGGTATTGTTAAATACGAAAAACAAAAGCTGCCAGGTTTTCGCACGATTATACTGTTGCTCCATGAATTTTCTCCTCTCGTTTTCTTAACAGGGCTGTCATGCCTGATGCAGACAGCCCCTTTTTTCCTAATCACGTTACCACTGGAACATATCTTTTCCCTTCAGCCGCAGGATGGCCTCAATAAAGTAGTAGTCGCCGTAAATAATCGGCACCTCCGTGTTCTCCCCGGTAGGATCATGGTAGAAGAATGTGCCTCCGGTTGTAATGGCGTCCTGATCGGGAGCCCAGTTGGCGAACTTTTCATCGCATGCCCGCAGAATCCGGTATGCCGCCTCAGTGTAGAACCGGGCCTCGTTCTCTTCCACATGGCCGGCGATCTCCAAAAGGCCGCAGGCGGTACACATGGCAGCAGTGGAATCATATTTCAGCGGCTCGGCTGGCTGGCGGTAGTCCACCAAAGGCAGCCAGTCATTGACAGCCATATTGGAAATGCAGTAGTGGGCACACTGCTTTGCGGTGTTGAGGAAAGACTCATCTCCCGTGTGGCGGTAACTGAGCGCAAAGCCGTACACTGCCCAGGACTGGCCGCGGCTCCAGGATGATCCCTGCTTAAAGCCCTGCCCTCCGGGGTTGGTGAGATACTCGCCGCTGTCCGGGTCAAATGCCACGATGTGATTGCAGCTTCCGTCAGGCCGGACAACATATTGCTGGGCCGTCTTGGCGTGATTGACAGCAATCTTCTTGAAACGAGGGTCCTTCGTCTCCTCAGATGCCCAGTACAGCAGGGGAATATTCATCATGCAGTCAATGATCATCCAGCCCCGGATATCCCCGCCTCCAAAGTTTTCAGCCATTTTAGCCATGGAGTCGGGCCAGGCCCTGATAAATTTCCCATCCAGATTATAGCGGGAAGACAGCAGGCTGGCTGCCAAAAGCCCGCGGCGGCGGGCTTCCCTGTCACCTGTCTTGCGGTAATTGGCCACGGAAGATAAAAGGAACAGGAACCCAACATCATGATCCACGGTTTCTGAGCTTCTCAGCAGCACGTCCAGCCGCTCCTCCACGCCCACGGCAGCCTTTCTGTAGTCCTCGTCGCCGGTAGCCTCATACATCTGCCACAGCATGCCCGGCCAGAATCCGTTGGTCCAAAACCCCACATGAGTGCCCCCGTCCGGCGTTTGGCCCCAGCGGGTTTCTGTAATGTCGTGATACTTGCCGTCCTTGCCGGTGGTGTAAGGGATGTTGGTGCCTACCCGTGCGCACTGTGCCTTCATCTTAACCAGCAGTTTGTCATAAACCGCATCCAGCCATTCCTGATTGGAACATCTAGCAATCTTTTCTTCCATTTAGGCTCCTCCTCGTTGTTGTATCGGCACGCGCCGCTTCGCGTCACCTGCCACGTCGTCGGATGCATTCCAGTTGTGAAACTTCGTTTCACAAGCGCTCCTCCTCGTGTTGTATCGGCACGCGCCGCTTCGCGTCACCTGCCATGTCGTCGGATCGCATTCCAGTTGTGAAACTTCGTTTCACAAGCGCTCCTCCTCGCAATCTGAATAAATATCATGGCCATGATTTTATTTGCTGTGTATATTATAACATCAGTTTTTTCTTCTTTCTCGTCATATTGTTGCATAAATATTGCAAATCCTATCATTTTTTAGTCAATTAATACAATAAATATTGGCTTTAGCTCCGGACAAAAGAGGCGTACTTTTTAGGGGATACGCCCACTATCTTAGTAAACGACTTCAAAAAATTGCTGTAATCACCGTAACCACACAGCATGCTGGTTTCTGCTACGGAATATTCCTCAGCTAGCAAAGCTTTGGCCCGGGAAATCCTTTTTGCGGTAATATACTGGTTAATGGTGGTTCCTGTGGCATCCTTAAAAATCCGGCACAGGTAGGAACTGCTGAAATAGAAATGCGAAGCCAGCATAGGGATAGTAAGATTGTCTGCAAGATGTTGGTTGATATAGTCCAGAATTTCGTCAATCTGCCTGTGGCGGGGCCGCAGGCCAGTCCGTGTCTCGTCCTGCAAAAGGGCAGGGGCCTGTTGGCACCGTAAGATAAAAATGCGGTTTAAAAAAGTCATCAGTTCCAGGAAAACCGCCTGATCCAGCACGTCCTGTCCAAATCCCTGCTCCTGGGACAGTTTGTGGATAAAGTACATGAACCGGTTGCGCTCATCCCCATTCAGGCTAAGCTTATGCCCCCACCCCGGATCTCTATAAGTAAAGCAGTAATTTAAATCCGTCTGCTTTGTAGAGAACTTTTTCAAAAATTCAGGATAAATAGAAATCACCACCCGCATGTGACTCATCTGGTCAATTTTAGACAGGTAATGGCTTTCAAACTGGTTAATGAAAAAAATATCCCCTGGCTGAAACTCATACATGCGGTTGTCAATCAGAAACTGCCTTCCTCCAGAAATAGAAAAATACACCTCATAGCAGTCGTGTATGTGGATGTTCATAGTCTTTTCATTGTTATACAGCCGGGCGATGGCAAATGTTCCAGTGTCCACGCAAAATTGAATCGCTGACTGACAGGAATCAAAAATCAACATATTGGCTCCCTCTCACTCTTCTTCAAAATTTGACCCAGGAGCAAATTCTCCATTTTTCCATCCATCTGTCACATTCAGCCAGGCTCCAAGGTCCTGTTAATAATTTACCAAAAAAAGAAAGCTGCCCGTTAGAAAAAACAAGCAGCTTTTAGAAAAAACGTGATATTTTTATTTGTCACTTAGCCCGTGAAAAGATGTTTTGCAGACGGTCCGGTAGGATTGGGGGGACATTCCCAGATTGTCCTTAAATACCTTAGAAAAATAATTATTATCCAGATACCCCACATAGGCTGCAATCTCCTGAATGCCGGACTCGCTGTCCGCCAGAAGCTGTGCGGCGATGCCACAGCGCAGCTTTGCCAAATACTCTTTTACCGTCATTCCCGTTTCCCGGATAAAACGGCTTACAAAATTTCTCTTATTCTCCCCTGCCGCCTGGGCAATCTCCTCTGTGGTCATAGGCTTGCTTAGATTAAGCTCCATATAGTCTGCCGCCCTGCGGACAATGGGCGACCAGCCAGAACGCCGCTGTTCCCGTATCTCGTCGCACAGACGCCCGCACATCTCAAACATAAGCCCTCCCAGCTCACCAGCGGATGCAGTCTGCTTCATCCGCTGGGCATACTCCTGGCTTACAGAGTCAATAAGCACCGGGCTCAGTCCTCCAAGCTTTCCGCCCTGCCGTATCAGCGTCCGCACAATGGCCGCCCCCACCAGCTGATCCTGCATACTGTCGGAAATAAAGCGGATGCCGGACTGAACCTTTCCCATCTCTCTCCAGGCCCAGTAGGCTTTCCTGGCATTGCCCTGGCTTATCGCTTTTATGAAGATGTCCTCCATTTGGTAACGGCGGTTCACCTCTTCTGCATTGGCATACAGGCTGGAAAATGTCAGGGACGGGCTTTGGCCCTCTGCTTCCAGGCATAAAGTTTCTACTGTCCGCACTTTGCCGTCCAGGTTCTCCGTCAGCAGAAACGCTGTCCTGACCGCCTCCTCCTGCCTGACAATGGGCAGCTTGCAGCGGTACGCCTTATACATTGGCAGTGTCGCTTCCGAGGCGCCCAGATTCGCAAGAAGAAGCCGGGAAGCCTTCTCATTCCAACCGGTTTCTACATAGGGGCCCAACAGCACCAGCAGCTCTCCCATCCTGAATGCAGCCAAATGCGTGCCCATTGGCTCAGCCAGTATATAAATCCTATCCTCAGTGCTCCCCTGAAAAAACATTTCCAGTCCTTTGACCGTATAGATATTCTGCAATTGAGGGGAAAAACAGTATTGCCCCTCAAATTGGCTCAGGGTATCCGCATTCCCATCGTATAAAGTCATCTCCATCCCCGTCAGGGCAGGAACCAGCATGGCGGAAGATTCCAAAAAATTCATGTTCAGCACCTTCTAATTATTTGCCCATGCCTTAAAAGGGCAGGCATATTCAATCCATAATGCATTTCTCCTATATGCGTCAACATTATTTTAACATAGGTATTTCCAAAAACAAAGCGTTGGTTTTCCTGATATTTGCGAAAGCCGAAAAGACCGTTACAGTGTACTGGCAATGCCAATGGTTAAGGTTGTCACAGGCTCCAAGGGCTTCATCTCCGGTCGGGGTTCAGAATTGCCAAACGTTCCGAAGAGCCCTAAACCCCAGTTTCTTCTCCACGGCATTCATTCACCCTGACAGGAGATGGAGCCCTTAGGGCAAAAGCAGAATTCCCTTAAATCAAATGACATTGGGAGCGAACAGTAACAAAAGACCGACAAGCCAGCCTCCGTTAGCATACATTCGCTTAATTCTTTTTGCTGATGCAATTTTTTTCGTTGTAATTGAATAAGCGTCAATTTTCCTGCATATTATATTTATAAACGAAAATAAATGTTGCGTTTTCTTTATAGGGGTGTTATGATATGGATACAATGCGAAAGAAAGGGTGTGTTGTAGTGAAAATACAGGCAGTCTCAATTGATGGGTTTAAAAATCTCTCCAATATAAAAATCAATTTTAATAACATTACAGCGCTAGTGGCACTAAACAATTTTGGAAAGTCCAATGTATTGGCAGCAATTGATTTCGGATTGAAGTTTATCAAATCTGCTATGGAAGACAAGACTCATATGATGGCTAAATCAAATCTGATGCCAATGAATAATCATACCTTAGGACGAAATTTCAAATTTGAAATGGAAGTTTCAACCAGACTGAATGGTATAGAATACCGTGTATTCTACGGATATGAATTCGCCTGGAAATCCGGAGGAGATGTAGAGCCTTATATCATCTCCGAAAATTTAAAAATCAGGCCAGAAGACAAAGGGCAAAAGTACACACAGCTGATTAGCCGGGATTCTTATCATGCATTATACAAAAGTTCAGAAACCGGCAGATGCTCCTCCAAAATTAATGTTGCGCCAATAGAGCTTGTTATCAATAAGCTTCAGGCATATGATGAAATCTTTTATGCAGAAATTATAAGAAAATTAAATGGCATGCGCTTTTATATGGAAAATAATTTTGACGCAAGAAGTTTTTACCAACCTAATTTTATTATTTTTAAAGGTTTAGAGAATATGACTATTGACGCAGAAAATCTTCCCCGTGTCATATATCAATTGCGTGAGAAAAATCCAAATAAATTCGCTCTTTTAAAAGAAGTATACAAAGATCTTTTTCCTGATGTTGAGGACATTATTGTAAAACAATATAACGTCAATTCTGAAAACAACGATAAACTGCCGGAAAATACTCCTTTTATTATAGCAAATGCAATACATGCTTTATTTGTCAAAGACAAAAATTTAGTCCATCCAATTAATTTTTCCATGATGTCTGATGGCGCCAAAAGAGTTTTTATGATCTTAGTCAGAATTATCCTGGCGAATGAGGGAAATGTCTCCCTAATCGCAATCGAGGAACCGGAGAATTCCATACATCCAAGTTTGTTTCAATCCTATATTCAAATTATCAGCCAGTTATTAGATGACTGCAAAGTAATCATAACCAGTCATTCTCCCTACATTATAAGCTATCTGAATCCTTCATGGATACATGTAGGTGTTAATAGGCAGCCAGGAATCGCCGAGTTTTTCACATTCAAAAAGTCCGGACAGCGGTTGCTGCAGCAAGATGCTGCTGATTTTAAAATGAGTATGGGGGATTACCTGTTTTCAATGTTAGCTGATGACGAAAGCGATTGGGAAACCTATCTGGAGTGTGATGCGCATGAATAAATGCCTTGTGTTATATCCGGGGCAAATGGACATGATAAGCTGAAAAGGCTCTTTAAGCTAAAAGACCGGATGTACCTTAAAGGAATGAAAAGCAACGGAATGGTTGAACGGTTAGACATTGATAAAATAGTGCAGCATGTCCATAATGAATTAGCTCCTTTATATAAGGAACTGGGAATATATTAAAAGCAGGGGGCACCCCCTGCTTTTAACATGTTCCGCCCCTTAAGTCCTTAAGCAACGCCGCCTGCCTTCCTGCGCAGCTCTTCATTAGCCTTTTCCACATTCAGCCTGGTCAGTATCAGGGTAATCAAAAGATTGAAAATCATGGGCAGCCAAAGATACATAATGTGAAGCATGTTGATGCAGGAATCCGTCTGCACCTGGGCGCCTCCCACATAGCCGCTGTATGCCAGAAGCCATCCCGCTATGGCCGTTCCGATTCCGCCGCCAAGCTTTGTTCCAAGGGACGTGCAAGAATACATGGTGCCGTCTACCCGCCTTCCGGTTTTCAAATACGTATATTCAGAGCAGGTTGCAATAAGGGCATTCATGTCTCCCTGAAGGGGGCTCATTCCCATTGCCGCAACCGCCGTGCATAAAAGCATTAGCGGAACGCTGCCCATATAACCGGCTGCAACTACTCCCAGGCGTCCCACGGTCCCTAGCCCATAGCCATAGAGATTCAGTCTGTACATGCCCTTCCATTTTGCAACCAGCACCGGAGTAAACATAAGGCCCACAATCATGGGAATATTGATTGCCCAGGAAAATACGCCCAGAAGATTTGCATTTTTCAGCACATAGGTCATAAAATAAATCCCCATGTTCAGCGTTGCCGAATAAATCTGCATTAAAATATAGGCCGCGCAAATCATCAGATAATACTTATTGTGAATCAGCAGTCCAAAAGCCTCTGTCAGGCGGTAGGTTTCTTCCTGAGCCTTGTTTTCCCGGCCGGCTTCCCCTTCTGCAAGTTCCTCAGGAGACAGCTCCTTTACGGACCACACGGATAAGGAATTGGTTATTACGCCGATGACCGCATAAATAATGGCCACTGTCCTCCAGGCTTCTGCGCCGCCGCCAAAATAAGCCACGCACCCAACCGTAACGGTCTGAATCAGCATGCTGGTTCCAAAGGCAAACATAAACCGGATGGAACCCATTTGAACGCGTTCATGGTTATTCTTGGTGACAAGCGCTGTCAGCGCAGAATATGCAATATTATTTGCCGTGTAAAATCCGGCGTTTAAGAGCGTGTAGGCAATAAAAAACCATGCGTACTGCGCAAACTCGCTGATCCCGGCAGGAATGACAAAGATTGCCACCAAGCACACCGCGCATCCGAAATAGCCGTAAAGCATCCACGGCCGCGCTTTTCCCATTTTGCTGTGAGTCTTGTCAATCATGGAGCCGAAGAAGATGTCACTGATTCCGTCGAAAAGCTTTGAAACGGCAATAAGCGTCCCCACGATCCCCGCGTTAAGTCCTATGGTATCCGTCAGAAATATCATGACAAATGCTGACAGAAGGGCATACACCACATTGCCGGCAATATCGCCGGAGCCGTATCCAACCTTATTATACCACTTTAAGTACGTCCGTTCTTCCATATGCTACCCCCTATTTCATCCTTTTCCATGTTCCGGTTTCAAATGTATTGAAAATGTAAACGCTCCCTCTGCCAGCCTGTATTTCTCCTGGAGCCTTGGCCCGCAGCTGTTGGAGCCGATTCCGTTTTGCCTGAAATCAAGGTTCAGCACAATGCTGCTGCAGGGAACCAGCTGAAAATTATGGTCTTTTTCTGTCAGCTCTTCCTGGGTAAAAACAGAGGCGTTAAAGGAAAATGCCTTGTCACTGTAGGCCCTCAGCATGCTGTCCTCTCCGTTTACGGCAACATAGTCACAGTCATAATGGCTGCCGTTTTCCTGGGGCCTTAAATAGTCCTCATGAAGGCCGGCTACTGAAGAAGAATACACTCCGTGGCTTGCAGCCCTGCGCTTGTCCACATAGCTTTCCTGCGGCCCAAGGCCAAAATAAGTAACCTGATCCATCTCTTTTGGAAGGAATAACCGAATCCCGAATCTGGGCAGTTCGGGGAAATCGGGATTTCTTGTAACATCCATTTTCACGGAAATCTGTCCCGAATTGTCAATGCGCCAAACCGTATCTATATCCATCATCCTCTGAACCGTTACTGCCGTCATGGCCATTTTGCTGTGGATCTCCAGATATTCTGCAGTCAGGGTATAATTGGTCACATAAGCTCTGGACGCCGCCCTGTCGTACATGGCCTTTTTCCATTCCGCTTTTATATACATGTCATTATCAGTAGGCGCCCTCCATACGTTCAGTTCCATAGGCCGGTCAAGGAATTCCTTTCCCCCAGCGGTCAGCTGGTCAAAAACGCCGTACAGCTTATTATAGACATAAGTAAATGAGCTGCCTTCTACTGTCAGCTGTTTCAATGTCTCTGATACTTTAAGCTGCCCCAGCTTAGAACTTGCCGTCTCTGATTCCGTCTTCCACATGCGGCTTGTCTGGTTATGAGGGTCGCTGTTTTCAAGGGCAATCTCATCAAAGCCCAGCAAATGTCCCTGCCTGCGGAATGGGTCTGCATGTCTCAGCCTGTAAAACACCTTCAGATACGCCCTGCCTTTATCAGGTACAGACACCGGGAGGGAGATCTGCGCCTTTCTGCCGGGCAGGATCTGAGGAATATTGGCCGCGTCGATGTTTCCGGCGCATACCGCCTTGCCGTCAGCGGTTACCTCGTAGGAAATGTTCAGGTAATCCCGGATATCCACAAAATTCATTTCATTTTTCAGCACAAGAATCCCCGTATTTTGATCATAGGAGCACACTCTTGCAGGCCTGTGAACGTTTTTGTACTCCAATAACCCCATATGAGGGGTTCTGTCTGGATACACCAGCCCGTCCATGCAGAAATTCCCGTCATGGGGATACTCTCCATGATCCCCTCCGTAAAGATATATGTCCCTGCCGTCCGCAGTCTCTCCCCTGTATACGGCATGATCGCACCACTCCCACACAAAGCCTCCGCAGATGCAGTCATAGGTTTCGATCAGCTGAAAATAATCCTCGTAGTCTCCTGCGCCGTTTCCCATGGAATGACAGTACTCGCACATAATATACGGCTTATCCGGATCGGAACCCACATAATCAAGAACCTCCTGAAATCCCGGATACATCCGGCTGTAAAGATCCAGGTTGGAATAATCGTATTTCCGTTTCCGCCCTCTGTAATATGCACTTTCATAGTGGGTCAGCCTGCTGGGGTCATACTGTTTCGTCCATGCCAGGGCCTTTTCAAATGTGCAGCCGTAGCCGCATTCATTTCCCATTGACCAGATGACCACGCACGGGCGGTTTTTATCCCGTTCCACCAGTTTTCTCACCCTGTCAAGAGTGGCTTCGTCAAATTCCGGATTATCGGAGATCAGCTCATTCCATCTGCCGGCCCGCTCCGCGTCCGTGTCATTGGAATAGCAAAGCATCCAGGGCCCATGGCTTTCATTGTCTGCTTCATCAATGACAAAAAATCCATACTTATCGCACATCTGGTAAAACATAGGCTGATTGGGATAATGGCTGGTGCGGACAGCATTGAAATTATGCTGCTTCATCATTTCCAGGTCTTTCTTCATCTGAGCCACGCTGATCACAAACCCTGTTGCCGGGTCAGAGTCATGGCGGTTTACCCCCCGGAATTTAACCGGAGCACCGTTAAGGTATACCACGCTGCCTTTCACACGGATCTCACGGATGCCAATATGCTCTGTGATCACCTCGTCTTCTGTTTCAAGAACCAGAGTATACAAATACGGCTGTTCGCTGTTCCATAAATGGGGGTTCGGGATTGTAAACCCAGTGTCGCCCTTATAGACAAACTCCGTGATCAAGGTTCCCTCTGCGTCATAGACGGCTGCCTTCACCGGAATAATCTCATCCAGATATTTTGTCCGGATATTCACAAACGCCTTGTTATCCTCTGTTTTTGTATTGATAAAATAATCATAGATGCACTGCCTGGGCCGCTTCATTAGATACACGTCCCGGAAAATGCCGCTCATGCGGAACTTGTCCTGATCTTCCAGGTAGCTGCCGTCACACCATTTTAACACCAGCACTGCCAGGCAGTTTTCCCCTTCTTCTATGTATTCGGTCACATCAAACTCGCTGAGCGCATGGGAAACCTGGCTGTAGCCCACGTACTCTCCATTGAGCCACACATAGAAACAGGAATCAACCCCCTCGAATTCCAGAAACGCCCTGGGCGCTTTCTCCTCTTTTTCATAAATAAACCGGCGGATATACGCTCCGCACGGATTATCCTGGGGTACGTACGGCGGGTCCACCGGAAAGGGATACCGGAAATTAGTGTACTGGTGGGTGTCATAGCCATAGTTCTGCCAGGTGCCGGGGACTGGTACGCTCCTAAAATCCTGCGTGTCAAACTCCGGTTTATAAAACAATTCCTTGAGTTCGTAGATACTGTCATAGTATTTGAATTTCCAGTGGCCGTTGAGCATCTGAATACGGTCAGACTTCTCTCTTTCTTCATCAAGGCCGTCCATTCTCACTGCCGCCGGCACATAATAAGATCGATCCGGCATGGTATTCTCATGCAGCATATGCAGATCCTCATAATAGCGTGGTACGATCATGGCAGTTTCCTCCTCATATACATCATTTTGACGATGCTGCAGCATAGATAAAATATTTGCATGTTTCTTCTACACAGGCCTTGTGTTTGTCTGTATTATACGATAGTCCGCCTGCGTTTTACATAAAGCGGAATGGACAAAATATGCACAAAATGATACAAATATATATTTTGTGGAGGGTAATATGAAAATAAGGTTCCTGCTTTACAGGCATAGGGGGTGCTATGAGAGTCCGCCGGCGGACAAGCGGTGTGCATTCAGGTATGCCGAATGGGTCTGGCTTACGTGCGGTGCGGACGCTGCCGGGCGCATGCAGGTTTATGTGGAAATGCCCATTGGCAAATAATAAAGAGCGGCTGCATCTGGTTACATGATAACCAAATACAGCCGCCCTAAGTTTCATAATTCTTAATAATCAGCTTTCGTGCCCCTGCCGCATATGCCCATGCCGCCTTCAGGCTATACTACCGCTTCTATCAGCTTTTTTCCGTCAATCACAAGTTCTGTGACGCCTGGCTTTTTATTCTTGTTAAAATTAAAGCTGACCATGTATCCCTCTTCAAGATGATAGTCATCCAAATAGCCGATAAGCTGCTTTTCTCCCCGCTCATTATACTCATTTCCATGCCAGATTTTAAGTTCACAGACATACTGTTTTCCATTATAATCAATAACTACATCTGTCCTCTTCATGGTTCTGGTTCTGGCCTCCACATAATAATTCCCCACACCATTAATAATGGGTTTTAAGTAAAGCAGAAAGAACCGGCGCCCATTTTCTTCCAAAAAGGATTCCCTGGCATCCGAATAAATATCTGTAAAGGCCTCTACAAAGTGTTCCAAAACCTTTTTCATGTCAAGCACATGATATTGTATGAATATATTTTTATTTAAAGCCGCCGCCCTGTATATTTTGCTGTTTAAAATGTCCTCAGACATAAACATATTATAAAGCCTTGTCTCAAAAATACGGTTTGACACTGCAATTATTCCCTGGACATTTTTTATAAATCCAAACATCAGCCCCACATTGATTTCATAGGCATCCTGATTGCAGGGAATTTCCTCGCCATTAAACAAGATGGAATGAAGCAATTTTTTTAGTTCCGGGAAATCATGCAGTTTTTTTACCATATCGTCAAACAGGGTGTTAGGCTCTGTCAATAATTCCTTTACTGCTTTTCCAAGGCCTTCCCGGTTCCATGCAGATGGACTGGCATCAAATCCCCCTTCCATTTTTTCAGGAATGACTTCGTCCATAAGCTTACAAATCCGGGAAACCAAAAACGGATACCCTGATGTATATGCATAAATTTCTCTGGATATATCCGCAGCATCCATATCAATATGCTTGTCCTTCCCGTACTCTGCCAGCATCCTGGCAATATCCTCCGGCGAAAAGCTCATATTTACCGTAAAGTCTGAGGCAATATTCCATGGGCTGTTATACTGATGTGCCGAATCAGGCCGTATTTTAGGCTTTAGGTTTTTGATGTCGTAAACTCCTGCCAAAATAACAGAATGGAACGCAGGCTGTTTCCGCCTTTTCAGATATTTATCCCGAATCATTCCCAAAAAAGTAAGAAAAATCTTCTGACCGCTGGCCTGATCCACTTCATCAATAATTAAAACAACCGGCTTGTGCGCATCCATGCACATGTCCGATATCAGATTGGAGATCGTAAACAGGCTTGTATCCGCCGTGCCTATACTGCTCATCCGCCTGCATTCCTCTTTTAAATGATCCGATATTCCCTCTGTCTCGCCATACGCAAGGGAATTGTACAAAAGGCCGCACAGGCGCTTCCCAAAGGCGGCTTCCGTCTCAAACACTTCATCGCTCATCCCTTCAAAGCTGATAGAAAATACACAGTATTTTTTGGAAAGACGCTCTGCCAGCAGATTAATTACTGTCGTCTTTCCATACTGGCGTGCCCGGTTGATTGTAAAATACTCTTCATTATCCACCAGACACTCGATCTCCTTAATGCGTTTTTCCATATTCACCATGTAATGTTCTTCTGGATAGCATATTCCTGTTGTATTGAAACGTTTGGCCATATTAAGTTCCCCTCTCTGTTTTAGCCGGAATTCTTCCCTAAAAAATTATATCACATAGTTACGCCAGAAATACTGGCATATAGCCTTAGGACAAAAAAATAAGCGACACTTTTTGATCTTTTTATACTCTGCAAATCCTATAACAGCTCCTATTATAACTTTATATACGATGATATATTGTGATAGTTCATCCGGCGGCCTGCCGTCCCGCCATAAATCCGCTTGACCAGGCCCACTGAAGGTTATACCCTCCGCAGATGCCGTCCACGTCCAGGATCTCGCCGCAAAAATACAGTCCCCTTACCAGCTTTGACTCCAAAGTTTCCCTATGAACCTGTCTCACATCCACCCCGCCGCAGCACACCTGGGCATTTTCATAAGGGTTGGAAGCCGTAATCTGAGTCTCATAGCTGGTGATCATCTGAAAAAGCCGATTCTTCTGGCTCTCCGTTATAGACTTCACTGGCTGTTTCTCCGGAATCTCTGCAAGCTCCAGCAAGACCCCGGACAGTTTGCTGTTTAAAAGTCCGTTCATAAACTGCCTGCAGTTTCTTTCCCTCATAAGGTCAAGCCGCTTCTCCATCATTTCCCGGCTCTCGGCCAGGCTCATGGACGGCAGAAAATTGATCACTGCCGTGACCTTTTGTTTCCTATGTAGCGCCACTGAAGCATAGCGGCTCACCTGAAAGGTAGGGATTCCTGAAATTCCATAGTCTGTCAGCTGCAGTTCCCCCGCGTCAGAGGCTGCCGGCTTTCCGTCCACATACAGCCTGATTTCCCCGTCGCTGCGAACACCTGCCAGTTTCTTATAATGCCTTTCCCGGCACCGAAGCTGCACCAGAGCCGGAAGAGGCGTAATGATCCTGTGCCCGAAAGCTGCCGCCAGGCCGTATCCGCTGCCGTCAGAACCTGTCACCGGAGCCGCTTTCGATCCTGCCGCCAGAATCAAGGCATCTCCCCTGTACTGCCCCTTATCAGAAGAAATCAGAAACCTGCCCTCTTTTTTAGTCACGCGGCTTATGCCGCACTGATACTGTACCTTTACGGACAGATGCTCCAGTTCCTGCAAAAGCGCCTCCAAAACCGAAGACGCCTGATCCGAATTGGGGTACACGTACCCGTTTCTGTCTTTTGCTAAAATCCCCAGTTCACTGAAAAAGTCCAGAGTATCCTTAACCGGAAACCGGGCCACAATCCCCATGGGAAACCCCGGGACGCCGCACCGGTAACACGCATCGTTCTGGTTAAGATTTGTAAAATTGCATCTTCCGTTCCCTGTGGACAATATCTTCTTTCCCGCTCTGTCTTTATGCTCCAGAATGGTAACGTCCGCCCCTGCCCTTGCGGCGTGGATAGCCGCTGTCATTCCCGACGCCCCTGCTCCTATAATTAGAACCTGTTTTCCCATGGCTCCCTCCCTTTAGCTGCCCTAGATCGTGTTTGAAAATTCATTCCCGGCATCTGCACGCCCCACTTCGCGGTATATTTGGCCCAAATTCACTTAACGTAGCCCACTACGCCGCGTTCATTTGGGCCAAATCTCCCACAAAGTGGAACGCACAGCTACCGGAAAGCAATTTTCAAACACGATCTAGTAAGCCGTCAGACATATGGCTGCTTCAGCTGGTATAAGACTCCAGATAATGGAAAATCTCCATCATTGACTCAAACCAGATTCCCTCCCTCAGCTTTTCCTGTTCCTTTTCCGGAAACTCTGTAATAGGTATATGGGTATGCAGACAGATCGTGGTCTGATCCTGAGCGAACACCAGAAGGTATCCTGTTTCTGATACCAGATAAAACTCTTCCCTGGGGCTTACGCTTACCGGCTCCACATCCTTTTGGTTAATCACCAGCTGATTCTCTGTCACTGTCTCCGTTTCATAAATCGTGTTTGGCACTGCGCTTTCCTGGCGCGCCCTTGGCCTTGCCGCTAAAGTTCCCGCTGCAAAGCAGGCCACGGCTATGACGGAAATCACCAGCGCCCAGATAATATATCGTCCATAGTTTCTCTCTCGGCGTACATGTCTTACGCCGTCCGCCCCATGTCCCTCCGGCAGCCGCTGAGTTCTCCCTGACAGCAAACCATATTTTTTCATGGATAGATTCCTCCTTTAGAAACCATAAAACATTCTAAAGGTAGTATCCGCACATTTTAACAAATTAAACCAACCAAATGTAAAAGGCCGCCCAGCCTGCAGCGCTAATTTTTTATATGGCGTATCCCCGCACCAATATAGCATAAGGAAATGCATAGGCTTATGACAAAAAACATTGGAATCCCAAATGGAAGGAAGGACAAAAACGCCTTTAAAAGCAGCGGCGCAGTTCTGGAATACACTCCCAGCTTATACAGCTGGCCAAAGGTCAGCGGGCACTGCATGCAGGAAGCCACAATCATTCCAAGCAGGGCCACAAACACCACTCCCAGGAAAAATAACAGTTCCATTCCTATCAGTATTACTGCCGGAACTGCTACAACGATAATATTCACTATGCCTTTCATGGATTCCAGCAAAGTCTCCTTTGTCATATAGGCCTCACTGTCCAGATTCTCATAGGCAATCTGCTGAATCTGGCCGTTGCTTTTCAGTACTGCCTGCCGGGCATCCATCAGCAGCACCCTGTCACAGCTTTGCAGCATGGATTCTGCATCAGAACCGGAACTGCCCAGGGATGTGCCGTCTCCGATAAATGTCCTGTCTGTATCTACAAAAACATATATGCCGTTATCCTGATACTCCACCGGCCTGCTTACCCGCACCTGGCAGTTTTCTATGGTAAAATCAGGTACAAACTGATCTACCATGTGGAGGATGCCTCCGGTAGACGCCTGAAACCTTGCAAAAGGTATCATGATGGTTATGAGAAAATAAATAAGCACCAGCAAAAAACCAAACAGAAATGTCTTTCCCTTCCTGTCTTTTAAAAACTCTCTATAACTTTTTGGGCTTGAGACTGCGCAAGCCATCTCTGCGAATATGTTCATGTCTCTTTTTATCCTCCTAAATGAAACATAGCGGCCAGCGGCTGTCCGGCGGATTTGCATGCTGCCGGACAGCCGCTGGCCATAATCTTTTTCAGGCATCACATCAGATGCAGTTTCCGCGCCACTCCCCAAAGCCTGGTTCCGCCGGGCATGCTTTTCAGTTCCTGGGCGTCCACGCCCTTCAGCTTGATGAGAAGCACAAAGTAAACCGGGATTGCCGTCAGAATAGCCGCCGCCGTGCTGACCGCATTTCCCGCCGCCTTAACACACAGCTGGTAGATCCCCCAGGCTGCTCCGCCCATGGCGGCAGAGGCCACGCAGGGAATCAAAAACGTCTTAATAATCTCCTGACGGTACTTGGTATACCTGGCTATGGAAACGGCATTTAAAATGCACACCAGCCCTGCAAACAGAATATTGGCATAAACCACGCTGTAGATTCCCATATGGAAAACGCTGAGCATTATATACAGGGCCCCTACATGGATTCCCAGCGACACCGCTGAATTTATGATCGGGACCTGCATCCGGTTGATTCCCTGAAGAATGGCATTGCTTACTGTTGACAAAGAGAAGAAAACTACAGCCGACGACCCTACGGCCATCATCTGAATCAGCATCTCATTGTCCATGCCGGAAAACAACAGATTGCTTACAGGTTCCGCCAACACGGTCAGCCCCACTGCCGACGGGATTGCAATAATCATGGAGAACCGAATCGCGCTTCCGATCTTCGAAAGGATATCCTTCCGCTTTCTTTCTGCCGCTGCCCTGGATAAGGAGGGAATCAGCGATGAGGAAAGGGAATTGGCAATGGCTACGGGAATATTAAACAGCATATGATACCGTCCCATGTACACTCCCCATTGGGAGGCAGTCTGGCCGCTCTCCCCCAGGCCTTCCATCACATGGCCGAAGATGCTGTTATCCACAACATTGCTGATATTATAAATAGCGCTGCTGATGATAATAGGGACAATGGTTACAAACAGGGCACGGGAAATCGCCCCATAGCTTTCCGCCTGGGTTTTCCTGTCCCTTTTCGCCTGCTTTCTCATGGTCGGCACATACCCGATTGTCAGCAGAAGAAACAGAATCAGGGCTGTCAAAGCCCCGGCTCCCGTTCCGATAGCGCCTCCTGCCGCACCAAAGGCATAGGAAAGCTCCGTATCATGAAATACCAGGTTCGACTTAACCCCCATGTCAAATAAAACGGAAGCGGCCACAATGCTGATAACGGCATTTACCACCTGCTCAAAAATCTGGGAGACTGCCGTAGGGATCATGGTTGAATGCCCCTGGAAATAGCCTCTCAGCACTCCCAGATAAGCCATGATCCAGATGGTAGGCGCAAGGCACTTTAAGGCATAGGAGCTGTAAGGCATCTTTATGATCTCATTTGCAAAATAGTCCGCGCCGAACCACAGTGCGCAAAATCCCGCCATCCCTGCCACTGTGGCATAAAACATGCCTGCCCGGAAAATCTTCGTAGATGTGCGGTACTGCCCTTTTGCCAGCCTTGCGGACACCATCTTGGACATTGCCGTAGGCAGGCTGTAAGAGGACATGATCAGCAAAATAGAATAGATCGAATATGCCGCATTGTAATAACCGTTTCCCACATCTCCGATTTTTTTTGCAAGGGGAATCCGATAAACCATGCCGATCAGCCGGACAATGATTCCCGCTGCCGCCAGAATGCTTCCCTGAACCAGAAAATTAATTCCGCCGCCTGGCCTTCTGCGGGCATTGGAACCGTAACCAGGAGGTTTTGCCCTCTGTCCTGTCCCCGGATGCGCCTGGGGACCTGCGCTCCGTCTCTGAACGCTTTCGGAGATATTTCCGGCGTCTTCATATATCCGGCCTGTGTCCCTTCTGCCTTTGGCTCCTGCCGGCTTTCCTTTTTTCCCCCCCAGCAGCCCTTTCCTTTTGGATGATGCGCCGGGCGGCCTTTTGCTGCCTTTTGTCTTCTGTCTGCCGTCTTTGCGTCTGTCTGCACCCGAAGCTTTGTCTGTCCGGCGTCTGGCGTCATTTCCTGCTGTGCGGCTGTTCTGTGTCCTGCTATTGCCTCCCTCTGTGGGGCTGTCAAAATGTCCGGTACTTTTTCCGGATAATCTGCGGGCCTGATTGCCGGCATTGTCTCCTGCTCCCCTGCCGTTTTGATGCCGGACGCCGCTTCCTGGCTGGCGGCCGGCGGGAAATCCGGCGCTTCTTTCTGATATGCCGTCGCTTTTTGGGCTTCTGGAGCCTGATGGCCCGCTTTGCTGGCGGCTCATGCCGTTTCCCGCAGTTTGGCCTGCCTGGCGGTCTATGCCGCCTCCAGCCATCCCCGTCTGCTGACGGCTTATGCCGTTTCCTGACGCTTGGCCTGGCTGACGGCTCATACCGCCTCCAGCCATCCCCGCCTGCTGACGGCCTATGCCGTTTCCTGACACTTGGTCTGGCTGGCGGCTCATATCATTGCCTGGCAGTCTGCCTGGCTGACGGCCCAGGCCGTTGCCCGCAGGTCCTGCCTGGCTTCCCAGGCTG
>CAMUJH010000022.1 GCA_947089145.1 uncultured Hungatella sp. | reverse complement strand
TTTTTATCTGACTGACATAGGATAACACACCACAAAAAAATTTGCAATAGTTTTTCGGGGAAAAACCTATGGGTTTTTCCCCACTTTATTCCATTTACTATATTAATTTAGAAAACTCCCTTTTCAAAAAAACATTCCCGATGCATAAATGTTCAAATATAATGGATATTTTTACATATAATTTCAAAAACCTATATCATCTTTACTACCTTAAACCGGCATTTACTAACTGCAATCAGCATAAAACGAATAATATGCCGTACCGCCATATCCGTTATCAGCATCCCATTCCGCTTTGATCTCATAGATATATCCGCCCAATTTCAGCGTGATTTCGTTTCCATCAATATCCACACTTTCACTATTTGCGTCTGTAATCCCCCAGTATTCATCGCTCCAGCACTGTACGCTTATCCTATCGGGTCTTTCTGTAAAATTTAAAGCAGCAACTTGTTCAGTCGTTTCAAATTTGAGAAATAAATCCCTACAGTCCAATGGATGCGCATTGTCAGCATTGAATAATGTGGCTGTGCCGTCGCCATTTATCTTTTGCCACGAATAAGAACCTAATAACGCACCAATAGAAATATTATCGCTTATAACGGCTAGTGCGGGCGGCTCTTCCAAAATTATGTTGGCATTTCCCTCGTTCAGCAATCTATTTGCATAACTGTTGAGTGCCTCGCACGGCTCATATTTGGTTTTATAGCCGATGCCATCAATCACAAGAAACGGGTTATATGCCATGATTTGTGTCTGTGTGCCATCAGACATTGTGAGTGTGAAGGTAACGCCTTGACCGGCATATTCGGTATAAGAGTTATCCTTTTTATAGATAACTACATCTTTCAGATATTCAGCCAATTCCTCTATCTCGGCAATTTGAATCCTCTTATCCGGTGGTGTCAGCCATACTGTTGCCGATATGATTTGAGACGCATCTAAATTCTTGTATGGCTTTTTACCTCTGCCAATAAGTAAGGCTGTCACTGAAACACACAGTATCAGCGCACAGGTTATCAATACCGCACCTGTCTTTCTATTCATAAGCTTCATGAAAGTCTTTCTTCCTCCTAGAGCGTGTTTGAAAATTGCTTTCCGTCAGATGTGCGTCACAGTTTGCGGGAGATTTGGCCCGAATGAGGGAGGCGTAGTGGGCTACGTTGACCGAATGAGGGCCAGATCTCCCGCAAAGTGGGGCGTGCAGATGGCAGGAATGAATTTTCAAACACGCTCTAGCTGGACTTCTCGCACCACTGCTCCATCTTCTCGTTGGCCCACACCACCCTGTTCCTGCCAAGCTTCTTGGCATCATACAGCATAGTATCCGCAAGCTTCAGATGAACCTCATAAGAATTTTCCTTCTGGGGAATCAGGGTAACGCCTCCAACGCTGACCGTTACCCACTGAGATTTGGAAGGGTTGTGAGGAATCCTCAGATCCTCCACCGCCTTGCGTATTTTCTTCAGATGCTCAAAGGCCGAAGCCGCGCTGTCCTGCAAAAAGAAGGCCACAAACTCCTCTCCCCCGTAGCGGGCCAGAAAATCCGTGCTGCGCTGCAGATGGGAGGCAATTACCTTTGCCACGCTGGCGATAACCTTGTCTCCGGCAGGGTGTCCAAAGGTGTCATTGTACTCTTTAAAATAATCTATGTCAAACATGCACACGGAAAACGGGACTTTCAGCCGAGTGGCCTCATTCCATTTTACCGTGCTGTAGCAGTCGTGCTGCCGCCTGTTGGCGATTCCTGTCAGCTGGTCAGTCATGGACTGGTGCTCAACCTGCTTTCGGTATCTGTATAGTTTTATGTGGGTATTGACTCTCGCCTTAACGATCATGGGATGGAAAGGCTTCGATATGTAATCAACGGCCCCTAATGTCAGCCCAAGCTGCTCGTGCTGGATATCCGAAAGGCTTGTAATCAGAATTACCGGAACGCTCCGGGTAATGATCTCCTCCTGCAGCTTTTTTAACAGCGTGAAGCCGTCCATTCCCGGCATAACCACATCCAAAAGAATCAGAGAAAAATCCCCGGAGCTTGCATGCAAAAGCCCCTCCTGGGCCGTCTGGGCAACGGTAATGTCATATTCATCATCCAAAATAGATTTCAGTTGAAGAGCCTGTGTGGGGCTGTCATCAACAATCAATATTTTTTCCATGTCTACTCCCCTGTGCGGTTTTCTAAGTATACTTGTTGTTCTAGTCAAAATAGAATTATATACAAACCTGATGAATGTGTCAATAAAAACTCAGCAAGAAAATCACCGTTTCTCTTTAAGTTTTATGTTCGGAGATAACTTTGGAAAAGACAATAAATTATTAATGAATGCGCTTCCCTGTCTTGGACGAGCATGCCGGGTACAGCCCCTTTTCCCTCAGTCTGGCTGTCTACCTTGCAGGCATCGAAAAGCCGTCAAGAGCCCGGTTCAGGTAGTCGTTAAAAGGCTTCATAAGCTCAAACGTCTTTACAGCCTGTCTGACAAACGCCTCTCCCGCCATAACGTCTTCATCTGAAACCGGATATTCCAAATACCAGCTTTTAAATTTCAAGTAAGCAGCCTGAGGGTGCTCTTTGTCAAAGCCAGCCGGCACGTTTTTCAGTGACGTTCCCTGCACGGTAAACGCTTTCTGAAAATCCGGCGCCTGAAGAATTTCTTCCCACTCCCTGCCGTTTTCGGCAATGAAATTTCTCACCATAGATGTGGCATCCTTAAACATATCCGCAAACAGCCCGCCTCCCAGAAAAGATGCGTTGCCCGGCCTGATCATCAGATAATACCCCACCGGCACCGGAAGCTTTCCCTTGGCAGAGATATGGGCCCGAAATGCCGGATTGTACGGCGATTTGTCATGGCTGAACCGGGTATCCCTCACCAGCTTAAAGGTCAGATCCTTTGGGACATTGTGGAGAACACTTGTATCAAATGCTCCGATCCCCGCAATCAGCTCCTGTATCAAAGCCTCAAACTCCTCATTGGCTTCCTTGTACTCCTGTTTATGGGCGTGATACCACTCCCGGTTATTATTTTCACTTAAATGCTCCAGATAAGTTAAAATCTTATGCGTGTCCATATTTTCTACCCCCTATTGTGTATGGCTATCAGCGTGCGCCGCAGTGCATTGCCTGACATGCTCCAGCCTTCAAAGCATGTTCCGGTTATGAAAATCCGTTTCATGGCGGCCTCTTCCCTACCCGTTCTTCACCGCCGAAAAGGGTTCCCCGTTTAAGAAGTCTTCAAGAAACTGTTTCAGCATCTTGGGGGACTCGTAGGTCCGGCAGAAGGAAAACTCCTGAGAAATGTCATCAATTTCCTCCATGGCCGCTGTCACGTCAAGAGCAACCTGCTTTGGCACTGCATTGTAAAAGTCCAGTCTGGACGGATGAATCCTGTGGTTTTTGATTGCGTAATTGACCCTGTCCTCACAGTGGCAGGTTCCCTTTCCGTACTCTCCGCAGTATTCGGTTAAAAAATCCGCCATCTTCTTCCGCACTCTTGACAGCCGCTGCCGGTATGCTTCCGGCGTAATTCCCAAAATATCTCCGGCGATCCGGCTGTCCGCCTGGAACATGGTTCCCAGAATAAAGATGCATCTGCTTTCCGTGTCCAGGCACTGCAGCATCACATTGGTGCAGGACAGCTTCAGCTCTTCTGCCAGAATGGCCTTTTCCACATCCTGAGTCAGGTCCGGCACCTCCAGGGTCTTTGCGTGCAGAATGTCATCCCCGTAATAGTCAAAGCTTAATGGATACTTGGCAAACATGTGCTTCTTATAGCTTTTCAAATGGTTCAGTGCAATGGCAAATACCCAGGTAGAAAAGGAACTCTCTTTCTTAAAAGAAGACAGGTGGGTCATGACCTTCAGCAAAATGTCCTGGGAAGCGTCCTCAGCATCGGAAAATGTCCCGAGCATCCTCAGGGAAAGGTTAAATACCAGATCCTGCACGCCCAGAAGCAGCGTTTCTAAGGACTCTTTGTCACCGGCCGTAGCCTGGTCGATCAGCGCCTGCAATTCCTTGTCAGTTGGTTGATTCATCATTTCCTCTCTTTCCGCTGTTTGTAAAACAGCCTTTTGTCAGGAATTTATATCCTGCATTCTATTAGACATCTGAAAATACGGTGTGTGACAGAAAATATTTTTTATTTTCACAGTGTTGGTTTTATCTGCCCGCTTAAAGGGGATACCCTTATTCTAACAGGTTCTTCTGTCCATGTAAAATGTATTCAGCCTTTGGCTCCCGGCTTGTAAAATCAGGAGGTTTATGGTAGTATGGAGATACGAAAACAGAAGGGAAAGCAGGTGGAAAAACTGACAGTAACAGAACAGATAGACCAGAAGCATCAGGAAGATTTACAGAGGCTAAGAGGTTTTCGCCTGCTTGATGATGATTTCTTCACAAAGTGTTTTGAGGGAGATATGGCTAGAGCGTGTTTGAAAATTGCTTTCCGTCAGATGTGCGTCAGGTGTGCGTCTGCGAAGCGACGGTGTAGTGGACCGTACATCTAGCTTCGCAGACGTGCTCCTGGCACGGGCATCGGTCATCTGATACCGCAGTGACAGGACTCGTGTTCTTCTTTACAGAGAAAAGTACCGCTGCCCATAATAATGGGCATGCTCCGGCGTCAGCGCAGCCGGGTCAGCAGGATGCTTGAAAGCGCAGACCTAATTGCAGCATGAACATCCTTCCCGTCGTCTCAGCTGTTCACTGACCGCCATCATGCAGGCAGCGGTTCCGTGCTGGTTATCCCGCATCTGGGCTTCGCTTACGTAGTACTCCGGCCTGCCTGTCCGATCTTTGCGGTTATGGGGATCTGGTCCCTGTCCAAGGCCTGCGCTGGCGCAGATCCCGTACAGATGGCAGCCATCTTCCTCTCTCTTCAAATACGTATTACATATGCCGTCCAAAATCCTGGAGCCTATTTCTCCATGCCCTTTGTGCAAAATTCCCAGACGGACTCCCTTCATCAGCGCATAGGCTGCCATGGCACTTCCGGATGTCTCAAGATAATTCCCGGGGAAATCGGCTTTATCCACTACCTGATAAAACATCCCCGTAGCTTTGTCCTGATATTTCAAAAGACCTTCTATTCCATTTTCCAAAAGCTCTGCCAGTTCTCCGGCCCTGCCAGTCCTGTCTTCTGCCAGTTCATACACGTCAGCCAGCGCCATCAGATACCATCCCTCCGCCCTCAGCCACACGGATGTGCTCCGTCCTGTTGCCGGATCGGCCCAGTCCGCCTTACGGCTTATGTCACAGCCATGGACATACAGCCCCAAAGACTCATCCCACAAAAGCCTGTGGGCGCTTAAAAACTGATCGACAATGTCATCCCAGCCATCCTGCCCCGTTTCTGCCAAAGTCTTTGCATAAAACGGCATAGCCATGTAAAGCCCGTCCAGCCAGACCTGATTGGGATAAATGTCTTTATGCCAGAAATTTCCCGTCTCTGTCCTGGGATAGTCTTTTAAGAAATCAAAAGCCTTTTTCACCGCCTTTTCATAGCGGTCATCACCGGTCAAATCCCGCAAGATCCGTAAGGATCTGCCGAAGCTGACCTTGTCTATATTGTGTTCTCCCTCGTTCCAGTTTGCAACTTTCCCGTCCTCCCCCACCAGCCATCTGCTGTTTGCCGTTATATAGTCATTCCATTTTCCATCACCTGTCGCCTTTGCCATATAAGATGCGCCGATGACGCAAAGGTCGTCTTTATAGTTCCATGGTTTCATCTCCAAAAATCGAGGAAACGCAGTTTCCAGATATTTTTCAAAATATTCGAGCCACATGTGGACATCCCCTTTCTCTTTTCTAAGCCTGCATGCGCCCAGCTGCAGACCCGCTGCCGCACATAGAGCAGTCGGGCGCATTTGAGTCTGCGCTTTGCTGCGGCATTTATCTAAATTCCTGCAAAATCTGCAGTCCGGTTCAAAATCTTCACCGCTTCACCCACAGTTACCAATTCCTCCGGGCCGAAAAAACCATTTTTGTCCGTTTCCATAAACCCAAAATACAATGCCCGGGCCACATTCGTACCATAATTATTGCTGACCTTATCTCCATCCGTACAGACCGGCATGGTGCTGGAAGCATTGCGGTAGTTAATTCCGCAGGCCTGCATGGCTACCGTGGCCATCTCCTGGCGGGTCAGATGTCCTCCCGGCAGCTCGTCTCCATCCCTTCCTTTGTCAAGGAAGCCCTCAGCCACGGCAATGTGAAGACATTCCCTGCCTGTTTCCCCCCGCTTATGATCCTGCCGGCCCGGATTAAGGCTTATAAGGGGCATCAGCATCCCGGCCAGCTTCTCCCTGGTAATCAGTGCGCCGTCCTCTGTTGTGTCGCCGTCCTCCATCATCTCCCGGCAGGCCAGGCGCAGCCGCTCGCAGCTTATCTCTTCTTTTCCGGCCTTTTGAGAGAGCACTCTGTATCTGCGGCTTCTCTCCCCATTGCCGTCTCTGTCCCAGGCTGTTGTCCGGACAAATCCATAATTTCCAGGAACCGTGAACGCCGGCCCTTCTCCGGCCCTGTCCCACGCCGTTCCATCCTCCGATACCTCCCAGATAAAGGCGCAGTCTCCCTGCCCGCCGCAGAACTCCGCAGACGCCGCCACCTGCTGCCCTTCCATAGGAACGCCCAGGATGCGCACCTTTCCCGGACGCGGAAATCTCTGCCCGTTAATCGTTACGTTCTCTATAACCGGTCTTTTCCAGTTCATGGCCCTCATGGTCCGAGCCGCCCCGTCAATGGTAATATTTCTGAGAATCAGCCCGGTAATCGGCACCTCGTCAAAAGCCTCCAGAAAGATCCCGTAATCTCCCCCATAAGCTGTAATATTTTCAATGGTAATGTTTCGAAACACTGGCAGATCGTCGCCGTTTCTTCCGTCTTCATAAAGCATGGTTCCGTGGATTGCCGCACCCTGGACATGTTCCATGACGCTGTCCGCCAGAATAATATCCTCTACTTTGCCGCCTCTTTTTGCATTTGTCTTCAGGCGCAGGGCATAAGTCAGATTCGGGCTGCTGAAACGGTTATGCCAGGCCAGGACACATCGGATTCCCCCGCTCATCTCGCTTCCCAGAGCCACTCCTCCATGGCCGTCAGCAAACTCATTGTTCTCAATAAGCACATATTCACAGGGCTTGTCAGCCATGCGCCCATCCCGGTCACGGCCGGACTTTAAGCTGATGCAGTCATCCCCTGTGTCGAACCGGCAGTTTAAAATATGTACGCCGCTGCAGCTTTCCGGATCACACCCGTCATTATTCGCCCCATGGCTTGAAAGCGTCAGCCCGTCTATCGTAAGGCTTTCGCACATCACTGGATTAAGCTGCCACATAGGGCTGTTTTTCAGGATAATTCCCTGCAGAAGAACCCGTCTGCACCTGACAAGCTGCACGAAATTCGGCCGCAAAAAATGGCCCGGCCCAAATACCCTCTCTTTTGCCGGAACCCCTTCCTCATTCATCCTTCTCAGCGCTTTCCTGTCTGCCAGCTGCAGATCTGTCTCATTGGAAGACCAGGCGTCCTCAACCTGGTGATGCCAGTTCCACCAGTGTCTGCTGTCCGCCCCTCCGTCCAGGGTGCCTCTGCCGGTCACTGCAATATCATGAGCGTCACAGGCATAAATAAGGGCGCTGAAATTGTAGCAGGGCGATGCCTCCCAATGGCCAAAGACTACTGGATAATGAACTGCAACATTTTCATTTACAAAAGAAAGCACGGTTTCTTCGCTTTCCAGATGCAGCTCCACCCCGCTTTTCAGATGCAGCGCGCCTGTGCGGTAACGCCCTGCCGGGATTCGCACCTGACCGCCCCCCTTTTCGCTGACGGCGTCAATGGCTTTCTGGAAAAATCCGGTCTGTATCGCTTCACTGTCCGGCATCGCCCCAAACTCCAGAACCGAGTACTGGGCGGATTTCATGACAGGCTTCTCAATCCGCTTTAAGATCTCCCTGTGCAGCTGTAATTTATCCATGAAAAAATCTCCTATTCCATATTAATCAGATACTCTAACTGTTCCTTTAAATGTTCCCCGTGCCACTGATGGCCGCCGCGGCATATGTCATGGACAAAATTGTCCCTGGCGCCATATACCTCATATGCCTTCTTTATGATATTTACCTGCTCCAACACATTGGCGAGCCCCCGCTGTCCGTTTAACCGATCTTCTGAACACGACTGCACAAGCAAAGGTTTTGGCGCTATGAGACTTGCAATGTCTCCCATATCCAGATGTTCCCAGAGATGGGGAACATAATTGCAGGAACAATTTTCGTTCATAGCCAGGAGAGCGTCTCTGCATCCATACAGGTATCCGCTGATAACAGCCAGCTTTATCCGGTTATCCAGAGCGGAGATCCACATGGTCTGCATGCCGCCGCCGGAAAACCCCATGCACCCTGCATGGCCCACATCCCACTGTCCCCGCCATTCAAGGTAATCCACTGCCCGCATCAAATCCCAGGCCAGCATTCCTGCCACCGGAATCCCCAAAGGCTCCCCCATGTGGGCCAGAAGACGGCAGTCTCCCTTTAAAGCCCATATGGGGTCCCGGGTGCTTTCCGGATTTTCCCGGCGTTCGCCGAATCCCCGGCTGTCAGGGCAGACGGCTACGTAGCCCAGTTCTGCCAGCTGCATGCCATAGTCGTAGTGATACTGCCGGATCTTTTCCTCCACCTGCCGGTATGACCTGACTCCTGCCACCGTGTACTTTCCAGCGCCGTTGTGTCCGGGGGGACATAGAAACAGGCGGGTGCGGGAATTGGCAGACAGAGGAATCAGCAGATACATGGGCATCCAGACATCCGGTTCCACCTGAATCCGCACATGCTCCCTCTTTATGTTTCCCGGTAATATTCTAACCTCTTCCGTCACCGGATTCAAGGAAGATTTTTCCATTTTTTCAAGCCCTAAAAGCCCCTTCAGCATTTCCAGGGATGTTTCTCTCCACGATTCAAATTCTTCTTTTGTATGCCCGGTAAAGCAGTCCTTCCGGGCATATTTATCATATTTGCGCAGCATGGACGAAAGAGTTCCATAGCAGGTATCTATTTTAGGCAGATCCGCTTTTTCATTAGTCATCATTTACATCACTCTGGACAGAAACCGATGCGGCCGGCTTTTTCTTCTTGTGTTCAGAATATATGGGCCAGATTACGCACAGTACCGAGATCAGGAGCAGGGTTGCAGACAAAGGCCTGGTAAAAAACTCTCTGTAGCTGCCATGGGCGTAGCTGATTCCCTGGCGGAAATAGCGCTCCAGCTTGCTGGACAAAATAAACGCAAGCACCAAAGGCGAAGTGGGCAGCCCGGCTACGCTCATAAAAATAGCCAGAAAGCAGAGAGCCAGCATCACATAAATATTAAACATGGTATTGGAAATCCCGTAGCCGCCAATATAGCAGATAACCAGAATCACCGTATACAGATAATGGTAGGGAACTTTCAGGATATACGGGAACCATCTCTTGGTTGCAATCTGGATGAGGTATGTCACAATGGCGGACACCATGACGCAGGCAAAAATCAGCATGGCCAAGTCAGGCTGTTCTGTCATAAACAGCGGCCCTGCCTGCAGCCCGTGAATGGTCAGCCCCGCAATCAGCATGGCCGTAATGCCGTCGCCGGGAATTCCCAGTGCCATCATGGGAATCAGAGCGCCGCCTAGAGAGGCGTTGTTTGCCACCTCAGAAGCCCATACCCCTGCCGGATTGCCCTTTCCAAAGCTGTCGGGATCTTTACTGATGCTCTTGGCATACCCGTAGGCAACCATATTGGAAATGCCAGATCCCATGCCTGGAAGAAAACCGATCCAGACTCCGGACGCAAAAGCGAACACAATGGTTTTCAGGTGCTCTATAATATCTTTTATGCCTACGCCAAGGCCTTTCATGCTGCCCACATCCGCATCCGGCATGGAAGCCTCCCCTTTTGCGGAATCACGGATGATCTGACACATGGCAAACATTCCCAGCATCTGGGCCACGGTACTGATCCCGGCAGTCAGGTATACATTTCCAAAAGTAAAGCGCGTTGCGCCGTTAATAGGGTCCATGCCTATGCAGCCCATTAAAAGCCCGATGCCCGCAGCCGTGATGCCTTTAAAAATATTTCCTTTGGAAAGGGAAGCCACCAGGGTTATGGCGCAGAAGCAGAGGGAAAAATACTCCCACGGCCCCAGGTGCAGGGCAAAGTCAGCGATAACCGGAGAAAGCACCGTGGCCAGCGCCACTGATCCTACGGTACCGATAAAGGACGCTGTCATTCCGATTCCCAGGGCCTTTCCCGCCTGCCCGTTTTTCGTCATGGGGAACCCGTCAAAACAAGTGGCAATGGCAGACGAGGAGCCTGGTATCCCAATAAGCACTGCCGAAATAAAGGTTCCGGATACGCCGCCGATCCAGATGGCAAGAAGCAGCACAAAGGATGTCTCCGTCGAAAGTCCGAATGTTACCGGAAGCAGCAGCGCAATGCCCAGGGTAGCAGACAGGCCCGGAATCGCGCCAAATACAATTCCTAAAGAAACCATTGCAACAATCAGCAGCAGATTGATTGGCTGCAGACATATCATTAATGCGCTTATATATTCATTCACAGTCCCTGCCCTCCTACTCAAACAAGATGCCCAAAGGCAGCTTTACCTGAAATCCAAACACAAACATGCCATACAGGCCTGCCGTCACCAGCACGGCAATGATGACAGACGGGATCAGCTTTACCTTGCTGCTGCCCTTCAGGTCATAGATAAACGCCACAGTGGCAAGGGGCGTCGTAATAAGAAATCCCAGCCAGTTCATGGCAACGGCGTAAATCACCAGCATCCCATAGCTTTTGCTGATTTTTAAGATTCCGCCCTTGGGAAAATACGGTTTCTCTTCAACCGCCCGCTCTTTTACGCCCTTAATTATCAAAGCAACGGAGCTTATGGCAATCAGGGTAATCGCCACATATGGAAACAGCCGCGGCCCCGGCTCCAGCAGCTTGGCTGGCTGCTTGATGGACTGACTTGCAAATAAGAAGAATGCACAGCCTATAAGGCCTGCGATTCCGGTCTTGGTATCCCTACGCATTTTCATAGCCGGATAATCCCCTTTCTATCTTCATATCCCGGAAAGTTTTTCGCCTTCCGGGACTCTGTCGCCGGTTACTCCTGGACAAACATGTCCAGCTCTTTTGCAATTTCGACAAACTGGGAATACTCGCCGTCCCGGATTTCCCTGGATTCGGCCAGGTCATGCCATCCGGGAATATTGCCGATTCCGGCAATCCCTGCATTTACCGTCTCGTCTTCCACAACCGCCTGCATTGCGGCATTCATCTGGGCAACCATAGTCTCGTCCATGCCGGCAGGCCCTAACAGGTAATGGTAAACGGATAACACACAGTCTTCAAATCCCTGTTCCTGAAGCGTCTTGTAGTTCTCCGGCAGTTCTTCCGGATACTGGGCGATCACCGTGCCGTCGGAAGATACGGTTCCTATGACTTTCAGTTTGCCGGCTTTCTCATACTCCAGGGCATTGCCCACGCCCACTACTCCGATATCAATAAATCCGCCTGCCAGATTGGTCAGCCTGTCGGATTCAGATGCGCACTCCACAGAGTTCAGTTCAATGCCTGTGGTTCCGGTAATCATGCCAAACAGGAACGTATTGGCGCCTGCCGCAGGCATGCCCGCATTCAGTTCACCCGGATGCGCCTTGGCATACTCCACAAAGCCTGCAAAGTCGTCATAGGGAGCATCCGCAGGCACTGCCAGGGTGGAGAAGCCATTGTCCTGGAGGCAGGCGATCAGGGTAAAGTCATTTAAGGGACTCACCTGGGCATTCCCGGTTATGTACTGGATGTTCAAGGCGGAAGTGGCTATGGTCAGGGTAGTGCCGTCGGCTTTCGACGCCGCTACGGTCTGGTGGCCTACCGTATTGCTGTCATAGTTGGTCACGGTGGTTTTTAATCCGTACAGGCGGTTCAGACCCTCGCTGTAATAGCGGATTCCCAGATCAGAACCGCCTCCCGCTTTCCCCGGCACCACCAGCGTAATGGTTTCATCCTTTGGAAAGCCGATGCCGTCTGCTGCTGATGCCTGTCCCGCCGCCGGCGCCACAGAAGTTTCTTCTGCCTTGCCATTGCCGCACCCGGCCGCGCCCAACATTGAAATCGCCAAAATACCAGATAATAAAATACACTTCACGCTTTTTTTCATAACATTTCTCTCCTTATTTAAGTTTTACCGGCAGAGCTTACCTGCCATTTTTGGAACCGGTTCCTGATGCATTTCGATAAAAAAGCAGCCTGTCTTTTGTATGTTTTGCCTGCTTTTTACTGCATGCATCTTTATAATTCAGATTATATTATATTGATAAATATTTTACAAAACCCATTTGGTTATGCTGTTCATACCATTTTAGTTATACAATTTCAATTTATCTTGACAGAAAATACAAATCTCTTTATCATGAAAAACATCATAAGATCGCCGGCGTCAAAACCGCCGCCATGAGGAGGAAATGTCTTGACTACAAAGCAGCTTTATTATCTGGTAACCATCGCAGACATGGCCAATCTGTCAAATGCGGCGCAGGTGCTTGGAATCTCACAGCCGGCTTTAAGCAAATTCCTGACAGAGTATGAGAATTCTCTCGGTTTTCTTTTATTTTTGCGGTATCAGCGAAAGCTGACGCCTACTGCCGTCGGGCGGTATGTTATTGAATGCGCCCAGAAGATCCTGGATGAGCAGACCCGCATGCTTCAGAGCCTGAGAGCCCTGACAGACAGCAGCCATTCCCTGATTCGCCTGGCAACGGCTCCCAACCGGGGAGCCATTATTTACAGCCGCATTTATAACCCGTTTTCCAGAAGATACCCGGACATTTCCCTTTCTCTTACAGAACTGTATGCCAGCGAGCAGCCCGGCGCAATTCAGCATGGCCAGATCGATATTGCTCTCGGCGCCGGAAAGACCTCTGACAAAGTGGCTGATCTGCCCTTTGCCCATGAAGAGCTTCTGG
This sequence comes from uncultured Hungatella sp., assembly GCA_947089145.1. Classification (GTDB taxonomy): domain Bacteria; phylum Bacillota; class Clostridia; order Lachnospirales; family Lachnospiraceae; genus UBA3402. Next base: position 52,424 of record CAMUJH010000022.1, on the reverse strand, counting down.
TATCCCTTCCCGTATCCCATCCAATGGCTTTTCGGGAAAGGATACGGCTGGCTGATCTAAAAGACACGCCTTTTGTCCTCCAGGGTCCGCGGCACAGCATCCGAATCCTGGCAGAAGAACTGTTCCAGGAAGCCGGATTCAGCCCGGTAGTCACGTTTGAATCCAATGACGTGATTTTAGTGGATTCCATGATGCATCAGGCGGCAGGCGCCGGGCTTGTTTCCCAGGCACATGTATTTCCCTGTGACGAGCTGGTCTACCGGCCTTTAGATCCGCCTGTCCATCAGACTCTCCATATCCGATATCCTCTCGGCCACACCCTGACAGAGCCGGAACGCTATTTGGCCGGCCTTCTCATACGGGAACGCCTGTCTGACCCCCGCTACCGGGCTAATCCCCTGGAGGAAGCCAGGGAGCTGGTTCAGTTTGCGGATGCGGATATGGGTGAGGGGGAATATCCGTCTTTCGCCGCCCCGCAGCAGAAAGATACGCTGCTTTGTGCTGCCCGCCATACCCCGCCTCAAATCAATCTGAGCACTCCTCTTCTCAAATATATCATTGCCATTGTAGATGAAAAGAGCCTGACAAAGGCCGCAGACAAATTTTTTCTGTCTCAGCCCGCCCTTTCCCGCTATCTTCACAATGTAGAGGACATGGTGTGCGCCAAACTGTTTACCAGAGTGCACAACCGCCTTCTCCCTACCAATGCCGGAAAGGTATTTGTCAATTTCGCCCGCAACATGCTGCAGATTGACGCTGATATGAAGAAGCATATCGAGACATACCGAAAAGGCCATGGCGGCGGCATCTACCTTCAGTGCGACCCTGCGCTGGCTCACATGATCCGCATCCAGGTGGCGCCGGCATTTCACAGGCTGCATCCGGATATGCAGCTCCATGTGGTGGAAAGCCATCGGCAGGCAGTTCAGGAGGCGCTGTTAAACGCATCGGCAGATTACGGCCTCTACTTTTCCTGCGAAGAAGAACACCCGATTTTAGACAGCCGCATTGTAGCCGAAGATGAGCTGGTGTACTGCTTTGGGGCAGACAAAGCATCCCCTGAACCGCCCTCCGGCTTGCTTTCATCCCGTCCCATTATGCTTGCACCGGAAAAAACCGCGCTGCGCATGGAACAAAACCGGATTCTGGAAAGCCTGTCTGATGCCTGTCCATCCATTGTCTGCGAAGCTCATCCTCATATTCTGCAGACATTGGCTGATATCGGAACGGCAGATACGATTCTGCCAAAGCGTTTTTTGTCCCTGAATTCTTTATCCCGCTGCATTTCTTTTCCAGATCCGCAGTACTATTATCTCCTGAAAGTACATCATCCAGGCCGCACGCTTCCTCTTCCCGTAAAAGATTTATCACGGCTCCTGGATCATGTATTCAGCGCTTATTTTACTCATTCCCAATTACCGCTTGTGCCCTTACAGAGCGGATAGCCAAAAGGGGAGTACCCCAGGACCTCATTTACGGTCCCGGGGTACTCCCCTTTCTCCTTACAGCGCCGTCCCTTTTGCGGGAACGAACAGGTTTTCCATATTGACTCCTTCCAGGGTAAGCAGCCTGACTTTTCTCTGCAGGCCTCCCGCGTACCCGGTCAGGCTTCCGCTGCTTCCCACTACGCGATGGCAGGGAATAATGATGGAGATCGGATTATGGCCTACTGCTCCGCCGACAGCCTGGGCCGACATTCTGTCAATGCCCCGGCTGGCTGCAATCTTTCGCGATATCTCGCCGTAGGTCGTCACTTCCCCATAGGGAATCTCACAGAGGATCTTCCACACCGCTTTGCGGAATCCGCTTCCCGCAGGCGCAAGAGCCAATTCACTGATCTGCGGTTTTTCGCCTCTGAAATAGCGGTCAAGCCAATCCTTTGTTCTATTTAAAATGAAAGAATCCGTTTTTTCTTCCATGTTTTCACGCAGCGCGCCGAGAAAATATTTCTGGCCTTCCATCCAGAGTCCTGCAAGCGCCTCCTCCCTCTCCACAAGCAGCAGCCTGCCAATGGGAGAATCATAATGCATGGTGTACAACATGCCCACTCCTCTTATTATCCCTGTTTAATTAATTTATCTCCCCCTGGTTTACATTATATTTCCAAAGGTAGAAGAAATTTTCATAAATAATTTTTATCCATGCCAAATCCATACGATATTCTTCATATTCCACAGGATATAAGATATCCTTATACTTTTTAATCATTGCTTCCAGACACGCCATGCCTTTTTCTATATCTATCTTTCTACTCCCCTTTCTGTCTGCATCTTCATCTTTCATCTGCAAAACGAAAATAGGAACATCTATTAAAAAGTAATGCCATTGCCTGTATTGCGGATACGGGGCCTCCAGCTGCATAATTAAGAGCAGCTGCAAAGCGAATATCTCCGCTTTATTCATCTCCTTTCCCCACACAGTCATGGTAAACGAACTGATTTTGTAATCTGTATCATCTGCGGAGGCGTTGTGAAACTGGGCCAAAGCTGCCGTCTCAATGTCGTGCATGGTACACTTGACTGCAGGTTTTAACCCCACATGGCAATAAATAAAGAAAATTTTGTGCAGAAGCTCGCTTCTGATATTATCTAAGACAGATGCCCTGCCTTCGGCATAGACAGGCATTTTAAATTTTTTCATCAACGTAATGTAATGGCTAATGAATAGAGCCAATGCTTCCCAATGCCCCATGATCCCCTCTTCTCTAGTCAAATTTTAAGTTGGAAACAAAGTTCCCCACCGCTCTGTAATACGGATTCTTTTGTTCATTACTTTCTAAAACAAACCGTTTGTTTCGGATCTCCCGCTCCAATACAGAGCCCTCCAGATTAAAGTAGCTGGCAAAATACAAAAATGCCATGCGGGAAATATATTCCGCATTAAAATAATTATTGCTCTGAAGGTAATTATACAGCGACGTTATAAACGATTCATAATGCCTATGGTATGCTTTATTATCCGCTCCCACGTTATTGTAGTATGCATAGACGGCCTGGTAAAAAAGAGTTATGTCATATCCAAAATATATTTCGCTTCCCTCTCCATATCGGAAGACGCGCTTTATCTCTCCATTTTCAAGAATCAGATCGTTGGACATAACGCTGCAGTCCAAAGCTAACAATATAATGCGGGCAAAATACTGGGCAAATTGCCTTTCGCTTTGAAAGCTAAATTCACTGGCCATAATATCCTCTATGCTTTCAAACAGGATATATCCTCCCGGCAAATAAGCGCCTTTCTCCAGCTTGCCAAGTTCCCCGACCCTCCATAATGCGATCTGTCCCAATATAAAATCCCGCACGTCCGTGAATTTCGTATCCCCATACGGCGTAATTTCTATATCAGGTTTCCTCTGATAGAAAAAGCGGCATCTGTACAAGCGGTTCAAATACTTCTCAGCAGAAAAATCTTTGAACATTTTATCTATGCTTTTTTCCATAATTTCATTTTGCGGATTCTTTGTCAGATTTTTATTCCAGGTTAAAGACACGCCATACCTTTCCCCAAAATACTGGCGAAAGACTTCTCCCACAAAATAGCTGAGATTATAGATCACGTCTCTGTAGATCCCCACAAAATTGTTCTTCTGTTCCGCAGAAGGGGCCTTCCCCCGAACAAAGTCCCCATATTCCGTATTGTCATAGAGATTAAGAAGGCAGCTGCGCATATCCTCATAGAGCATGCTTTTCAGCATGACAAAAGGCGTAAAAACAATTTTATATTTACAGATCCCTTTTTCCGCAAAACGCTTATAGCGGCATTTCACCACGCATGCCAGCAGTCCGCTGCCAAAAATCTCTTCCATAACGGAATTCTCATACAAAAAAAATCCGTTTGTATATGTTGTATTCTGCAGTTTAAAAGAATAATCGTGAAAGCTCCAGTTTCTACCGGCAATATTCGACAAATTGCGAAATTGTTCCTCTGTCAGCTCAACACTTTCAAACAAGGGCAGATCTATGACATAAGGCGTCATCAGATCATGAATCTGATGGAGCTCATACAGAGAAAACTCTGACATTTCGTCCTCGCTGAGAGAGTATTGAAAAAACAGGCTGCTGTCTCCAAATAGCGATCCATTTTCATTTTTTTTAAGCACTTCGTGGCTAACCGCAAAAGCGGCTATGTCGATCTCAATCTTGTAATTTGTTTTTTGGAACAGAAAATCCCTCAATTTTCTTAACGTCTCGCCAGTGCTGACAGTGTCATCAAACAGCAGTACCTTTTTATCAGCAAAAATCTTTGGATCAAAACATTTATAAATGTCCCGATCCCTTATTAGCTTCTCTTTAAAGTCCGATTTCCCTCCAAAAGACTCTCTTTTGCATTGAATCTGCGCAAAATAGTAGCCCTTTCTGGTAACCGCAATATAAAAATCATAGGTCTTACCTGATATGGAATTCAAAAAATCTATATATCGATCGGACCAGCTGTCTGGCTGTTCCTCCTGTTTCAGGCCGTTCAATGTCTGCTTCCCCCTATCCGCAGCCTATTAGTATCCAATAAATCCTCTCCGCCGCTTCTTGCCTCCAAATCCCGCCGGATCAATTCTCTATAGGCCTCTTTTATCTCTGAGATGGAATATTTTTTCCTGCGCCCCGGTTTTTGGTTGTAATATACCCATTGGCAAAGCTCTTCATAAGACGGATCTTGTTCTATGAGGCGAATCAGCTGTTTTGTGCGCTTTAAAGCCTGATCGTCAACCGGCATCTTTGCAATTATCATGCCTGTCTCAAAGGTATAAGGGCTTATAATGTATGTTTCCGAATCCTCTAATCCAAAGGGCCTTCTGGACACCATGAGAGGGGACAGCGGGTCGTCCTCCTGTAAATCAACCGCCATGTATCTGCGCTTAAACGTATTTTTATGGTCAATGTCTTTCTTCGCTTGGGAAGAAGACTTATTATCCCTTTTTTGTCCCTGTATTAAACCGCTAATCTTCTCTGACTCCGTATTTATAATATATGCCTTCATAGGCTGCTTGGTCATCGTTCTAAAAAAATCCACAAAAATCTCCGGCTCTTTCTTGCTGTATTTGGCCAAAATCTCATAGATCTTCTTGTCACTGACAATCACTGTACGCTGATCCAGTATAGGCCCTGTCTGGCTGGAACTCATATCCCTGGGCTGCAGGCAGATGCCGTTTGTCTCTGAAAGCGTCCCGCAGCCATATTCAAACTGCGCACTCTTCTCCTCCGGATTTCCTATCTCAGCCATCAAAACTGTTTCAGGCAGGTTTTCCAGCATGGTAAGCGCCGATGTTACCCTCCGATCCATCTCCCATTTTCCCTCGCCAAAATCAAACCCCCATGATGTGTAAGTCTGATCAGACAGAACCGTCCTGCATGCTTTTGCAACCTTCCTCACCAGCTCCTTGTCTGATTCAATGATACAGGAATTTAGCAGAATATCCCCGGGAATGCTGGTATTATTGCTTAGCGCCATATACAAAAGCAAATGCGCATAGGCCCTGGTAAATAGATCTATCCGGATCTGCTCCTGGGCCAAGACATCTTCCCGAAACTTATTCCGGCTTACCACCAGACATTTTTCTACGATCAGACCCATAACGTCATAAGCCGTCTCCAGAAACTCCGGATGTTTTGTATTGCTTAATAAAACGTTTCTCGTATTGTCCTGCACCAGGACATTTTTATAGTTTGCCAGAACATTCACGCTCTCTCTTCCTGCTGGCAGTGAAAAACTATAAAGAATCTGGGGGCCGTCATCCCATACATACAGCCTCTCCCCATAGAGGTAAAAATACACTTTTCCAGGCGTATCATGTTCCTCCCTGATAAAATCATAAAACACTTTTTCCAGTTGGGATAACTGCGCATCTGCGGAATTCTGTGTCCCGCAATTATGAAACAGAGGAACCTTCCCTTTTCCCGTCTCTCCCCTAATGCAGAGATAGGGGCCAACGATGGTATTTTTGGGTATCTCCTCATACCCCTCTTGATTCAGCAGCTGCATTTTTATGGGAAATAAAGACATGGGAAACGTTTTGCGGACATATTCCGCAATAATGTGGTACACGATCTCCAATTTCCCTTTCAGACTGAAAGCGTCGAAATCATCCAGATTTTTCTTGAAAAACTGCTCTATAATAGAGGGCTGCTGCATCCTGTTAAAATCAATCCTGAATTGAGCGGTAGTCCCTCTGTAAAGATTATCCCTGTCAATCTCCACCAGCACGTTTTTTTCGTTAGAATATTCAGACAGAATAATGCAGCGGCCTTCCTCAAAAGAAGACTTGGTATACAGGCGGGCTTCATCTGTAATCAGGTAAGCGGATTGCAGGCCAATTCCGAATCCGCCAGTAGGGCGCATCCACTCTCTCATTTCCTTTATGGCTTTTTTGTGGCTATTTCGCCTTTCCCATCCGCTTCCCACATTGACAATAGCCTCGATCCCTTCCTTGTCAATCCCGATTCCCCTGTCTGTGATCTGCAGAATAAATTTGCTGGAATCTTTAGGGTCCGGCTTTATGGTAATCAAGATCGCAAAAGTCTCATAGGCCATACTGTTTATATCGAAGGGTTTCAGCCTTTTCAAATCCACTCCCGGATTCTGCAGATAAACCTCCGCTTTTGACGAAAAACTGGTTTTATGGGAATCCTTCTCTATGGGCAGAAGCTCATAAAATAATTGGAGCCTGCTGGCGTCAAAAGCATTCTGCATGTATTCCCGGATAAAGGCCAGGTTGCTGGAGTAAAGATTGTTGCCGGTAAACAGCCGCAAAAGCTTTTGTTTCTCCAGAACAAATCTTGTCATGGAGCTCTCCGTAAAACGGGAATTTCCATGGAACACCTCCAGTTTTGGCAAACCAAGAAGGCACCCCTTCAGCTTTTTAGGCGCCACGATGCTCCAGTGAGTAATCAGATACTTAATATCGTCTCGTATATACTGGAACCATATCTGATTCAGTTTACAAACTTCAAAGTCAAATGACTTTGCAGTAATCTCAATAACCTTAGGCTCAATATGAAAATGGGTGATTGATTTATGTTTTTTGTAATGAGCTACGCTTATATCCGGCAGCACGCCAAAATGTTTCATGCTGAAGACATCGAAGCGGTTATTATCCAGATCCAGCAAATCTCCAAGCCGAAGAAGCATGGCAACAAAACGAGGATGCATCCAATCCGTGCCGAATCCTTTGCACCTGCATGGAAGTTCTTCCACGCTGCTCTGCCCCAGGGTATGGCAGCTGGCAATGCGGCCAATCAGCCTGTACAGCCTGTCTTCTACAATGTAGTTATTGGTTTTTTCAGGATTTTCAAAAAACTCCTTAGTAAGCTCTCCATGCCTGTCTCTGATAAAATTGGACATTAACAGCGTTATATCTTTCCGAAACTCCAGGGGCCATGCGTCATGCATTTTAAAATTAATGCCTGAAGGAGACTGAGAAGCCCCCTTCTCCATACCGTTAAGCAAAAAATCATTAAGCAGCGCATAGAACTTCGCAGCGGCTGCATCATCCTTATTAAGCGAATCCCTGGTTTCTTTTAAGTAATTCCGGAATGCCTCATCGGACCATAAATCTTCCAGTTTTTTATATTCCGTCACCATCCCGATATCATGGGCATAGGCAGCATTCAGTAAAAGCCACAGATCGCTTCGGCTTAAATCATTAATCCGCTTTCTTCCCAAAACCATCTCGATGCTTTCCAGAATATGTATGGAGTGTGATTCGTCATGCATGCTGTAATTCATAAATTCATAGATGGTGGTTTTGGTCATCTCTCTGTAAAGGAGTTTTTTGCTCTCCCAATCAGATTTAACATCTGCGCTATTGCCGTTTTTCTCGCATTTCTGGATATATTTCTTTTCGATATATGTAACGTAAGGATTCCCGTTCATTTTCCCCCGCTCCCCATTTTGAACCAAGTATACCATAGTTTTTACGCCAATACCATATCTGTTCTTATATTTTCTCTGAAATTTTTGTCATTTATCTGTAAAATTTATCTGCAAAAACGGCGTCCAAGATCTGCTGCAATCAATTATACCTGTCCTGCTGTTTAAAGCTTCATCTCTCAAACCGCTCCCCCTTCATCAGAAGGTAGAAAGCCGGCATCAGAAACATAGCCAGAACCGTGGAGGCAGCCAGACCTCCCACAATGATGTAAGCCATCTCCTTCATCATGGCCATCCCGCCGTCTCCTCCAAAAATCAGCGGAAGCCCAGAAGATAGCTCTCCTCCCCGTTGTAGCGACTGAGCGTGTCCGCATCCTCCCGCACCAGGTTTAGAAAAGAGGTCACGTCAGAGAGACGGACCACCTGGCCGGATGGCGTATCAATGGGGGTTTCCCGCATGAGCTGGGAAGACACGTCGATGCTGCCGTATGCGGAAAGGGCCACCTCCTGGCTCAATGTCATTAAGATAATCGTTTCTATAAGCAAAGAAAAAAGCCCACCTACCATATACAATGCAAACAGGTGGGCTTTTTTCATGTTCCCAATGTCTCTAAATGTAACAGTGATGAATGTTTATCTGTCTGTACTTTCGGAACTGTTTGTGAATTTAGCTTTGTATCTGTTCTATTACAAGATTTATATTTTCTTTAATGGGTTTTGTTCCGTCAATTCTTATGATAGGACATTTTAAAGACTGTATCCATTTTTCGACGGTATCCTCAGCTCTTGATTTGACTAAATCAAAAAAACGTTCTTCCTGTTCATATAAATCTCCACCAAATAACATTCTATTGCCAAATTTCTGAAAAGAACGATTTTTAACTCGCTCTATCCGGATTTCTTTGGAGGCATCAATCAATACAGCATATTGAAAAAAGGGATAAATAGCTTCTCCATAGTCACCCTTTACAGACGCAAAAACAAAATTTTCATGTTTTTCAATCTTATTGAATAGAAGCTTTTCAACCTTTTCACGAGTACGTGGAGCGGCATAAATATAGCCAAGGTTTGTTTTAGGAAAATATAAGTCTTCATTATCTATAAAATAAAAATGCAACTTCTCTGCAAGCGCTTTTCCCAGTGTACTCTTACCAGTGCCGTTTAAACCACATATAATAATTCCTGTTCCCATAAGTTACTCCTTCAAATCCCGATTTATATATAACTATACCATGGTTTGTATAATTCCAAAAATAGAATATTTATTTTTGTATATCATAGCAATAATATTCAGAAAATAGATATAGTTTTCTAAGCATTTGTTTATTCCCTGAAAATCTGTCTATCGGTATTGGGAATGGCTTTTTCTCGTTGTTTTTCTTTGATTTTCCGGCTTTTTCTAAAGAAAGCCGTGGAAAACATGGTCTGCTTATCATAAACAACAGTTGCAATTATAGGGGGAATTTATGGAATTTCATGCCTTTTTTGTGGTCAACAGCATAAAAATATGACGTGGAAATTTAGAGATTCTTAATTTTCCATAGATTTTTCCAAAAATCGCTATATAAGAGCGTACTTGTTATATTTTGATTTTCTACTTTCCTATTGCCTGACCTTTGTAAACAAAGGAATTTTGGGTTATATTCGTAGAACATGTTATATAATTTCTATGCGTCCCTTAATCAGTATGGGCGTTAAGTTATGAGAAGGGAAGGCTTAAATTTTCCTTCCCTCCGGGTTATGATGACACCCGATATGTAAAGCCTGCAAAGCCTTTGGCTTTCAAATCCCGTTTGTTTTGTCTGTCTGATCTGACTGGCACGGTATGCCGTCTGATTCCCTTTAACAGCTTCTCATAATCTGCATCTTCCACTCTGAAATTCTTGTTCGCAACAATTATCTAAAACCTGTTAAGTAAAAAAATGCCCTATTTTGCTGCAATTTTTCCCTTTCTTAATGACATTGGGCCCTCTGCGGAGTCTGTTTCTTGAACTGAAGAACGAGGGGAAAGTGATTCTGCTTGCCAGCCATAATCCACAGTATATTCATATTCTTTGCGACCAGGTTTATGGGATGGAAGCGGGTAGGCTGACCGTGACAGAAGAAAAACTGTGATATGTTTACTGAATTTCCATTTACTAATGCCGCTGTCTTATGGTAAGATATAGATAGCAGAAACAGTGCCATGTAAAAGTGGCGTTATACCGGGAGAGTGGAAAAATGAAGTATCTCTTTTTGTGTTTTATTGTCCCAGGAGCCGTATCCTTTCTGACCCAGACAGTATTGTGCCATAAGACAAAGAGAAGGATATTGAGTTACGGCGCACTGCTTTTTACCATAATTTCCATGGCAACGGGGGCTATTCTGCTGTTAACCCGGTGCAAAGATATGTTCGGCGGACTTGACGTCATTGAGGCTGTCCTTTGGCTTATTGGCGGATGCGCTGCGGCTTTGGGATATGGAGCTGCATGGCTTTGGTATTTTGTGGCCCGAAAGGGAAAAAACATGGGGAAAAAGTTTGAGGGGGCTTATGAAGAAAAAAATAATTTTGTTTGTGACAGCGGGAATGATGGCGTTAACAGGGTGCGGCGCCGGGGAGAAGGCTGACCCGGACTTTGCCGGGAAGGAAATCACTTCCGGGCAAATGAATACGGAAAAGAATACGGAAGACACTTCCGGGGAAATCTATACTGAGAAAAATACGGAAGACACTTCCAGGGAGATGAATACTGATAAAAATACGGAAAACGGGGAAAGTTCTACAGAAGAACAGCAGTATACCTGGCAGGAATATACAATCACACTGCCAAAGGAATGGGTTGGACGCTGCGTTATGGAGGAGAACGAAGCCGGTTTTTCCATCTATCAGAAGGCGTCCTATGAAAGCGATGATTCATCCGGATATATCTGCAGCTTTTTCCATACCCAGGAGCCTGTGGAATACGATTACGGCAAGGAAATCATCGCCTATACGGATGAGGGAACGCTCTATTATCTGGTTCAGCCGGGGGATGTTGCCTGTAATTCAGGGGATGATATAATTCTGGGAGAATATGTGAGAATGTGCCAGCAGGTGCCGCAGCTGAAGGCCTCCCTGCAGATTGCGGTTCCCGGTGTTCACGGCAATGCGGACGAATACATTTTTCCAACCAGCAGCATTTATAAACTGGATCCAGCAGTATTGGCGGAAATGTCAGATAATATCCTGTGGATTGCAAGAAATGAGATATATGCCAGACATGGCAGACAGTTTGATAATTGGTACCTGCAGCAGTACTTTAACCGGTGTACCTGGTATAAAGGGGAAATACCGCCCCAGAATTTTCAGGAAAATGTGTTAAACCAGATGGAAAAAGAGAACCTGGAGCTTCTGCTGGCTGCCGAGAAGGAATACGACAGACGGCATCCGTATCCCAGCCGATATCAGGCATCGGAAACTGCCAGGGAGGATCTGAACGGCGACGGCACGGCGGAGCAGATCCGTTATCAGGTGACGGAACAGGAAAGCAGGGAGACTCTCTGCACAATTACCGTCAACGGTGAAACGTATACCGCCAATGAGCTGGTCTGTTCTCAATCAGAGGGAATCATGTTAAATCCCACCATGGACTGTTTTTTTATCTCGGATATTTTGGAAAATGACGGTTGTTTAGAGATTGCCGTCCTTGACGAAGGGCCCAGTGAAGACCCGGTTACCTATTTTTTTCAATATGACGGTACATTGTCCTGCATCGGGCTGGTTCCGGGAATTCCTTTTGCCGATTTGAACGGAGGAGTGAATGGCTTTAACGGATTCGGCAATATTGCAGGAGAATCCAGGGTTGACCTGATAGAGACCGCATATCTGCAGGATAATCGGTGGTATGACGGCAGCAGGATCGTGGATTTGGGAATAAAGTGGTATGATTTTGTGCCGTCTGCCAGCCACGTATTATATGAAGAGCTGCCAGTGTATTGTGAGTGGGATGAAACATCCGCCGCTGCGGTGATTCCGGCTCAGAGGGAGGTGTTTTTCCTTAGCACGGACAGGGAAGGATGGATCCTGGTAAAGGGTAAGGACGGCAGTCAGGGCTATATGCTTGTGGAGGACGGAAACGTTGTGGAACTGAACAAGCCTGCAGCGGAAGTGTTTTCAGGCCTGCGGTTTTTCGATTAATGTTACTGTTTACATGTCAATGTCATTTAGTTAATGTCCCTCTCGTGGCTACGTTATCTCTAAATATGTTTCTCATACATATATTTTACAACAAGAGCCGGATTTTTGGAAGAGCCGGCTCTTTTTTTTGGTTTGATACCCTATGATTTTTTATACATTGATGTGACTGAAATACGATTTTAGTGCAACAGCCCCTTTTTGAAATCTCCTATCTCCTAATCATGCAGCCCTTTCAGCAGCGGGATCAACATAAGAAGCACCACGATACCGATTATGCCGATTACAATACCCAGCATCATCTTGGCAAATACCATGCTCAAACACATGCCAACCCCCAGAAGCAGGGCGCCAAATACGCCAAGCAGCGTTCCTCCTGCCGCCTTTTTGCTGATCCTGACAGGCGCCTTGCCCTCCATCTTGCGCCAAGCCATGACTGTTATCACCATGAGAGCCATGCCGACGGCTCCGCTGACAATTCCCTGGGTTCTCATCCCCCATTCCGGCAAAAGCGCCATGCACATCCCAAGGGCAAAAAACACACCGCTGATCGTCCCTAAAACCAATGCCGCAAAATTACTTTTTTTCATATTCAGAATCCTCTCTTTCTTATTGTTTTTGATCCCCCGCCCGCAGCGCCTCCTGCTCTGCGTTCAGCCTTGCCTTGGCCTCCTCCACAGTCTCCCCCTCATGGGTAAGATACTGATCCACAAAGGCGTCCTCAATTTTCTTATAGCCGCCCACCACGCTTTGCTCTACCTTCTTGTAGCCGCCGACCACGCCTTCCCCCACCTTTTTGTACCCGCCTATCACTTTCTCGGCGATCTTCTCATTTGCTGTTACCAGTTTTGATTTTGCCATATTGAAACCTCTCTTTCTCTGTTTTGACTGTACCCATGCTACACTATGCAGCGTCAGTTATCCAAAACTTCTTAATCATCCATCCCTCTCAGCAGCGTGACAATACTGGCAATGATTGCCCCGGCACTGATCATGCTTACTATAACAGCAGCAATTACTTTTTTCATGGCCTGCCCTCCTTTCCCGCGGTAACTTTTTGCTTACTCGTTGTTTCTGAACCTATCATACCGCGGCTCTGTTTATGAATTGCTTGAATTGTGTTTATGAATTGTTAATTATGGGGAAATTTGACCACCTGGAAACAATACATGTGCTTATCATATACAATATCTTCCATGCCCGTCTTTTGATTAATCATGCTGAAAATGGCAGGAAATATCCGTATGAGCTTTTGGCAATAAAAAAAGAAACGAGCAAGCCGTAACAAGATGTACGGTAAAAACCCATTTCTTATGATTGATGATGAGCTATTTTTCAATTCTTATTAATCCCCAATTTTGATTTTCACAAAATACCGGTTACCATTCATTGGGTATGTGAATTTGGGTGTATGTATCCCCAAGGAGACGGCAGATGAATTGAGCCAATGTCAGATCGATCTGCTCACCATCTGATACTGTATTGTCTATTTTTGACCTGCCAAAATGCATAAATGCCGCCGCAGCCTCCTTCCTCATGCCCTGACGCCCCGTCACAGCCGTGATGTTTGGCTTTTCCAAATATTTGTCTAAAGATAATCAGAGGGCGATCCTTAAAATGCTGACGCCTCTTTCTTTCCAATCTGTACCTTCTCCTGCTCATCGATCAGATAACACCACCCCTGATACCCATAGCCGCTGTACAGCCTGGACACGATCCGGCACATCCTCTGATCCAGCCTGTGGTAAACCATCCCTCTCTCCCACGGCAGTCCCAGAATATAATCGCAATCCGGCCTGTCCAAAACTTCCAATTGCTGATAAAACCTCTCCGGCTCCCTTCGGATTCGCAGACCGAAATCACAGGAAATATATGCGGAAGCTTTTTGCCCACAGCAGTCACAATGCTTTGACAAAAAGCCAAAAAGCGTTCCGTCCCTCTCTTCGCAGAAAGCAGCTTCCCTCCACCGGATTGTCTCCCCGCCAAAGTCCTGAACCGTCACCCTGCGGAAAGTTTTTCGGCCGTAACAGTCGTATTCCGCCACGAAATCATAGGACTTCTGTTCCGTTCCCGTTCCGGGCTCATGCAAAAGAAGGATCCCTTTATCAAGAAAATACTTCCACACCGTATTCTGAATCCGGTCCAAAGGTGTGGGAAAAGCCAGCTTTTTCGAAATCTCCTCCACAGTATAGCCGTGATCCGCCAGATGGCGGATGGCTCCGCCGCTGGCTGTCTCAAAAGTAAAATTCGCTAATGCCTGTCTAAAATATTCCTGTCCGGCCATGGATTCTTTCTGTCTCCGTTCTTCTGTTCTTCTATTCTTCTTTCACTTCCCGGTATCTTCTATTCCATATTCTCTGTAAAGCCGCCTCCGCGCCTGTTCATCTCTGACTGCCAGCTTCACATCCTCCATCCGGTTATCAGAAATCAGACGCTCCATCAGATCTGCCAGAAGCTGCTCGCCTTCAGCCTTTCCCGTGGCTATTCCTTCGTTTTTTCCTTCAGCCTTTCCCGCTTCGATTCCCTCTTTCAGCCCTGCCTCTCTCCCCTGATCCCACACATATCCTTCCCGTGCTCTCTCATCCGCCACACGCTTTAAGTACGCCTCGTACCGAAAGCGCAGGCCGCTGTTCATACTCATGACCCGCAGCGTATTGATGGCTTCCACGATCCCGGGATTTTTCGTCTTTGATTTTATCATCTTCATATCCGCCTCCGTCTCTATATTAAAAAATCGTATCCAGTCCTCCACTTCCCCCTGGCCGGTCACTTCCTTCTTTAACTCGATCACATGGATCTCCAGAAGATCCGTAAACTCATTGCCCTTCTCATCTCTCAACCGGTATACGCTGTGGTAATCTTCCCGGTCTGTCAGGTTAAAGTCCAGAATGCTGATCCCGATGCACCTTTTGAGCCGCCTGTAATCCATTCCCGCCCGGATATCCTCTGTGTACAGCTTGGCCAGATAAAACAACTCCCTCTTATCCCATTCCCTGACCATCTTCACCTGCAGCTCAATGTCTATCACCTCGCTGTCATTAAGCTCCACCACAATGTCCAGTATGCCCAGCTTCTGCCTCCGTCGCCGTCTACCAAGAAACGTATTCTTTAGCTGCACGGAGCGGATCTTCTCCTGTCCGATTCCCAGGACATCGCCGATAAAGTGCCTCCTCACGGTTTCATTGCGAAACATTTCCTTTACAAAATCGTCGTATTTGGGTGATATGATCATCCTCTCTCCTTTCCCATACCGGAAATAAGCGGGGATCCTGTAAGACGATCTGTCCCTTCCATTATACCCATTCTTCCGGCATATCTCAACTGAATTTTATTTAAATTAAATTCTCCGGAACAAATGCAGATACTGCAATGACCACTAAGAATTGGGGGAAAAGAAGTCCCCTGATTTATGTAACTACTATAACAGATCCCCATAAAAAACGCAAGCGCCAAATGCTGATGTGCTGATGGTTCCCTAAAAAGACAGCGGCCTTGTTTGCTGCTCACGGAAAAACAAAGCTGCCGCGATGACAAAAACCATCACCGCGGCAGCCCTCAAATCTACACTACCATAACAGAATTTCACCCATTAAACACATACTCATCCAGCTGCCGGAAAGCCTCCCGGACCCGGGACAGGGGGGAGGGCCAGATTCATTCGGATGTGACAAGACCCATGAAACATCCTGCCGTCCTGCCAGGCTACGCCCACGTCCCTGCCGGCTTTCTCCACCCAGTCAAGACTCTTACCATGGATATCGCACCATTTTGAACAGTCCAGCCACAGCATATACGTTCCCTGCGGTTTTGTAAAGGTTACACCCTCATAGCGGGAGGCAATATACTCTCCTGCCCAGTCCACATTAGCTGCTATGGTCTGGCACAGCTCATCCACCCACTTATGTCCCTCAGGCGTGTAAGCCCCCACCAGGGCATGCATGGAAAGAACACTCATATCATTCCTCAAAGCACTGAATGACATTGTCCTAAGCCTGTTTTAGATCAGCCCTCCTCTCCCCGTAGAGCTCGCCGAAAGGAACCTTCCCCGCCTCCGTCACTGCCAAGATCAACTTCCTGACCATGCCCCTGCCATATTTCTAGTTACTATTAATAGGGTATCTAAATTTGGTGTATGCTTCCTCAAACTTTCCTATTCCCCCAAAAGCCGAAACGCCTTTTCACAGACCCCGCAGGCTTCGTCATACTTTGTCTCAATCAGCGGCGCCACCTTTTTGCTCCGCTTCTGTCGCACCCCTCTATAGGAAAAATACGCCGCCGCCCACAGAAGGAATCCGGGAATGGCCAGAAGCACTGTCAGCCACACAATCGGCGGCGCGGCTGTCACCGCAAACACGGAGCCAGCCATAAACCCGCAGCCTGTCAGCCCGCAGGTCAGAGAAACCATGGCCGGCACCGAATTGACCGACGCCTTCAGGGTACGGATTTCTTCCATGCAGGCTTCAAAGTGCTGCTGCAGGCGGGTAAGCTCCACTTTGTTGATAATATGCCGGCTCCGTTTCATATAAAGGGTAACTTTTCCCATGCCCTTCTCCTGCTGCCGGTTTTCATCCATATTCCAGCCGAATTTCTCATAACCGTCTATATACTGGGAGAGAAACTCTTCCTCCACCGTAACCTTCAGATAGTCAAAGCTGTCAAATTTACGCTCATTCATCCCGGCATAACCTCCTTCTCTGCCTTTGGCATGATGACAGTAAAAGCGCTGCCTTTTCCCGGTTCGCTTTCCACTTTAATCAGAAATCCGTTCAGCTGGAGTACCCGCAGGGCCAGGGCAAGTCCTAGGCCGTTCCCCGCCGTGGAATGGGAGGTATCGCCCTGATAAAATTTTTCAAACATATGCTTTTTGGTTTCCTCCGTCATGCCGCAGCCCGTATCCTTTACGGTTACACGGATGGTTTCACCGTCTGATTGTTGTGTCAAACTGATCTTCCCTCCAGGCTTTGTAAACTTCACCGCATTGGAAAACAGATTGTTCCACACCAGCTCCATCAGCGCCGGGTCGGCGCTAATCTTGACACAGTCCTCCATATCCGCCTCAAATTCCAGTCCCTGCCGCTCCCACGCCGGCTCATAGTTCAGTGCGCACTCCGCAAGCTGCTCACACAGATTGTAAGTTTCCGTAGTGGGGGCGATGGTCTGCTTCTCCAGCTTATTTAACTTCAATATATTGCTGATCAGATCCCCAAGCCTTCGGGACGCCGAAAAAATAATATCGGCTCGCTGCCTCTGCTCCCCGGTCAGCTCCCCTGCGCACAACAGCTCCGCGTTGTTCTGGATAATGGCAAGAGGCGTTTTCAGCTCATGGGAGACATTGGACAAAAAATCCGTTTTCATGGTTTCCATGCTCCCCAGCTCCTCCACCATTTTATTGAAGTCAATCAGCATCTTATCCAGATAATCCCTCTTCTCCAGGGTGTTCAGCGGGGCCACATAAATCGAAAAATCCCCCTCCGCCACCTTTTTCGTGGCCTCCGCCAATTTGTGCATAGGCTCCTCATAGGTCCTTCTTATCTGTCTGCGGGTGAACAAGGTCAGGCCTATGGCAACCGCCGCCCAGTATAAAACAGGCGCCGTGACCTGGAAAACCCGATTCCACCCAAGCCGGCCCATTCCAACCAGCAGTCCGGTGTGCATGCCGGACATCAGAAGAAGCACGATCAAATACACGAAGAAAAGGGAAGGGGGAAATCTGGAGTCTTTGATGCCAGGTTCCACGGATTTCTTTTCCTTCACAGCAGCACCGCCTTATACCCAAGCCCCCTGACAGTCTTGATCTCAAACCCGTCGCAGGCCGAAAATTTATCCCTCAGCTTTGTCACGTACACGTCCACCGCCCGCAGGCTGGTTCCTGAGTCAATTCCCCAGAACTCGTCCATCAGCTGGGCCCTGGTAAAGGTCTTTTTGGGGTAAGACAGCAGTTTATACAGAATGTTAAACTCCCTTGTGGTCACCGGGATCTCCTCCCCGTCAACTAAGGCGGTCATGCCGTCCGCATCCAGTTCCAGATTGCCTGCTGTCAGCTTCCGGTCCATCTCAATATTGGCCCGTCTGAGCAGTGCGCGGACCCGCATCTCCAGCTCCGCCAGCTCCACCGGCTTTACCATATAATCGTCAATCCCCAGCTGGAATCCCTTCTTCTTGGACGGAATGTCGTCTTTTGCCGACATGAACAAAATGGGGATATGCCGGTTGACCTTCCGCACATGCCCGGCAAATTCAAATCCGTCCACCTCCGGCATCATAATGTCGGAAACAATCAGGTCATATAAGCTGTTATACATCTCCTCATAGGCTTCATTGGCGCTTAAAACGCTTTTTGTCTGAAACCCGCAGTCATTTAAGTAGGTACACACGGTCTGGTTTAAATGTCTGTCGTCATCCACAACAAGTATGCGTATCATGGAATCCTCTCCTTTCTATGGCTGCTTTTCTATGCCTGCTTTTCTATCTCTGCTTTTCTATCTCTGCTTTTCTATCTCTGCTTTTCTATGCCTGCGCCCATGCTTTCAGCCGTCTTGCGCCGCTGCGGGCCATATAAATCCCCAGCCCCAGTATGATCAGGCAGACGCCCATGCCGGTGAGAGCATTCATCATGGGTACAGAATCCCCCGCCTCCTGCCCGAAGGCCGCAAGCAGCGCTGTCTGTAAAGAGAGCAGCGAAACCAGGGAATCCGAATACCCGATATTTCGCAGGGTGATCAGCAGCACAGACTTTTTCCTTCTGGCTTTCACCATGCCTGCAATGGACATGGCAAGCTTGTAAAAGGTGTATGTGGCCGCCGCGTAGATCATCAGTCCGGGGTAGGTTTTCCCGCCCTCCCCGTGGGCCAGCATGATGACGGCTCCGCCCAGGGCGATGGTCATAGCGGAAAGCATGATCCCGCAGTTTTGGTACACCTTTAGTTCCCGTTTTTCTAAATCATGTTCCCGCCTCTTTGTCACATAGATCTGCCTTCCGTAGGAAACGGCCAGAAAACGCATGGCGCACAGAAGCAGGTAATAGACGGAAAGGGAACCGTACCAGGCGCTGTGGCCTGTAATGCCTATGACGCCGTTGAAGACAGCATAGATCAGGTTCAGTCCCATTCCCGGCAGCGTGGTCACTACGGTCCGCAGGCGGCTGTCCTCTATAAGCGTATTGGCTATTTTATTGCTTTTTGTAAACGGCACCCACACGGAACCTACAAAAAGCCGGGCGGCTTTCACCCAGATCGTACAACTCAGCGCAAGCCCGGCGCAGGCAAAAACATACAGGGTAATACTGACCGGTTCCGGGAAAAAATCACTGGCGGCATCAAAGATGGATGCAGCGCAGGCGGCAATGGTGAGCAAAACGATTATGCACTGATTCCTTCTCGTGAGATGCCGGTTCATATTGTGAATAAAAGACAAAAGCCGGCCTTTCAATTTGCCCCACCTCCTCTGGTACTGAGTTTGTACCATATGGTAGCAGATATTTGTTGGGATTTTGTTTGGGAATTGTTTAAGAATTGTTAATTAGGCTTTTGCTGACCGTCTTTTTTCCTATTTCGCAAGCTCTTTATACATAAGCCCCCATTTTTTCATTTCTTCAATAACCGGACATAGAGATTTTCCAAGTTCGCTCAGAGCATATTCCACTCTGGGCGGAACCTCCGGATAGACAGTCCTTGTGATAATTCCGTCTGCTTCCATGGAACGCAGGCTGTCAGTCAGAACCTTCTGGCTGATGCCTTCCAGATCCCGTTGAAGCTCATTGAACCGCCATGGGCGGGATATAAGGTTGCGTATAATAAGAAGCTTCCATTTATTTCCAATCATACTGACGGTAGTAGCTACAGGGCAGTTGGGTAAGTCTTCTTTTTTTCTCATGTGTTTTAATCCTCCTCATCTGACAAATGCACTCTCGGAGTCGCTCTGTGCCTGATTTTGTCAGATGATTTTTTGTCAGACGTACATAAATTTATGAGGCATACGTAGAACGTACGTTGATTAAATTTATGTGCATCTGAGGGAAAATCAGCCGCAAAGGCAGGTGCAGGAGAGATTCCGAGAATACATACAATATATTCAAAATTATATGTAACACTCTAATTATAGTGTTATATACTTTCCCTGTCAATATGGCATACAATACATTAAAAAATTGTTACATACTTTATGGGCCAGAAACCGCATGTTTATCCAATTGTTACCAGAAGGTAACCTGGGTTACTCAAAAGTGCGTACTTGTGGAATGCCCGCCAGTCGGTATAATGGGCATTACAGAAGGCAATTGTGCCAGCTGAAACAAATTTCTATAACAGGAGGTATCATGAAATGGCATTAGCAAACATAGCTGGTTGGAACGAAAATGGGGCGGGAAGCGCTTGCGGAGTATCTGACAAACCGGAAGAAAAACCTGCGGCATGCGGCTCTGCATGCGGCGCAGGCGACAAGCCGGAAGAAAAACCTGCGGCGTGCGGCTCTGCATGCGGCGCAGGCGACAAGCCGGAAGAGAAACCTGCGGCGTGCAGCTCTGCATGCGGCGCAGGCGATAAATAGGAAAAGCATCCTTAACAACGGACAGAGCGATTCCTATACCATGACGGGTCCTCCGGCTGTAAGGGCTTTGGAGGACTCATTCTGAATATAGCAGCTGTGAAGCTGTTTTGTATAGATGGTTGGAGGAACGATGAAAAAGATGAAGTCTTATTTTTCATTTCAGTGGCATATCACAGATGAATGTGACCAGCGGTGTAAGCACTGCTACATTTATTCATCAGGAGAACATGACTGCCTGTTATCCATGACATGGAAGCAGATGGAGGATACATTCTATAATTGTCTGGATTTCTGCCAAATGTACGGGCGAACCCCGTATTTTTACATTACTGGCGGTGATCCGATTCTGCATCCGGATTTTTGGAATCTTTTAAAGCTCATACATGAACATCGCATAAAGTTTACAATACTTGGAAACCCTTTTCATCTGAATGAACAGGTTTGCCGGGAATTGAAATGGTACGGCTGCGAAAAGTATCAGCTTTCTCTGGACGGGCTCTGTAAGACACATGACTGGTTTAGAAAGCCTGGATCGTATGACTGCACCCTTGAGAAAATCCCAGTGATCAGTAATGCAGGAATACGCAGTGTCATTATGACTACTGTATCTAAGACAAACCGCATGGAGGTGCCGGGAATCATAGATGCGGCGGTTCAGGCCGGGGCGAATGTTTTCGCCTTTTCCAGATATGTGCCAAGCGGCGGAGATCTGGATGCCACCATGACGGCGCAGGAATACAGGGAGCTGCTTGCCATATGTGATAAGAAATTTAAGGAATACGAGGAAGAGGGCTGTCAGACATATTTTAACAAAAAAGATCACTTATGGACGCTTTATGAGTACGAAAACGGTAATTTCGAAATTCCGGGGGATGCAAAAGAAGGAATGATTTATGGCGGCTGCAACTGTGGAAATTGTCATCTGACGATTCTGCCGTCCGGGGAAATCTATGCCTGCCGCCGCGTGGCGGACAGCAGGGTTGGGAATGTCTTTGAAGACCGCATCGCAGATGTATGGATCTCAAGCATGGAGCAATACCGCGATTATGGGAAATTCAGCAAATGTTCAAGATGTAAGCTGCTTTCATGGTGCAGAGGCTGCCCCGCTGTGGCGAAGGGAAGCTGCGGGGATTTCTATGCAGACGATCCACAATGCTGGGCAACGGAAGAAAGCGGTCTTATCAAGCCGAAAAAAGCGTAATGCACAGATTTTGAAAAAGGATTAATTATTAAAATGGATGTTAAAACCTGTATAGAAAAACTGGGATATGTGGGTGTGCTGAATTTTGCTACGGTTGACGAATGCCGAGCGCCCCAGGTCAGGAATATCAGCGCAATCCACTATGAAGGAACGGATATATACTTTCTGACGGCAAGGGGAAAATCTTTTGCCAGACAGCTTTATGCGGACGGCAGGGTGCAGATATCCGGCTACACCAGATACAAAGAAACAATTCGCGTGTCGGGAAAAGCTGTGGAAGTGCCGGCGGATGAGCAGATCAAATGGCGGGATATTCTGTATCAGGAGCAGCCGTATCTGGAAAATGTATATCCGGGCGATAGTAAGAACATTGATACCATATTTGTAATAAGAGATTATACAATCGAGTATTTCTGCCTGTCCACCAGGCCAATTACAAGGGAATATTTTACAGTAGGCGATGGGGTTTTGAAAACCAAAGGATACAGGATTACAGATGCCTGCATTGGGTGTGGGAAATGTGTAAAAGTCTGTCCTCAGAATGCGGTAGACAAAGGAGCTCCAAAACCTTATGTCATACGGCAGAATAATTGTCTGCAGTGTGGAAATTGTTTCGAGAATTGTCCTGCGGAAGCGATAAAAAGGTATTGAGGAGGGGTCATTATGGAATTATCAGATGCTATCAGAGGAAGAAGGTCTGTCAGGAAATTTACAGATTCCCCTGTATCGAGAGAAACGATTGAAAAAATACTTGAGGTAGTGGACTACTGTCCCAATGCGGGAAACCGCAATTCCACAAAAATCGCTGTGATAACAGACCGTGCTGTCATTGACTATATTGGAAAATCCCATATGGTAATTATCAAAAATTTTAATAAGGGAATTACGAAACTGCCGTCTGAAGAAGAAATAGCAGCATCGGAAAGCGCCTTTCATAATGCGCAGACAGTTGTGGCGCTATTTGGGGCGAAAAACTTTTATTTTTCATCAGCGGATGCGTATATCATGGCGCAGAATATCACTCTTTCCGCTTTTGAACAGAATGTATCAACCTGTATTGTCGGGGAGGTCTTAAACTCCCTGGCAACAGAGAGGGGAAAACGGCTTCAAAAAGAAATGGGCATTCCCGAAGAAATAGTTCCACAGGCGTACATTACGTTGGGGTATTGCGACGGGGAATACCCAAAGCATCCAAAGCGTCATTATTCTGATGTGATTTACGTCTGAGAGGGCATAAGGAACTGTCCTTTTTTCGTTACGTTTCAGGCATTACTGTCCGTTTGCCGATTCCCATACTTTTTGGCACGCAGTGCCCCCGCTCCGCAGGAGCATGCATTCAGGTGTGCCCTTGGGTATACGTCTTGTGACGCTGCGGCTCCACGACCAGCCTTTCTTTGTCCAAAGCCTTCCTCCCCCGTATCACAGATCCGGGAACCGGACGGAAATGGTTGTGCCAAAGCCAGGATCACTGTGCAGTTGGATCTCCCCATGGTGATATTGCACCACATGCTTGACGATGGAAAGGCCCAGCCCGGTGCCGCCAGAGGCTTTGGAGCGGCTTTTGTCCACCCGGAAAAACCGTTCAAACACACGAGACTGAAATTCTGCCGGAATGCCGATGCCCGTATCCCTAACCGTAAGAACCACGCTCCCAGGCTCTTTGGAAACGGCAAGCTCCACTGTGCCGTTTTCTTTATTATATTGAATGGCATTGTCACAAAGGTTGTAGGTCATCTCGTAGAGAAGGCCCCGCACTCCCTCCATCCGGGCGCTTTCCCCTGCAGTGAAGATCCGGACGCGCTTTTTCTTTGCCCTGTCCTCCAGGGCGGATGCCACGCTGCCGGCAATCTCCAAAAGATCTGTCTGTTCCCATTCCATGACGCTGCCCTCGTCCAGCAAAGAGAGATGGATAATGTCCTCCACCAGCGCCACCAGCCGGGCGGCCTCTTTGTAGATCAAATCGGAAAAATCCGAAAGATCCTCCTGCCTGACCATCCCGCTTTTCAAAAGCTCTGCGCTGCCCAGGATGGACTGCAGCGGCGTTTTCAGCTCGTGGGACACGTTGGCGGTAAATTCCCGGCGGATGCGCTCGGCACATGCCTGCTCTGTCACATCAAAGGCCAGAAGCACGGTCCCCATCACCGCCCCCTCCGACTGGATGCGGCTGACGTCGACCTGCACCTCCCTGCCGTCTCTATCCAACCGGACTTCCCCGTGCCCGTTCTCCAGGGCGGACAGAATGGCATGGCTCATTTCATGGCCCTGGTCTACCGTTAAAAAGTCCCTCCGGATGCAGGAGCCGTCTGCGCCAAGCAGCTTCTGCGCCGCCGGGTTGATGCTGAGGATCATTCCTTTCTGGTCAAGCACCACCAGCCCCTCGTTCATGCTCTTTGTAATCTGCTCAAATTCATCGGTCCTTGTTCGCAGCTCACGGATCTGGGCGCTGATCTGGCTGCGCTGCTGGCAGATGCGCCACAGCAATGGGGTCAATTCCTCATAAATGTCATTTTCCAGCGGGTGATCCAGATCCAGAGTGTTAATCGGCTGGACAATCCTCTTGGCTATCCGGCCGGCCCAGACAGCACAAAAGCTTACGGCAAGAAGCCCTACCAGCAGGATGGGCCAAAGCATGGCAATCGCCAAGGCAAATATCGTTGCCTGGCTGACAGAGATGCGCAGTACCGTCCCATCGTCCAACGCCCTGGCATAGTACAGGGTCCGTTCTGTCAGCGTGTCAGAGTGACGGACACTGCTGCTCTCGCCTTTGGCAAAGGCTTCCTGGATCTCCGTGCGCTCTCTGTGGTTTTCCATGTTTTTCGCAGACTCGGCAGTGTCAAACAAAACGGTCCCATCCCATGCCACCCAGGTCAGCCGGTACTCCGGCGTCCAGGTATCCTGGGAATCACCAGCGGACAGCGCCTCCAGATACTCCTGCCCCTGTCTCTCCACCCCGTAGGCCGCAAGCTGCAGCTCATCCTTAAGCCGGCGTTCCTGTACGGAGGCAAAATAATCATACAGGCACCCCATAATGATGCAAAGGTTTGCCAAAAGAGCCGCTGTCACAACCAACAGGATCGACCGAAAGATTTTACTTGTCATGGCTGTCTCTCCAGCCGATACCCCACGCCCCGAACCGTCTCTATCATCCCGCCATAGCTTCCCAGCTTCTGCCGGAGCGTCCTGATGTGCATATCCACCGTCCGGGTTTCGCCAGTGTATCCCCCGCCCCAGATGCTGTCCAGCAGCCGCTCCCTGGTGAATGCCACGCCGGGGTGGGAAAGGAACAGCCGCAGCAGTTCATATTCCTTAAAAGTAAGGGTAAGCCGCCTGCCATCTGCCATGACCGTATGTTCCGCCAGATCCACTGTCAGTCCGCCCGCCGCCAGAATTTCCTGGTTCTGTTTCGGACGGCACCGGCGCAGCACCGCTTTGACGCGGGATACCATCTCCAGCATGCCGAAAGGCTTCACCAGATAATCGTCGGCGCCCAGATCAAGGCTTTGTATTTTGTCGTACTCCGCTCCCCTGGCCGTTGCCATAATAACGGGGATCTCACAAGTTTCACCGGAAGCTTTCATCCGTCCAAGCAGCTCTACGCCGCTTTCCCCCGGCAGCATCACATCCAGGATCACAAGTTCCGGCTTCTGTGTACGCAGCGCCGCCAAAAAAGAGGCGCCATCCCCAAAGCCCCTAGCCTCAATTCCGGCAGATTGCAGCGTATAGAGCTCCAGGCTGCGAATGCTTTCATCGTCTTCCACACAAAAAATCAAGGGCAATCCACCTCCTAAATCCAGACCCGTATTGGGATACCCATCACATAAAATCACCGCTCTTTTCCAGCCATTTTATCATAAGTGCCTCGCTCAATCAACCTATCCCACTTTCCCGCTGGCAGCGGAAAATGAATACTTGCGGGTATATTTGGCATATCTCTCCTGAAAATCCTCGCTGTAACTGCGGACATCCCGTAAAGACTGATGGAGGTTCAGATTGTCATGAGCCATGTCGATGACGCACCCGGCGATGTTGGAGCAGTGGGCCGCCGTCCGCTCCAGATCAGTCAGTAAATCCAGCCACGCAAAACCTGCATCAATGGTACAGCCGCCTTTTTGAAGACGGAGGATATGGCGGGTCCGCAGCTGCTCCTTCAGCCGGCCAATGACCTGCCCCAATGGCTCCACTTTCGCAGCGGCTGTCAGATCGTCCTTAAGGAACGCCTGGACAGACAACTCCAAAATATCCCTGACAGCCTCAGAGATGGCTGCCAATTCCTCTTTTGCCGGGGCGGTAAGCCGCAGCCCTTTGTTCTCCAATTCCTCCGCAGAGCCCAAAATGTTGACCGCATGGTCAGCGATCCGCTCAAAGTCGCCGATCAGTTTCAGCAGCTTCGCAGCCTCCCGGCTGTCCGCCTCGCTGATGGGCCTCGCACTTAACTTCACCAGGTAAGTCCCTAAAATATCCTCATCCTGATCGGTCTTATCCTCTTTTTCCCGAATGGAGGCAGCCAGATCCGATGAAAAGCCTTCCAGGGAAGCCAGTGCCTCTTTCAAAGAAGAGGCGGCAGTCTCCGCCATGTCCACGGCTACTTTATGGCAGCGTTCCAAAGCGATAGACGGTGTGGCTAACAGACGCTCATCCAGTTGTGCGAATACCTCCGGTTCCCTGGCATCCGGAACCAGGGCGGTAACCAGCCGCTCCAGAAAACCGGACAGGGGCAGCATGAGAATGGTACATAAGACGTTGAAAACCGAGTGGGTCACGGCAATGCCCAGCCGGGAAACCGGGTCATTCAGGAAATCCGGCTGAAGAACCGCTTTGAACAGGGCAAATGCCGACAGACATGCCACGGTTCCGATGATATTGAAAGAAAGGTGGACCAGCGCGGCTCTCTTCGCATTTTTATTGGCCCCCACAGCCGAGAGCATGGCTGTCACGCAGGTGCCGATGTTCTGACCCATGATAATAGGGATGGCCGCTCCGCAGGAAATCTGCCCCGTAACGGCCAATGCCTGCAAAATACCCACGGAGGCGGAACTGGACTGGATGATGGCGGTGAGAACCGCTCCGGCCAGGACGCCCAGGATGGGATTTTTAAACATCAGGAACATCTGCTGAAAGGCCGGCACATCCCGCAGGCCGGACACGGCGCCGGACATGGTTTCCATGCCGAACATCAAAGTGGCGAACCCCAGCAGGATCGTTCCGGTATCCCTCTTTTTTGCGCCTTTGCAGAACATATATAAGATAATCCCAACAAACGCCAGTATAGGTGTGAAAGAGGAAGGCTTTAAGAGCCTGACAAACACGTTCCCGCTGTCAATTCCCGCCAGGCTCAATATCCACGCCGTGACCGTGGTGCCGATATTAGCTCCCATGATGATGTTGATGGCCTGTCTCAAAGTCATCAGGCCGGAATTGACAAACCCAACTACCATGACTGTGGCCGCAGAGGAGCTCTGGATCACCGCCGTAACGCCGATCCCTGTCAGAAGTCCGGCGATCTTTCCGGCGGCCAGCTTTTCAAAGAGGGGACGGAGCCTATCCCCGGCCCTCCGCTCCAGAGCCTGTCCCATAAGGCTCATGCCAAACAGAAAGAGACTTAATCCTCCAATGAGAGTCAGAATGTTAAAGATATCCATAGTGACAGATCCTTTCCATAGCGTTATTATGCATTTAGAATAGCAACTTCATGTAAAATCTGTCACCAATGTTTTGTAAAATGTATGTAAAGTCTGCACATCTTCCGTGATAGCCGCTTTCGGACCAGGCGGGTCTCAAAAGCGTCACCGTGCGGACAAGTGCGCACTCTTCGCGTCTCCTTCTCTTCCTGCCCAAGCAGACTCATAAGCTTCTTTGCTTCCTAATTTGTTCCACAATTTTTTCTGCCATCTCACTGGTTGAAACAAGTTTTTTCCCTTCTTCATATAAGTCTTTCGTCGCATATCCAAATTGCAGTACCTGTTCCACGGCTGTCTCTATCTGTGCAGCCTCCTCCTCCATTTTAAAGGTATAGCGCATCATCAGCGCTCCTGCCATGATCATCCCGATAGGATTTACCAATTGTTTTCCTATGATGGATTCATCCGGATGGTGAAGTTGATTTGGCGTATAGATTCCACAGCCATCCTGCGCCAGTTCTGCTGAAGCATACAGATAAGGGGTTCCTGTCATCTGTGTCCCTTCATCAGAAATAATATCGCCAAACAAATTTGATGTCACAATAACATCAAACTTCCATGGACACTCCAAAATTTTCATGGCGGCATGATCAATGTAATAATGTTCCAGTGTCACATCCTGATATTGATCAGAGATATGTTCTATGGTCTGTCTCCAGAGCCGGGAACTTTCTAAAACATTAGACTTATCAAGGTTTCCTAGTCTTTTTCCTCTTTTTTCGGCTATCTCAAAAGCGGTTTTTGCCGTTTGGGCTACAATTTTTTCATTGTAGTACTCATACTCATAAGCTTCGATACCATCCTCTCCTTGAGTCCTGAACTTATCTGAACATAACACTCCGCCCATAATATCCCTGACAAATACAAAATCCAGTCCTTTGGAAAGTATTTGCTGTTTCAATGGAGAAAAAGAATACAATGATGGATAATATTTTACCGGACGAATATTGGTAGTCACCTTCAGCCCTTTCCGAAGCCCCATAAGGGCGGCCTCCGGCCTTTTGTCCAATGGCAAAGACTGATACTTTTTTAGTCCTGTATTTCCAAACATCACCGCCGGCAATTCCTGGCATATGTGGAGGGATTCTTCTGGCAGCGGATTCTGAAATGCTTCTATGCTTTCGTTGCAAGCAGCTGTAACATACGGCTTTAATTCATGACCGAATTTGTCGCACACTGCTTTCAATACCATTAGCGCCGACTCCATCATCTCCGATCCAACTCCATCTCCCTTGATAACCGCTATTTCCAGTTTCTTTCCAGTTTTCAATCTATCCCTCCTTCAAAACAGAACCTGCTTATTTGGGGTTTCAGGATTTTTTGTAAGAGGGTCATCATTTTCCCCACCAATACCGCAGAGAAAATCGTTCCCTCACGGATTCCCTCCAATTTTCCATAACCCAAAAGCAGCACAACTAATCCGATACCCACTGTCAGACAATCCATAAAGACTTTCACCTCTGGAAAGGGCTTACGGGGAAAAAATGTTTCCTTCACCGCATAGGTCATACCTTCCATTGGCATATTGACTAGCTTAGCATCCATATACAGGCACACTCCTGCCGATACAAGAATAATGCTAAAGAACAACATAAGCAGCCGTCCTCCATAACCAGGAAATCTCAAGTCCCCTACAGCCCATTTGGAGAAGTCTACAAAATAGCCGAATATTGTTGAAAAAATTAGCTGAGTCAGATTAATCCAGCGAAAATTCTCTCTCAATAAAACAATCTGTACCAATATGTAAAAACTAAAAATGCCTATCACACAAGTTCCCATATTGATTCCGGAAACAAGGCTCACAACGTAAGGAAGGGAGTTAACTGGCGAAACCCCCAAGTTGGAATTGACCGAAAACGCAACTCCAAAAGCTAAAAACAGCAAGCCCGCCACATAAACGAATAATCGTCTAAGAAAATATTGCCATGGTATCTTCATAAATTTTTCATTCCTTTTGCGTTTGAAATCCCTGCCATACCGGGATTCCCGTATAGGTTTTCGCGTCCTCCACGCCTTCCAGCACACGGACAGCTCCTGCCGCCAGGGCCTCCATCTCAAACTCGCCTGCCATCACCTTTACAGGCGCAATAAAAGACAACATATCCGTCAGAGATTCCACCACATAGTTATCATGGGAAATCCCGCCTGTCAGGATAATGGCGTCTACCCTTCCTTTCAACACCGCTGCCATAGCCCCCGCTGTTTTACCGATCTCATAGATCATGGCATCATAAATCAGTTTGGCGTAACCGTTTCCCTGGCGGATCATCTCCCCCACTTCTCTGGCATCCGAGGTTCCCAAATGGTCCACCAAGCCTCCGGTCTTGGTCACCTTATCCCTCATCTCCTTCTCTGTATACTTTCCGGAGTAGCACATGGTAATCACGTCTTTCACTGGAAGCTGTCCGCATCGGGTAGGCGCCATGGGCCCGTCCCCATTGGCGATGTCATTGGAATCAACCATCTTTCCGTGGTTATGGGCTGTCACGGAAATGCCTCCGCCAATATGGCAGATAATCAGATTCAAATCCTCATACCGTTTTCCAACCTGTTTCCCATACCGGATACCGATTTCCTTCTGATTCAAAGCGTGAATCCGGCTCTCCCGATAAATGCCCTTCAGTCCTGTTACTCTGGCCACATCAGAGAATTCATCTACATCCGGCGGATTTACCACAAAAGGCCGGCCACCGAACTCTTTAGAAAAGGCGTCTGCCAGCTGCGCTCCCAGCGTGGCCGGATGTTTTACCGTATATCCCACTCTGGCATGCTCCAAAAGAGTCTCTTCCACTTTATAAACTCCGCCTTCCACATTCACCAATCCTCCTCCTCTGGCCGCAAAAGCCGCTACCCCCTGTAATGTCTGTCCCGCCTCCTCCAGTTTAGCCAGGATTGTCTCCTTTCGATACTCAAACTGGTCGCTGATTTCTTTAAATTCTTTCAGCTTGTCGGCATCGTGGGTAACATTTTCTGAAAAGACGCAATTATCTCCTTCAAACATAGCAATCTTGGTGGATGTGGAACCGGGATTAATTGCAAATACTTTATAATCTTTCATTTTATTTTCTCTCCTTTTTGGTTTATAAAGGCATGGCCAAAACATCATGCCATGCCTCTAATCCATATATTCTGGCAGAAATTTGGATTCTGAATTTATCAGCTAATGGAACAGCGGATAGAGAAGCCCTATCCAGATTACCATCAGCGCACCTCCGATTCTGGTAGATATGGAGGCAAATGCCAGCAGGTTCATACGGTTTGCCGCTGACAGGACTGCCAGGTCGCCGGAGCCGCCGATATTGCAGCAGCAAAGTCCTGCGGTAACCCCTGCTTCATAAGACCACAGACCAGACAGACGCCCGAAAAGCATTGCGCCCACAAATGCTCCCAGTACAGCCATAAAAATAACAACAAATGCTCCCACACTGAAAAATTCCGCCAGTGTTGCGAATTTCAGAGAATTAATTCCAATACCTGCAATCAACATGGGAAGAAGGGATTTTAAAGCAAAATTCATGGAATACACACAGTTATCTCCGATGCTGTCCGGAATAATCCCTGTACATTTAATAACAATGCCGAATATGATCGTCCAGGCAAGCCCCGGTATAACGCTAAGCCCGGGAAGCTGTCCGAATATATTCCCCAAAAGATACAAACAAAAGCTCATAAAGATACCGGAACCTAATGCCACATAATCTGCTGACGTAGCCGGGCGCTTTTCCCCCTCGGTCTGCACAGAGGCGCCTTTTGTGCGAAGGATATCTCCGTTGCCGTTTAGTCCCTTTACTTTTGAGGTAACTGCTCCCCCCACTGCCGCCATTACAACCGCAAGCACATTGGCAATAGAGGCATAGCACAAAAATTGTCCTGCCAAAGGAGTCATATCCGTGCCGGATAAGCTGGTGTAAAGAGCCGGCAAGGTGGTCATAGCTCCCCCTGAACCGCCGGACATACACGGGGCTCCAATGTTGAACAGGGCTTCCGGTACGCCAAAGCCTGTCACCAGACCTGCCAGGGCACAGAATCCAAGGGCAAACAGCTGGCTTCCTAAAATCGTAGGCATATATCTGGCTGTGGCCCCCAAAAGGATCTTCCGATCCATGACCAAAATCGAACCCACCAGCAGCATGGCAATATATGCATCCTGAAATCCCCCTGACATCAGCACTTTCGTCCCGTTGACCAGTTCCTGGGGAACCAATCCTATATAGTTAAGAAAAGACGCTCCAAGCAGCGGCAGAAGACAAGCTCCGCCCAGGTAGTTGTTTACAATCGGAACGGTATTGCCCAGCCAGAAAAAAAATCCTCCCACTGCCATCAAAAAAGCTATGGTCATAATGAAACTTGTTGCCACATAGGCCCCTGCGTCATTGGAATAAATCTTCACAGTGGGCATGAATCCGGCATACACACAGACCATGACAATAACGAAAAAAGGGATAAAATATTTCTCAGATAGTCCGCAAACTTTAAAATTAATTTTTTTATTCATTGTTTTTCTCCTAATTTTTCCCTACCAATGCCGCCAAAACGATGGACATGTATTTATCATCCGCACTGGCCGCACGGGATACCAGAAGCACCGGCACCTTAGCGCCTAACACTACTCCGCCGGTCCGTCCGCCGCCTGCCACTGTAATGCTCTTTGCCGCGATATTGCCGCTGACCAGATCCGGAACCACCAAAAGGTCCGCATCCCCCGCCACCGGGCTTACATATCCCTTTACCTTTGCGGCCTCCGGGTCCAACGCCAGGTCATAGCTGATAGGCCCTTCAATCACGCAGCCGGCTACGCCCTCTTCTTTAATCTCCCCGGCCTCCACGGTTTCCTTCATCTTGGGATTCACCTTTTCCACGGCTGCAAGGACAGCCACCTTAGGTTCTTTCACCCCCAGCACATGAAACGCTTCCACCGCATTGATAATGGCTGCCTTTTTCTGCTCCTTTGTGGGATATGTAAGAAGAGCCGGGTCGGTAATGGCAAACACCTTGTGGTAATAGGGGCTTTCCATGAAAGCCACCAGACTCATAGTATCTCTTTTCCGGATGCCTCTCTCCCTGTTTACCAGCACCTTCATCAGCGCACCGGTCTCTGTCTTTCCCTTCATGATGCAGTCCACTTCCCCCTCACGGGCCATGTCTGCTGCCTTCTGAATGCTTTCTGCAGGGTCTTTCATATCCAGAATGGTCATATTCTCTGAACATACTCCCAGTTTTTCCAGAATCTCTTCTATGGCTTCCTTATCTCCGATTAATACCGGCTCCACCATGCCGTCCTTCCACGCATGGCAGACTGCCTCCAGGGTATGCTCATCCTGGGCAGGAACCACTGCCATGCGCCGTTTTACCGGCATTGACCGAAGCATATCTTTTAACTGCTCAAAATTCTTAATCACGGTTTCCCTCTCCTTTATTTCATGGCTTCCAGATTCCTGGGGTCTGTCACAACTCCCGCCACTGCAGCGGCCGCCGCCACTGTGGGACTGCACAGGTAGCTTAAGGTCTTCTTGGTTCCCTGTCTTCCGATAAAGTTCCGATTGGCGGTGGACAAAATCCTCTCATCATCTGTCATCAGGCCATAAGGCATGCCGCAGCAAAGCCCGCAGCAGGGATGGCAGATAACGGCTCCTGCTTCAATGAACGTCTTAATATATCCCAGTTCCATGGACTGTTTAAAAATCGTGTTGGTTGCCGGAACTACTACAAACCGCAGTCCCTCTGCCACCTTCCTGCCTTTGATAATCTTTGCTGCCGCCGCCATATCCTCAATGCTTCCGTTGGTACAGCTGCCAAGATACACCTCATCAATCTTCGTTCCCAGCACCTGGCTGATGGGATGCACATTGTCCACTCCCTGAGGACAGGAAAGCTGGGGTTCCAGCAGGCTCACATCATAAGTCAGCACCTTCTCGTACTTTGCCTCTTCATCCACACAGATCCAGTCAATCTCATCCAAATTCATGCCGTAATACCGGGCCGTCTTTTCATCCGCCTCGAACAAACCGCACTTTGCACCCGCCTCCAGAGCCATGTTAGCCACAGTAAATCTCTGTTCCATGCTCATCTCATGGGCAGCGGGCCCTGTAAATTCCAGAGACTTGTACTGCCCTCCATCTGCCTTGATATCCCCCATAATCTTTAAGATCACGTCTTTTGACATGACTCCGTCCTGAAGATGGCCGTTTAAGACAATCTTAATGGCGCTTGGCACTTTAAACCACAACTCCCCTGTAATCAGAGCCGCCGCCATTTCCGCCGTACCGATTCCGCTGCAGAAATTACCGGCCCCTCCGTAGGTGGTGGTATGGCTGTCCGTGGCCGTGGCTATATCCCCTGGCCTGGCGTATTTGGCCTCATGCATAATGGTGTGACAGATTCCTTCCCCGATATGCAGCTTTTTGATTCCATATCGCTTTGCCAGTTCCAGCCCCGCGTCATAATGGCTGTAATCATTTTGGGCCACAGCCGTGGGCATACAGTGATCCCATACAATAACCGCCTTGTCCGGGTCGTCAATCTTGTCTGCGCCGATTTTTTCCATGGTATCCAGAAGGTAGGTGGTATAAATATCATGAATCATCATCATGTCCGGCCTGGTAATCACAATGTCCCCTGGCTCCACATGTTCTTTCCCGGCATTTCGCTTTAACAGCTTCTCAGCCATGGTATAGCCTTTTTTCCGGCACTGTTCTATGGTCAGCGGCTTAATCTCCGATTTCCCGATTCCTGCCGCAATCCGCCGTTTCGTATCCTCAATCAGACCGCCGTTTGCTACAATGTTAAAGAGATTTTCCGGTATGGCGCCTACAGAAAAACTTTTTCCATTGACGCTGACCGTCCGGCCGTCTACATCTACGGTTACAATGTCTCCGCCCTCGCACACGTCCTGTATCCCGTCACACTGCAAAAGCAGGATTCCGCTGTTAAAAGCGTTCCGGAAGAATATCCGGGCAAAGCTTTTTGCAATAATGCAGCGCACTCCGTTGCCGGAAAGAACCGTGGCCGCCTGCTCCCTGCTGGAACCGCAGCCGAAATTGCTGCCTGCAATAAGGATATCCCCCGGCTGAACCGTAGAACCGAACTCTGGTTTTAACAGCTCAAAAGCATACTTTTTCATTTCCTCAATGGTGGGAATGGTGCCGCGCTTTCCTGGAATAATGGTATCGGTATCAATGTCATCGCCGAATTTCCATATTTTCCCGCTAAATATTTTCTCCATCATGCTCCTCCTATATCTGGCTGCTTACGGCGGCGGCAATCACAGTCTCCACCGAAGCGGTATAGACCTGTGCGTCCTCACAGCCCATGGCACCTGCAAATGTATACAATCCGGTGGTCACCAGATACTCTCCGGGACCCATGACTCCAGGCCCCTGGACTACCACGCTGTGATCTCCGGCGGCGCTGATCTGAGCGCCGAAATCGATAAATTTCGCTAGGATTCCTTCCTCTATGGCCTGAATATAGTCTTTGCTGGTGGCCGGGCAGACGGTCAGGCGGAATCCCCAGGCCAGGGACTTTCCCTCAATCAGTTCCCCGGCTCTTCGCAGTTCCTCAATGGTCCCTCCGGTATAACCGCCTATCTGGCCAGCTTTTAGCTTCATCCCATGGAGGCTTTCCCTCTTTACGATTTCCGCCTTTTTCTGGCTTTCACGGCTTTCACAGGGTTTCATAACCATAGGCTCTGCCTTTTCCAGTTCCAGTCCCAGAACCTTCTCTGTCTGTCCCTCTGATTCCGGGTTCTCATCTGTCACGGAGGCCGTATACGCTCCTGTCATGCAGGCCATGCTGCACAATACCTCTTTTTCGTGCTGATTCAAAGAGGGGCAGAAAAATTCCAGGGCCTTTCTCTCTAAACCTTTATTTTCCCCTAAAAATGTCAGGGCAGCATCCATGATTGTGACGCCTTCCTTCAGCTGTCCCTCCACTTTGACCTTTACGGTCTCAGGCACCACAATGCTGTAGCGCCCTGTCTCCGTCACCCTGGCCAGCTCCGGAATGCTCACATTGATTCCAAGAGCCCCCTTTGCCCCGAAGATGCTGCCGTGGCTTCCGCCGCCGATGATAATCTGGCCCGGCTTTACTATGTCATTTACCATGTACTGGTATCCCACGCCCTGGGCCTGGATATACTGACATCCAAACTTTTCCGCAAACGCCAGGTTCTTTTTCAGAATCCCGGCGGCTTCCGGCCTGCCAGTGGGAACATCATGGTCGTAAATCACCAGCACTTTCTCCGGCGCCGCCACTGTGGATATCTCATCCACAGCGGCATGGCTTACGCCGTCATTAATCACCACATAGTCCGGTTCCACAGTCACCACCGTACCAGCGGCTCCTCCCAACAGAGTTTCAACGAACGTACCCATAGCTTTCCTCCTTATTGTGCCAGCGCTTTATATTTCGCGTATCTTGCCATGGCTTCCTGCTCCGTTCTCTTAAACAGACCGTCTGCTTCCTCCGGGAACGTCCTTTCCAGAGCAGAGAACCGAACTTCCCCTCTTAAAAATTCGCGGAAATCTCCCTCCGGCTCCTTGGAATCTAACACAAAGGGATTTTTCCCTTCTGCCGCCAGCTCCGGATTATGGCGGTACAACTGCCAGTATCCCACTTCCACAGCCCTCTTAATCTCGCCCTGCACGTCTCCCATGCCGCAGCGAAGCCCATGGCTGATGCACGGGGCATAGGCGATAATCAGAGACGGCCCGTCAAACCTCTCTGCCTCTGTGACTGCCTTCAAAAACTGAGCCGGATTCGCGCCCATGGCCACCTGAGCCACATACACATCGCCATAGCTCATGGCCATCATGCCAAGGTCTTTTTTCTTATTTCTCTTTCCCGCTGCGGCAAACTGGGCCACCGCTCCTGTAGGAGTGGCCTTAGATGCCTGGCCTCCTGTATTGGAATAAATCTCCGTGTCAAATACCATCACATTTACATTGGCTCCTGAAGCCAGCACATGGTCCAGACCGCCGTACCCGATATCATAAGCCCATCCGTCTCCGCCAAAGAACCAAACAGATTTCTTGGTCAGATGTTCATAATTAGCTTTGATCTCTTCCACAGCTTCTTTCTCATTTTCTTCAGGAACATATTTTTCCACAGCTGCTTTCAACCGCTCCCCGCATACCTTTGACTGCTTTGTGTCATTCATGCCTGCAAGCCAGTTTTCAGCCGCTTCTTTTAATCCCTCGTCTTTCGTGGTGTCCGCCAGCGCTTTCACATGCATAGCCAGCTTGCTTCTCTGCTGCTCCACAGACAGCCAGATCCCCATGCCGTACTCCGCGTTATTTTCAAAAAGGGAACCTCCCACAGCCGGTCCCTGCCCCTTGTGGTTGGTGGTGTAGGGGAAGGACGGAAAACTGGTGGCCCACACCTGGGAACAGCCTGTGGCAGTGGCCACATACATCCGGTCGCCGAACAGCTGGGTAATCAGCTTTGCGTAAGGAGTCTCGCCGCAGCCGGGGCACGCTCCCGGGAACTCTAACAGAGGCTGCTCAAACTGGCTCCCCTTTACAGTGGAAACTCCCAGAGGATTCTCCTTGGGCGACAGGGAAATGGCATACTCCCAGTTTTCCGCCTCGTCTCTGTGGTCGTCTAAAGGCTTCATGGTAATGGCTTTCTCTTTAGACGGACATACGCTTGCGCAGCTTCCGCAGCCGGTACAATCTAAAACAGAAGTCTGAATCCGGTACTGATAACCTTCCAATCCCTTGCCTTTCGCCTGAACCATGGTAAATCCGTCCGGCCCTTTTCCTGCTTCTTCCTTAGTCGCCAAAAACGGCCTGATACATGCGTGGGGACACACATAGGAACACATATTACATTGAATACATTTCTCGCTGTCCCACACAGGAACCTTGACCGCGATTCCCCTCTTTTCATACTTGGATGTTCCCTGAGGCATGGTTCCGTCAGGCAGATCCGTAAATTCACTGACAGGGATAAAATCGCCTTTCATGGCGTTGACCGGAATCTGGATATTGCGAATCCATTTTGGAAGGGTTTCATCTATTTTTGCCGGCTCATCTTCAAGGTCTGCCCATCTTGCCGGAACCAGAACCTCTTCCACCAGCTCTACCCCCTTGTCTACGGCGGCATAATTCATATTCACTACCTTGTCGCCCTTTTTGCCGTAGGATTTGAGGATTGCCTTTTTCATATAGTCAACGGCTTCGCGGGTGGGAATGATTCCGGTAATCTTGAAAAACGCTGCCTGCAAAATGGTGTTGGTTCTGCTCCCCAGCCCCAACTCCATCGCAATGGCCGTGGAGTCAATGGTATAAAGATGAATCTTCTTCTGTGCCGCCGCCTTTTTAAACGCAACAGTCAGATGCTTCTCCAGCTCCTCCCCCTTCCAGTCACAGGTAATCAGCACATTGGCGCCCTCTTTGGCGTCTGCCAGAATATCATAGCGGTCCAGATAGGATTTGTTGTGGCACGCAATAAAATCCGCGTGATTAACCAGATATGTGGAACGAATCGGTTCTTTTCCAAAGCGCAGGTGAGATCTGGTGACGCCTCCGGATTTTTTGCCGTCATACTCAAAGTAAGCCTGCACGTTTAAATCCGTGTGATCGCCAATAATCTTAATTGTATTTTTGTTTGCTCCCACGGTTCCGTCAGAGCCCAGGCCCCAGAATTTACAGCTGATAGTTCCTTCCGGAACCGTATTCACCTCAGCGCCAACCTCAAGGGAAAGATGGGTCACATCATCACAAATACCGATGGTGTAGTGGTTTCTCGGTTTTTCCGCCCTCATATTTTCGTACTGGGCAATTACCTGAGCCGGCGTATAGTCTTTGCTTGCCAGACCATAGCGGCACGCCAGCACCTGGATATCTCTTCCTGATTCCAGAATCACGGAACACACGTCTTCATACAAAGGCTCTCCTACGGCTCCCGGCTCCTTGGTCCTGT
The DNA here is from genome assembly GCA_947089145.1 of uncultured Hungatella sp. Classification (GTDB taxonomy): domain Bacteria; phylum Bacillota; class Clostridia; order Lachnospirales; family Lachnospiraceae; genus UBA3402. The sequence goes on along the minus strand of CAMUJH010000022.1, from coordinate 14,062 downwards.
CGTTTACCGTGATTACCTTTACCGTATCGGGAAGCTGTTCCAGGAAATACTTTGCCGAAAACGGACGATACAGATGCACGTCTATGTATCCCACTTTTTCGCCTTTTGCCAGGAGATAGTCAACGGTCTCACGGACGCATCCGCTGGAAGAGCCCATGACCACAATCACTTCCCTGGCATCTGGAGCGCCATAGTAATTAAACGGCTTATAATTCCGCCCCGTAATCCCGTTGATCTTGTCCATGTACTCCGACACGATTTCAGGCAGATTATCGTAATACGCGTTGCAGGCTTCACGACTCTGGAAGTAGGTATCAGAATACTGGCCTGTGGTGCGCAAAACCGGATGCTCCGGATTTAAGGCATTGTTACGGAATTTTTCAAGTTCTTCCCAGTCAACAAGCTCTTTCAGGTCTTCATAGTCTAAGCAGTCCACCTTCTGAATCTCATGGGAAGTGCGGAAACCGTCAAAGAAATGTAAAAACGGCACATGGCCTTTGATGGCAGCCAGATGGGAAACCGCTCCCAGGTCCATAGCCTCCTGGACGCTCCCTGACGCCATCATGGCAAACCCTGTCTGACGGCAGGCCATGACATCGGACTGCTCAGCGGAAATAGAGATTGCATGGGTTGCCACGTTTCTGGACGCCACATGAATCACTCCCGGCTTTAACTGCCCCGCAATGCGGTACATGGTGGGAATCATCAGCATGAGTCCCTGGGAAGCGGTATAGGAAGATGACAAAACTCCTCCGTCCAGCGCCCCATGCATGGCGGACACGGCGCCGCACTCTGACTGCATCTCCACCAGCTTTACCTGCTGGCCAAAAATATTCTTCATACCGCCTGCCGACCATTTATCCACCAGCTCCGCCATCGGTGAAGACGGGGTAATCGGGTAAATCGCTGCCACTTCTGTAAACGCATAAGAAGCATATGCAGCAGCTTCGTTGCCATCCATGGCTCTTCTTACTTTTCTGCTCATATTGTCCTGCCTTTCTTTTTTGCGCAAACCCTTCTTCCCCAAGTGGTTTGCATTGTCAATTTTGTTTAAGTTTATCGTATTAGTTTAACGTTTATCTATATATTTATATTAGTACTACGTTTTACTGTTGTCAAGATATAATTTTTGACTTTTTACTTTTTGCACAATTTCTCCGTTATTTCCTATGCATTTTTTATAATTTCGTTCTCTGATAGTCTGGAATTTTCCTTGACAAAGAAATTTTTTCCATTTAAGATAGAGTTTAGTAAAATAGAAATGATTCTTGATTTTACAGAAAGAGGATGATATATGGCTACCATAAAAGATGTTGCCAGAGTTGCCGGCGTATCAGTCACTACGGTTTCTATTATTATTAATGGGAAAGCACAGGAGCGCAAAATCTCAGACGCAACCTGCAGGCGGGTCCAGGAAACTATGCGCGAATTGGGATATCAGCCTAATTTAAGCGCCAGACGCCTCCGGTATCAGGACAATCCAAAACCTGTCATTGTTTTTTTCTGGCCCATTGACTATCGAACTTCTATCCTTGCATCTTTTTTGAATGCGCTGCAGCTGGAAATTCAAAAACTGAACTTTGACTGTGAGCTAGTGGTTCAGACATACGAAAATGACCATCTGGACCAATATGGTTCTTTAATTTTAAAAAACGGATACAGCGGCATGATTATCGGCGCCTCCTCCTATATGGACCTTGAATATCTGGAAAGCCTCTCGCCCCAGATGCCTTTGGTTCTTATTAACCGCACCTCTGAGCGTTTCTCCACCGTCGGCGTTGATAACCGTGAGGTGGGATTTATCGCCGCAAGACAGTTTCAGCAGAAAGGGTACAAAGAGGCTGTGGTTTTTGCTTCTGAGCACTCCTATGTGGCTACCGGCCAGCGTACCCAGGCGTTTCTTTTTGCCTGTTCCCAGCTGGGAATCAATGTGATGGCAGATTACATCATAAAATGCCCGAATACCATCAGCGGCGGCTGCCATGCCGCAGAGCGGTACTGCGGTTCACCCAATCCGCCCAAGGCAATCTTCTGCGACTCTGACACCATTGCCATAGGAGCATTGAATACCTTTTACCGGTTGGGCCGCAAGGTTCCCGAAGAGACGGAGCTTTTAACCATCGCTATGCTTGACCCGGACCATGCGGAATATGCAATTCCTCCCTTAAGCGTCCTGGAAATGCCCAATCGGGAAATCGGCAAGCAGATTATTGATTTGCTTTATGAAAAAATCACTATGAACAGTTTGGAACCAAAACATGTTACGCTGAAAGCCAACCTGATCCTCCGGGACAGCTTTCGCCTGTAGGTCAGAATGTGAAAACAGACGGGAAGCCTGATATTAAGGCTCCCGTCTGCTTTTATTTATCCCTATTTCGAAATTAGCCTATATGAATCTCAAGTGTGGGCTGTAGTACTAATTCACATCTTCTTTCTCCACACAAAATCCAAACCGATACCATTTATGATGTTCTAACAGCAGCAAATCTGATCCGGGATTTTTCTCCTGACACGCCTGTCCTAAAGACTGCAGATAAAGGGGAAATTGAAAAACGCCGTCCACTACAAATTTTTTTCGGTTCTCCTCATTCATCTGGTTCATTGTTTCCGGTACCGCCTGAAATAAAGCCTCTGTACAGTCATAATGGTGAGGAATAATTACCTTAGGACCAATAGCCGCTGTCAATCTGGCAAATTCGTCAAAGCTTTGCTTTGGGCTCACATGCATAAGAGCAATATCCGGATTCAATCCTGCAAACCGGTACATCTGATCCTCACTTGTCATGCCGGCCCACACTAAAATCCTAGTGCCATCGCAGAGAGTCAACAGATAATTCTGCAATTCCAGACTGCCATACCACATAGCTGCGTCAAAGCTTCCATCCTGTTTCACGGTCTTTTTTCTATAAACACCTTTTGAAGCTTCCGTATGGCGTCCTGCAAAAACCTCTATGGTAAGATCATCAAATTGATACTTTTCACCCGGCCGCACCCGATACATCTTGCTGCAGTCAATCTCCTGTGTCGTACACAAAGGATCTGCCGACAGATCCCCTACAAATAGTTTTAATCCCGGGAAATTTTTCTGAATGCTCCCCACATCCGCCCCATGGTCAAAATGAATATGGCTTAACAGAAGATATTCACAGCTTTCAATACTGTCCACTTCAACCGGCCAGCAAGAAAGTCCGCCAATATCCCCGGATAAAAACGGGTCCAGCAAGATATGCCTGCCGTTGGACATAACAATTTCAAAACCTGCTGTGTTCAGCCACCGCAGCCGGATACCATTTTTTAAAAACGTAGTTTTCATCTGATATGCTCCTGTTCTTTAGATTTTTAATTAAGTAAAACGTATTTGTACAACGTTATACTATATAATACAACCTGATAAAATAATTATCAACCAATTTTTAATCTTTTCTTGACAAATTTTATTTCATATAGTATTGTTTATATAAATAAGTTTAACGATATAGTTTAACGTTTATTTTACATGGAAGCAAATTGCACCTTTTTTCCCAAAACTTCCATATCTCTAAACTAACTGTAAATATAGGCATTGGCGAAGCTGAAAATGAAAAACTTGACGAATATTCTGACTTTCGCAATCACATAGCCGTAAATAAAAGGAAAGGAAGGCTTATTATGTTCTGGAATAGAAAGCCCAGGCTTCCGGAAGGCGTTGGCGCCGCCGACTTTGCCGGCTCCGGCACGCCATTAAAATTCAACAGCGTGGAATTTCGTGACGGCCAGCAGTCTTTGTTTGCTACACGTATGACCACGGCTGACATGATTCCGCTTTTAACCCGCATGGATGCCATTGGATATGACAGCATGGAAATGTGGGGCGGAGCTACCTTTGATGTGGCGGTTCGATTTTTAAAGGAAGACCCCTGGGAGCGCGTGCGGGAATTTAAAAAATATATGAAACACACTCCTCTGAAAATGGTCCTTCGCGCCCAAAATCTCGTAGGGTATAAAGCGTACCCGGATGATATTGTAGAAAAATTTGTAGAAAAGGCGGCAGAGGCCGGAATTGATATTTTCCTGATTTTTGACGCCTTGCAGGATTTACGCAACTGCGAATCTGCTTTCCGCGCCGTAAAAAAAGCCGGTAAAAAAATAGAGGGCTCTGTCCAGTACAATGTAAGTCCCTTCCATACCACGGAAGTCTTCGTACAAAACGCGCTGGAACAGGAAAAGATGGGGGCCAGTCTCATGCATGTGGAAGATATGGCCGGGCTCATGACACCCCAGGCCGCCTATGATCTGATTTCCGCATTGAAGAAAGCATTGAAGATTCCGGTCCATCTTCATTGCCACTGCACTGGCGGCATGGCTGAAATGGCTTACTGGGAAGCTATCCGAGCCGGGGTAGACGGACTGGATGTATGCGTTTCTTCTATGTCCATGGGACCTGCCCACCCGCCCATTGAAAGCTTTCTTACCGCATTAAAGGGAACCAGCCGAGACCCTAAAATTGATGTGGGACAGTTTAAATCCATCAATGACGATTTCATGAAGCTGAGAAAAAAATATGCGGAATTTGAGACGAAACTGGTAGGTGTTGATGTAGGCTGCCTGCAGCACCAGGTTCCAGGAGGTATGCTCTCCAATCTGGAAAGCCAGCTTACGGCCATGAAGCTTTATGACCGGCTTCCGGAAGTTCTTGAAGAGGTTACCCGGGTGCGTGCTGATATGGGTTATCCGCCTCTTGCAACCCCTTCCAGCCAGATGTGCGGCGCACAGGCCACCACCAACGTATTGACCGGCAACCGCTATGCCATGGTAAGCAAAGAGTTAAAAGAGTACTGCCGGGGGATGTACGGAATGCCTCCCGGACCGATTGCCCCTGAACTTCTGGAAAAGGCCCTTAACGGTGAAAAACCCACTTTCCCCCGGCCGGGAGATATGCTGGAGCCTGTTTTTGAAACCGCGCGGGCGGAAGTGGGTTCTCTGGCAAGGACAGAAGAGGATATCCTGACCTATGCTCTTTTCCCAAACTACGCGCCGGATTTCCTGCGCTGTAAATACCGTTTATAATGATTAAAAATCTACATAAATAAGGGGGAGAATCATATGAAACAAACAGATGCAGCTAAATTGGAGCGCTCCCTGGATATTTTACAGGAGTTAAAGGAAGCCCGCGGGGGCACCCTTCTTTCCTCACACCAGGTAATGGGGAATGATCCAAATCTGATCAACATGTTTCTTCAGCAGTATGTGAACTGCAACAAGAAAGATATTTCCATTCCCAAAAAGTATCGGGAGCTGATTGTGATGGCTGTCGGTATGGCCACAGGCACTGACACTACCATGAAAGTCCATGCTAAGATTGCCATGGACAATGGCGCTACCATTGACGAAATTTTTGAGGTGATCCGCATTATTTTCTTTACATGCGGCGTTACAAAATTACTTCCTGCCCTGGAAACCTTGGGCGACATATTTGAGCCGGTAGAATTGCCGGAATAATTAAATCAATCAGCTTTTATTCTTCCTACAGATTAAAATATGCCAAAATGATAATCACTGCCAGATTATCATTTTGGCATATGCATTTGCCGCCAGAAATCTCAAACCCGTACTCCAGGGGACAGCGGATATCCCGCTCCAACTTTTTCTGATACATAGTCTCCTCCTCGTTTCTTTTTTATTTCCGCCCTGATTTATCTCCTGATTTTCCCGACGCCATTTACGATCCCTGTCACCGGACTCATTCCCTCCTCAAATCCTGCACTTTCTCCGCCACTCTGCATACTCCTTCTCCAGTTTCCCGGCATACGCCTCATCCATCACCTTCGCCGCAGCGATTCCCTTGGTGTACAGGTTTCCGTACCAGCTGGTCCGGGATTTTCGCTCCAGCTCCTCCTTTGTCCACCGCCATAAGCCGGAGGCCTCCTCCGGGTCATGGCCATTGCAGGCCATACCGGCGATAACCTCCAGACACTCCTCCAGAATATCCCCGAACAGGCGCAGAGTACGGATCTTTTCATAGTCCGTCGTCTCTATGACTATCTTACAATACGCCACTCCCCTGTCATAATCCCCTGTCTGCAGATAATACCGTATCATATCCCGGTATCCGGAAATAATATCCCTCACCCTGCTGTCCTTTGCCCTGAGAGCCTCTTCCAGCTGCTTTTTATAAAGCCCTTCGTTCTCCCTGTCCCTGCCAAGAAAACGGTTAAACTCAATGAGCCTGCCATCCCGGCCCGGCCCATTTTCTGTATCCTGCTTCCACTCATCCACCATCTCGGCCATCACATCCTTATAATCCATCTCCTGGCATAAATAGATGCAGTCCAGCAGGCTGTTGTTCTCAAAGTTTTCATCCACCCCGTCCTCCGGGTCATAGCCGCAGGCGCAGTCAAAATTGGCATTCTTTGCCCGCCTGAATAGCTCCTCATATCTGCCATGGCCATTGTATCTTCCAAGCAGCGCGGTCAAAACCCGAAGCCCGCTTCCAATCCCCTGAAAAGAATTGCGCTCCCTGTCCTTCAACTCCTCCTCAAAAAGATAGGCTGCGCCCTCCCATTTCTCTTGATTCTATCATATCCCTGTGGCTTTTTCCGTTTTAGGCCATCCGCCCCTTCCCCTGGTTTTGTGATACAATCACCCCAATCCATCACATTAAGAAAACACAATGCTGACATGAGCCATCCGTAAAATATCTCTGTCCAGCAGATCCTCAGGCTGCCAAACCTCTCGATCAAACGGATAATTTTTTGTTATAACCATTGACATTACAACATTTTCGTGTTATAAATATTGTTGTATTCATTAATATTACATCAATTAAACGGAGGTCCCACCATGGCAAATTTTAACAAGGTAACTATAGCAGACAATGCAAGAACAGAACTTCACGACCAGCTTAACCTGACCGGAGCGGAAATCAGCATCAACCATCTCCCTGCAGGCGCAAGCGTGCCTTTTGTCCATGCCCATAAGAACAATGAAGAAATCTATGCGGTTCTTGAGGGAAAAGGCAGGGCGGTTATTGACGGGGAAACCGTAGAACTTTCCGCCGGCGATTGGCTTTCCATCGCCCCGGCTGCCAGACGCCGGTTCTTTGCTGCAGAGGATACGCCCATCCGCTTTATCTGCATCCAGGTAAAAGCTAATTCCCTTGAGGATTACACGAAAGATGACGCCATTGTAGAATAAGCCATGGCCTGCCAAACCTGGCGATGGATTCTTGACTGAAAATTCATCTATATACTTGAAAATCTTGTCGGTTCTTCCCGTTTCTGTTTAAAAGAAGGGAACTCTGGATGGGTTCCCTTATCTCACCCCAGCTTTGCCGCCAGAAGGTCCAGTTCTTTCCTGCCCGCAGGCGCATGCCAGGGACGGAATGTCAAGATTTGCACCATTTATCAGACACAATAATCTCTCTTAAAGTCCAAAATCATTCTAAAAATGCGATATCAACAATCACGGGATGCCTAAACTGCTCCATCCCGGTTTTGTCATCAGTTACTACCAAATAGTATTGCTTATTCTTGTCATACTTCCGATTTCTAAAATTAAAGCGCATTCGAAAGATTCTCTTCGACGAATCTGGTTCACGGCTGTCTGCAACATAGATATTCTCATTGGAAATGCGCTCATTATCTTCGGACATAAATACCAACCGGTAAACCGCCTCCTTTGCCGTGTCATTTACTGGCTCAGATTGAATAAAATCCATGCACGTAATCAGGTCTGTAATCTTTTGCACAATACTTACAAGCTTAATCTGTACAGGTTTTGTATCAATATGCCCGCGTTCCATCTTAACATCCAGAACCGGTACAATCATTTCCTGAGGAGAGGAACCGCCATGTACAAAGTTCTGACCGCCTCCGGCAGCTTTAAACACATTGCTGCTGACAGGGAATGTGACAATCTTATCATCCTCATACCCGAGAATGTATCCAAGGCTGATATTCTGTACGCCATCCTCATGGATTGCCTCCTTCGAAACAATATACCGACGGTTTACCCATGCATCTCTCTTTCCTATGCCCTCGATTTTATCGCTCTCCCCAAGTTTATCCCTTTTGTACAGGAATCCATGGTCTGCCGTCACAATAAAATGATAAGTATTTGCGTTGGTGGAGATCCTGTGTATCAATTCCATCACCTCACAGATTGCATCTTCACAAGCACTAAATACCTCATCCTCTGTATTGGTCTTATCGCCTCTGGCATCTATCTGATTGTGATAAATGTATACCACCTGTCTGCCTGTAAAAATATCTCTAAGCGCCGCAATCTTTAATTTCTTAATATCATCAAACTGCACGCATACAGAATCTTTACTGTAACGCTCCAAGACTGACTGTCTTCCGGCTAAATCATTGCAAAGTATATCATCTGCATATACTTCATAATCATCCTTCATTACCAATGAATTGTGAGGAAGCAATGCTGCCATTCCAAGTCTTGTATAAGAGGGAAGCGTGCTCATCATTGCCCATAGTTTTGCAGCGCATCTGGGATGGTCTTTCATTCTGTGAAACAGTTCCTGTCCAATCTCATAACGCATTGCGTCAGAGATAATAACAACCGTCCTCTCTTTTGCCTGATTAATAAAACGATTATAGAAATTTCTCTGAAGCGGCAGGACAGTCAGACTGTCTTTACTCAAAAGCGCCTGATTCCACCTTGGAAGCAGGTCATTTAAATATTCATTGGTGTAAATGTTCTCAACAAGAGTCTGCAGCTGTTCATATGTCCCGGTGTCACGAATTCGATTATAATAATAGTAAAACTTTCGATACGCAAAATCGATCTGCCAATCTTCATCCTGATATTTTTTTACAATCTCCTTCATATCATCAGTGCCGCCATAATTTGCAGCTTTTACAATAAAATATGCGTACTCCAACATCTTGTAAGCGTCTTTATATTTTTCCCCAAAATGCATCTTAGAGCGCATACGACACAGCTGGCACACCCCTGTCCCATCAAGCTTTGCCTCTATATCTTCCGATATCAGTCTTCCTGCTATCCATTTCAGAATTATCTCATCGAAAAATGCAAACCCGTCACAATGCACCACATAGTCCGGGTCATACTTGGACAAATGCTCTTCTGCTTTTAACACATAGGCCGCATAGGCTGATAATCTGTCATAATCTTCCTTGTAAAGGACACTGTTCATTAAATTGTTTAGAAACGCAATAATATTACCCTGCTTCATGGAAACAAAACAGCGCCATTCTTCGGGAATTGCCCCCTGAATATATCGTTCTGTATAGGTAACAAACAAAGTCAGCACCAATCTTTCCAATGTCGGCTTTGTATCCACATATCCCAGCTGCTGCTGACAAAGTTTCCAGAAAGGCTCAAGAAGTTCATACTTCTTCATCTCCTCAAGATACTTGTTTTCAGTGTCTGGATTCTCTGATATAACAATTCGCAAAACTTCTTCAAATGAACAAATTTTTATCTTACAGACAGCGCTGAGCAGTCCAACAAGGATATTCTCCTCGTTGAAATTTTCAATTTCCAAATCATAAAACCGCTGTGTCCGTTCTTTATTTGCAAAGAACTTGATATGTTTCTCTATAATCGGCTTATATTCCTCCTCTATGCCCAAATCAACCGACAAAAGCGATGCCCTGTCCGCAAAAAACCTTTTGGAATACAGCATCATATCTTCCAGATGGTGATTCTCTACCGCTGGTTTGGGAAAGGGCGCGTAAATCAGATAATTCGTTTCTGAATCTACTCTCTCCAAAAAATATTTGGTATAAAACTGATTATCCGGCTCCAAATGATAGATTTTCGCATTTTGAAGTTCCACAGACTCCATATCCTCAGCAAACTCCGCCTTATCATCATACCAGAAGACCAGCTGGCGCGTCTCGCCTGTAAACTCTGCATTCAGCCTGTCAATAATCTGTCTTAGATTTAACTCTGCCATATATTTCCTGTCTCCTTACCCCCGCTTTTATTTCCCATGATTTTTTTGGAGTCTGCAAGCACCTCATAAAACTTTCCATCTGAAGCCGTCTGAATCTTACGATAATTCACCTTTACACCATCATCCAAATCCAGCTCTGTCCGTGACAACGCCAAGTGTCCAATCCTCTCGTCATAATCCCGGCATTCTTTAAGCTGTTTCTGCAATTTTTCTTTTCGCTTTTTCGCAAAACCTGCCTCACGGCTGCTTTTACTATGATCTATCATATCCTGCATGCGGTCAATTTCAGATTCATATATTCTCTGTATGCGGTGCAGATAATCAATACGCAGATTGCCGATGGTATCTGCATTGTAGCGATGCAGATAGATTAATGCCTTAAAACCGTTCTGTTTGCCACTGTCGAAAAGCCAGTAAATAGGCCTCTTGCCAGATCCAGTCACAGAATAGGTTGCACAGTGATCCTTGAAAAAATCATTTAGAAAATAATTTCTGATGGTTTCTCTGGATGTGTTTCCTTTATTTCCCAATGCGGATGCTATAAAGTCCAGGTTCTTTTCCAGGGTATCTCTTCCATACACCTTCTTTAACCAACTACAAAATAAGCCAAGAATATCATCCTCAAAATACTCCTCGTCTGTTATTGGGATGATGTTATCTTTATCAGGAATAAATGTGTTGTATTTGCTGCTGTCCCAATCGCCTCCTGCGTATGCAAGGCCATCAATATCCAGGGAATAGCGTCCAAACATGCAGCCTACTGCATAGGAAATAAGACTGCGTATATCTCTGCCTAAATCGGCTTTACGGATGGAAATATCTTTATCCTCCACTTTTGGTGTGAGCTCATCTTGTAATCCATAGATATCAATGAAGATACGATTAAGTTCTTCTTCGTTATATTTCAATTTTTCAAATGCTCTGTCTGTATAGTCTCTCCATAAATAGAAACTCTCAGAAACTTTTGTAATAGTTGTACCATCGAAATCCAGCGATTTCCGATTCATGGTCAAAAATGGATGACTTTTAAAGTCCCACGAAGTTTCGAATGAATCCCAGTCCGTACGGGAAAGTCGTATATTGTTTAATGCATATTCTGTTACAATCATATTTTTCTCTGTTACAACTACAGGTATTGTTTTAATGTGTCCTACTTCATAATTAAGGGTTGGAGATACAAACTGGGCAAATGCCTCTGTTACTTTACTATTTAAAAGTGCTAGTATATAGAACCTTAAATTCTTATCTACGAATGCACAGTATCCGCCCGACCCAAACAGTGCCCCTTTTTCCTGCCATCGGACTGAAAAGCCTCCTGATGTTAATGCTGACCAAGTCAATCCTTCTTGAAAATAAAACTGCGTATTTTGAATTGTTCTGGAAGAACATTTATATATTGAAATAGCAAAATCCTTAATTTCCTTTCCATCATTCTCATAATTAATCACCCATTCCAGATTTCCATACCATCTCCTGAAGCTGCCTCCCTTACTCATCGGAAACCACTTTTTGGATTTTTGACACCTGGTTTGTAAACTTCCTTTATTAATATTAATCTCATACCATAATTTTAGGAATCTATCATTATCCGAAGTTGCAAGACCATGTCTTGGCTGTGCCACACTATCCATATTGGGTTGCTGATATGCTAAAAAAACTTTTTGAGAAGCCCAATACGCCACCGGGTTCCCCGGAATTTTCCTAAAATTCCCCTGTACCGCCACATAACGATTTTCCCCTGCAAGAAACATCTCTTCCTTGCCTTTTTGTGTTGTCGGCTCAATCAGCCTCAAATAAGTACCTTTATAATTTTCCAGATGGCTTTTCCGCATCACAAAGCTGGCAGTCTGCACCACTTCCCCGCCGATTTCCTCAAATGCCCTTGCCCCTAAATGTGCCATATTTACAGTATCTGTCATCTGTAGTTTTACACGCAGCTTTTCATAGCTGGACAAAAACATCCAGGCGTGCTGTGTAATCATAGCCTGGTATCCATTTTCCTTTATCAGCTGTCCACATCGCTCGATAAATACAGCAAACAAATCACTCTTACTGTCAGGATATTTTTTTCTCACATATCCATTTAGTTTTGCATTCCCGTTAGAAATCCCCATATACGGCGGATTCGTAACAACTACCTCATATTTTTGCGCCATCGCCTCCCCGACATCAATCAGCGTCCGCAGCTCCTCCTTTGTCTGCTCCGTCCCCACTGCATCCAGCGTCATCTGTCCGCCGACATCGCAGGACTCTGCAAATCGTCTCAGCAAATCCCAGTCATAATTCTCAACATCTAAAATAGAACCATACTCTTTCCCATCCCTGAATGTATCAAGCAATTCTCCAATCTGGTCCAAAGCATTGCCTTTCTCTACATCAGAAAGCCCTGCCCCAAAATAAATGAGCTGATTCCGATTCACATGATTGCTCTCCGGTACAGAGTACACATGGCAGACTGTATCTGCTGATAATATCCGGCGGTTGTACTGTCTTGCTTTCATCATAACCGCAAAGTATGTCAACTGATATGCCCTGTCATCAATATCCAGGCCATAAAGATTATTTTCAAGAATACTCCTGGCAGCGTCTCTCTGAGAATAGCCTACAGACTCATAAATCTGCATCAGCACATCAAACCCATAGACAAGAATATGACCGCTTCCCATACAGGGATCAATAAAACGAATATCCTCCGGGTTCAGCTTTGCGTACTCTTTATGTATTCCATCCAGCTCCTCCCGGACCTTTTGCTCCTGCCCTGCCTCCTCCAGATAATACCTCCATTTTGATTTCAGCAGTTCATCCAGATGTCCCTCCACCCATAACCGCCCAAGGCTGTTCTCCACCATATAGCGGACAATCCAGTCCGGTGTAAAGAGCTGTGTCACGGCGGGAATCTCCTCCTTTGTGATCTTTCCGCTCTTTGCAAACGCCTCATTTTTGGGCTCGGTATTGTAATACTGATACAGCCAGCCGATGATCTCCACCTGGCCGCCTTTTTCGATATTAAAATCATCCTCTGAAATGTCATTTACCAGATGATAAACCACACCGTCCTTGTCCGTCGCAGAGATATTCAGCAAAAGCTCCGTATAATCCGCCGTCTTCTCAAACAGCGCCGGAAGTATCTCATTAAGGGCGTTGCACTGTTTGATAAACAGAAGACGAAAACATTCGTCCAGTTTATTTTCATCCTTCAGCCGCATAATCTCCTGTTTTTCTTCTTCTGCAAACGTAAAGTCCGCGTCAAAAGGGGTTGTCACCAGATCCGGCTCTATTTTTTTGCTGTCAGAGGACAATACGCGGATATGGGACGGAAGATAGTCATTAATCTCCATAAAGCGAACCGCAATCAGGCGGTTAAACCAAGTGTATGCCACTCCCTCCACAATATACTTATAGGCAGTCTGATAACTTGTCTCATCTGCTTTCTGCATGATAACATTTACAAGGCTTCTGCGCTGTCTCACAGCTGTTCCTGTAACAGCATAAGGTTTTGCAGTCCCAATATCATAAAACTCGGTCTCCTTCGTGGACTGCGGCAGTGCATGGCGTATACCCTCAGGTGCGATTCCCATAAGTCCAGCCCTGTATTGTATATCTGCAATCAGCTTATTTCTCGCCCAGACTGCAAAGTTTTTGATTGCGGTTTTATTCATCTTCTTACTCCTCTGTAGCGGTTCTATTCTAATGCCCTTATCATTGTCTGCAGATACCAGATTAAAATCCCAACATACGGCGTCTTGGGATCTCCCTCATCCATAAATCCCCTCAATAGCTGCCAACAATAACTATGTAACTGGTTTATATCCACCTTCCCAATCTCATCAATCAATGCGTCTAAAACAGATTTCCGCTCTTCTATCAAAGGCGCGGATGCACAGTTCAGATTTAATGTATTCACTAAATCAAACTGTACATCCGGATCTGATGCATCAATTCTGCCGTCTAAAGTATAAAAAATTGTCTCCAGTGTCTCCTTCCTACACGGATCAACTTTCCGAAATTCTGTATTCTCCCTGTGTTTATCACAAGTTAGATCTTCCTTTGTCCTGACTCTGCGAACATCTCTTTAGGCGAAAAGATCCGCAATGGCAGGATTGCGTTCCGCCACACCCATGATATCTTTCAAAATAGAATTTA
>CAMUJH010000021.1 GCA_947089145.1 uncultured Hungatella sp. | reverse complement strand
CCTCCCCGTTCTTTCTCAGACGGTAACGGAAAAACAGCGCCATATTTTCCATAAAAATATAAGTCTTCTCCGCATCTTCCATCATGGCCAGCTGCTGTCCGGCATTGAGGGTATTAAAAAGGAAATGGGGGTTGATCTGGGCCTGGTAATATTTCAGCTGGGCATCCTTCAGCAGGCTTTCCATGGCCAGCTGGCGCTCCCTCATCTTCATCTCCAGTTCCATGCTCTCCCTGGTTTTCCGGATATAGTCATTGAGGCTGACAATCATCTGGTTAAATGCCTCTGTCACCGTACCCACCTCGTCCCTGCTTTCCGGCTTCTTAAGGGAAATTCCAAAGTTCCCTTTTCCCACCTCCCTGGCCTTTTCTGCCAGCTCCTCCAAGGGCCTTGTAAAATTTCCCATAATAACATACAAGATCACTGTAAGGCAGCAGGTAACGCCTGCCAGCACCGCAGTAATAAAAAGCTCCAGATAGCGAAGATACTGGTACAGCACGTCATAATTTTCTGAATTCACCTTAAACCGCAGAGTATCCAGTCCCCTGATATATGCCAAAAGATACGTGTAAATGGTCTGTATCTCCTTATAGCTTTCCCTGTATGAAGCCACATCATAGGTCTGCTTCGCCGCTATGGCGCTGTCCGTCAGCTCCAGATAAGAGATGGCAAGACTGCGGATGCTGCGCTCCATCCTCCGGGCCGGATGATCGGTGATGGTATCGTCAATCTCCTCAATCATGGCCCCGAACCGCTGCCTGTTGGCAGTAAAATTCTCCAGTGCGTTCTGGTTCTGAATATTTAAGTATTGGTAAACATCGCTTTCAATATCCGTCAGCAGCCGTTCCAGCTCCCCCAGGCGGATATTGGTGGCATACACCTGTTCCATATTTTTTGCTGTTTTGTTAATGCGACCGAATAAGGCCAGGTTAATCGCCAGAGAAACCGTCATCGTGAACATGACCAGGAGGATCAGCTTGGTACGCAGAGATCGATCAAAAAAATGCCTATTTTTCCATATGATGTTCCTCTCCATCCCCGCCCTCCCCTCTGTACTGCTCTGCCCAGTACTGCTCCGCCCAGCCCTGGTCCACCAGCATGGCCCCTACCTCTGTATAGTAGCTGACCATATGATACTTTTTGTAGGTCATAAGAGCCTCCACGCTTAAGCGGCCCATAGCCTTGGGGTCAACGGTAATGGTAGAATCCAGATATCCCTGTTCAATCCCCTCTAAAATCTCATCGGAAATATAGCTGCCGATAACCCGAATCCTGTCCGACAGGCCTCTGTCCCGGATTAGCTGGTAAGCGGACTGGGTAAGCACCTCATCCAGGCAGATGATCACATCCGGCTGCTGGGCATTGCCCTCCGCCATATCCTGGATTACGTCTTCCGCATTGTTTAATCCCCTGTCATCCTGTATGGTCCTAAAGTCAAACCGGATGGGATACTGCTGCACCGTATTGCTAAGTCCCAGCCGAAACCATTTCCGGCTGGTTTCATTAAAACCGGCTCCGGGAAATAAAACCGTTACCAGCCTGATATCACTCTCTGCCATCCGAAGCACTCTTTTTCCGTACTCCTGCCCCAGAAAATAGTCATTGATCCCCACAAATCCCTGGCGCTTAGAGCCTGGCACATCTTTCTGCATGGTAATAACCGGTATCCCCCGGCTGCAGGCTTTGTCAATAAGCTTCTGCGTCTCCTCGTTTCCCGCCGGCCTTAAAAGAATGCCGTCCACATGTTCATAGATGGCGATATTGATGGCGTCCTCCATGGAAAAGCGGTCCGCCAGGTTATCTCCTATCTGCTCCACATAGGCGCCGTACTCCGCTCCCGCCTCCACGGCGCCGCTGTGCACGTCTCTCCAGAAGGACGTGTCCGTCTCGTCAGAGATAATGGCAATGTGATACTTATAAGAACTATAATCCATGTCCCCTGTTTTATGGTTTTTAAGAGGCAGATAATAGCTCATCATTATGATTATAACTGATGCCGTTGCTGCCGCTCCTGCAAAAAGCCGCAGCTTTTTAAACGGCGCCGCATCCTTTGGGCCAGTGCCGGATTTCCTGTTGCTGCCAATTTCCATATCTGTTTTCATAGTTCTTTAATATCCAAACTGCCCGTCTAAAGACTCATCCTTCTGAATCCACTCCTCCACCTGCACCACCCGGTAATGTTCCTCATCATCCCGGATATAAACCGTCTTGATCCCTGCGTTTATGATCATTCTCTTGCACATGGAGCAGCTTCCGGAGTTGGAAATATACTGGCCGGTAGCCGCTTCCCTCCCTGCCAGATACAAAGAGCTTCCGATCATCCGCTCCCTCTCTGCGCTGATTATGGCATTGGCCTCCGCATGGACGCTGCGGCATAATTCATATCTTTCCCCTCTGGGAATATTCATCTTCTGCCGGATGCACACCCCCAGATCCGAACAGTTCTTTCTTCCCCTTGGAGCTCCCACATACCCAGTGGAGATTACCTCGTCGTTTTTCACGATCACCGCCCCGTAAAGTCTTCTGAGGCATGTCCCTCTTTTGGCCACCACGTCAGCCAAGTCCAGATAATAATTAATCTTGTCCCTTCTCTCCATCCCGCTTCTCCCCTCGGATTTCCCTGTAAAGATACGCCTTACGTTTCCTTCTGCTGCTCCAGCTTCAGCTCTGCCAAAGCCTGTGCAAATGCATTATTCAAAGGCTCTTTTGCCTCTTTTTTCTGCCGTTCCAGATATCGGTTCACGTCCTTTTTGGTGACTCCGGCCCCTTCCTTTTTTCTCCGCTCCACAAACGAATTCAGTTTCTCCTTATAACCGCACCGGCACACAAAGATCTGCCCGTCGCCTTTGCCTCTCAGCTCCATCTTTTTATGGCAGTTAGGGCATCTTGCATTGGAAGTCCGGGAAACCGTCTCCCGATATCCGCACTCCCTGTCCTGGCACGCCAGCATTTCGCTGTTCTTGCCTTTGACAAGAAGCATTCTTTTGCCGCACTGGGGGCATCTGCGGTTCGTCAGGTTATCATGGCGGAAACTTCCCTCCCCGCTTTTTATCTCATGAATCAGTTGGGCGGAATAGCTGCGGATATCACTCATAAATACATCCCGGCTTAGGCTCCCCTTGGCAATCGAAGACAGCTTCATCTCCCAATCCGCTGTCATCTCCGGTTTCTTCAGATCCTCCGGCACCAGCTCTAAAAGCTGTCTGGCCTTGGAAGTCAAAAACAGTTCCTTTCCCCTTTTCTCCAGGAGAAAGGAAGAAAACAGTTTTTCAATAATATCAGCCCTTGTGGCAACGGTCCCCAGTCCCCCTGTCTCCCCCAGCGTCTTAGCCATGGCTTTGTCGCTGGATTCCATATATGCAGCCGGATTTTCCATGGCAGACAAAAGAGTGTCCTCCGTAAAATGGGCAGGGGGCTTTGTCCTGCCCTCTGTCATGGCAAATACCAGCCCTTTTAGTACATCCCCTTCCTTTATCTGCGGAAGGCTTTGGCTTTTACCTGCCTGCCCCTCTGCAGGGCTGCTCTGGCCTTCTTCCTGTCCGTCATCCGCCTCCCCGGAAAATCCGCCGGATTCCCTGTCATAAACCGCCTTCCACCCCAGGGCCCTGACCACATTTCCATGGGCAGTAAACAGCTCCTGCCCTGCCTTCACTGTCACGCTGGTCTGCTCATATTCATAAGGCGGATACATGGCAGCAATAAAACGCCGCACCACCAGGTCATAGATTCTTCTCTCGTCCACGGTCATATGATCAAGCTGCACAAACTGCTCCGTAGGGATAATGGCGTGATGATCTCCCACCTTTTTATCATCTGCAAACCACGGCTTTTCAGGAAGGGGCTGATTTATAAGCCTTCCTGCCAGGGCCCTGTAAGGCCCCACCGAGCAAGCCCTCAGCCGTTCCTTCAAAGTGGGGACAATATCTGCTGTCAGATATCTGGAATCCGTCCTGGGATAAGTCAGCACCTTGTGGTTCTCATAAAGCCGCTGCATAATATTCAGGGTTTCCTTAGCCGAATAGTCAAACCGCCTGCTGGCCTCCCTCTGGAGTTCTGTCAGATCGTACAAAAGGGGAGGCATGGTCTTCTTAGGCGCCCGCTTTACCTGGATCACCTGCCCGTTTTCCCCTTTAACCTGCTCTAAGATCTCCTCCGCCCTTTTTTTGTCAAAAGTGCTGAAGCTTTTTGATTTCTGATCCTGCCATGTCAGCACCGTTTTTCCTGCTTTTGCCTGGATTCCATAGTAAGGCTTCGGCACAAAGCTTTTAATCTGCTGCTCCCTTTTGTCAATCATGGCCAGGGCAGGCGTCTGCACCCGTCCGCAGGACAGCTGGGCATTATACTTGCATGTCAGGGCCCTGGTAGCGTTAATCCCCACCAGCCAGTCCGCCTCCGCCCTGCACATGGCTGCATCATACAGCGGTTCATACTCTTTGGCATCTCTTAACCCGGCGAATCCCTCCCGGATCGCTTTGTCTGTCACCGACGAGATCCACAGCCGTTTCAGGGGCTTTTCATTGCCCGCCTTCTTAAGTATAAGCCGCGCCACCAGCTCGCCCTCTCTCCCTGCGTCTGTGGCAATAATAATCTGATTTACATCCTTCCTGTGGATCTGAGCCTTTACTGCCTGATACTGTTTTGATGTCTGTTTAATCACTTCCAGGCGAAACTTTTCCGGCATCATGGGCAGGTGCTCCATCTTCCATTCTTTATACTTTTTATCATAGTCTTCCGGGTCAGCTAATGTCACCAGATGTCCCAGTCCCCAGGTAACAATATAGCGCTCTCCCTCTATAATGCCGTTCCCCTGTTTTGCGCATTTCAGAACCCGGGCAATGTCCCGGGCAACCGAAGGTTTCTCCGCAATTACCAATGATTTCATATACTGTCCTGCTCCTTCAGATGTCACATAGTATTATTCTTTCCCGCTCTCTGTCTTTCGCCCGCTTTCCTTCCCTTCTGATTCCCCTATCCCTGGAGGGCAGTTTTTTGCGCCAAAGGGAACCAGCTCCAGCCTTTTAAAAACCGCCCACAAATAGGGCGCTCCGAAAACGTTCAGCTTCTTAGGGCCGGTTATTTCCCTTGGACGTTCCAGAACTCTGTTCCAGGCAGCATCAAACGTGCTTCTGGTTATGGATTTTGTCCTTCGGCTGATAAACAGTTCTCCGCCCTTCATGGTATAGGTAAAGGGCAGGCCTTTGGCTGTCAGAATTTCCTCACCTTGGTGCTGCCTTATCATCTCCCAGACTTCGTCACTGGTATATCCTCTTAAGGTATTGGTCACCATATGCGTTTCCTCCGCTTTTTTGGATGTACCTCGGAATCTCTCCTGCACCTGCCTTTGCGGCTGATTTTCCGTCAGATGCATATAAATTTAATCAACGTACGCCTCATAAATTTATGCACATCTGACAAAAAATCATCTCACAAGATCCGACACAGAGAGACGCCGAGAGTACATTTGGTTAATTCATGCCTTGTCACTTTCCGTAAGTAATCGCGCCGTAGGCATCCAAAACTCCTTGTGTAACGGTTTTTCCTGCCATGCCTTCCGCCGGCCTGGCAGAATTTAAAATCGCCTGCTTCACTCCCATAACATCCAGATCCGTTCTGCAGGAGTAAACCAGCGCGGCCGTCCCGGTAACCATGGGCGCGGCCATGGAGGTGCCGGACATAAAAGCATATCCGCCTGGCACAGGGCTTAATATGGATATCCCCGGAGCCGCAAGATCCACGCTGACGCTGCCGTAGTTGGAGCTTACATCCATGGAACCGTCAAACAGCATGCTTCCCACGCTGATTATATTTTCCGCCGGATAGGCCGCCGGATACATGGGAAGATCGTCGATGCTGTAACCCTGCCCCGCTGCATCCCCGTTTCCCGCCGAAACCACAAACAGCATGGGAGAACTGCGTATGATCTCCTCCAGCTCCTTGTCATAAGTAGTGGTTCCCATGCTGAGATTGCATATCTGGGCGCCGTTGTCCTGCGCATAGCCGATGGCTTTTTTTACAGCCGAAGAAACGCCTTTTCCGTCCTTTGTTCCCAGAACCTTCAGCACCATCACCTTCACATAACGGCTGTCAGCAATGCCTGCCGTGCCTTGTCCGTCCCATGCCGCCGCTATGGTCCCTGCCCCATGGGTTCCGTGTTCATCCTCGTCCCCTGAAAATATACAGCCGCTGTCAGCATAAAAATCCCATCCGTTTACGTCGTCCACATATCCGTTATTGTCATTGTCGATTCCGTCCCCTGGTATCTCATCTTCGTTTACCCATATGGAGCCTGTCAGTTCCGGGTGATTCACATCTACCCCCGTGTCAATCATGGCAACCGTCACAGGCCTTCTGTCCGGAATCTGCTCATAGAAGGCCCATGCAGGCTCTATGCCGATATCCGCCCCCTGAATGCTTTGGATTGCTGTCTCTTCAGACGGCTCCCCTGCTTTGTCTGGCATATCATTGACGCTGATTCTGCTCTCTTGGGTCCTCTTTTCCGGCCTGTCGCCCCCTCTTGCCCTTCTTCCCACAATATCCCCGTTATTTTTCAGTCCCCATTGATACATGTAATAGGAAGTTCCCTGTTCAATAGGGAATCTGCTGCTTTCCCAGGAATGAATCGAATAAATCTCTGCCGTCTGCTGTCTGCCTGTAAAAACAGAAGCCGTCAGCAGCAGACATGCTGCACCAACCAAAAACACGCTTTTTTTCACAGTGGGATTCCTCCTTATCCGTTGGAAAGCATCTTCATAAGTTTCTTGTCAAATATGCCATACGGTTTTTCGTCCACAGCAGCATGCTCTTTCTTTGTCACACGTTCTTTCCCATCCACACCATAACGCTTCTGGGACGGATCGTAAAGCTGCTGCCTGACAGGCTGCCTTGTCTGTCCTCCTGCACGGTTTCCCAGGTGTCTGCCATCAGCTCCCAGGTCATGGTTTCGGGAAGCTCAGGCAAAAGTACCGTAACCTCCTCCCAATAACTGTTGGATGCGACATAGATGATCTCAGGCTCTTTTCCCTTTTCATGCCCTGCAAACATAACCCCCACGTATCTCTCATGGTCAGCAAAATGTCCGCGCCACGGCTTCTCCCCATGAAAGCTAATATCCGGGAAGCCGCAGGCTCCGTCACTGGTATTCCTGCGCAAAACCCGGTGGTTTTTGCGGAACTTTATCATATGCTGGAAAAACCGGAACATATCTTTGTTCTTTTCCAGCATAGTCCAATCCAGCCAGGAGGTAATATTATCCTGGCAATAAGCGTTATTATTGCCGAACTGCGTGTTGCAGAATTCGTCTCCTGCCAGGAACATGGGAATGCCGCGGCTGCACATCAGCAGGCAGAAAGCGTTGCGCATCATCCGGCGTCTTAGGCGGTTCACCTCCGGATCATCCGTGTCGCCTTCCACGCCGCAGTTCCAGCTGCAGTTATCCCCGGCTCCGTCCGTATTATTCCAGCCGTTCTTCTCGTTATGTTTCTCATTATAGGAAAACAGATCATACAGCGTAAAGCCGTCATGACAGGTAATAAAATTCACCGAAGCATTTTTTCTGGCACTGACCTCATATATGTCCCGGGAGCCTGCCATGCGCAGCGCCGCTGCCTGGGCCATGCCGCCGTCCCCCTTTAAATAGCGGCGCATATCATCCCGGTATTTCCCGTTCCATTCCGCCCAGCGGTTCCATGAGGGAAACGTCCCCACCTGGTAAAGCCCCACCGCATCCCAGGCCTCGGCGATGAGCTTCACATCCCCCAGGATGGGATCAAAAGCCAGAGACTGGAGAAGGGGCGGCTTATTCATAGGCGTTCCATCCTCATTGCGTCCCATAATCGAGGCCAGATCGAAACGGAAGCCATTAACCCGGTACGTGGTTACCCAGTATCTTAAGCAGTTGAGAATCATCTGATGCACAATGGGATGGTTGCAGTTCAGAGAATTGCCGCAGCCGCTGAAATTGTAATACTCCCCCTTGGGCGTCAGCAGATAATAAATGTTATTGTCAAAGCCTTTAAACGAAAAGAAAGGCCCGTCCTCATTGCCCTCTGCAGTGTGGTTAAACACCACATCCAGATAAACTTCTATTCCGTGCTGATTAAAAACCTGAATCAGGTTCTTTAACTCGTTGCCCTCCCGATTGTACTCTGTGCTGGCCGTGTAGCTGGTGTTAGGGGCAAAAAAGCTGACTGTGTTGTATCCCCAGTAATTGTACAGCTTCTTGCCGTCTACTTCCCGATAATCCTGCATCTCGTCAAATTCAAAAATAGGCATCAGCTCTACCACGTTAACCCCCAGTTCCAGCAAATAAGGAAGCTTTTCCATAAGGCCGGCGAAAGTGCCTGGATGGTATACGCCTGACGAGGCATCCCTTGTAAAGCCTCTCACATGCAATTCATAAATGATCAGATCCTCCATGGGAAGCAGCGGCTGTTTGGAAGTTCCCCAGTCAAAGTCGTCTTTCACCACTCTGGCCTTGTAGTGCTGCTCCCGGACAGACGAATCCCCCCACTGGCTCTGTCCGGTAACTGCCTTTGCATAGGGGTCAAGCAAATATCTGGTTTTATCAAAAATAAGCCCTTTCTCCGGGTCATAGGGTCCGTCTACCCTGTATGCGTATTCAAATTCCTCTATATTCAGCTTAAACACAATCATGGAATAAACATTGCCGATGCGATAATGCTTGGGAAACGGCAGCACTGCGAACGGTTCCTCCTCCATACGGTGGAACAAAAGCAGTTCAATGGATGTGGCGCCGCGGGAATATACGGTAAAATTCACCCCGCCCGGAATGGCCGTGGCTCCATTGACCTCATAGAAGCCGGGGCGCACGTCGAAGCCGCCTATGTGATCCATGGGGACCAGATGAATGGTACGGGGAAGGCTTATCTTTTCTACCTGCTCCTTTGCATCGTCTCGTTTCGGTTCCCTCTTTTCTGTAGTCACCTTCATTCCCCCTTCTACCGTTTTCTTGTACATTGTCTCTACCTCCTTACAAAAACTTACAGTGTTCATTATATTCCAAGTTTATAATTTATACAAGACAATGGAATATATATTCTGATAATTTACTGCAGAGTATGTCTGAAAATGGAATCTGTAAGCCTCTGGCGGATACATTCATAATGCAATGATCAGTTCTCTGATTTTATTATAGAACATATGTTCGAAATGTCAAGGAGATTTTCAGCAGAATAAGCAAATGATCCAAAAAGGCAGACCAGCTCCTTAAAAAGAGATGGCCTGCTCAACATTGCAGGCTGATCATGAGATCTCATCAATCTCCGCCACTTCTGTACCGTCATAAAACAATTCCAGGATCTGCTTATAGCTTTTGCCGGCTTTTGCCATAGCCTGGGCGCCGTTTTGGCTCATGCCCACCCCGTGGCCGTACCCTCCGCCGTAGATGGTAAAACAGACATCCTCCTCTGATTCCCCTTCCTCTTTTTCAATGGAAATAAAAGCGCTGGGCAGAGAATCCCAGCCTGTAAGGATATTGCCGTTCTGCTGCCTGATCTCTGCATCTGTGTTCCCCAGCATTGCCCGTATCTGCCCCTCGCCTGTGATCTCCTTGCTCCCTGCCGTTCCCTTGACCCAAAGAACCTTTCCGATTCCGCCCGTCGACCGCTCCTTCATCGTTAAATCAACGATCGTTCCGATTCCCGTAACTTTTTTCTGAATCTGTCCTCCTGTTATCCTGGCTGTCCACCGGTACATGCCGAACTCCGATTCATATCCTTCCGGGCAGCTTTTTATAAACTGGGAAAATGTCTCCTCATTTGTCAGATCCATGGTGCCGCCGCCTTCTTTCACCGCTATGCCTCTCAGATATGGGTAATCGGACTGGCTGGCCCCCCAAATGGTTCCGTCTGTAGTATGGCCACAGGATGTGGAAAAATAATAGATCTCCGCAACCTTCCCCTCATATGTTATGAGTTTCCCATAGGTTTCGTTGACAGCCGTATCCGTGCTGGCGCTGGTTGCCACATTGTTGTAAACCTGATACTTTGTGCTGTCATCTACGTGGGCCCCGTAATTTTTGTAGCCATTAGCCATAATCTGTCTCCAGGCATAGGTTCTGGCACAGACAGCCTGAGCCTTCAGGGCCTCTTTCTCATAGCTGGCCGGCATTTCGCTGGGCACTACCCGCTTTAAATACTCCTCCAGATAAACCTCATTTACCAGCACAAGGCCCTCTGACTCCTGTTTAATCTCCATATGGCCCGGATATGCGGGAATCTGATCCCCTCTTTTAATGGCTGTTACCCGAATCCCCGCACTTTCATCAGTAGGTTTGATTACGACCCGGTCTTTTGCCAGTTTCTCGTCTCCGGAGCGAAACGTTACTGTGTCCCCTGGCTGAAATGTCTCTTCCCTGTCACCTATTGTCATGACCCCGGGGCTTAAAAATTCCAGCGTAACGGTTTCATGGAAAATGGACTGAAATCCCGTGTCCATCACCAGCACCCGAATCGTCTCTGCGTCAAAAGGCCGCATGGTAAGGGCTGCGCACAGCTGTCCGTCTGCAACCACAAATTCCTGGACGTCAGAGCCTACAACCACGCTGGACAGATTCTGCCTTCTGAATTCCCCATAAAGGCGGTACACGTTAAAGTCCTCTCCAATGGCCAGGCGGCCGTAGCCCTCAATCTCGATTTCATCATCCCGGATCTCCAGCACCTTTCCTGACACCCGTTCCTTTTTCAAGACCACCTTTTTCACTTCCCCGTCAGTGACATACAGGTCGGCAACCTGGGCAGCCATCTCCTGGGGAGCTTTTATTTTTGACTTTACAGGCAGTTTTCTGGCGAGGGAGCCTACATATGCCGTCAGCTCATTTTCCCCTGCCTCCATAAGCCAGATATTTTTGTAAACCACGGATTTGGAAATCTTGTCCGTAACCTGAAGAATCTCGCTGCCGCTTACCAGAACCTGTATCTCCTGATCTCTGCAGGAGCCAAGGCCAAGTCCCTCAAACCCTCGGTTTCCCTGACTGGTGTAGGCTCTCCACGGCGTGCCGTCCTCCACGTCCTCAAAGGTACCGTACACCACCAGAGTCTCTCTGCGGACTTTATCATCCTGCCATACCTGAAGCTCCCTGCACAGCTCTTCATACAGGCGCCACCATTCATCTGGGGGATAAGGCCTATCCTTATTTTTATCAGAAAGCCCCACCTGTTCCTTTAGTGTTTCCGATACCTGCCCTGCCAGCCAGTCTGCTTCCCTGTAAGTTAAAAGGCCTTCCGCCGATGCTTCCGTGGCAGGGGTCATATCCTTGTCGATCCATCCTCGGTGGTATAAAACATCCATATATTTTACATACCACTGATTCTGGCTGGCTGCCGGAAATTCTGACCGGCTGCGGGATTCCAGCCGGCACTCTTCCACTGTAGCCGTAGAAAGGGCCGTCGCTTTAAAAGCCGCCGCCCTGGTTACCCCGTCTTCGTCCGGCTCCGCAAGGAGTATAATCATCACCAGCGCTATTACAGTCAGAGGAACCCCTATGAACCACCCCGCTATTTTTTTTCTCTTCATACTTTTTTACCTGACAAATGTTTTCTTTTCCTCATCAATATGCTTCAGATCCCCGTAATCATCAGTAATTGTAGGCAAGTCTTTTCTCTTTAGCCGTTTATTGACCCACTCTGCCGCCAGACGATAGAGGACCGCAAACAAAGGCACGCCGATGATCATTCCCACCGGCCCCATAAGCCCGCCGAACAGCAGGATGGAAAACAGCACCCAAAAACTGGACAATCCTGTGGAATTGCCTAAGATCTTCGGTCCGATAATGTTGCCGTCCAGCTGCTGGATAGCCAGAATCGAAAGCAGAAACCACAGGCACTTTCTGGGATTAACCAAAAGCACAAGGATGGCGCTTGGAACAGCTCCGATAAACGGCCCGAAAAAGGGAATAACATTGGTCACCCCCACTATCACGCTGATCAGTACCGTGTAGGGCATCTTGATAATACTCAGCCACACAAAAGTCAGTATGCCGATAATCAGCGAGTCCCAAAGCTTTCCGATTATAAAGCCTCCGAATACGCGATGGATAAATCTCCACTTTTCCACCGCCTCATTGGCCACAGGAAGGGGAAACAGACTGTAAATGATCTTTTTTCCCTGAGCTGCCAGAGTGTCCTTAATATTCAGCAGATACACCATGACAATAATGCCGATCAGCACATTTTTCACCAGGTTTACCACCCCCATAATGCTGGTGTAAACTCCGGTAATAATCCGTTCAATGTTAGGCAGCAGATCCGTAGTGGTCTGAACCCAGGAAACCAGTTTCTCCACCCCCTGGTTGTAGACATTCAGCACCGCCATCTCAATATCCGGATAATCCGCAAACAGTGCCTCTATCCACAGGGCAATCCTTGCCGCATTGCTGGGAATCGAGTTGACGATTCCCTTGACGCTCTCAAAAACCCTAGGCAGGATCAGCCACACCAGCCCTGCGGCCACTGCCGCAAGGAAGGCAATGCTTGCCAGAGTCGCCGCCGCTTTGGCCAGTCCGCTTTTTTTCTTCCCCCGCTTCAGATAAGGCGTAAGAATCCTGTCAGCCAGCCGGTATACCTGGTTATAGATCGGAGTAAGCAGATATGCCAGTATGGCCCCGTAGATAATAGGCGCCAATACACGGTTTACATATTTGATCGCTCCGTACACAGTCTGCCAGCGGATAAAGACAAGGGCTGCCGCGATGCAGGTGACAATCACCAGCACTGCCGTCACTCCCCAATAAATGTAGTCTCGAAATTTGTGTTCGTTCATCTGTAACCCTTTCCACCTTCTCTTAATTTGTCAAGTCACTTCCTGCCGCGGCCGCAGATATCTCCGTTCTGCCGCCGCACCCACGAAAAAGTGTCTTTTATGTATAGATTACCATATTTTTGCAAAAAGATAAAGCAGCGATCGCTCGCTGCTTTCATCTTTTGTAATCCCAAAATGCCGGTTCTTACAATTTGACGCCTAGCAATGCTAGGTGGGTGACCGCACTCCGGCTTCTGCCTTCCACTCAGAGGAGGCCTGACATCCACCGGAAAATATAGGAATCCCTTATGTCATAATGTAGGTTCAAAGATACGTAAGATTGTCGAACATTCCAGGAATTACAATCCTGTCTTTTGATACGATTATTATACAATACCGTATGTATTTTTTCAATCCTATATTTATTTACTTTTGAGGAAATGTGTTACATCCGCTCTACCCCGTCCTTTGTCACTCTGGCATAGATCAGTTTCTTTTCCTCCAGGGCTTTGTCACGTTTCTCTGCTATAGTATACGCAGATAACAATTTTTTAGAAGCCTCTTCAAACAATTCTTTTTTAGATGCGTAGAGGGTGCCTATGACATCGCCTTTTTTCACCTCATCGCCATACTTTTTATTCAGGCGTATCCCGGCGCAGTGATCAATGGCATCTTCCTTCTTCTGACGGCCTGCCCCCAGCATTGCAGAGGCAATCCCGCACCCTGCCGCATCAATATGTACGATGCGCCCCTCTGTCTCTGCTCTTACTTCGCAGAGGAAGGGAGCCCTGGAAAATTTATCAGGGTTCAGAATATAGCTTTCATCCCCTCCCTGGGCTTTCACCATGGCGGCCAGGGTCTTAAGTCCTCTTTTGTCCGCCATGGCTTCCCTTGCCATGGCATAGCAGGCATCAGCGCTGCCCTTGCCCGCCATGGAAAGCATCTGGGCGCACAGCTGCAGGCACACCTCGGTTAAATCTTCAGGGCCATGGCCCTGAAGCGTTTCTATGGCTTCCATGACTTCAAGGGAATTGCCGATGGCAGACCCTAAAGGCACATCCATATCCGTAATCAGGGCGCAGCATCGTCTTTTGGCTCCTGTCCCGATGGCAACCATCTCTTTTGCCAGAGCAATGGAATCCTCAAGGCTTTTCATAAAAGCCCCGCTTCCTGTTTTCACATCCAAAACAATGCCGTCGCTTCCTGCTGCAATCTTCTTGCTCATAATCGACGAAGCGATAAGGGGAATGCTGTCCACCGTAGCTGTAACATCCCTCAGGGCATACAGTTTCTTGTCAGCCGGCACCATATTTCCGGACTGGCCGATAACCGCAATTCCCGTTTCGTTGACAATCTCAAAAAAACGTTCCCGGCCAATGGCAGTGCGCAGCCCGGGTATGGACTCCATCTTGTCAATGGTCCCTCCGGTGTGGCCCAGCCCTCTTCCTGACATTTTAGCCACCTTCACCCCAAGGCACGCCGCCAAAGGGCCGATAACAAGAGTGGTTTTATCCCCCACGCCCCCGGTACTGTGCTTATCCACCTTTATCCCCTCGATGGCCGACAGATCCACCATGTCGCCGGAAGCCGCCATCTCCAGGGTAAGCCCCAGCGTCTCCTCTCTTTCCATGCCTCGGAAATAGATGGCCATAAGCATGGCGGCCATCTGGTAATCCGGAATGTCCCCGTCCACAAATCCCCGCACCATGTCATGGATTTCCTGTCTGGAAAGAGTTCCCCCCTGCTTCTTTTTTTCTATTAAATCATACATCCGCATCTGTCAATACACCTCCGGTTCATAAAAGGTTTTCCGGCCCAAATCCCATGGGAAGCAGCTCTTTGAGAACAAACTCTTTATATTCGTCCTCTGATTTTGCCAGAATCACTTTAAATGTGCCGGGGTCGCAAAATTCCCGCATTACCTGCCGGCACACGCCGCATGGCGCACAGTAGTCCGTCACGATCCCGTCTTTTCCCCCGCAAATAGCGATAGCCTCAAACTCCCGCTTCCCCTCATTGACGGCTCTGAAAAATGCGCTTCTCTCCGCGCACACCGTAGGCGTATATGCCGCATTTTCAATGTTAATCCCGGTATATACGGTTCCGTCCTTACACAAAAGCGCGGCTGCCACATGAAAATGGGAATAAGGGGTATAAGACTCCGGCAGCACCTTAATAGCCGCCTGAATCAGTTTCCGTCTGTCCATTCTGCTCCTCCGCCTTTGCCAGTTTCACGATCCTGCTGGTGCCCAGCCTTTCGGCTCCCAGCTCCATAAATTTCCAGGCATCCTCAAAAGAGGAGATGCCTCCTGCCGCCTTTATCTTTACCTTAGGCCCCACATGCTCTGCAAACAGACGGATATCGTCAAAGGAGGCGCCTGCCGTGGAAAAGCCTGTTGAGGTTTTAATAAAATCCGCCCCTGCCTCTGTCACCAGACGGCACATCCTGATCTTCTCCTCCTCTGTCAGAAGGCAGGTTTCAATAATTACCTTCAGCACATGATCACCGCACACCGCTTTAATGGTGCGGATCTCCTCCAGGACTCTGTCATACCGTTTGTCCCTCAGATCCCCGATATTGATCACCATATCGATCTCGTCGGCGCCGTTTTCCAGGGCATCCTCCGTTTCGAATACCTTGGCCGCCGTAGTATTGTATCCGTTGGGGAAGCCGATGACTGTGCACACCTTCATCTTGTCCCCCACATACTCTTTCACTGCCTCCACATAGGAAGGCGGAATGCATACGGATGCCGTCTTGTACTTCATGGCGTCATCGCAAACCTGCTGAATCTCCCCCCAGGTTGCCTGCTGGGTCAGCAGCGTGTGATCCACAGCATGAAAAATTTTTTCCCTGTCCATAATTTTGTTCCCCTTTCTGTGAAAATGTCCAGTCCCCTGAAACCGGACTGCCCATGGGCGCATTGTCTCTGCGGCTTTGGAATGCAATCACAAAAGCTGGTACACCTGATATTCCCGTTCAAACACATATCCCAGCTTCTCCGCCAGTTCCACGGACTGCTGGTTGGCCGCATCCCAGTTTGGAATAAGGTTCTTTTCCAGGCACTCCAGCACAAATGCGGCGCTGCAGGCCAAAGCCAGCCCCTGCCTGCGGAAGTCCTTTCTGGTATCCACCTGAATCTCCATCATGCCCTCGCTGGCTCCATAGGCAGAGCATCCGGATACTAACCTGTGCCCCTTCATGGCGCCGTACCCGAATCCGCAGGTTTCAAAATGCCTGTAATCCTCAAAATTGGAACACAGATCCCGGCTCCATTCTTCCCTCAGGGCCAAATGGTACAGCCTCTCGTCAATCCGCCTGATGCGGATTCCCTGCGGCACGGATTTTACGTAGGATTTCAGCCTGTCTGTGTCAAAATGATGCTCGTCCTTTTTCAGGGCATACCGGGTCACCATGCGGAACTGTCCGCCAAATTCATCCTGAAGCCACTGCTCCCACCGCTCATTTTCCGGGTAGATAAACGCATGGGAGACTGACTGGTAAATCTGGCTTTTTAAATCCAACGCGCCGGCGCCTTTAGGCGGCAGGCCTAAAAGATAGGCAAAATCCCCTGAGCCGATAAGGCAATACGGAGAGGGGCCAAGGCCTGGTACCCACACCCGGCCCATGGTTCCCTCCACGGCCCCCCGTACCAGCACCTCTTTGCTGCCCTCGCAGATTGGCCTGATACTCCGGCGTTTCTCTCTTCCCAGTTCAACCATCATAATAAAACCTCCCCCAATGCGAAGAAACTTTTGACTGCTTTGATTATATCATACTTCTGTAAGAAATACTATTTTTTTCGGTTTCAAAATGAATGGAGAAAAATGAGCAGAGAAACATTCTGAATATAATAATGTCCTGAAACGGCAGTAAAAATACAAGACAGGCTTCCCAAAAGTGCCTGGGAAGCCTGTCTTGTATTTTTATGCATGTTCTTGCCTATTTAATCCAGATTCAAAGCCGCCTGCTCACCGGCAACCCGTCCGAATGCTACAGACTGGGAATATCCGCCTGACTGCCACGTAACTTCGCCTGCAGCATATAAGCCTTCAGCTGCCGTTCCGTCCTCATACAGCACCTGCGCATTTTCATTGCAGGAAACGCCGCCTTTGGTCATATGGTTAGCAGCCTCTATGCGCACGCCGTAGTATGGTCCCTGGGCATCCAGAGGACGGGACGGAACAGCCTTTAACAGTTCATCCTCGCTGCCGGCCTCTGCCGCCTCATTGAAGGCTGCAACTGCTGCTTCCAGGCCTGCCGCGTCAATCCCCAGCGCCTCCGCCAGTTCCCCTAATGTCTGGCCCTCGGAATAATATCCAAGCCCCACATGTTTGCGGATTCTGTAGAAAGAGTCATACCCTGTCTTGTCTGTAATGGAGAATACCGCTCCGTCCGGCTGAGCCTGAATGGTGGTTCCCAGTTCCAGGCCCCCTGCATTTTCAGAGATAAAGCGGGCTCCTTCCTTGTTTACCAGAATGCTTACGTCTGCGCCGCCGGTCAGATCCCTGCGGGGAACGATAATATTGGGGAACACTCTCACATTGCCCATGTTCTCCATTTTAAAGCCGTTCTTCTCAAATACCTTTACAAAATCACCGGTGGTTCCCATCTGATTGGAAGTGTTCAGCACCTCGTATCCCGGCGCATACTCTGCCAGAAGTTCCTTGCTGCTGCAGAATCCCCCTGTGGCAATAATGGTATGCTGTGCCTTAATGGCATAGCTTTCTTTATCATTGTTCTCTACATTGACGCCAGTGCATCTCTTGTCTTCCATAATCAGATCCACGCCCTTGGTTCCGGTGCGGATATCTATGCCCAGTTCCCTGGCGCACTCCTCCATGCCTGCCTGAATCACTTCCCCGGCATACTGATCTTCCTCTGCCATATGGTTCATGGCACCGTAATTGTTATTCAGTTCCACACCCATGTCCCGAAGCCATGCGTCCAGCCCGTTCTCCTGCTCCGCCCACACCTTTACGCGGGCTTCGCTGTCTCCAGCCGAGGATTTTTCTTCTATAAAATTCTCCACCTGATTCACTGTCCACTTCTCATTGCCTGCCTCTTTCTGAGCCTGGGAGTTAATCAGGTCATAAAAGTTCATGTCAAACTTGCCGTTTCCGCTCAGAATGTCCATCTTCTCCACAACGATCACATTGGCATCCTTGTTTGTCTGCTTTGCCGTGATGGCTGCCGCAAGCCCGGATGGGCCGCCGCCTACGACCACGATATCCGCAGTCACGTCCTCAAGGGTCTTTGCCTCTTTTTCAGGGCCTGCCGTGGCCATGGTAATATCTGCCGCCTCAAGGCCTGCCTGGGCCATGGCATCCGCCACCGCCGTCTTTACCGCATAAGAAGAAAACGTCGCGGCTGTCACGCTGTCCACTTCCGGAGAGTTTGCCTCCAGGATTCTTTCCCTGATAACAGGAAATGCCCTGTCCATCACTACGTTAGTCTCATGATGATCCCCCAGCTCCAGCTCCGTAATGGTGCCGCCGTCAATGGTAACCTTCAAATTCAGTTCTCCGCCGTAGCCGCTTCCCTTTGCCTCATAGATTACCGGTCCTTCAGCCTGCTTGGCCTCCTCGGTGGTTTCTTCCTGTGCAGCGGTGGTTTCTTCCGCCGATGCCTCAGCTGCCGTAGTCGTCTCCGGTGCTGCCGTAGTCTCACCAGTCCCGGAACCGGAACACGCCACCAGGCTGAGTGCTGACGCCGATGCTGCAAACACTTTCAATAACTTTCTCTTTCTCATAATATTCCTCCAAAATATTATTCGTGCCAGGCCTGCCGGCCAAGCCCGTATTAACATTATATACAAGTCCCTTGCATTGTCAATATTCTCTCAATTGTTTTCTCGCTTTTTCACGGTTTTCGTCATAATGTCCAAATTGCAAACCTTTGCATTAGTTAAAATAGAAATACTGCGGTAATGCTGCCAAATGCAGCGCCGCAGTTTCCCATTTCTGAATCACAAATCATTTTCTCCCCAGGTCCAGCTGCGCTACCGCATACATAATCGTGCTTACCTGGCGCCGCTTTTCCGGCGGCAGGCTGCTCCACCATTCCAGAGGGAATTCCTGAATCAGCCCTTCATCTGACTTTCCCTCCATCATGGCAAAAAACTCCGACAAAGTCAGATTAAACGCCCGGCACATCCTTGACAGGTTATACAGGCTCACTGTGCTTCTCTTGTTGAACATGGTAGTGATTGTGGATTTGCTGATACCGCTTAACTTAGCCAGTTTATATTTGGTATATCCACGCTGTGTCATTAGTTCTTCAATTTTTCTTAATACGCTTTCGTTATCCATAATCTTTCTCCAACTGAATATCCTTCTTTTATCTTATTGGATTTTACAGATGGAATACAGATTTAAAATATTGTCCTATTATAGCAAATATATAGCCCTCTTTTTACAATAGGCTGGCGCTCTCCATGGCGCTAACCGCAGCCCTTTTTACGTCTCTTCCCTATGTCGTACAAATAAAAAACCCGAAATTCCATAAGTTTTTTCGGGTTCCGTTTCATTTTTTGTAACATTTGTTTCTTTCATTTGAAGCAGTCAGCTCCTTTTCGACACATAATCTTTAATAGCCTTTTTCAAGGCAATCTCCGCCATCATGGCGCAGTGCATGCTCTCTTTCGGCAGTCCTCCAAGCCGCTGGCTAAGCCTGTCTGCATCAATCAGATAAGCCTCCATAACCGGCCTGCCAAGGGCCATCTCAGCTGCCAATGCCCCGCATGCCTTTACCGGGGGGCAGGCTGAATCCGTAATGGTAAAACGGATCTCTGTAATCACCTCTCTGTGAGTTTTAAGATACATGCACATCTCATCCCCGCACCCTGGCTCCTGCACTCTGGAGCTACCCTGAAAATCTCTCAGCTCCCCTCTAAGCTCCTGCTTTTCACTGTATTCCAATATTAATTCCTGATCCATTTTTCTCCTCCATCTTCCTGCTGTCTCGGAAATTCCGGTGAATTCATCTCTCTCTAACGCACGCTCCCGGAATTCCTCCTGCATCAATCATACAGCAAAAATCCCGGGAGCGTCAATCATCAATCCCTTATCATGTTAAGCAGCATCAAGCCAAACTTATCCGTTGTCCCGCATTCGTCTCAGGAACAGCGGCTGTCAGGCCCGCAGCCTGTCAGCGTTTAAAATCCCAAAAACCTCCGCACCATAACCTTGGCCATGTCAATCTTATATCCGTTCATCGCCAGGGGGATGGCATCTTTAAGGGCAATCTCGGCTGCCTCTCTGGCTGTTTCCTCTGTCAGTTTCTTCCCTGTAAGGTAGCTTTCAGCCTCCTTCATCTTCATGGGAACCGGAGCCACAGCGCCCAGGACCATGCTTACATCCTTTACCACGCCATCCTCCAGGCGGTAATACCCGGCAACAGCCAGCACGGCAAAATCAATGGACTTGCGGATGCGATACTTGTCATATCTTGCCACAGCGCCCTTAGGCAGGTAAGGAACAATAACCTCCTTTACAATCTCGCCCTTTTCAAGCACCTCCTGCACCCTGGTGTGAATCCCGAAAAACTCTTCTGAACTGATAGTGCGGCGGTTGGTCACGATCTTCGCGTCCATGGCGTACAGCATATTGGCTGTATCGCTGGGGTTCACCGCCAGGCATCCGCAGTTAAAGCAGCGGTTGGCCTCGCCCTTTGCAAGTTCTGGGGCGATGCAGCCTAAATCTTCCTTGTCCATGTCCCTCTCGTGTACTTCCAGCATAGGAGACTTAACCGCCTCCTTCTCGCCGCGGCACCTGGTATCAAACGCTGCCAGCTTCTCATGAAGCCGCAGCCGGGCTGTCTTCTCAACAGGAAGCTCCTTTAACCCGCAGTACTGGTTCACAGAAATTGCAGCTTCTTTTCCAGAAGCGATAGCCTTGATAACCGTAGCCGGGCCTGTGGTCACGTCGCCGCCTGCAAAGATACCGGCTTCGGTGGTCCGGCATCCGTCAAGGGCTTTGATCCTTCCCCGCTCCGTCTCGATCTTGTAAGCGCCCTCTAAGAAATCCAGGTCAGCCTTCTGGCCGATAGCCATCATGATGATGTCGGCCTGAAGTTCCATAACGTTGTCCTCCTCATAGACCGGGTTAAACCGTCCTGTCTCATCCAACACCTTAGGACAATGCTTGAACACCATTCCGGTTACCTTGCCGTCAGTGCGCACAACTTCTTTCGGTCCCCAGCCATTGTGGATCAGTATGCCCTCCTCCAGGGCTCTGGCAACCTCCTCTTCATTAGCAGGCATAGAATCCCTCTGCTCCAGGCAGACCATGGCAACCTCCGGACAGCCCAGGCGCTTGGCCGTAATCGCCACGTCCATGGCCACATTGCCGCCTCCTACAACCACCACCCGGGAACCCGGCCTCTCCCTGACATAGTTGTTTACATCAATCAAAAACTCCAGGCCGAACCTTGTCAATTCCTCGCCGGCCAGCCCGATCAACGGCCTCTTCCATGTACCCGTATCCAGCATCACGCTGTCGCTTGCCTTCACGATCTCGTCCAGGGTCTTATCCTGGCCGATCTGGCAGCTGCACACGATCTTCACGCCCATGGCTTCCAAGGCACTGATAAAGCTTCTGACCACGTTCTTTGGCAGACGGTACGGCGGGATGGCGTAAGTCAGACAGCCTCCGGCCTCCGGCTGCTTCTCATAGATGGTCACGCCGTATCCGCTCTGACGCAGATAGTAAGCAGCCGTCAGTCCCGCAGGGCCGGAACCAATGATGGAAATCTTCAGCCCGTTCTCTCCTTCGGGAGCTTTCATAAATACATCCTTATGCTCCAAAATATAATCGCCCAGATACCGCTCCACGGCGCCCACGTTCAGACTCTCGTCGTAGGTATTGCGGTTGCACCCTTCCATGCAGAAATGGGCGCACACGCGGCTGGTAATAGCCGGCATGGGGTTCACCTCCAGAATAA
This sequence comes from uncultured Hungatella sp., assembly GCA_947089145.1. GTDB lineage: Bacteria > Bacillota > Clostridia > Lachnospirales > Lachnospiraceae > UBA3402. The sequence goes on along the minus strand of CAMUJH010000021.1, from coordinate 46,519 downwards.
CCCTGGCGGCCTCCTCCACCTTGCCTGCCCGCAGAAGCTCCATGTAAGCCGAAATATCTGTGTGGGCCGGACACTTGCCTGTACAGGGAGTCTCGCACACCTTGGCAGCGCCGAAAATAGAATGGTAGCGGTTCTCTCCCATCATAGCCGAACACAGATGTCCCTCTTTCCTGGCGCAGTTGATCCGGCCTCCTAAGATATCCGGATACCGGTAATACCAGCAGCGGATATCCTGGCACAGATTGCCTCCCAGAGTGGCGGTGTTTCTCAGGTTAGGCGTGGCTACGCTTCTGGCAGCGTCTGCCAGGGCAGGCCATTTGGCCTTCACTGTCTCGTTCTCCGAAATCTCCGCAAGGGTCACGGCTGCTCCCACATGGAGGCCGTCCTCCCGCTCTGTGAGGCCCGAAAGCTCCGGAAGCTTTTTCAGATTCACCACAGTTTTTGGGGGACTTGGCAGCAGCCCGTCCTTAATAACTCCCAGCAGATCCGTACCGCCGCCCATAGCTGCGGCGCCCGGCTGCGCTAACAGACCGGAAGCTTCTTCCAGGGTCTTTGGGGTAACATATCCGAAATTTTTCATGCTTCCTGTTCCTCCTTCTCTTTCAGTGCCTTTAAAACTCTGGCCGGCGTAAATGGATACGAATTCAGCTTGATCTGGCATGCATTATAGATGGCCATGCGGATCGCCGGACCGCCGGGGGCCAGCAGCGGCTCTCCCACGCCCACTGCGCCAAAGGGATAATCATTCTCCACATCCTTCATGGACTCCAGGATAATGTGGTCATGGGGAACCACATCGTTAAAGGTTCTGGTTTTGTAATCAATATTGCTTGGATTCAGCACTCTGAAATCATTGGGGTCCCACACTGTCTCCTCCATGCAGGCAATGTCAATACCCGCGAAGAACGACTGGCACTGGTTCTTTAAAGGCAGGGGGTTCACAATAACGCCTGCGTCTGACCCGCCGAAATGGTCAATAATGCGGAAGGTTCCCATCTCCTTGTCCACTTCCACCTCAACGAACTGCAGATGGAAAATGGTGCTGTTGTGAACGCCGTCAAAATGGCCGCATCCTGTAACGCTGTCCACCTTTCCCATAAGATGGGGGAACAAGCCATACTTTTCTTCCGGATTGGAAAGGCGGTACACAAACCCATTTCCAAATCCCAGATCATCTTCAGGAACGCCGAACTTCTGATGGGCCAGGGCAAACAGTTTCTTCTTCACGTCTTCGCAGGCCCTCTTTGCCACAATGCCGCCGCAGTAGGTGGATCTGGAACCGGTGGAGCCGAAATCAGGAGGCGTCATGCCTGTATCCGCATCGGAAACCCGGATAGACTCTAAAGGCATGTCAAGCTCCTCGGCTACCACTTTCAGCATCACGTCCCTGGTCCCTGCGCCGAACTCGGACATGCAGGTGGACAGATACACGGCTCCAAGCCCTGTAACTGTCACATTGGCATTAGACGGCTTGCCGCCGGTATCCGAATGGCCTGCGGCTCCCACGCCTACGCCTCTGGCCTTCTTGCCGTCCGGCGATACCCATGTGGGAACGCCCCAGCCTTTAAACCGCTCACTCCACTTAAAGGCCTTGGCAGTCTCTGTTACCAGGTTGGACCAGTCTGCTGTCTTGTTCTCCTGCCATGGGTGATCGCCGGCCATGGAATTGTGGTAGCGGTCGCCCTTCTTCATGGCATTTTTCTCAAGATAAACCACCGGGTCAATGCCCATCTTCTCGCAGGCCTCGAAAACCGCCTGGCTCACCAGGGCTGTTGACTCCATGTACCCGTATCCGCGGAAAGAGCCGGAAGGAATATGGTTGGTCACAACCACCTTGGCATGGTAGCTCTTGTTATCTGTCTTGCAAAGGATCGGCAGGGTGTTGGTTCCAACCGCCAGCATAAACTCCTGGGTGGAAGCGCACACGCCTGCGTCCGCATACTGGGTCATCTGGATGGCGCTGGCCATGCCGTCTTTCTTCATGCCGAACTTAATATGAGCCTTAGTGGACATGCGGTTCTGGTGAACGCCGAAATGCTCCTCCTTGGTGTAGGTAAACAGCACGGGACAATGAGCCGCCTTGGACATAATGGCCGCAAATACAAGACACTGCACATTGCCGCTGTAGAGCTTGGAGCCAAAGCTGCCGCCTACGGCCGGGGCCTCCAGGCGAACCTGCTCGTAAGGCACATCAAGGGAAGAAGCCACATTCTGGTGGCAGTAAGCCGGAGCTGCAGCGGAGGCGATAAAGTTGTAGGTATCATTTTCATAGGAACATATAATGGTAGGCGGCTCTACCGGCAGAGGGTTCTGTCCGTTCTCCATGGCCGCATCGATCTCCACGATAATATCTGACTCCTCAAATCCCTTTTCAAGGTCCCCTACCTCAAAATCCAGGTTGTTCTTGTGGGGCGCAATGTTTCCCGGGAACTCCGGATACAGCTGGGGCGCATCCGGTGCTATGGCCTCGTCAATGGTAAACACAGGCTTTAACACCTCATACTCCACATTAATAAGCTCCATGGCCTCCATGGCCAAATCCTCTGTCTCCGCCACAATAAGGGCCACGGCATCGCCGATGAACCGCACATACTCGTCCATAATGTGGTGATGCTTTGGCGGGGTGAAGCCGTTGGTAATGTAGATGTTCCTGTCAACATCCTTCCAGGTTACCACCGCAGTAACGCCTTCCAAAGCCTTTGCCCGGGACACGTCAATGGACAGGATCTTTGCGTATGGATGAGGACTTCTCAAAATCTTTCCGTACTGCATCCCCGGCAGCCGGAAATCCCCTGTGTACCTGGCCCTGCCTGTAACGATGTCACGTCCCAGCAGGCGGACAGTCTCTTTACCTACATATTTCAATTCGCTCATTGACGCTCCTCCTTCCTCTTCTGCACATAAGCCATAACCGACTCAACCGCTGTGTAGTGGGTGCCGCAGCGGCAGTAATTGCCGGCCAAAGCTTCCCGCACCTCCTCCTCAGTAGGGTTTTCATGCTCTTCCAGAAATGCCTTGGCAGTCATGATAATGCCTGGAGTACAGAATCCGCACTGATATCCGCAGTTGTCCAAAAATGCCTGCTGAAGCCCGTCCAGCTCACCGGTAGCCCGATCAGCCAGCCCCTCGATGGTGGTAATCGTTTTGCCGTCGCAATCCATGGTAAGAGTCATGCAGGAGGTAACAGCCTTCCCGTCCATAATGACCGTGCAGCAGCCGCAGGCGCCCTGGTCGCACCCGATCTTAAGACCTGTCAGCCCCAGACGGTCCCGCAGGGTATGGGACAGTGTCTCGCTTTCCGGCATCTCATACCGCCCTGTACCTACGGGAATATCATACGTCTTTCCATTTACATGGATGGTAATTACTTTTCGAACTATTTCTTTCATATGTACTCCTTTTCTCCATGTTATTTATCATTTTTAACAAAGAAACAGAATATTACGGAAATAACAGCGCAGCCGCAGAAAATATACCAAACCAGGCTGTAATTGCCCGTAGCGTCTATGGCCCGCCCAACCACAACCGGCATAATAAAGCTGGCCAGCTGGAATAAAAGGTTCTGGGAGGACGCCGCTGTGGCTGTAAACCGCTCTCCTGCCAGGATCATGGCTGACGTGGTGTAGTGGGTAGACGGCAGATAGGAAGCGGCGCCGTAAATAATGCCCACCACCAGAAGCCCCGCATAACTGCTCTGGAACGAAAATACCAGAGTCATGGCGCCCATCAGGGATAGGCTTAATATAAGGAAGTTCCTGTGGCTCAAGTGAAGCTTGTCCGCCAGAGAGCCAGAAATGCAGGAGGCCGCAATACCTGCGATGCTGTAGCATGTAATAATCATGCCTCCCTGGACAGGAGTGAACCCCAGGCTCTGAGCATAGCGGTTGGTCCACGTGGCAAATCCCACAGAGATAAACATGAACATGAACCCGCTGGCTCCCAGAAGAAGCTGCTGCTTGTTGGTAAAGAATCCGATAAGCCCCTCCAAAAGCCCTGCCTGTTTCGCCGGAGCTGCCGCCGCAGTCTGAGCCGCCGCCTTGGCCGCCTCCCCCGTGGGAGCCGCCTTCTTAGCCGTAGCGGGAACCCACATGGCGATCATGGCAACAATGACAACAGCCACCACTGCCACTGCCAAAAACGTGTTTCTCCAGCCAATGGCCTGGTTTAAGGGGGCTCCCAGAGACTGTGCCAGCGTGATGCCAAAAGGCGGGGAAGCAAGAACCACGCCCATAGCTGACGCCCGTTTCTTAGGCTCAAAGGTAGTGGCCACCACTTTGGAACACTGGGCCATAACGCATCCGCTGCTGACGCCGGTTATGACTCGGATCGCCAATCCCATCTCATAGCTTTGGATCATGGACATCATAGCCGTCATGATGCCTCCCAAAGCTGTGCAGATCATCAGAATATATTTGGGCTGGTACTTGTCCGCCATGATCCCTCCAGGTATCTGGGTCACCAGATAGCCGGCAAAAAAAGCAGACATATAAAGTCCCGCCTGAGTAGCGTTAATCCCAAACTCACTGGATACGTCTGCCATCAGCGGGCTCCAGATGTATCTGCTTAAAAACGTGAAGGAAAAGGCCAGGGTAACCGCTGTCAAGGACAGCCAAGGATTCCCCCTTTTCTGTGATGCTTCCATTATAATTGCTCCTTCCTTTGTCTTTTTTTTAACATGTTACAATAAAAAAATAAGCTGCAGTTTATTTTATACTGTACAATTTATTGTTTGTACAGTGCAATTTTACTATATTGGCTAGACATAGTCAATATAAATTTATCAATAAAAAAGGATTTTTTATCTTTTTTGTCGGTTTTACAGGACAATTTCGGATTTTATCCGTTTAATACATACAATACGCACGTATGTTTGTACTAATTGACTTCTGCCGCTTGTATATTCCCCTAATCTCTTATATAATAAGACGGATATTCTTTTCATCCACTGCCCTTTTATGTTGGAGGTTTCCTAAATGAATCCATTTACAGATAAAAATAAACCAGCAAATTTAAGGTCGGAAATCCTTAAAGTCGCAGGAAACATGTTTCTTCAGTATGGCTATAGCGGCACCACGTTTCAGAAAATAGCGGATGAATTGGGCATTGTCAAAAGCACCATTACTTACCATTTCAAAAATAAATTTATGCTTATGGAAGAACTGATTGACGATTTTTTTGAAATGCTCAAGAAATTCATTGACTCCTATCCAGAAGAATACAGAAATAAATACTGGCGTCACTGCGTTGTCTATATTTATGCTTACCGCCGCATCATGAGCAGCCCCCGCACCATGGAGCTGTTCTACCACAAAGACCAGCAGGAACAATGGATGAACCATAAGGTTGATATTGTGTCCCATATTTTTGAGCAGGTATCCCAGGACTTCCACAAATCCTATGACATGAAGGATCTGCGCATCAAGGTCCGTATTGATATGGGAGGAAGAGTCCAGCTTTACACCTGCTTCCAGGAAAACCCCGGCGTCATGACTGTGGATGAGTATTGTTATTACCATATTTATCACATAGGGCTTTTATGCAAGCTGGACGAGCTGACTATACAGGAGAATATCCAGGAGGCTTTTAAATTTGCTGACAGCCACCAGCCGCCTAAACATTCTATCTTCGGTTAACAAAATGATGTCCTGAAGCTTCACGGTTCATCCAGAAAAGCGCCTCAAAAACGGCAATGCCTGTTCATTGCCGTTTTTTGTCAGCACATTTCCTCCTTAAAAAATTCAGGGGCTTTATTTCTTACTGCAAAAACCGCTTCTCCAGCGCTGCAATAACCTGATACAAAACTGTGGACAAAATGCAGAGGATCACAATAGACATTACCAGCATATCCATCTTAAAGAGCTGTGAGGACAGAGTGACAGGATTAGGCATCCTCCGCTTACCGTCTCCTGCAGGGCAGATCATATTAGGCAAAGCCGTCAAAACGCTACAATCCGCCGGCCTTGATGCTTGCCTCCTTCTCTGGAAGTTCCTTTAATACCTCCCACCTTCCGTGCCCGCCTTTCCCCTGAAACCGAATATATCCCCCTTTTGTCAGCTCCTCCATGCGGTTCCTTACCATGTAAACAGAGCGCCCCATTTCTTCCCCCAGTTTTCCGGCAGTTGCGCATGGGTTTTTCTTTAATATTTCCACAATCTTTCTCCGGTCTAAAAACCTTCCCTTCACCGTCTCCGGTCCAAAGGGATAATCGATCCACACCGGGACGTGGTTTTTCAACGGGTTAAAACAGATCTCCAGCTGCCACCCATGCACCCTGATTTCGCTTACGTCCTGCAGCATTTGAATCACAAAAGCCTTCTCCATACCTCCGTTTTTTAATCGTTCCTCTATGAGTGCTATGCGCTGTTTAAGGTTCCCGCTCCCCTGCTCCTCTCTGGCCAGCCCGTCCTTCTGGGCCTTTAGGTTGGCAAGCTTTCCCTCCAGTTCCTGATTTTTTTTCTGATAATCCCTGTCAGAGATCACCCCTTCCAAAAATTTGCTCAGAAGAAAATCCTTCTGTCCCTCCAGCCGCTTTTTCTCACTCTCAATCTTCTCCTGCCTGCGGCAGGCAGGCATATGGCTCAAAGCCTCTGTAAAAAGCCTAATCCCGCAGCTGATCATGCCATCTTTATACTGTTCCTTAAACGGATAGATCTTTGCGCTTACCTGCTTAAGTATCTCAAACAAAATGCCTTCATCCAGATGAACGCTGTCACAGCCTCCAAATAGATTGTTCTCTGCCTTCTTTCCCTGTTCCAGATAATTAGAACATTTCCACTCAATCACCTCCCGTTTCCCGGCCCCTGTTCTCCTGGTCCGGTAATACGGTTTTCTGCACTGGCTGCATATGAGCTTGCCAGACAGATCATAAGAACCTTTGCCGCTTTTTATGGTTTTCATTCCATTTGGGCAGAAACGGTTTGCCCTGTCCGTCATAGCCTGGTTTGCCCGATCCCACAAATCCTTATCCACAATCCCTGGAACTGCCCCTTCTCTGTAAATCCACTGTTCCCTGGGATTTTTCACCGTCTGCTTCGTATCAAAATCATAGTGCAGCCGGTTCATAACCATGGTTCCTTTGTACAGAGGGTTTCGTATGATCCTTCCTACACAGACAGCCGTCAAAGGATTGCCGGTTTTCTTTAAGTATCCCTGTTCCAAAAACATGTTGGCAATCCTTCGGCTGCCATATCCAGCCGCACAATAGCTGTATATTTCTCTGATAATCTCAGCTTCCGCTTCCTCAACCTGCAAGGTACCGTCAGACATTCTGCAAAAACCAAACACCCTTGATGTCAGCACCGCCTTTTTGCCGTTAACCTGGCGGCAGCGATGCGCATTGTTGATCTTTTTGCTTAACTCCCTGCTGTATTCCTCAGCCAGTATGGCTTTGATCCCGGTAACCAGGGCGTCGTCCGCCGTGTAAAATTTCCGTTCTATGTACATAAACAGCCGTTTTCTGCAGCTTAACATTCTGTCCAGAAACAGATACCAGTCTTTCACATTGCGCATGAGACGGTCCTGGCTCTTTATGACAATAATGTCAAACCTGTCAGACAGTAAGTCTTCAAATAGCCGGTTATACTCATCTCTTCCTTTCGTGGTAGTCCCGCTTTTCAGTTCCACATATCTGTCTGTCAAAGCCCACCCCTGCTCCCTGACGCATGCCTCGCTCTCCCAAATCTGATTGCGCAGAGCATCTGCCTGGCTTTCCTCCTCTGTACTGCAGCGGCAGTAGATGACTGCCCGCAGCAGGGCCAATTACCCCTCCTCCTGAAGGAGAGACAGAAAGCGCATTTGTTCTTCCGCATTTATAAGCCTCTCCCTGACTAATAGTCTGGCCGCCTGGCTGAGAACCGCCTTTTCCTCTTCATAAAATTCCGTACCGGATTTCACTTCTTTCTTCCCTGTGATAATCGTATCTGTCATCTTTTCCAACCGTTTTTTACTATAATATGGCTAAGGCCCTGTCCATAATTGCTTTAAATGTGATCAATCAGATATATTCTGCAAAGATTCTATTGGCATAAATTAAAAAAGTGTGCGTCTTGACGCACACTTGCGCCGGAGCGCGGCTGCCACAGCAGCCATTTTCCTTTGCGCGGAGTGCGCATCCTCGCAAAGCGTTTTTATTTCATAGGACGCAATTTCCTATGAAATGAAAGAACGTTTCCTGGTCTTTCGCCTGGAAACGTTCTTTTTATCAGTTTCACCTTATGATTCCCGAATCTTAAATTTTGCAACCATTTCCCGGAGCATGGCTGCCTGGCCTGCCAGTTCCTCGCTGGCAGCGGCGCTGGCTTCTGCCGTAGCCACATTGGTCTGCACAACCGTGGAGATCTGCTCGATCCCCTGGGTGATCTCTTCCGCATTGGCGTCCTGCTGCTTGGTGTAGTCTGCGATTCCGTCAATAAACTTATTCATCTCATCCGCCTGAGCCACTACCTTCAGTAAGGAATCCGCCGTATCCTGGGCCGCATGGACCCCCTCTTCCATGGAATCCACTGTCTGGCGCAGCAGAATCGTAGTCTCCTTGGCAGCTGAAGAAGATTTGCCGGCCAAAGCGCGGACTTCATCGGCAACTACCGCAAATCCTTTTCCGGCAGCCCCTGCCCTGGCAGCTTCCACGGCGGCGTTGAGGGCCAGAATATTGGTCTGGAAGGCAATGTCCTCAATGGTCTTGACAATCTTATGGATCTCTGCGGATTTGTCGCTGATCCGCTGGATCACCTCTGTCATATTCTGCATCTTATCCTTGCTTGACAAAAGCCCGTTTCTCACATCCTGGGAAATGCGGCTGGCTTCCTGGGCCCCCTTGGAAATGTTGTGCACGCTTTCCGATACAACATTCATGTGTCCGGCCAGGGTTTCCACTTCGGATGCCTGCTCCGTAGAACCCTGAGACAGGGTGGTGGCGCCGTCGGAAACCTGCTGGGCGCCTGCCGCCACATCTCTGGACACAGTGCGCAGCTGCCCCATAGTTCCGTTCAGCGCACGGGATATCTCCTCTAAAGCGATCTTGATCTTCTCGAATTCACCGGTATATTGGTTTTCCAGTGTAAACACCAGATTGCCTGCTGCGATCTCCCGCAGTTTTTCGGAGATCTCATTAATATATATCACATATTCCCGCAGCCGGAGAGTAACCTGGTTAAAGTCTCTGGCCAGCACTCCAAGCTCGTCTCTGGACTGATAGCGGATAGACTGTTCCAGATCGCCCTGGGCAATCTGCGTAGCTGCCCGGCTCAGTTCCTTGACCGGACGGCCGATAACCCGCCTAACCTGAATTACCACCAGAAGAATCAGGACCAGCACCGCAAAAGCCGCTACCAGAAGCATGCTGACCGTCAGCTGCTGCAGTTCATACAGCACCTCCGACCTGGACACATAGGCCACTGCCGTCCAGTCGCTGCCTGGAACCTGCTCCACCTGGATATAGGTGTTGTCATTGAGAGACAGGCCCGTTTTCCCTCCACGGATTTGCTCGCTGGCATAGACATACATGCCGTCCTTCAGCTCATCCAGTTTCTGTCCTATCACATTTCCGTCCCGATGGCCGATGATGATATTGGTTCTGGTATCCACCAGGAAAATGCCGCCGTTGTCCTCCAGCCTGGCTTCGCTGACAATCTTTGAGATAGAGTCCAGATACACGTCCGCCGCCGCCACGCCGCGCACCGTACCGTCCTTTGCCTTCAGCACGCCGGAAGCGCCTACCACGTAGGACTGGCTGTCCTCGTCAAAATACACGTCGCCTAACAGGAAAGAGTCAGATTTAAGGCCATCCTGATACCAGCTTTTTGCAGCAGGATCGTAATCCGGGCCCGGCACAAAGGAAGCATGGTACAGGGAACCGTCTGTCAGTGCCACGTACAGTCCGGCGGGATAGGCATCATTCTGCCCCACTGTGTGCTTAATATAATCCATCATAGCGGGAACATCCATGTCCTCGTACTCTATGGTATCTCTCTGAGTCTCCAGCATAGTCATCGTGCTGTTCATCCATGCCTTAGTCTCCTGAAGCGTCCGATCCGTAGTCGTCTGCAGAAGAGCCTCGCTTTTGTCCAGCAGCGCGCGGGACATCTGAAGATAAACTACGGCAAGAAGGATCGCCACAGCAATCACAACGCTTACCACAATGGCAGACGCCAGTTTTCCAGTGATTCCCCACCCCCGCACGCCGGTGTTGGCCCGGGAACCCTTTTCTCCTCTGTGTTCCATACCCATACTCCCTTTCCTGTCATCTTTTACTAATCTCTTCCTATTATAGCAACTGCATGGCTGAAACGCAAGTATCTTTCACTCTCCTGCTGCAATCCTTCCTGTTGTAATGTTACTTTTTACGGGCCAATGTCATTTAGATAAGCGAATTATGCTTTTGTCCCATGGATCACAAAAACTAACCAGTTATTTCTGTTATATCATCAGACTTTTGGCAATTAAGCCGATATATTTTAGTAAGAACCCCAGTTTCCAGCACAAGGAAGGAAAAACATATGTCAAATGTAAAAGCAGCCGGTGTTGCTATTGAACCTGCCGCCAGTGCAGAGAAAGAACTTCTGCCTGTCAGACAGCCCATAGGGGAAAAGGCCGGCGAGGCACTGATTCAGGAGATGTCCCGCACAATTGCGGGACAGCGTGAAAAAACTCAGGAATCCCGCAAAGATGAAGATCCGGAGCAGCCAAAAGATACTGCGGAGATCTCAGAAACACGCAGATGGTTCTTTGAGAGCCAAACGGTTTCTCCAGGCCAACTGCTTAGATGGGTGCTGGAGATGGAAGAAGAACTATGGGAATCTTTTCTGGAATGGCAGCCTGATCCCTATGCTGCACTCTCAAAACAGCTTCAGGAACTGTCAAGATTGTATTTAGCTTTGCTGGGATCTGCTCTGAAATATGCAGAAGGGGAAAACCTGACACAGCAGCTGGCACGTTTGGATTCTCTGCTGGCTCAAAAGCTGAATCTATTGATGGATCTCAATCTGGAACAGCTGACAGTCCTCCTGGAAAAAACAGGGCAGACCGCAGAACTTGACAGCATCCGCTCCAGCCTTTACAGACAGACTGCCGGGCAGACCATATCCCCTCAGTCCGCACATGTGCTTTTTACCCCCAGGACCCCAGGCGGCAGCAAAAGCGCCGGATTATTTACTGCTCCTTCCTCCTTTTCCAGAGAAGGCATGATCTATCAATCCTCCGGAAAACAGAATATCCGATTCCAGCAGGCCTATCATACCCAGCAAAGTTCCTGGAAAGAGCAGATCCGGCAGAGAAATCAGGTAATCATCTCTGCCAGGAAAGGCATCGTGGAAAATACCTTTCGGCAGGGAGGTTTTTCCTCCTGTTCAGGCAAGGAACTGGAGAGGGCAAATCGGTTTGCCGCACATATAGACGGCAGCGGCAATCTTTTTAAAAATCCAGCCATCACAGCAAGAAACCCGGAGGTGACCGGACTGCTGGCAGCTGTTATGTCCATCAAAGGACAGGTATACGCCGAAAAAAGCCAGGATTCCGGTTTTTTCGCCTTCCCCCTTGAAAATGCCATTGAAAAGATCATCCGCCAGTATGTGAACCAAAAGGAAGCTTCCCAAATCTATTACCACACTCTTGCCGCCTATAAGCAGACAAAAGACCCCCAGAAGGCTATTCAGGACGGGCGGGACTATGCCTACCAGCAGTTTCGGGAAAAGCAGAAAGCATCTGGCCATGGAAAACCTCCCCACTATTCCAAAGAATCCGGGTTTTTCCGGGCGCTGCTAAAAAATCTAAGCCCGGAAAAAGAATTTTCCATGGGAATTCCTATTCTTCAAAAGGACTGGCAGAATTTTTTATTTGCCATAGGGAGCCGGCAGAATCCTTCTAAATTGCCGGAGATCAATGCTTACAGCCCCTGGGGATTCCTGGCAGGTGCAGGATCTCATAGGATAGGCATGTCCGGAAATATGGGAAAAATCCTGTTTGGAACCGCAGTTGCCGTCATCATAGGGGTTTTGGCAGTCGTATGCTTCCGTTTCCTCTAAAATCCCGCCTCCGATTAGGAGGCATGCATTCTGGGATGCCAAACGCGCCCGCCGGACTTTTATGGGCGGCGGTTCCTTCCCTGCCGGGCCCATGGGGGGTTTACTATAAAGGCCCTATGTGTTCCTGTCAGTATGTACTCACAGGGAAATACCTGGGAAGCATAAATAATCAGATATCCCAGTCCTGCCTTGGCAGAGAGAAATTCACCGATAATCACTCCTACAAGGCAAAGTCCCACATTTACCTTCATATTGCTGATGATGAGAGGGACTGAGGAGGGTATCAGCACTTTTGTCAGAACATCTCTCTTTGTCCCTCCCAGAGACTGAATCAGCCGGATCTTATCCGGATCTGTCTGCATAAATCCCGTGTGAAGGGTCAGTATGGAGCCGAATACGGCCACGGACACTGCCGCCACGATGATGGTGCGCATGTTATTTCCCATCCACACAATCAGGAGGGGAGCCAGCGCAGACTTTGGCAGGCTGTTCAGCATAACCAGATAAGGCTCCAGGATCTCCGAAAGGCTGCGGCTTCCCCACAAAGCAACGGCAGCCAGTACCCCTGCTGCAACCACAAGAAAAAAGCTGACCAGCGTTTCAAAAAGCGTCACGCCAATATGGAGAAAAATACTTCCGTCCCCTGTCATTTCCAAAAAGCAATTCCAGATTCTTACAGGGGAACTGAAAATAAACGAATCAATAATATGAAGCCGGGCGCACAGCTCCCACAATGCCAGCAAAAGTACCAGAAGCATTACCCGGCAGATGCTTACCTGTTTTTTATGCAGTTTCTCTTTTGCAAGAAATTCCTGCTGAGACATGGAAAGGCCATCCATTGGTCTTCCCCCCTTTCCCTGTTATTTCCTGTGAAAGTATCGAATTCTTATGGTAGGTCTGCGCATATGCTGCGCTGACCGTACAGCGCCAAAATACCCGCTTTCGGCATTTTGTATGCATCCCCCGCCGGGCCCATGGGGAGCCTAATGTCAGTTTCTCTTTTATTTTCCCGCTTCCAGAAAATGCTCCCCCAAACATTGCAGCCGTCTTTACCCATCTGTTTTCAGTTCTTTCCACAATTCATTAAAATACGCAGAAAACTCCGGAGCGTTGCGCCTGGCCAGCGGCCTATCAAATTCCGGACCAAAGGAAACTTCCATAACGCTTTTTACCCTGGCTGGCCTGCTGCTTAAAACAAGAATCCTGTCTGCCACAGAAATGGCCTCCGACAGGTCATGGGTAATCAAAACAGCCGTCTTGTTTTGGGTCCTGATAATGGTGCTGATGTCGTCGCACACTTCCAGCCTGGTCTGATAATCCAGGGCAGAAAACGGTTCATCCAGAAGCAGTATATCCGGCTTTAAGGCAAGCGTACGGATAAGGGCCGCCCTCTGCCGCATTCCTCCTGAAAGCTGCCCCGGCCTGGCATTCTGAAACCGTGTCAGGCCATAAGTGTCCAGCATTTTTAAAAGCTCCCTTTTTGCCTCCTCATCATATCTGTCCTGGATCTCCAATCCCAGTGCAACATTAGAAAGGATGCTGCGCCATTCAAAGAGATGATCCCTCTGCAGCATATACCCAATGGCAGCATGGCTTTCCTGCCGGGGCATCCCGTCCACCAATATGCTTCCTTCTTCCGGCTCAATGATACCGCACAGAAGAGATAAAAGCGTGGATTTTCCACATCCTGACGGTCCTACGACGGCAAAAAATTCCCCGTCCCTTACATCAAAAGATATATTCAAAAGGGCCTGTGTCTCTCCCTCCAGCGTATGATACGAATAGCAGAGGTTTCTGACTTCCAGCTTTGTCTTCATAGCATACCTCCTTTACCCTATATTATGTAATTCCCGGAATAAAGTGCCCAGACCTTAAAAAGGCTGGCCCTCACGGCCAGTCTTTTCAGCTTTCCACCTGTTTGGCGCTTCTTCTGCGGAATGTGGTAAGAGGCATCCCGCACATTTCCGCTGCCCTCTTTCCGGATATCTCCCCAGAAAGCCATCTGCTGCTCAGCTGTTCGAAATTATCCGGCAGCGGGTTTTCCGGCCTCCCAAACCGGACGCCTCTCATCTTTGCAGCTTCGATCCCTTCCTTCTGCCTGTCTCTGATATTTTTACGCTCATTTTCCGCCACAAAAGACAAAACCTGCAGAACCACATCGCTTAAAAATGTGCCCATCAGATCTTTTCCTCTCCGGGTATCTAAAAGAGGCATGTCCAAGACCACAATATCCACCTTTTTCTCCTTGGTAAGCAGCCGCCACTGTTCCAGAATCTCCTCATAATTCCGTCCCAGCCTGTCAATGCTTTTTATGTACAGCAGATCATCCTCCTTCATTTTTCGCACCATCCGCTTGTACATTGGACGTTCAAAATCTTTTCCTGACTGCTTGTCCACATAAATATTTTCCTCCGGAAGCTGCATTCCGGAAAAAGCCATAAGCTGCCTGTCCTCTCTCTGCTCTTTTGTGCTGACCCGGGCATATCCGTACATCATTGCATGGTTTCCTCCTTATCTTTTGTAAAGCACTTCCGCAAACCTTCATGCATCAGCATCGGCGCAGGGACGTGCTTTTTATGGTCACTCCTTTTTTATCTTACCTTCTCCCGATTTCCATGACCATAATTGGATAATAACTCAGTGGAGTTGCCTGGACAGACGACATGATTCAGAGAATTTCCAAATGAAAAAGCAGCGCCGAAGCCCGATTTAGACTTAGGTGCTGCTTTCTGCTATAAAAGTCCGCCGCCGAGTAGGCGGCATGTACTCTGGTATGCCAAGTGCGTCCGCCACCGGGCGCATACAGATTTATTTTCCCTTTTGAACAGCTGCTTGGTTTAATTGTTAATCAGCTTGTCATTCTCATTGTTCCAGCTGTACAGCTTTCTGATCTCCTGCCCGATTTTCTCAGACGGATGCTCTGCAGCCAGCTTTCTCATAGCCTGGAAATGAACCTGCCGTCCTGCCGGAGACATGTCAAGCAGGAATTCCTTGGCAAATGTCCCGTCCTGGATGTCGGCCAGGATCTTCTTCATAGTTTTTTTGGTTTCCTCCGTGATCAGCTTGGGACCGGTTACATAATCACCGTACTCAGCCGTATTGGAAATGGAGTACCGCATGCCTGCAAATCCTGACTGATAGATCAGATCTACAATCAGCTTCATCTCATGAATGCACTCAAAATACGCATTCCTTGGATCATATCCGGCCTCCACCAGAGTCTCAAAGCCTGCCTGCATCAAGGCGCACACGCCGCCGCAAAGCACTGCCTGCTCGCCGAACAGATCCGTCTCTGTCTCTGTGCGGAACGTAGTCTCCAAAACGCCTGCCCTTGCGCCGCCGATAGCCAGCGCATAAGCCAAGGCCATATCCAGAGCCTTTCCTGTGGCATCCTGCTCCACAGCCACCAGACAGGGAACGCCTTTTCCTTCCTGGTACTCGGAGCGAACCGTATGCCCCGGCCCCTTAGGAGCAATCATTGTAACATCCACATCCTTAGGCGGTTTGATGCAGCCGAAATGGATGTTAAATCCATGGGCAAACATCAGCATGTTGCCTGCCTCCAGATTGGGTTCAATATCTTTCTTGTACATATCCGCCTGCAGTTCGTCATTGATCAGGATCATGATAATATCCGCCTTTTTGGCCGCTTCCGCTGCCGTGTATACCTGGAATCCCTGAGCCTCTGCCTTTGCCCAGGATTTGCTTCCCTCATAAAGGCCGATAATCACATTGCATCCGGACTCCTTGGCATTGAGAGCATGGGCATGGCCCTGGCTGCCATATCCGATAACCGCAATGGTCTTTCCCTCCAGCATAGATAAATTGCAGTCTTCCTGATAATAAATTCTTGCCATAGTAACTTTTCCCTCCTGAATTTCCCTGTTTACTCTGAAAGTCTCGAATCCTCACGGTAGGTCTGCGCATGTGCTGCGTTGACCGTACAGCGCCAAAATGCCTGCTTTTGGCATTTTGTGTGCATCCCCCGGAGGGTTCATAGTAAACCCCTCTTTCATTTATGGTGGTGCCGAGAAAGCGGCATGGGGGTTTACTCTGAAAGTCCGCCGCCGAGTAGGCGGCATCCATTCGGGGATGCCAAATGCGCCCGACGGACTTTCATGCGTGGTGGTGCCTCCCCTGCAGAACGCATGGGGTGCCTTAAACGTGCCAAAAACCAATTCTTCCTCTGACACGCCTTGGGGAACCAATGTCCCCGCCTATGTTTAAAAGCATTTGCCAAGCCGGAACCCTGTCCCAAAGCCGGCAGACACTTTCAGCATACCCTGTCAGTTCCATATCGTTTTATGAACTTGTCTGGAAACTTTATCCCCCACCTGCGCCTATGGCAGGTACCGCACGTCTTCCGATCCTCTGGAAAGCCCTGTAAGGCCTGTCCTGGCAAGTTCCAGAATCTCGTAATCTTCTAAAAGATTAATGAGGGCATCTAATTTTGACTGATCCCCTGTCAGCATGACTGTCAGGGAGTCTTTGCCCACATCCACAATCGTGGCGCGGAAAATATCGGAAATGGCGCTGATTGCCTGGCGCTGGCTTGCATTAGCCCTCACCTTCACCATGATCAGCTCCCTGTACACAGAGCGTCCGGGCTTTAATTCCTTAATATCCCTTACATCTTCCAGCTTCCTAAGCTGCTTCTCAATCTGTTCCAAAATCTCCTGATCCCCTGTGGAAACTACCGTCATGCGGGAATACCGCTCATCTGCCGTCACTCCCACTGTCAGGCTTTCAATATTATAGCCTCTGCGGCTGAACAAGCCTGCCACGCGGCTCAAAACACCGGCAGTATTATCTACCAGCAATGATAATACTATTCTGTCCATACAATTCCTGCTTTCTTTTTATGTGTTTCCGTAACGGCTTCCATACCTCTTAAGCAGTTACACGTTTCCTCTAATCTTATCAATGGGAATGGGATTTGTCAACTATGTAAAAGGAATACATGTCATAATTTGAAGTTATAAAAATTATGCCTGTACTTCAAAAAGTACATGTTCCCCCGTAGAATTCCCTTTCATAATGTGTTAAACTAATCAAAACCCAAAAGAAAGCGCTTACATTTTTATCAATTGAAAGGAAGGTTTACAAACTATGGCATTACATGTTATGGATGAAGCGAACCGCTGCCTTGGCTGCAAAGTCCCCCAGTGTCAGAAAGGCTGCCCTATAAACACTCCCATTCCGGATATTATCCGGCTTTTAAAAGATAATAAGCTGGATGAAGCTGGAAAGATCCTCTTTGAAAACAACCCGCTGACAACCGTGTGCAGTCTCGTCTGCAACCACGAAAACCAGTGCGAGGGACACTGTGTCCTTGGGAAAAAAGGGGCCCCGGTTCATTTCTCTACCATTGAAAACTACATCTCCACCACTTACGCCAACAAAATGACAAAAGGGCCTGCTGCCTCCAATGGCATCAAAGCCGCTATTATCGGCTCTGGTCCCGCAGGTATTACCATAGCCATCATTTTGGCAAGATATGGATATGATGTAACCATTTTTGAAGGCAAGGACAAAATCGGCGGCGTGCTGCGCTACGGAATTCCCCAGTTCCGTCTGCCAAAATCCGTTCTGGATGACATCAAATACCGCCATCTGGACTTAAAAGGCATTAAGTTCCGCCCCAACACCCACATCGGCGGCGCCATTGGAATCGACGATCTGTTCCGGGACGGATATAAAGCCATCTTCGTGGGAACCGGCGTATGGAAGCCTAATGCCCTGCATATAAAAGGAGAAACCCTGGGCCATGTACACTTCGGCATTAATTACCTGAACAATCCGGACAGCTATCGCCTGGGACAGCAGGTCATTGTCATCGGGGCCGGAAATGCCGCCATGGATGTGGCCCGGACCGCCATCCGCCAGGGCGTCCGGGATCTGACCTGCTTTTCCATTACAAAAAAAGTAGCTGCCAGCCACCACGAATTCAGCTATGCCCAGTTGGAAGGCGTAAAATTTGAGTACAACAAAGCTCCCGTTGAGATTACCGACGAAGGCGTGATTTTCAAAGATATTTCGGAACATGAAGACGGAACCTTTTCCGACATCCCGGATTCCCAGAAACTTTACCCTGCTGACAGTGTTATCATCTCCATCAGCCAAGGGCCTCAGAACCGAATCGTCAATACCACCCAAGGCCTTCAGGCCAATGAGCGGGGGCTTCTGATGGCTGATGAAACCGGTCATACCACCCGTCCCGGCATATTTGCCTCCGGCGACGTGGTCAACGGGGCCAGAACCGTGGTGGAAGCAGTGGCCCACAGCAAGGTTGTGGCGGAATCCATGCATCAGTATATGCAGAGCCTTGTTAAGGAAGAATCAGAAAAGTAATCCGGCCTTATTCCTATAAAGCAAGAAAAAAACAGCAGTCCGGGATGGAAGCCTCTCCCGGGCCGCTGCTCTTCTTCAGGTTCTCTTCTTTTGCCTCTGTCCGGGTTTCCCCAAAACGGCATCCGTTTTCGCCATAACGCCGTCCGGCAGGCAATTTTATCTGCCGAAACCGGCTCCCATGCAACCATCTGTCAAGATCCCGGCGGCCTGCGTGAGAATGGACATATCTCCCCGCTTACTCGTCTTCCTCTTCCTCCGGCACAGTCTCTGCCTCTGCTTCAATCACTGTCTCCGCGGCTGCCGTCTCTGCTGTCTCGTCATCCTCCCATAAGTCATCTTCCGTCTCATCCTCGCATGTCTCTTCTTCCGTCTTAAGAGCTGCCCCGCAGTGGCTGCAGAACAAGGCATCCTTCTTCATCACCTTTTTGCAGTTTGGACACACGTTGGCGCCCTCCATCTTCTGAACCTTCTCTTCCATGGCGGCCACATTGGTCAGCACGTTGCCGATCTCCCGGAACAAATCACCGAACTCCGTGTCCTCGTCATCCCGATGCTTTTTGTAATAGAGAACGCCTACTGCGCCATACAGTTCTTTTAACTTGCTCTTTTCCGAAGCAATCTGCGCCTTCATCTGCAGCACGCCTGCAGCCTCCTTCGCCTTCTGTGCCGCTTCCTTTCCCTTGTCGCTTAAGGTTTTACTTAAATCTTCAAAAAATGCCATGGACAATCCCTCCTACAGAATATACTATGAAAGTCCGCCGCCGATTAGGCGGCATGCATTCTGGTATGCCAAGTGCGCCCGCCTGACTTTCATGCGTGGTGGTGCCTCCCCTGCCGGGCGCATGGGGGGCGACTGCTCTAGCCGCAGCAACTATAGCATAATCTTATCCTGTCCAAAGCATTATGTCAATCCTAATTTGGGACTTTTGCCAGTCCGAACTTTTCTATCTCTTCTTCCGAAAGCTTATTCATGTTAATCTGAAATGCTGAAGACCTGCCGTCTCTGTCAGCGTAATTGCCGGAAACATCAAAATCAGCCGTTACATATACTGCCGCGTTGTCCGGCCATTTCAGCTCATAGTAGGAATTCATATTGTAATAATCCATGAACACCAATGCAGGTATAAGGATTTCCAGATCTTCCTTTTCCTTATAAACCTCTGTGTGGCTGTATTCAGAATCCTCTGACCATTTCCTATTCAATAATTCGCTGTCTTCGCCGTCCTGTCCATACACGTCATCCGGGTCCCAGTAGTAAAGAAGCATAATGTCCTTCACTGTTTCCGTATCCAGCCTGGCCAGTTGGATTCCTGCGTGCTCCAGGTCTTCCAGTGTCCTTGTAAATGACGGGTACACAGGATAATAGCATCTGTCTTCCAGGCTGTAGCCGTAGTCATTCTCATTATTAACGGCTATTCCCTCCTCCAGTTTCCCGGTTCTGAACTGGATGGTCCCTATGGGAAGTTCCTTCTCCCTTGCAGCCATGGAAAGCTCCTCCAGCTCCTTCTGATAAACCGCCAGCAAATGGGCTGTCTCCTCCGCCGTCAGATCCAGCGATTCCTTCCTGTTATACTGCTGATACCATACGCTGACCACATCCGAGCTGGTCTGCTCTAAAACAGGGTATATCCCCTTTTTGTACTCCCCGCTGTCATAGACAGCTGTCTTTAAAGGCTTCATGTCCTCAGAGGGAATGTAGTACTGCCTGTACACGCTTTTTCCGCTGGCGAGCCTGTACTCAATGGTGCATCTCTCACCGAATGTCCACACATCCTCCTTCTGGCTGCGCGCCTTCTTGTCAGCCTCCACCCCTTTCTTTCCCAATTCCATAACTGTATAAATGTCTGTCAGATTCATATGTTTAAACCCGTAGTCTGTCTGGCCTTCATACTTCCATGTGGCCATTTTCCTGCCGGCATAATCGTCTTTTATCTCAACGTCTCCGTAGGTAACCCAGTCGTCATCATAGTGAAATACCACTGCCGCCGATGTTACGCTTCCCCCGTCAGGGAGCCAGGAATCGTATCCGTACCAGTCATACATCCCTGCCAGAACCAAAAGCAGAGAAATGGCGAAGCAGGCTGCCAAATGCATCCAATTGGCAAATAATTTTCGGAAATCAAAATGATAGATAATCTCCATAATGCAGCATGTAAGCCCTGTTCCGCACAGAACCCCGAACACGGCCCACGGCACGGTGCTTCTCAGCCCATAGAAGAACATTCCGAACACCACGCCTACGGGGAGGGCGATCAGGTGTTTAATAGGGCTTTCCGTCTTCTTGAAAGCCATGGCCTTCCCTGCCGCCTCTGACGGACGGATGTGATACAAGGCATAGGCAATAACCGCCAGGATCACTGTCACCGCAGCAGCCCCTGCCACCCTCCTGACTCCCAAGCTGTCATAGGAAAAATCAGCAATGGCAAACATGTAGTTGGCAAATGGCGACGTGTTGTTAACTGCTCTTTTCAATGCCATAATCTGAGCCTCTGTCTCATAAAAGGTATGGAACCAGGTGGATTTATAAAGCATTGCCAGTAACATCACTGCCGGACCATAGCCGCAGAACACCGCCATTCCCAGAAGAGCCACAACCATATTTCCTGTCATCATCATAGCAATTACCATAGTAGTGTATATCATGCTGTAGTACACCAGATTCAGAAGCAATATTTTCCACCAGGTGCTGCCAAGAAGGCGGCCTCCGATACCGGCCCTGAAAACCAATGCCACAGACAGAACCTGGATTATCAGATAGATGGCCATGGGAACTCCGATGCCATTAAAATAGGAAGCTAAAAATAATTGATGCCGCTTTACCGGAATGCTGTGGTAAAAGTCCACCTGTCTGCTGTTGTGAAGATAACGGAATCCTGACACCGCCCACACTACGGCTGCTGCCAGCAGGCATGCGATCACCAGCCCGTTGACTCCCACCATCTTTACCAATCCCTCTGCTGCCCGTTGCGTTTGGTACCCGTCCATATGCTTTCTGACCATGTCCAGATACGAACTGCTTTTCACGGCCACCGGCACCAGAAGGGTGAATGTAAGGCCAAGCACAGTCAGCGCAATGGTCCAAACCCGGCGCTTTAAATCCTCCTTCATAAGCTTAAAGCACAAGCTTTTTGATGTCATAACCAGCCACCTCCGTTTCACTGATAAATATCTCTTCCAGAGTAAGAGGAATGATCTCTGCAAATACCGGCTTGTAGGCCCCTATCTTTGTCTCTATCTCTTCCCGGTTTCCCCTTACTGTCAGCGTGCAGAGGCTGCCTCTGCGCTCAATCTTCATAACGTCCAGTTCTTTCATGTCCTCCGGCTCTGTCCCCGGAAGAAGGACGCACTGTATCTTATGGATATTCAGCTTCATGTCCTCCAGATCCTTTGACAGGAGGATGCCGCCTTTATGCAGAAGGCCTACGTGATCGCAGATGTCTTCCAGCTCCCTTAAGTTATGGGAGGCAATAATGGGAGTCAGGTTTCTCTCCTCCAGGTCCCCCACAAAAATGCTTTTCACGGTCTGGCGCATAACCGGGTCCAAGCCGTCAAAGGTTTCGTCGCAGAACAGATAATCTGTCCCTGCACATACGCCGCAGATCACGGACACCTGCTTTTTCATGCCCTTGGAAAATGTGTTGATTTTCCTGTTTTCATTCAGTTCAAAGCTTTTCATAAGATGGCCAAACCGTTTCTTGTCAAACCTTGGATATACGGTTCGGTAAAAATCCATCATCTCCCTTGGGGTTGCGTTGTTAAAAAAGTACTGGTCATCAGAAATGTAAAAAAATCTGGACTTTACCTGGATATTCTCAAATACCTCTTTTCCGTCAATGGACACCTGGCCTTCATCCGGCTTTAAGATACCGCAAAGCATCCGCAGAAACGTGCTTTTTCCTGCCCCATTGGTTCCGATAAGCCCAAAGACGCTTCCATCCTTTATGACGGCGTCAATGTGATCCACCGCCACGATGTCGCCGAACCGCTTCGTCAGGTTTTTCGTCTCAATCATCGCTCTTCCCTCCCCTGCCATAAACCTTGTCAATAATGTCCCGCAGTTTTTCCCTCTCCACTCCCAGCCCCAGGGCTTCCAGGGCCGTCTCCTCCTGTTTCTTAAGAACCGCCTCTCGCTTGCTGTCCTTCAGCGCACCATTATCCGCCACAAAGCTTCCTTTCCCCTTTACCGAATAAATGTATCCCTTCCTCTCCAGTTCCGCATAAGCCCTCTGAATCGTATTGGGATTGATCGACAGATCCATCGCCAGGCTTCTGACTGACGGAAGCTGCGTATCCTGCTCCATGGCTCCCGACATCATCAGCTCCTGAAACCGCTCCACGATCTGTTCATAAATAGGCCGCCTGTCTCTGTAATCCAGAATTATCAAAATTCAGCCCTCCTTTCCATACAGCAGTGTTTTTACTGTATTAATTAAATTAATACAGTTATAACACAAAAAAGGCCTTCCGTCAATCCTTAATTGCGGATTCACGGAAGGCTTCCCTGCCTGCCCTTTAGGCGCGGCATGCCAAAGACCCATCAGCCCTTTCAGGGGCCGATGGGTCTGGCAGTCATCAGTACTTAAAATTATTCATTTCCGTACAGAGCAATCAGCTTGGACAGGTACTCATATCTCTCCTTAGCCTCTGCCTCATTCTTAGCAAACAGTTTAGCTGCCCTCTCCGGATTCTTCATAGCCAGGGAAGCGTAACGCACTTCGCCCTTAAGGAAGTCCTGATATCCTTCCATCTTCGGAGCCTTGCTGTCTAAAGTAAACTTGTTCTCAGCAGCCGGGTTGTAGCGGAAGTTGTTCCAGTAACCGGTTTCAACCGCCAGCTTCTCCTCAGTCTGAGCCTTGCTCATGCCTTTCTTAATGCCATGGTTAATACATGGAGCATAAGCCAGAATCAGGGACGGACCCGGATAAGCCTCCGCCTCGGCAATAGCCTTAACGGTCTGAGCCATATCAGCGCCCATGGAGATCTGGGCTACATATACATAGCCGTAGGACATGGCGATGCTTGCCAGATCTTTCTTCTTGGTTTCTTTTCCGCCTGCAGCGAACTGCGCAACAGCGCCGGTCTTTGTAGCCTTGGAGGACTGTCCGCCGGTATTGGAGTAAACCTCGGTATCAAATACCATGATATTAATATCCTTGCCGCTTGCCAGAACATGGTCAACGCCGCCGAATCCGATGTCGTATGCCCATCCGTCGCCGCCGAAGATCCACTGAGACTTCTTGGCAAGGTAATTCTTATTTGCAACAATGTATTTGCATGTCGGGCAGTCGATGCCGTCCAGAGCAGCAACCAGTTTGTCCGTAGCCGTGCCGTTTACAGCGCCTACGCCAAAGCTGTCCAGCCATTCCTTGCAGGCAGCTTTCACTTCATCGCTGGCTCTGTCGTCAGCAGCCACCATCTCAACTTTCTCTTTCAGTTCGTCGCGGATGGCATTCTGAGCCAGAAGCATGCCGAAGCCGAACTCTGCGTTGTCCTCAAACAGGGAGTTATCCCATGCCGGACCCTGACCCTTTGCATTTACCGTGTAAGGTGTGGAAGGTGAGGAGTTGCCCCAGATGGAGGAACATCCTGTGGCATTGGCGATATACATTCTGTTGCCGAACAGCTGGGTAATCAGCTTTGCATAAGGAGTCTCGCCGCAGCCTGCGCATGCGCCTGAGAACTCAAGGAGAGGCTGCTTAAACTGGCTGCCCTTTACAGTAGTCTCTTTGAATTTCTCCACAACATCCGTCTTCACCGGAACGGTGCAGCCATAATCAAAGGTCTGCTGCTGATCCAGATGATCTGCCAGCTTGTCCATAACAAGGGCCTTCTCCCCTTTCTTGCCCGGACATACGTTGGCGCAGGAACCGCATCCCGTACAGTCAAGGGAAGAAATGGAAACGGTAAATTTGTACTGAGGCATGCCTGTCATAGCCAGAGTCTTTGTTCCTTCCGGCGCCTTTGCAGCCTCATCCTCGGTCATGGCAACCGGACGGATAACTGCATGAGGACATACATAGGAACAGAAGTTACACTGGATGCAGTTGTCCGGATTCCAAACCGGAACATTAACCGCAATGCCCCTCTTCTCATAAGCTGCAGAACCGGATGGCGTAGAGCCGTCCACATAATCATTAAATGCGGATACAGGCAGGGTATTTCCTTCCTGAGCGCTTACCTTGGTCTGTACGTTATTTACAAAGTCAATAACATCTTTTCTTCCGTCGGTAACTACTTTATAGTCAAGGCCTTCGTCTTTGCAGTCCTTCCAGCTGGCAGGAACCTCTACCTTCACAACGCCTTCTGCGCCTGCGTCAATGGCTGCCCAGTTCTTCTTAACCACATCCTCGCCCTTGCGGCCGTAAGTCTTCTGTGCTGCATCCTTCATCAGCTCAATGGCTTTCTCCTCCGGGATAATGCCTGTCAGCTTAAAGAATGCGGACTGAAGGATCGTGTTAATACGTGTGGGGCCCATGCCGGTTTCAATACCGATCTTAACGCCGTCAATGGTATACAGGTTAATATTGTGGTCAGCGATGAATTTCTTCATCTGGCCCGGAAGATGGGTTTCCAGCTCTTCTGCATTCCAAGAACAGTTCAGCAGGAATGTGCCGCCGTCAACCAGTTCCTGAACCATGTTGTATTTTCTTACATAAGCCGGATTGTGGCAGGCCACAAAGTCAGCCTTATGGATCAGGTAGGTAGATTTAATCTTCTTATGGCCGAAACGCAGGTGGGACATGGTAACGCCGCCGGATTTCTTAGAGTCATAATCAAAGTAAGCCTGAGCGTACATGTCAGTATTGTCGCCAATGATCTTAATGGAGTTCTTGTTAGCGCCTACTGTACCGTCAGCGCCAAGGCCCCAGAACTTGCAGTTGGTCGTTCCCTCAGGAGTGGTTACCAGAGGAGCACCAAGCTTCAGGGACAGATGGGTCACGTCATCCTCAATGCCGATGGTAAATCTCTTCTTATCATCATTCTCGTAAACAGCCACGATCTGAGCCGGGGTGGTATCCTTGGAACCAAGTCCGTAACGTCCGGATACGATCTCAACGTTGTCAAACTTGCTGCCCTTAAGAGCTGCAACAACGTCCAGGTACAGCGGCTCGCCCAGAGAACCTGGCTCTTTCGTTCTGTCAAGAACAGAAATCTTCTTAACCGTATCAGGGATCGCCTCAATCAGAGCCTCAGCGCTGAACGGACGGTACAGGCGCACTTTCACCACGCCGACTTTCGCGCCGCTTGTCTTTGCCATGTAGTCAATGGTTTCCTCAATCGTATCATTAACGGAACCCATGGCAACAATCACATGCTCCGCATCTGCAGCGCCGTAGTAGTTAAACAGCTTATAATCCGTACCGGCCTTCTCATTTACCTTGTCCATGTACTGCTGAACAATGGCAGGAAGCGCATCATAGTAAGGATTGCAGGCCTCTCTTGCCTGGAAGAAAATATCCGGATTCTGAGCAGAACCTCTCTGGCACGGATTATTGGGATTCAAGGCATGATTACGGAACTCGGCAATGGCATCCCAGTCAGCCATCTCGGCCAGATCCTCATAGTCCCACGCCTCGATCTTCTGAATCTCATGGGAAGTACGGAAACCGTCAAAGAAGTTAATAAACGGAACTTTGCCCTTAATGGCAGCCAGATGGGCCACTGCGGTCAAATCCATAACCTCCTGCACGCTTGACTCGCACAGCATGGCGCATCCGGTCTGACGGCAGGCATATACATCGGAGTGGTCACCGAAAATAGACAGCGCATGGCTTGCCAGAGCGCGGGCAGACACGTTAATAACGCCCGGCAGCTGCTCGCCGGCAATCTTATAAAGGTTCGGAATCATCAGAAGCAGACCCTGAGAAGCCGTGTAAGTAGCAGTAAGGGCGCCAGCTGCCAAAGAGCCGTGAACCGCACCAGCCGCACCAGCCTCAGACTGCATCTCCGTGATCTGAACCGTACGTCCGAAGATATTCTTTCTCCCCTCTGTCGCCCACTCATCCACATGCTCAGGCATAACAGAAGAAGGTGTGATGGGATACATAGCAGCCACTTCCGTAAACGCATAAGAAGCATGAGCAGCCGCCTGATTACCATCCATGGTTTTCATTTTTCTTGCCATTTGATTTTCCTCCTACAATTTTGATGATACACAGTGAAGTACATATTAAATACATACTGACCTGTCTAGTATTATAACAATTTTTTATCAATTTGAAAAGGTAAAATCTAGCATTTTCACGTATTATTTTGGGAACAATGTCCGTCCACCAATGAGCAGTGCGAAAAAAAGGGAGAGGGAATCTGCGTCGTGCTGGCACGTAAGCAGATTCCCTCTCCCTTTTTTTCATAGGGCGAAGCCCGCGAGCGAGATGGAGCGCAGCGGAATCGAGCTGCACTGCGGAGTCGCTGCAGCCGATCCCCCTTTTCCCACGCAATGCGAAGCGAGCCCTCCGCCCTCCCAGGGCCCCTCTCCTCCCCAACACAAAAAACAGCTGCCACGCCGGTTCTCCTTCCCCCCGCCGCAGCAGCTCCCTTATTTTACATCACTCTATCCAGCCGCATCTCCACACATCCTCTACGGCCCCACCGGGGCCAGCATCTCTCCCGGCATATCCGGTCCGCCCGGAGCCACCGGCTCCTGGACAGGCCCCGGCACCACATCCTCCGATCCCGTCCCGGGTCCGTTATCCATCACCCCATTGGAAGGCCCTGCAGTCGTAGTTTCCACAATAGGCTCCGCCGGCTCTGGCTGTGCCGTAGTATGCCCCGGTCCCTGGGGAACCGGCTCCTGGCTGGCCTGAGTCTCTTCCGGCTGAGTCTCCACGGCCGACGTTTCCGCCGTAGATTCCGTGCTTCCCTCCGCAGGAATCACCACTCCCGAAGTATTCCTCTTGACCACAGGCGCATGACCCTTGTAGGTAGTAGTGTGATCCACCTCTTTGCTGATCACCTCATCACCTCTCTTAATCACCAGCCTTGTCTCCCAGCGGCTTCCTCTTGTGCCTGCCGACTTCTGCACTTCCTCTCCTGGCTGCAATGTCTGATCTTCCTCATAAGTAGGCGCCGGCGGGTCCAGATCCGCTACCTTTGTAGAATCCAGAGAGTAGGTAACCCCATCCTCCAGAATCGGAATCCCGTAAACCGAAACCGTGCAGGTCTGATCCGCATACCTGGCGCGGATGCCTATGGCAGTATTGGAATTGTTGATAAATTTAAAATCCGGCCCGCCCCAGCTTACAGTGGCATCCTGTCCCGGAGTCACATAGGAAGGCTCAAACGTATGGGAACGGCGAACCGAAATCTTAAGCCCGGCTCTCAGAACCGCATTATACAAAGTAGTGCTGACCTGGCATACGCCTCCCCCGATCTCCTGCACCACTTCCCCGTTATTGTAAGCGGCCGCACCCTGATATCCCTTGGCTTCCGTCCTCTCTCCTACGGTATCATTGAAAGAGATCTCCTGTCCCGGCTGCACAATCGTGCCGTTAAGCGCCTCGCAGGCCAGCCGGACATTGGTATTGCGTTTCTTGTTCGCCGTGGTTTTTGTGGTATAAGTGCCTATAGTTTTATACTTCTCCTTGGCGCTGGCCACGGAAATCTCCGGCTGTACCTGGCTGGCAGACGCCGTAATCGCCGCATCAAATTTTTTAGCCTTCAAAGCCGCCGCAATATCCTGAGCCAGCTTCTCCTGATCAATGGAAATTCCCGTGCTCTCTCCCTCAAACACAAACGTATCATTGGAAGGCTCGTACTTGGAAATGGAACCGTTTTTCGCCGCCTTGTCCCATTTTGCCGCAGCCGCAGCGGCCTGGGCCTTAACCGCCTCATCAAGCCCCGAAGTGTCCAAAGTATAAGATTCTCTTGGGGTTCCTCTGTAAATTTCGTCAAGAAGAAGATTCACCTTCTCCTCCATCAGGTTCGCCACCTGGTACGTATCTCCCTCATAGGCAACTTCCATGTTCCACGGATACTTCTTCAGAATCTCCGCCCTGGCCTCATCCCTGGACATTCCCGTGATCTCGATTCCGTCCACGGTCACGGTCTTCTCCAGCTCAGTCTCAGGCTCCGTAGTCACTGCCTCTGTGGTCTTTGCATCTGCGTCCGTCTTTTTACTGTGCTGCATCCCATATACCACTGCGGCAATGGCCAATATCAGAACCACGCCCGCCACGGCAATGATGCGGTAATCCGGCGAATGCTTCCTCCTTCGTCCCCTTCTGCTTCCATGGCTTCCTGACGAGTAATGGGACTGTGTCTGCCTGGCGCCCGGCGGCCTTCCCGGAGGTCTGGAAGATCCTCCATGGGTCTGCCTTGTCCCGGCTGAACTTCTGGCAGTGGTTCTGCCTGTCCCGCTTCTTGCCGAAGGCCCTCCGGCGCTTCTGCCTGTCCCGCTCCCTGCCGTGCGTCCCAAAGAACTTCTGGATGTGCCCGGCCCTGTCGTTCTGCCTCCTGCCGGCCTGCTGCCTGAGGAATAGCTTCTGTCCCCTGACACTCTATGATTATTATAGCGATCGTCTATGTTCATCTTTTCACCTGTTTCACATGATAATGTAGTTTTACACCAAGTAGTATACCATACTTTGTGGAAAATGGAATCTCTTTTTTTCCATTTTACTTATTTTCCGGGACATGTTACTATAATGTTACCAAACTATTTCAAAAGGGAGAAAATTTATGAATTTTGTCGATTTACACACCCATTCCACTGCCTCTGACGGAACTCTGACGCCTGAAGAAGTGGTTGCCCGCGCATCGTTCCTTGGCCTGAAAGCCATAGCCCTTACAGACCATGACACGGTAGACGGAATCGCCAGGGCAAAACAGGCTGCCAGGTCTTCCTCCCTGGAGCTGATCCCAGGTATGGAGCTTTCCTGCATCTATCAGGGAACGGAGATTCATATTCTGGGATTTTTCGCAGATGAGACAGACCGACAGCTGACAAAAGGCCTTAATGAATTCCGCCAAATACGCTGCCGGCGCAACGACAATATGCTTCGGCGTTTTCAGGAAGACGGATTTGACATTACCATGGAAGATCTGATGCACGGCAATTCGGACACTGTCATTACCAGGGCTCATTTTGCCAGAGTTTTGACAGAAAAAGGATATGTCTCATCTCCTGCCAAAGCTTTTGACAAATATCTGCAGTATGGCGGGCCTTACTGCACCCGCAAAGAAACCGTCACCCCCAAGCAGGTTATGGAGCTTATGAACCGATGCCATGTCTGGCCCTGCCTGGCCCACCCCATGCAGTACGGCTTAGGATATGAAGAGACAGAAAAACTGGTTCTTCTGCTTAAAGAACTTGGCCTGCGGGGACTGGAAGTTTACCACTCTTCCCACCATCAGCCTCAGAGCGCCAGGCTTCAGGTTATAGCCAAAAAAGCAGGCCTGCTGCCCTCAGGTGGTTCTGACTTCCACGGAGGCAACAAGCCTGATATTGAACTTGGCAGAGGCCGGGGCGGCCTGCGGGTTTCCTATGCCCTTTTAGAAGACATTAAAGACGACTACAAGAGGATGGTCAGTCCTTCCTTTTTTTCTTCTCAGCCTGTCCGAGAGCCTTCTGTCCTCTGTCCTGAGCCGTCTTCCTCTCAAGCCTTGCAGCCACTGCTTCCCGCAAAAGAGCATACATTACCGAGCAGAGGGGAATAAACACCAGCATTCCCACGATTCCCATGGCGCTTCCGCCTACGGTCACTGCCACCAGGACCCAGATAGACGGCAGTCCCACGGAACCGCCTACTACATGGGGATAGATCAGATTGCCTTCTATTTGCTGCAGAATCTGGAACACTGCCAAAAACACCAGTGCCTGCACCGGGTTTACCATCAGGATCAGAAATGTCCCGACGGCACATCCCACAAAGGCGCCGAATATGGGGATCAGCGCCGTAAACGCAATAAGCACTCCGATGAGCAGGGCATAGGGAATCCGCAGGATGGTAAGGGTCACAAAAAACATGGCTCCCAGAATCACCGCCTCCATACACTGCCCTGCCAGAAAGTTAGAAAATGTCTTTTCCGTCAGTACAGCCACCTTTATTATATTCTCGTATGCCTTCTTTGGCAGGTATGCCCTGCACAGCCGCTTCATCTGGTTTGCCAGTATCTCCTTCTGCAGTAAAATATAAATTGCAAACACAAACCCGATACAGAAGCTGGTAACTCCGCTTACAATGGACATAGCCGCATTGAGCGTGGATGCCAGCATAGTTCCGGCGCCGCTGGACAGAAATGTCATTATTTCTTTCCCGGTCTGTTCCCAGTCTATATTTACATTGGAAATGTACTCCACAATCTCCGGGTATCGGGAAAACAAGTCCTCCGCCTGCCCCTGCATCTTCTCAAAAAACACAGGAATGCTTTTCTGCAGTCCTATAACCGTTCCCACCAGCTCAGGACCGACTACAAAAATCACCAGTGCCAGGACTCCCGCCACTGCGATGATAGCCATGATCAGGCTAATGGGACGCCTGAATTTTCCGCTTTTCTTTGGCAGGCAGTTTTCTATGGCACGCATGGGGACATTGAGGATAAACGCAATGGTCCCCCCTAAAAGAAACGGGGAAACCATGGCAATACAGTTTCTCAGAAGGGAAAACAGTTTCTGATAATTGATCCCTGCCACAACCGCTGCCACGGCAAATACGATCAGGCTTCTTATCTTCGCTATGTTTTCTTTGTTTAATTCCATTAGGCGGCTCCTTTTCGGCAGTTTTAGGAAATACATGTTTTTCTGACGCTCTGCCGTATTTAACTATTTTACATTTTATCCATGCTGTCAGTATATCATCAACAGCGGCTTGTGACAAGACAGTATGTGAAAGCAGCCTTTTATATTCTCAATGTCTTTTTTAAATGCGGTTAAAAATCTGGGATCACAGACAGCTTTCGTGGAAACTTTGCCAACCCCCTGTTCATATGATAGATTGTAAAGAAAATTTCTGGAGGAATCAATATGAGTGATTTGGCAGCGACAAACTGTGGTTGCGGGTGTGAGTGTTCAACAGGAGGCAATGGAGGCAACAGCATCATTTGGATTCTGATTCTCTTATGCTGCTGCGGCGGCGGATTCGGGTTTGGATGCGGATGCGGCGGAAATAACTGCAATACATCCTGCGGAATCGGCTTTGGATGTGACTTCATCTGGATTATTCTCCTTCTGTGCTGCTGCGGCGGCAATAACAACAGCTGCTTCTGCTGCTAATCTTAAGCATCTCTAAAACAGCCGCCGGGGTTCTCCCGGCGGCTGTTTCTCTTTTATTACTGTTAATGCGCATTCACAGCAGCTGGCAAAAATCCATAAAGTTCGCCTGCGGCGATGGGATTTTTGCTCGCCGGCCCAAGTTATTTACGGTCAGCGCAAACAAGTGCGCAAACCTGCCTGAACATTAACTCTCTTCTCACTGCGGAAAAATTTCCCCTGTCTTTACCTTGTCTTGCTCTCCTCCTTCTTTTCCTGACAGACCTGCCAGTCACCTCTCCCCCTTCTCTGTCCTCTTCTTCTGGCTTCCTGCTGCCGCAGGCAGTCCTCGTCTATTTCATATACTGCGTTTCCATCTATAATCAGCCGTTCCGACATAATGTCCTCCGTCTATTTTTATTTCCATTGTTATCATATGCGGAATATTTTCCATAAGCGCCTCATACATTGACATCAAAGAGATTTGGAAAGCCGCCAATTATGACTGATGAATCCACCATGAAGCTTACTGACTTTGACTATCTTATCGGCGACCATCATCTGCAGATGGTAAAAGCCGCCATCCCCTATGTAAATGTAACGCAGCAGCGGTTTCTGTCCCTGTTTGTAAAGCTGAGGGAACTTCAGCGGACTGTCTCCCTTTTTCGGGAGGAGCAGGTGGGAGCCATGGGCATATGCTCTCCCAGCGACGGGGCAAAAGGTTCTCCTTTGGAGATCATGAAAGCCATCAGGCCCTATGGCAACACCCAGGAACAGGATCTAATTGACATGCTCTGCAATTTTCTTTCAGGCCCCCGTATGGGCGGGCAATATCCTGATATCGTAGCTGCCCAGGCCCCGTCCAATGATATGATGGATGACATTCCGCCTACGGAGATTGTCCCTGACCGCGTCCAGCCTCCTGTCTACGGAACGAACCAGCCTTTTGCAGAGCTGCCTCCCTACCATGCGGCTTCTGTTCCTCCGGCGCCTGGGGCAGAGGCAGCCGGCAGCGCCGTCCCATCCCCGGACAGCGTTCAGACAGGCGCCCATCCGTCAAATCTCCGCTCCATGCCTGCATCCATTGAGCAGATTAAGAATTTCCTTCCCCCTGACCAGCAGGCCCGCTTGGAGCAGGCCGCCTTTGTCCTTCAGGCCCTGCAGCAATTTACATAGCCCCTGGCCTGCCGGCCAAAATGGCCGGAAACCGGCCGTTTCATCCGGCCATTGACCTGAATCATCCACCATGAAAAGGAGGTAATCCCTATGAACAGCGACTGGCAGAAAGATCCGAGGCTGAAATCCATGGCCCCGGAAAAAGTGCAGTTTCTTGCAAACTTTGCACAGCAGCTTAACACCACTCCCAAAGACCAGGTTCTCTCCCGCTTCCTGGCTCTCACTGCAGAAGCCGGCAGCAAAAACATCTCATTTACCAGCGAGGAATCCAGCCTGCTAACAGACATTCTCACCTGCTACTTAAGCCCTGCTGACAAAGGGCGGTTTGATATGATCCGCATGCTTATGCAGAAAGGGGCTTCCAGGAGCAGCTGATCCCTTACCTGGAGGCCGCCGCTTCCGGGCTTGGTATGTCAAAGCACACGGAGTCAATCACGCTTCTTGTGTCATTACTGTATACCACGATATTAAGTCCCTGCTGCCGTTTAGCCTGCTCCTTCCCGCTAATCTAGACAGAGCAGTCATTCCCCCAGTCCGCTCCCGCGCTGCCAATCTGATCGATCACCTGCCCGTCCCGGAATGCGCCAAGCTTCTTAAGCATATCCTCCCCCGTGGGTTCCTGAACCACGATCCCCTTTTCAATTACTGCAAAATAGCTTTCTGTGCCCTTTTTGATCCCGGCACTGCCGCAATATTCATCCATGTAAAATCATTTTCATTTAGCCCTGTCCATCTGGTATGAAAGCGGATGTTGGTCGGCAGATATCCCTGTCTTGGCTGGCTCTCATCAAACCCGCACAGCAAAGCGGATACCCCAGTGTCTAAGGTATCCGCTTCATCCGCAATTCCTATTCAGTCAGTCTTTCAAATTCTCATCTGAAATGTTCTGGTCAAAAAATGTCAGCCACCTGTCATCTATCCTGTCTTATGATCCTTGCTCCGCCATTTGCGGAAGCAGAATATAAAATGCCCCACCCTTGTCCGAAACAGCAGGTTGCAGGGATATCTGGTCATAAACTCCTCTCGGAACTGCTCCTGGGTCAGCATATCCTCCTTGTGTAGCTCATGGGGCACATCAACCCGGAACAGCCTGCCCATATGGCTGAACAGCTGCTTAAAAATCTGCAGAGCCGCCTCATCCACCACCCTGTCCTTTTTCAGGGCAGTCAGTCCCAAAAGCATGCCTACTCCCTTTAAAAGCAGCTGCTCCTCCACACCTAAAAGCAGCCGTATCCTGCTTCCATCCTCCATATTATAATCCAAGCGGCAGTAGAATCCCCTGCCTATGTTCCGCCCGTTATAGTTCTCGTCCACCAGCTTTGCATCCAGACGGAATATGTCCTGCATGGCATGATCCACAGCCCTTGCCACAATGGAGATCTCGGCAGAACGGTCATAAACCCTCTTCAGTTCCACTTTTCCCACAATAGCCTGATCCTCTGTCATAATATGTCCTGTGAGCCAGCCAAGAAGCGTACCTACAAACCGCTGAACAGATGCAGGCGAATAGTTTTCCGTCTCCAGATTCCATTTCAGCGCTTTCAGCGTTTCATTGCGGAACTTGTCATGGATCTTTTTATGCCTTCCGTACTCCTTGTAGTGAACAGACCTCATGTAGGCCTCCTCCTCAAAGAAATGCTTCATGGTGTAATTTTCCAGATACTTCAGCCCCTCCCTGCAGGCGCTTTCGCTGTTCTCCCCATTTTCCACAAGAGCTATCAGCTTTCCCACGATCCGAAAAAGATTGGCATGGGCTTTGTCAATCACCTCTATCCCCAGGTTATACTGGTCATCCCACACTGCCTTTTCCACAGCTTTTCCCCTTTCTGTTGTAATGTACTCTCGGAATCTCTCCTGCACCTGCCTTTGCGGATGATTTTCCATCATATGCACCGAAATTTAGTCAGTGTTCGTTCCGCGTACGCCTCATAAATTTATGTGTATCTGACAGAAAACCATCTCACAAAATCAGGCGCTGAGAGACTCCGAAAGTACATTGTTATTTTTTATATTATAGTGAATATCCTGGATTTTGTCCACTTTTTCATTGGTTAAGCAATGTGCAAAAGGGAGTCCAAAAGGCCCAGTAAAGAGAAATAAAACAAGCAGGCATGACTTTAGTTTCCTGTCATGCCTGCTTCTGCCTATTTCACTACCAGATTCACAATCTTCTTCGGAACATAGATCTCCTTCGCCACATTCCCCGTCAGTTTATCCGCCACAGCCTCTTTGCCGGCTTTGACGGCCTCCTCTTTCGAAGCCTCCGCCGGTATGCGCACCACGGCTCTTGTCTTGCCGTTGATCTGCACTGCGATCTCAACCTGGTCTTCCTTCATAGCTTCTGTGTCGCACTCCGGCCAGGCTGCATGGAACACGCTGTCCGTCCCGCCTAACTGCTGCCACAATTCCTCGCCGATATGAGGAGCAAAGGGAGCCAGCAGCACTACAAAGGTCTTTAAGGTTTCCTTATCAATGCCTCCCTCTTTTTTGGCCAGATCCATAAATTTATTATTGTACTCCATAAACCCGGATATCACCGTGTTCAGGTTAAACTGGTTAAACCGCTGCTCAATGTCAAATACCAGCTTATGGCGCAGCCTTATCATTTCCTTTGTAGGCGCTATATCCTTATCCTTGCTTTCTGTCACCAGGTTCCAGAACCGGTTCAGGAACCGGCTGACGCCTTCAATGCCTCTGTCGTCCCACTCTGCATCAAGCTCCGGCGGTCCCACAAACAGCTCATACATTCTCAGGGAATCGCATCCGTAATCCCGCACCAGATCGTCAGGGGAAACCACATTGCCCTTGGACTTGCTCATCTTGATACCGTTCTTCCCCGTGATCATTCCCTGGTTAAACAGCTTGGTGAAAGGTTCGTCAAAGTCCACGGCGCCGATGTCGTACAGGAATTTGGTGTAAAATCTGGAATATAACAGGTGCAGCACCGCATGCTCCACGCCGCCGATGTACATGTCCACCGGCAGATATTTATCCGCTTTTTCCTTGGATACCAGTTCCCTGTCATTGTGGCTGTCCACGTATCTGAGGAAATACCAGGAAGAGCCGGCCCACTGAGGCATGGTGTTGGTTTCCCTCTTGGCCGGGCCGCCGCACTGGGGGCATCTGCAGTTTACCCACTGGTCAATGGCTGCCAGGGGAGATTCCCCGGTTCCCGTAGGCTGATAGCTTTCCACTTCCGGGAGCCTTAAGGGCAGCTCTTCCTCTGGCACTGCCACGTTGCCGCACTTTGGACAATGGACAATGGGGATCGGCTCGCCCCAGTAGCGCTGTCTGGAGAATACCCAGTCCCTCAGCTTGTAGTTTACTGTCTTCTTGCCCAGGCCCCTGGCTTCGATCATGGCCGGTGCCTCTTTCTTCAGCACTGCCGATTCCATGCCGTTCCACTCCCCGGAATTGATCATGGTGCCGCTGGCCTCGGTGTAAGCCTGGGTCATATTTTCGATCTCTTTCCCGTCCTTTGCAATAACCTGGATAATCGGGATGTTAAACTTCTTTGCAAACTCAAAGTCCCTGTCGTCATGGGCCGGAACGCACATAATGGCCCCGGTGCCGTAATCGGCCAGCACGTAGTCTGACAGCCAGATAGGCGTCCTGGCGCCGTTTAAAGGATTAATGGCATAGCTTCCCGTAAATACGCCGGTTTTCTCTTTATCCTGCATCCGATCCACGTTGGAGCGCATGGAAGAGTCGAAAATGTATTTCTCCACCGCTTCCCTGGTTTCGTCCGTGGCCAGGCTCTTTGCCAGAACGTGCTCAGGAGCCAGCACCATGAATGTGGCTCCGTACAGCGTATCCGGCCTTGTGGTGTACACGGTGATTTTCTCGTCTTTTCCCTCTACCTGGAAATCCACTTCTGCGCCGTAGGATTTTCCGATCCACTCGCTCTGCATCTTCTTGACCTTTTCCGGCCAGTCCAGCTTGTCCAGGTCATTTAGCAGCCGCTCCGCATAGGCGGTAATCTTTAACATCCACTGCCGCAGGTTTTTCTTAGTCACCGTGGCGCCGCACCGCTCGCAGCAGCCGTTTACCACTTCCTCGTTGGCAAGGCCCGTCTTGCAGGACGGACACCAGTTAATCGGAAATTCTTTTTCATAAGCCAGGCCTTTTTTAAACATCTGCACAAAGATCCACTGAGTCCATTTATAAAACTTTGGATCTGTCGTGTTGACTTCCATATCCCAGTCATAGATGGAGGCAATCTGGTTGATCTGCCTTTTAATGTTTTTTACATTCTCCGCTGTGGAAATAGCCGGATGGATTCCCATTTTAATGGCGTAATTCTCCGCAGGAAGCCCAAAGGCATCCCATCCCATGGGATGAATGACATAGTGCCCCTTTAAGATCTGATAGCGGCTCCACACATCGGAGATCACATAGCCTCTCCAGTGGCCTACATGAAGTCCGCTGCCTGACGGATAGGGGAACATATCCAGACAGTAATATTTAGGCTTTTTGCCGTCGTCTACATTGATGGGATTCTTCTCCCAGTTTTCTCTCCATTTCTTCTCAATGGCGCTGTGGTTGTATGATGCCATGAACATCAGCCTCCTTTTTTGTTTTCATTGCTGTTTTAACGCCTGCTTTGTCTGCAAAATCCCAACATCGGTTTTCGTTGTCCCGAAACAGAACAAGGAGTACTAGAGCGTGTTTGAAAATTGCTTTCCGGTAGCTGTGCGTTCCACTTTGTGGGAGATTTGGCCCAAATGAACGCGGCGTAGTGGGCTACGTTAAGTGAATTTGGGCCAAATATACCGCGAAGTGGGGCGTGCAGATGCCGGGAATGAATTTTCAAACACGCTCTAGAGCGCGGGGGCCTGTGAAATAAAAAACCTGCACCTCTATCGTCTTTCTGATAGAGGCGCAGGGACTGTTCTCTCGTTGGCCAGCACCGGGGGTTCCGGCTTCCTGCGTGGTACCACTCTATTTCATGCAGTGCATGCGCTCTGGGGGATCGTGGCCTTGCGGCGTCACTTTGCCAAAAACCATATCCCTTCCCGTATAACGGCGGGTTCCGGCAACCGTCTACTGAAAGGATATAAGTCTTCTTCGTTCAACGGGCTACTCCAAGGCCAGTTCACATATCTTCCCCCTCCGCCTTTCACCGGCCGGCGGCTCTCTGTATGGCTCCAATATGCTACTACTCCTCTTCACTGTAGTTAAGTTGTTTACAAATCTATCATATTTGCGCAGTTCTGTCAACTTATTTTTCCGCGGCAGGGGCGTGCCGGGCCTGGACATGTTACTGTTCACGGGGTGCATCTTCTTGTCTGGCTACGCCGAACAAAAGCTGGGGCGTTCGCCCGATGGGGAAAATCGGATGAAAACAGTCTTACAAGCAAGCTTGACGCCTGTTTTCATCCGATTTTCCCCGCCCCGTGAACTGTAACCTGGACATTCCCAGCCTTTTTCAGTATAATAGCCAAAGATTATTCATTTTTGTTTATATGCGTACTTACTGCGCAGATTGGAGCCCAGATGGAAGTTATACTGCAGAATCTAACCAAAAAGTATCCAAGCCGCGGCAAAAAGCTCCGTGAAGACGTTATCGCCGTCAATGATCTTACGATTCACATTCCCGACGGGAAGCTTATGGGGCTTTTAGGCCCTTCCGGCTGCGGCAAAAGCACCACCTTAAACCTGATAAGCGGCCTGCAGAAGCCTACCGGCGGAAAAATTATCTTCGGTGACCAGGAGGTTACCTATCTTCCGCCGGAAAGCAGGGGGATCGGCCTGGTATTCCAAAACTATGCTCTCTACCCTCACCTGACGGTTAAGCAGAATATTTTATTCCCCCTGGAGAACTTAAAAGGAAAAAGCCGGCTTTTCAAAACCGAAATGCTGAAAAAGGCCTGCGAGGCCGCCGCACTGGTGCAGATTGAAGATCTGATGGACAGAAAGCCGGGGGAACTGTCCGGCGGCCAGCAGCAGCGGGTGGCTATTGCCCGGGCCCTGGTAAAAATGCCGGGAGTGCTCCTTTTAGACGAACCGCTTTCCAACCTTGACGCCCGCTTAAGGCTTCAGACCCGGGAAGAGATCCGCAGAATCCAGAAAGAGACGAAGATCACCACGATTTTTGTCACTCACGATCAGGAGGAGGCCATGAGCATTTCCGATCTGATTGCCGTCATGAATGCAGGCGTTGTCCAGCAAACCGGAAGCCCTCAGGACGTGTATGACAACCCGGACAATCTTTTTGTGGCCAGGTTTCTGGGAACTCCCCCCATTAATGTTTTTGAGGGTCAGGTGAAAAACGGGACTTTATATATTGGCGGGGACCCCGTCCTGGATCTTGTCCATGCGGGGGGAGGGTTATCAGAAGGGGCTTTTGGACAGGTCTATGCCGCCGTCCGGCCGGAAGGCTTTATTCTCAGTGAAAACGGCCCCCTTGCCTGCCGCCTAAGCGGCGTGGAAGTCATGGGCCGCGATATCACCGTCGTCTCCACAAACAAAGCGTCTTTAGCCCCTAAAGTCCGCGCTGTTATCAGCGCAGAGCGGCAGGCTGACGTTTCCGGTCCTCTGGTAAGGTTTTCCCTTCGTCCCGCGAAAGTTTTTCTTTTTGACAAAAACACTGAAAAGCGCATCCCGTTTCAGGCTGCCATAAGGCAGCAGATAGGAGCTTGTCATGAAACCCACCTTTAGCCATTTGAAAAGCTGGCTTTATCTTCTGCCGGCTGTCCTTTTCTTAGGCGCATTTATGGTGTACCCTCTTATTGACGTAATTATCTATTCTTTTGAGGAGGGTTACAACTCTGCCTCCCAGACGTATTTCGGCATCGGATTTTACAATTATTCCTATGTCCTTCATGATCCTTACTTTCTCCAGGCCGTGAAAAATACGTTTATCCTGGTTGTCATTACCGTGCCCTTATCCACAGTCATTGCCCTGCTTATTTCCGCAGGGTTAAATTCCATACAGCCTCTCCATGAGATTTTTCAGGTCATTTATTTTCTCCCCTATGTGACCAACACCCTGGCAGTGGGACTTGTCTTCATGATCCTGTTTAAAAAGACGCCTTATTCCGAAGGCCTTATAAACCTGATCATCCGCTGGTTTGGCGGCAAAACCGTAGATTTTATGGATGGGCCTTACTGGGCCAAAATGTTTGTACTGTGCTTTTATACCGTCTGGTCGGTTATGCCTTTTAAGATCCTGATTCTGACCAGCGCCTTAGCCTCCGTCAATCCGGACTATTATAGCGCTGCAAGGGTCGACGGAACCTCAAAGCTTAGGACATTCATGCGCATTACCCTCCCCCTGATCTCCCCTATGATCTTTTATCTCATCATCACAGGGTTTATCGGCGCCTTTAAAGCTTACAGCGACGTAGTGGCCCTGTTCGGCACAGACTTAAATGCGGCGGGGATGAACACCATTGTAGGCTACGTGTATGACATGCTGTATGGGGACAGCGGCGGCTACCCCTCCTATGCGGCTGCTGCGGCTATGATACTGTTTGCCATTGTACTGACGGTTACCTGCATCAATCTGCTTATAAGCAGCAGAAAATTTGCTGTTAAGAATTGACAAAAAATGATCTAAAGCGGGAAAGGAATGGGATTAATTATGAATCACTGTAAATATCTGGAGGAAACCGGCAAAATCCGAAAGTCAGCGGCCACGGCTGTCATCTGGCTGTTTCTGCTGTTTTGGGCGCTTATTGTCCTGTTTCCCTTTTACTGGATGATTCTCACATCCGTAAAAAGCTACGGCGCATATAACTCGGAATATATTCCGCAATTTTTCACTCTGTCGCCTACCCTGCAGAACTTTTCTGATGCTTTTACCGCTGTTCCCCTTGGAAAGTATCTGATAAATACATTCTTTTTTACCCTTGCGACCACTGGGATTATGCTGGCAGCCATAGTCCCTGCCGCCTTTGCCTTTGCGCGCCTTGACTTTAAAGGGAAAAACCTGGTGTTTCTTGTCTTCCTTTCCATGATGATGATTCCAAATGAGCTGGTGATCATCACCAATTTTGTCACGGTTACCAACCTGGATCTGCGCAATTCGTTTCCGGGCCTGATATTGCCTTCGGTTATGTCTGTCTTTTACCTCTATCTTCTGAAGGAAAATTTTGAGCAGATACCAGACAGCCTGTACTATGCCGCGAAGGTAGATGGCACCTCTGATTTGAAATACCTTATTAAAGTCCTGATCCCTCTGTCAAAGCCCACTTTGGTTACGATTGTCATATTGAAGGTAATCGAATGCTGGAATTCTTATGTATGGCCCCGCCTTATTACGGATCAGCAGCGCTATTACCTGGTTTCCAACGGCATTCAGGAGATTCGTGAAAATGGTTTCGGCCGGGAAAATATTCCGGCCATGATGGCCGCCGTGACCGTGATCTCCCTTCCCCTAATTCTTCTGTTTCTCCTGTTTCACAAACAAATCATGGAGGGAGTATCGAGAGGAGGGATAAAAGGATGAAGCCGCTAAATTTCACAGCCGCCGCCCTGGCATTTGCCGTCGGCCTGTCTGTCCTTGCAGGATGCCATGGAAAGGAAAGCTTAAGCCCTTTTGAAATTCCGGCAGAGTTTGATCTGTCAAAGCAGTATGAGATCACTTTCTGGGCTAAAAATGACACCAACAAAACCCAGACCGCAATCTATGAGAAGGCAATCTCCGATTTTGAGGCTCTGTATCCTAACATAACTGTCAGCCTGCGCCTGTACACTGATTACGGCAAAATCTATAATGACGTTATAACCAACATGGCAACCAATACCACTCCCAATGTGTGCATTACCTATCCTGATCACATAGCCACGTATCTGACAGGGACCAACATGGTGGTGCCTCTTGAAGGCCTGTTTCATGACAAAAAATACGGGTTAGGAGGAAGCCAGGTTTCTTTCGATTCCCCTGCCCTTCAGGAGATCACGCCGAAATTTCTGGAAGAATGTTCCTTTGGCGGCCATTACTATGCGCTCCCCTTTATGCGTTCCACAGAAGCCTGCTATATTAACAAAACTTATGTGGAATCTTTAGGCTACACCCTGCCTGAAACGCTGACCTGGGATTTTGTATGGCAGGTTTCCGAAGCTGCCATGGCCCAGGCGCCAGACGGCACTTTCCTGGTAAACGGCCAAAAAGTCATGATCCCTTTTATTTACAAATCCACGGATAACATGATGATCCAAATGCTGAGACAGCGTCAGGCGCCCTATTCCTCAGAAAACGGGGAATTCTCTCTGTTTCACGACACCGCCGGGGAACTTCTTCTTACCATTGCAGAACATGCAAAAACGGGGGCCTTCTCCACCTTTAAGATCTCAAGCTACCCTGCCAATTTTTTAAATGCGGGACAATGTATTTTTGCCATTGACTCCACTGCCGGCGCTACCTGGATGGGAACCCATGCTCCCTTATGTGATATCAGCGCTGATAAGCTGACAGAGTTTGAGACGGCTGTCATGCCCATCCCTCAGTTTGACCCTGAGAATCCGCAGATGATATCCCAGGGACCGTCGGTCTGCATTTTCAACAAGGCCGATTCCCAGGAGGTTTTAGCTTCCTGGCTGTTCGCCCAGTATCTTCTGACCAATGACGTGCAGATTGCTTACTCTGAGACAGAAGGGTATGTGCCGGTAACCTTAAAAGCTCTGAACGCGCCGGAATATCAGGATTATTTATCCAGATGCGGAGAAGATAACTCTCTTTATTATGATGTAAAAATCAAAGCCGCCAAAATGCTTTTGGACAACCGGGATCACACCTTTGTCACCCCTGTATTTAACGGTTCCGCCTCTCTTCGGGATGCCGCCGGGCAGATGATTGAAAACACGGTAAAATCCGTGCGCCGGGGAGAAACCATTGACCGGGAATATACGGAAAAACTGTATCAGGACATGACATCTCTGTACCGGTTAGACCAGATAAGCCGTGCAGGCATCTCTCCCGCTTCCTCAAAAGCCGATCTGGGAAAGCTGCCATTTATGTCCGTATTGCTGCTCTCCTCTCTGGGCGGGGCGTGGACGCTCATTATTTTGTATGTGATTTTTCAGAATCTGAAAAAGAGGTGATTCTATTGATTTATTAAAAATATTGTGTATAATAGTTTTGTGTTTTACAGCCTTGGCTGCTGAATACATTTTGTATGAAAGAGGGGAAAAATATTATGAAAAAAACAGCTTCACTGCTTCTGGCTTTTGCGCTTGCCCTTGCCTGTGCAGGCTGCAGTTCTCCCGCTAAAGATTCCGGCTCTGCAGATGCCAAATCTCCGGGAGTCATGACTTATGAGGAGTACCTTGCCGCTGACCTGGATACGGAAGTTGTCATTGAGGCATATGTCCAGGCAAAGCAGTCCTGGTGGGATAACCAGGCCACCGTCTACTCCCAGGACAAAGACGGCGCATATTTTCTGTACAATATGGCCTGCTCCCAGGAGGACTATGAGAAATTAACTGTCGGCACAAAGATTAAAGTTACCGGATATAAATCAGAGTGGTCCGGGGAAACGGAGATTATTGACGGTACCTTTGAGATTCAGGAGGGCAATTATGTGGCGGAGCCGGAAGATGTCACTGCGCTTCTGGGGTCCGATGATCTGATCAAACATCAAAATAAGTTTGTATGTTTCAAAGGCATGACTGTAGAACCCGCAGGACAGGATGACAGCGAAAATCCGGCGGCCTATTTATACAATTGGGACGGTTC
Source organism: uncultured Hungatella sp. (assembly GCA_947089145.1). GTDB lineage: Bacteria > Bacillota > Clostridia > Lachnospirales > Lachnospiraceae > UBA3402. The sequence goes on along the minus strand of CAMUJH010000021.1, from coordinate 3,104 downwards.
CGGCCAGGAAGGCGATGATCTGTATTTTAACGTCTCACTGAACGGCAATACCTACACTTTTACCGTTGAATCCTACTTATGCGACAGCACTACAGATGTCTATGCCGCAGTAAAAAATCTGAACGTTGGGGATAAGATCGACATGGAGGGATTCCTCTATTGGTATGAGGGCGTTAACCCCCATATTACTTCTGTCACCGCCACCAAATAACATGGGGCGGCTGAAGATTTCCAGGACTTTCACTGCCTTGCTGCCTGACAGGTACTAGTACCTGTCAGGCAGCGGGCATCCGGCTGTTTCATTACTGCATTCTCGAGATTGTCACACAAAGCCTCCCATCCATCTCATAGAAGTGATACTCTGTATGCCATTCTCCGTCCTTCAGGATTTTCCTCTGTACCATATCCGTATCCTCATACTCTCCTCTGTCTGAATACTCCGCAATCTGTCCTGCCATCAGGCTTCCATAGTCCTCCTTTTCCGGAAGCTCTCCCTGCTCCTGCAGAAAATCCAGGATCTCCTCTGACAACAGGGCGGCCGACTCCGGTTCTGCCATATAAAAGACAACTCTATGCAGCTGTCCTGTGGCTGTGTCATAATCTACTGTAATTGACTCTGAATCTACATTCTCCTGATCCTTTTCTGTCAAAGAAATATCATACAAAATCATAGTCCTATAGTTTGCCCAAAGGCCATCTTCGTCTTCTGTCTCATAATTGAAAGAAAATGTAGTCATATCGTCAATGTTATATCTTGATCCCCTGATGATCCTCTCTATTTCTTCTGCCATACGGATTCCGTCTATGGAATAATGGCCATAGGAATTGCAGGCAACTCCGGCGCTTTGAACTTCCTCATCTGTCAGACTCCAAAACTCTTCTGTTTCGGTATCATCCTCAAAACTACCGCAGCTGCTGATCTTATCGGTGAAAACCTTGGCAGCCCCGATTATCTGTACCAAAACCATGGCTCCCACAACCGCAAGCACCGCTGTCCTCCCGCCTGCCCCTCCTGCGGCCCTCTTCCTCCCTTCAGGCCGGGAATCCACCGGCATAGGCGGCGCTGGCCTGACATACGGCGCCGGACGATTTTCCTCCCCATATGTGCTATGATATTCACAGTTCTTTTCCTTTTCCGGGTGCCTTTCATTTAAATAGTACGTTACATCCCTTACATATGGCGTCTTTACAAACCGTCTGCAATTTTTACAGTAGTGGGACAGTTTCATGGCCTGCTCACAAATGGGGCATATTTTTCGAAGCATTTTCCTCCCTTCTGCTGCTTATGAAAACAGTCTCCCCAAAAACTTTTGTTGACAATAAAGGCGCACAAGATCTGCTCTGTGCGCCCTGCAAGTTTCTTTTTGTCCATTGGTTAATAATTTTCCGCACTCACCTCAAAGTAGCTTTTGGGATGATTGCATGTGGGACATACTTCCGGTGCCGCTGTCCCTACCACAATGTGCCCGCAGTTGCGGCACTCCCATACCTTTACCTCACTCTTTTCAAACACGGATGCAGTCTCCACATTTTTAAGAAGGGCACGGTATCTCTCCTCGTGGTGCTTCTCAATGGCAGCCACCAGCCTGAACTTTTTGGCCAGGTCCTCAAAGCCTTCTTTTTCAGCAGTCTTTGCGAAGTCCTCATACATATCGGTCCACTCGTAGTTCTCCCCGTCTGCAGCCGCCTCCAGGTTTGCCTTGGTATCCCCGATGCCGTTTAACTCCTTAAACCACATTTTGGCATGTTCTTTTTCATTGTCCGCCGTCTTTAAAAACAGTGACGAAATCTGCTCGTACCCTTCCTTCTTAGCCACAGACGCAAAATACGTATATTTGTTTCTTGCCTGTGACTCCCCGGCAAATGCCGCCTCTAAATTTTTCTCTGTCTGGGTGCCTGTGTACTTGTTTGCCATTTCTTTATCTCCTTTGTGTTTAAAATTTTTAACTTAACCTGTTGTGCTAGAGCGTGTTTGTATAGAAAAACTTCAGCAAAATATGCTATCCTATAGTTGTAAACCACTGCAGACTATGGAAGGAGGCACATCATGTTGAAGTTCCAAGGTGATTATACCACTCTCCATTTAATTGTAGTTTCATTCCAGATATAGTTGGATATATGCCCCTCGCCCTGAAAGCCTGCCCATGTACCCTCGCCCCTGATGTGGCGCCAGTATGCCGGTATCGGTATGCGCTCCCTTATCAGCACGTTGCCGATTGCCTTATAACATTTTCCCTGCACAGCAGGCTCATACATATGCCTTACTCTCGGTGCTGTTTCCGCATCAGGTATCAGCTTGCGGCTGTCCTTCGGCGATTTGCGGTAGCCGAACGGCGGCACTGTGCTGTGGTAGATGCCCGCCCTTGCTTTTGTGGTCATGGTGCTGCGGATTTTATAACCGTATTGACTTTCCCCTTTCCAGAAAAAGCTGGTGGACTGCAAAGCGGTTCTTCATTTCTTATTATACCTTCATGGTCAGCAACCTGCAAGCACTTTTCCTCTTTATCCGAAGCAATGTTTGATGTGACATAAGGCGCAATCTTTTGGTATATTTCAGCCTTTATCTGTTCCATATCGCTGACAGCCCCATTTACATCAAAGAACCTGTCATGTATACACTTCATCGGGTGTCCCGCGAGAAAATCCTCACAGAACAGCACGTCCTTGACTTTGTTCCCGGCAAACCTGTTTCTGGCTGTGATGCCTGCTCCATCTTCTCCATCGTTTTTTCCAGTGCCGCCTGCTGTTCCTTCCATTCCCTTAACTGGCACAGATAATCAGAAAGTACACAAAAACATTTCTTTTCCGCCCTTTCAAACTTCTGCTCCGACGATAGCTTCCGCTTGCGCTTTGGCGGCGGCTTTCTGCCCCTGTTATCGTTAAAACTGATACTGAACTCCGACGCTATCTGCAATGCTGCCTCTTTTTTACCCAATTCATAAAGCCCTCCAGCAAAACGCAAAAAGGACAGCTACAAACCCTTTACAGGTTCATAACTGCCCTTGCGCTGTTTCATTTGACAAAACTGCCGTATGCCTTTAAAATATGACTTATAAAGAGAAATGAGTTTTTCGACCGTACAGCTATTGCTCAAGCGGCTTGCT